>FNSS01000001.1:2555000-3193750 GCA_900104855.1 Rhizobiales bacterium GAS188
TGCGCCGCCGCCGACCGCGAGGATCGGAAAGCGCGCCAATACCGGCATGATCAGGGCCGAGCCCCAGACGATCAGCGGGATCGACAACAGGATGCCGAAGACGAAGACGGCTAGATTCTCCTTGGCGGCCGCGAGCAGCGCCAGCACATTGTCGAGGCTCATGATGGCGTCGGCGACCGCGATGGTCCACACCGCGCCCCAGAGGCTGCGGCCGGCCGGAACGTCGCCATGGCCATGCCCGTCATCGCAGGCGAGCTTGACCCCGATATACATGAGCACAAGCCCGGCCACGGCCTTGAGCAGCGGGATATCGAGCACATAGGAGACGCCGAAGCCGAACAGCACGCGCAGCGCGATCGCGGCCGCCACCCCGAGCGCCATGCCGAGCCGGCGTTGCCTCTCCGGCAGCGAGCGGCAGGCGAGTGCGATCACCACGGCATTGTCGGCGGACAGAAGCAGGTCGATCCACACCACCTGGGTGATGGAGCCGAGGAGCGCGAAATCGAGGTTCATCGGCGCGACTGACAGGATCGCTCAGCTGTCGTCAAGTGACCGAGCGAGTAGCGAATGGCGAGTAGCGAATAGCCAACGACGCGGAGCCTGCGGTGTTACTCGCCACTCGCTATTCGCCACTCGCCCTTAGGCTGCGCTCAACGCCTCGGGCAGCAGCAGCGGTGTGCGCGTCACCAGGAAATCCTGAACGGCCTCCACCAGCCGGTCGCATTCGGCCGCGCCGATCGGCAGCGACAGGATCAGCATGCCCCGGCGCGCGAAATAGATGCCGCGCTCCAGCATGTCGAAGAAGAACAGCTCTTTCAGCCCCTGATGCCCTTCGGCCGCGTCGCGCGGCGTGCGCACCGGCCTGCCGAGAAAATGCACCGCCATGAGCGAGCCGCGGCCGGTGAACTGCATGGGCGCGCCATGGGCTGCGCAAGCTTCGTTCAGCCGGCGCCGCAGATCCTCGCCGAGCGCCGTCAGCTGCCGCGCCGCATCGGGCGTGAAGATCTCGGTCATGCCGGCGAGTCCTGCCGACATGGTGAGGATATTGTTGTTGAAGGTACCGGCATGCGGCAGCGCGTCCGGACGGCGCGGATCGTAACGGTTCATCAGCTCGGCGCGCCCGCCGAAAGCGCCGAACGACATGCCGCCCCCGATATATTTCCCGAGCGTCGTCATGTCCGGGATGATGCCGAGCGCTTCCTGCAGCCCGCCCGGCGCCAGGCGCGAGGTCATCACCTCATCGAAGATCAGCACCGCGCCACATTGCGTCGCGCCGTCGCGCAAGGCCTGCAGGAAATCGCGGTCGGCCGGGATGCAGCCCCCGGTGCCGAGCATCGGCTCGACCAGGATGGCGGCAAGCTCGGCCCCATGCTCGGCGATCAGCTCTTGCGCCCGGGCCACGTCATTATAGCACCCCACAACGAAATCATGCGGCGCGTTGACCGGTGAGCCGCCGCCGCCGAAATACAGCACGCCGCCGTGATAGCCGCCATCGAAGACCAGGATCTTGCGCCGGCCGGTCGTCACCGTGACCGTGGCGAGCGCCATCAGATTGGCCTCGGTGCCGGAATTGGTGAAGCGGATCAGGTCGAGCGAGGGAAAGCGGTCGCAGACCACGCGGGCGAGCTTCGCCTCGAGGAGATTATGGCCCGACAGATTGATGCCGCCATCGAGCGCCCGGTCGATGGCGGCGCGGATCTTCGGGTGCGAATGCCCGTAGAGCCCCGCCGTGTATTCGCCCAGGAAATCCAGATATTCATGGCCGTCCGCGTCGCGCAGCCGGCAGCCGGCGCCGCTTGCGATAGCGAGCGGAAAGGGTGCGTAGAACAGCACGGTGCGGGTATTGCCGCCAGGCATCGCCGAACAGGCCTGCGCATAGGCGCTGCGGCTTTCCGGATTGCGCTCGACGAACCTCTCGCGCGCCTCGGCGAGGGCAGCTTCGATGGTGATGTTACGTGCGGCCATCGGCGAAACCTCGAAACAGCGCAGGCCCGCAACCATGACAGCTGCGCCTGTTCAGGCGGAGGAATGCTTGATGTGATGGTACAGCCGAGTGGGCTCGAACCACCGACCCCCAGATCCACAATCTGGTGCTCTAACCAACTGAGCTACGGCTGCATGACCAAACGGCCGCGTCCGTCTCCCTTTGGCGGGCGCGACCCATCCTTGGGGTCTTACGATAGCGGATTTGAGTTTGCAACCTTGGCAGCCGGCCCGGCGGGGAGACGAATCCGCGCCGGGAGGCCTTGCGGGGACATCGTTTCAGGGCCGATGCCACCGGGCCACGCTTCGCCGCAAATCTGCCGCCGCCCTATTTTTGACAGTATGTCCTATGCGATAGCGATCATGGGGAGCAAGGCGACGCGCGATGAGCGCATTTCGCCCAATGGGCGGGAATTCGATGCGTAAATGCGGGTCGGCGTAATGGATAAGGTTGCCTGATGACGTGGATTTTCGCGCTCCTGGGATTGGCGGCGATGATCGCCGGGGGCAGTGCGGTCACGATCGGCTGGCCGCGCGTGCCGCTCGAAAGCGGCTGGACGCTGGTGATCTCGGGCTCGGCCCTGATTTCGGGCGGCCTCGTCTGCCTGGCGATCGCGGGGCTGATCTTCGAGACGCGCCGCACGCGGCTCGCGGTGATGCAGGCGCTGGCGCGGCCAGGAACGGAGAAGCCGACGGAAAAGCTGGCGGATAAGCTTCCGGAACAACCGGCGGTCGAGATCGTGAGCAGCCTGCCCGGCACGACCGTGGCGGAGCCGGCCCAAGCCGGGATCGAGGCCAAAATCGAGGCCAGGCTCGAGACGAAGGCGAACCCCGTTTCGCCTCCTCAGCCGCGAATCGAGCCGGCGGCGCCGGCTTTCAGCGCGCCGTCTGCATCCGAGAGGATGGAAGCTTCCGCACCGTCGAATGTCACCTCGCCTTCCCGCGCGCGGATCGAATTTCCCGCGGCGGCGAGCACAAACTCACCAGCGCCTGCGCGGTTCGAACCTCCCGCACCGACGAGCATCGCGCCACCCCGTCCCCTGCGCTTCGAGCCCAAGATCCCGACGGCTGCCCCGTCGGCCATTTCCGCCTTGTCCGCTGCGCCGCACATTGAGCCGACGGCACCGGCCCCGACACCGGCCCAATCGGATCATGCCTCTACCGAATCGACCGAAGGCGAAACCGCGGCCGAGAACGACGTCGAGGCCTCGCCGCGGATCGAGGGCCTCAGCGAGGATGAGGAGGCTCCGCCCATGGGTGAGGCACGGACGCCGGACGAGCTGCAGCCGGCGCGCAGCTTCAGCGTCGGCGAGACGACCTTCATCGTGTTCACCGACGGCTCCATCGAGGCCCGCACCCCCAGAGGATCGCAGCGCTTCGAATCGATGGAGGAGGTGCGCGCCTATCTGCAGCAGGCCGTTCCCTGAACGAGCGGCGCGCCTCTTTGGTGACGCCGCTGCTCTTGGCGCCTTAGCGCCGTTGTCGTAATCAACCCCGCCCGGCTGCGTCGCGGCCGTCCTGCACCGAGGCGCCCATGCAAGCTCTCGCGGAGCTGTGGTCGAAGACGGAGGATGTGTTCGCGTCCGGCTTGCTCGCGCCGGTCTTCGCCTGGCTCGGCATCGCCAAATATATGGGCGACCCTGCCGAAATCGCCCAATTCTTTATGGTCAATGCCATTCAAATCGGGATCATCGGCTTCCTGTTCCGGCCGCTCGAGAGCATATTGCCGCAGGAACCCTGGCCCGACCGCAAGGCCACCCGCATCGATCTGTTCTATACGCTGCTCAAGGAGTTCGGGCTGGTCCCGCTCTTCACCTTCGTGCTGCTCTTGCCGGTCAGCAACTGGCTCGGCGAGAAGCTCGGCCTCACGGGTGGCGACACGACCCTGATCGAGGACCTCGTCCCCTGGCTCAAGGATTATCCGCTCATCCTGTTTGCGCTCTATTTCGCGATCTTCGACCTCACCCAATATGTCATCCACCGGCTGCAGCACGCGCTGCCCTGGTGGTGGGCGCTGCACAGCCTGCATCACAGCCAGCGCCAGGTGAATTGCTGGACCGACGACCGCAACCATATGCTTGACGATGTGCTCGAGGCCGTGATCGTGGGCAGTGTCGGACTGGCGCTCGGCGTGCCGGCCGGGCAATTCGCGATCCTGATCCTGATGGGGCGGCTGGTCGAGAATTTCTCGCATGCCAATGTGCGCATCCGCTTCGGGTCGTTCGCCGACAAGCTCGTGGTCGACCCGTTGTTCCACCGGCTGCACCATATGCGCGCCGATCCCAAAGATGCGATCAACTATAATTGCAACTTCGCCCTCGTCCTGCCGGTCTGGGACATCATGTTTCGCACGGCCCTCTATGGCGAGGAGCCGCGGCCTTGCGGCGTCGACGATCCCGACATCGACGCCGATAATCAGCGCTCCTGGCTCGGCCAGCAGATTGCAGGCTTCCAGCGTTTCTTCAGGGCCTTGCGATCGTCCTGGAGGCGCGAGCCGGCGCCCTCGCGGCAAGCCGCGAATGATGAAACCATTCCCTTGACTTGAGTTGCGCACCGGCCGCGAAAGGCGGTCGGTGACATTCACTCTTGCGCTCCGGCAAGGCCGACGACCGATAGCGCGAAGGCGTAGGTCAAGGCGAATTCGGAGAGGCGATCGAAGCGGCCGGGCGCCCCCATATGGCCGCCGCTCATATCGGTGCGCAGAAGGACGGGCCTGCCGGACCGTGAATTGGCGCGCAGCTTTGCGACCCATTTCGCCGGCTCCCAATAGGTCACCCGCGGATCGGTGAGACCGGCGATGGCGAGGATCGCCGGATAATGGAGGGGCTTGATATTGTCGATCGGCGAATAGGCGAGGATCGTCCGGAAATCGCTCTCGCTTTCGATGGGGTTTCCCCATTCGGGCCATTCGGGTGGCGTCAGCGGCAGGTTGGCATCGAGCATGGTCGTCAGCACATCGACGAAGGGCACCTCGGTGACGATGCCGGCGAACAGCTCCGGTGCCCGGTTGGCGACGACGCCCATCACCATGCCGCCGGCGCTGCGGCCATTGGCGACGATACGGCCGGCCGAGGTGTAGCGCTTGGCGATCAGCATCCGCGCCACCGACAGATAATCGGAAAAGCCGTTCTCCTTCAGCGCCCGCTTGCCATCCAGGTACCAGCTCCATCCCTTCTCGGTGCCGCCGCGGATATGGGCGATGGCGTAGATCATGCCGCGGTCGACGAGCGACAGGCGATGGGCGATGAATTGCGCCGGGACCGACGATCCATAGGCGCCATAGGCATAGAGCAGGCAGGGCGCGCGACCGTCGAGCACGAGATCGCGCCGGTGCAGCAGCGTGACCGGGATCGTCTCGCCATCCGGCGCATCGGCATGGAGGCGGCGCACCACATAGGCGTCGGGGTCATGCCCGGAAGGGACGAGCTGGCGCTTCACCAGGACGCGCTCGCGGCTGACCATGTCGTAGTCATAGGTCTCGGCCGGCCGCGCCGGCGTGGAGATGGTGAAGCGCAAGATGTCGGTATCAAATTCCGCACCCGCGTCGAGGGAGAGCGCGAAGGCCTCCTCCTCGAAGGTGACGGCATGCTCGAGGCCGCTCGCCAGCGCCCGGATCAAGAGGCGCGGCAGGCCATCCTCGCGCTCGAGCCAGACGAGATGGCGCGCAAAGATCGCGTGCTGCAGCACCATCACGCCTGGCCGATGCGGCACGATATCGCCCCATTCGGCAGGGCCCGGCGTTGAAAGCGGCGCTTCGACGATCTTGAAATCCTCCGCCCCGTCGCGGTTGGTGCGGATGAACAGGCGATCCCGCCCGATCTCGATCTCGTAGCGGATGCCAGCCTGTCGCGCCGCCACCAGGATGGGCGGTGCCTCAGGGCGGTCGAGATCGAGGATGAAGGCTTCCGAGGTCTCGTGATCACGAACCGCGATCGAGGCATGCCGTCCCTCGCGCTCGCGATGCACCGACACGAACCAGCCCTGCGCCCGTTCCTCGAAGACGAGACTGTCCGAGGATGCAGGCGCGCCGATCACATGACGCCACAAGGTGCGGGCCCGATGATTGTCGTCGAGCCGCACATAGAAGAAGGACGAGCCATCGCCGGACCAGACCACGGGGTCTCCGCGCGCATTCAACACGGCGTCGGCGCGCGTATTGGCGACCGTGTCGGGCAAATCGCGATTGCGCGCGAGGTCGCGCACGCGGATGGTGAAGAATTCCGAGCCCGCCTCATCGACCGCATAAGCAATGAGGCGATGGTCGGGGGAGTGGCTCGCCGGGCCGAGCTGGAAAAAACCACGGCCCGCAGCCAGGCTTTCGCCGTCGATCAGCAACTCCTCCTCCGGCTCTTCTTCCGGGCTGCCCGCCCGCTTGCGGCGGACGAGGCAAGGATGCTGGGAGCCGCTGCGCCAGCGCCTGTAATACAGGAAGGGTCCGTCGGGGACGGGCGCGGTCGTGTCCTCATCCTCGAGACGACCCCGCAACTCCGCCGTCAGCGTCTCGATCAGCGGTTGGAGCGGAGCAAGGCAAGCATCCGCATAGGCGTTTTCGGCTTCGAGATGGACGCCGATATCGGCTGGCAACGCCGCGGCATCTTTCAGCACCTCCTGCCAATTCGGCGCCTTGAGCCAAGCATAGTCGTCATGAATGACGATACCGTGATTTGTGGTTTTATGTGGCTTTGTTGCACAAATTGGCGCGGTCACGGCCGGCACTGCGATGGGCGCGTTCACGCTGCGGCCTTTCGGCGAGCTTGTGTCCGGCCTACCCTGAATCGAATCATTCCAATGAAGAGGTCCCGCTCCTTCATGCGGCGCAATCGCGCGGTTCGTACCGAAAATCGCCGCGATGGTCCATTAATGCCGCAGCGGCAGGCGCCTCGCGGCTGGTCGGCGCGGGGGCCGCGCAACCTGGAGCAATGACGGTTTCGTTCATCAGGGTCATCCAGACTAGCCTAATCGACAACTTGAGCTATGCATCAAGATATGATGAGGCACGCATATTTAGAAGGGCGTCTAGGGGTCGCACTAGGTCGAGTTAAGTTTTTTGGAGCCATACCGACCTCGATACTTAAAGTGAATGCTGAAAAACGACTTGAAATCACTGAAAAGGCAGATTAGAGCAATGGCCGCGGCTTATTTCGAATCGATAGCCGCACGACCGCAAAATGCATGCGGATGGAACCAGAGCAAGTCTCGCCAATCTCGGTCGGCATACGCCGCTGATATGGGGGGCGACGTCTTGTCCAGCAAGTTGATCCAGAAAGGCTAGATTGAAATGAACACAACCGAGGGGTCTGCTCAGTTCATTGAGCTCGCGACCGATATCGTGTCTGCATATGTCAGCAACAATTCCGTTGCCTCGGGTGAGCTTCCGACCCTCATCAAGGATGTTTTCGGCGCATTGTCGCGCGTGTCCACGGGCGAGCCCGCCACCCCTGCGGAAGCCGCCAAGCCTGCCGTTCCGGTCAAGAAATCCATTACTCCCGACTACATCATCTGCCTCGAGGACGGCAAGCAGTTCAAGTCGCTGAAGCGGCATCTGCGCACGCAATACGGGCTCTCGCCCGAGCAATACCGCGAGAAGTGGAATCTTCCTTCCGACTACCCGATGGTCGCGCCCAACTATGCTGCGGCGCGCTCCAAGCTCGCCAAGCAGATGGGCCTCGGCCAGCAGCGCAAGAAGTCGCGTCGCTGATTCGCGGGACACGGCGCTAATCAAGCGGTGCCGGACAGGGATTCGTCATCATGGCCGGGGCTTGCCCCGGCCATCTGCGTCACTGAAGGGACACGATTCGCCTGATCAGGCAGCCAAGCGCTCTTCCATCGGGGGCCAATCATCGCCTATCGTCAACAGATCGTAACCTTGGCAGGCACATCATAAGCGATCGGGTGCGACGCGACCCGATCCGGACCGTCACCTCGGAGCTCGGATCCGACCCGATAGGGAGCGCGCATGACGTCGCTCGAGGCAAACCCAGGATCGTCGCAATACAAGGGACCCGAGCCCTCGCGCCAGCTCCTGCGTTTCGTCCTGTGCGCCGATGACTTTGCCTTGAGCGCGGGAGTGAGCGAGGCGATCCTCGATCTCCTCGAACGCCGGCGCATCAGCGCCACGGGCGCCATGACCAATCGCGAGAATTGGCCGGTCGCTGCCCCGCGCCTGCGGCAATTCTCGGCGAGCGCCGATCTCGGCGTGCATCTCAACCTGACCTGCGGCGCATCCGTCAGCGTCATGTCGCGCTTCGCTCCGACCGGCGAGCTGCCGCCCTTCGGCAAGGTGCTGCGCGGGGCGCTCTGGGGACGTCTGCCGCTGGCGGAGATCGCAGACGAGTTTCGCCGCCAGATCGACGCCTTCGCACGGCAAATGGGGCGCGAACCGGATTTCCTCGACGGCCATCAGCATGTGCATGCGTTCCCGGGGGTGCGCGAGGCGCTGATCGCCGCCCTCGACGGGCTGGGGCTGGCGCGCCGGCTCTATGTGCGCGATCCGGCCGATCGCCTCGGCGCCATCGCGGAGCGCCGTCTCTGCGCCGGCAAGGCCATGGTGATCGCCACTCTGGCACGCGGCTTCGGCCCCAAGCTCGAGGCACGCGCCATCCTGGCGAATAGCAGCTTTGCCGGCATCGTCCCCTTCAATCCGCGCCGCGATTATGCAACCGATTTCGCGCGCTTCCTGCGCCGCCCCGGCGATCGCCATCTCGTGATGTGCCATCCGGGTTTCGTCGACGCCGAACTGCAGGCCGCCGATCCCGTCGGCGCCACGCGCCCCAAGGAGCATGAATTCTTCGCCGGCGAGGCTTTCCCGGCATTGCTCGAGCGCCACTCCGCCATGCCGTCGCGCATGCGCGACCTTAAGGCCGCTTGAGGGCGGGCCGCGGCCGGCCTGCGCCAAAGGATGCACATATTGTTGAGCGTGTCAGCGAGGCGCGACCTTGCCGATCGCTTCGCTCACCGCTCGCCTCCGAGATAGGCATCCTGGACTTCGGGATTGTGCAACAGCTCGCGCCCCTCGCCCGACAGCACGATGCGGCCTGTCTGCAGCACATAGCCGAAATGGGCGATCTGCAGGGCGAGCGTGGCGTTCTGCTCGACCATGAAGACGGTGACGCCCTGCTGGTTGATGGTCTTGATCAGCGACAGCACCTGATCGACCGCGATCGGAGACAGGCCCATGGTGGGCTCGTCCATGCAGATCAGCCGCGGGCGGCCCATCAGGGCGCGCGCCATCGCCACCATCTGCTGCTCGCCGCCCGACAAGGTGCCGGCCTGCTGGCCGGCCCGCTCGGCGATGCGCGGGAAGAGGTCCTGCATGCGCTCATAATCTTGCGCGACGGCGGGGCGGTCGCGGCGCGCATAGGCGCCCATCAGCACGTTCTCGCGCACCGTCATGGTGGCGAAGAGCCGCCGGCTCTCGGGCACCGAGCCGATGCCGCGCCTGATGATCTGCGGCGTCGAGAGGCCTGCGATCGAAGTGCCCGCAAAGCTCACGGCACCCGAGCGCGGCCGCAACAGGCCGAGCACCACTTTCATGGTCGTGGACTTGCCGGACGCATTGCCGCCGAGCAGGCAGACGATCTGGCCTTCGCCGACCTTGAGCGACAGGTCGAAATGCACCTGCACGGCGCCATAGGCGGTGTTGACGTTGTCGAGCTCGAGGAGCGCGGTCATCGGGCGGCTCCCGCGGTCGCATCTCCGGAGGAGGCATCTCCTGCGGCCTTATGGGCGCGGCCGAGATAGGCCTCGATCACCTGCGGGTCATGGCGTACCTCGGCCGGCTTGCCCTCGGCGATCTTGCGGCCATTATCCATGACGACGATGCGGTCCGACAGCTCCATGACCATGTCGAGCTTGTGCTCGATCAGCAGGATGGTGAGGCCGCGCTCCTTCAGGCCGCGGATGATCTCGAGCATTTCGCGCGTCTCGGTCGGGTTCATGCCGGCGGTCGGCTCATCGAGCAGCAGCAGGCGCGGTGCGAGCGCCAGCGCCCGCGCGATCTCGACGCGCCGGCGATTGGCGTAAGAGAGGCTGTGCGCCGGATGGTCGAGGCGCGGCACGAGCCGGTCGCCGAACATCTTGAGGATGTCGATCGCCTCGCAACGCAACGCCTCCTCCTCGATACGCAAGGCCGCCGGGCGCAGCACCGCGAGCGCGAGCTCCGCGAGCCCGCCGATTCCAGGCAGGCGCGGCCGCGCGGCGCGCAGCCTTGCATGCGAGCCGATCAGCACATTGTCGATCACCGACAGATTGGCGAAGACGCGCCCATGCTGGAAGGTGCGGGCAATGCCGCGCTCGGCCAGCGCCTCCGGCGGATAAGCGGTGATGTCCTCGCCCGCATAAGTGACGCTGCCGCCATCCGGCCGGTCGAGGCCGGTGATCAAGTTGAACAAGGTGGTCTTGCCGGCGCCGTTCGGGCCGATGACGCTGACGAACTCGCCTTCAGCAACGGCGATGTCGATGGCGTCGACGGCCGTGAGCCCGCCGAAGCGGCGCGTGAGGCTCTTGGCTTGCACAAGCGCCTTGGCTTGCACAAGCGCCTTGGCTTCCACGGCGACCTTGGCTTGCAAGAGCCCCTCGGTTCCCGGTTGCGCGCTCATATGGTCCCCATCAGGCCCTGGGGACGGAAGCGGATCAGCAACAGGAGCACGATGCCATAGATCAGCATGCGGTAATCGGCGGCGCCCCGGAAGATCTCCGGCAAGGCGATGAGCGCGATGGAGGCGAACAGCGCCCCGATCACATTGCCCATGCCGCCGAGGATCACCATGGTCAGCGCCAGGATCGACAAGGTGGAATCGAAGGTCTCGAAATTGATGTAGGAATAGATATGCGCCGTCAGCGCGCCGGCGATGCCGGCGAGGAAAGCGCCGAAGCCGAAGGCCAGGGCTTTGTAGCGGTTGAGCGAGATGCCATAGCTGCGTGCCGCCACATCGTCCTCGCGGATGGCGCGCCAGGTGCGCCCGAGATGCGAGCCGAGGAGCCGCAATTGCAGCGCGGCGAGCACCAGCAGGATGATCAGCGCCAGCCAATACTGGCCTTGCGGCGAATAGATCGGCTGGCCCGCAATGGCGAGCGGCGGAATGCCCGAGACGCCGAGCGGGCCGCGCGTCAAGCTCTCCCAGTTGAGGATGACGAGCGCCACGACCTCGCCCATGCCGAGCGTCGCGATCGAGACATAATGGCCGCGCAGCCGGAAGGCCGGATAGGCGAGCGCCGTGCCGAGCGCCGCGGCGATCAGGCCGGCGAGCGGCACCGAGGCCGCAACCGGCAGGCCGAGATTGAGCGCGATGAGCGCCGACGCATAACCGCCGATGGCGAGCAGGCCCGCATGGCCGAGCGAGATCAGCCCGACCGTGCCCGAGATCAGCGTCAGGCCGACCGCGAGGATGCCGTAGAGCCAGGCATTGGTGAGCACCTGCAACGCATAGGCGCTGCGCACGAAGAGCGGCAAGGCGAGCGCCAGCACGGCGAGGGCCGCCAGCGCCCAGGCGGGCAGGTTGATCGGGCTCGTCGGCGGCACGAAGGTGCCGGTGAGCGGCTCGGGCGGCGGGCGGCGATTATTGCTGAACAGGCCGTTCGGACGGAAGACGAGGAAGATCAGCAACAGCGCGAAGGCGAAGAGATTGCGGTAGGTGGTGCCGAACAGCGCGATGCCGTAGCTCTCGATCAGGCCGAGCAGCAGGCTGCCGACCACCGCCCCCGGCACATTGCCCATGCCGCCGATGAGCAGCGCCACAACCCCCTTCAGCGTCGCCTGGAAGCCCATCCCCGGATCGATGGTGTTGTAATACATGCCGACCAGCATGCCCGACAGGCCGCCAAGCGCGGACGCGATGGCGAAGACGAGCTGGTTCACCGCATCGACATCGACACCGACCTGCTTTGCCGCATCGCGATCGAGCGCGGTGGCGCGCACCGCCCAGCCGAGCTTGGTGAAGCGCAGGAAGCCGAACAGCAAGGCGGCGCTCGCGACCCCGATGCCGAAGATCAGGAGATCGAGCGCCCCGATGGTGCCGTCGCCGATGCGGATGCGCCAGTTCGGCAGCTGGCTCGGCAGCGAGCGCGGGTCGGCGCCGAAGACGAGCTGCAACACCTGGTCGAGCACGAGGCTGATGCCGATGGTGGCGAGCAGCGGCGCGATGCGTGGCGCGTTCTGCAGCGGGCGCAGGCCGAGCCGCTCGATGGCGAGCCCGATGACGGCGCAGCCCATCATCACCAGCGCCATGGTCAGCGGCAGCGGCGTCGCGAGATGATGGATCGCGCTCCAGCCGATGAAGGCGCCGACCGCATAGACCGAGCCATGCGCGAAATTGATCAGATGCGAGACGCCGAAGATCAAGGCGAGACCGACCGCCAGCAACATGTAGATGTTGCCGACGATCAGACCGTTGACGGTGTAGTCGATGAAGGCGGTCGACATCGGCCGCTACCTCGCAGCAATGGCAAGAGGCATGCGGGCCGGCGCGCGGATTCGTTCAAGAGGACGCATCATGATGCACAGCTACCGCATTTGCGCCGCCGCTGGGAACAGCTTGCCTCGCCTCGTCGGCAAAAAGAAACGGGAGGATCGCTCGGGCCGACGAACGACGAAAGGAACCTCCGCGACCGCGGGCAAATGGAGAAGATTGCCCTCCTGACGGATGCTTGAAACCACTAAGCATCATTCATGCCGGAGACTGCTCTTCCGCTTCTCGGCATGAATGAAACGATAGCCAAGACTGTGAGCAAGGACGGACTGCGAGCAAGGAGGGACTGCGAGCAAGGATGCGCGCCATGACCGATGAGTCTTTGCTCAGTTGCCTTTCCACTGGGCGAATTTGCTATCCTTCACGGTCAACAGGATGGACATGGGCGCGGCGACGCGGCGCGTCCCCGGCTCGAAGCTCATGCGCCCGTAGATGACGCTCGGAATGTCCTTGATGGCGCCGAGGCCGTCATGGATCGCCTTGCGGTCGGGACCATAGGTCTTGGCGAGATACCAGGCGACGATCATGGCGTCATAGGAACGCGCCGCATAGCTGTCGGGGTCCATTCCGTATTTCGCCTTGAAGCCCTGCATGAAGGCCTGCGCCTCGGGGCGCGGATCCTCGGGAAAGAAATTGGTTTCGGTGAAGATGCCGATATTGGCGGCGTCGCCCGCGATCTCCAGGAATTTCGGCGAATAGATCGAGCCGGCCGCGACCACCGGCTGGGCCATGCCGAGATCGCGCATCTGGCGCACGATCAAGGCGCCGTCCGGGTAATAGGAGATGAGGATGATGCCGTCGGGACTGGCATCGCGCACCCGCACCAGGGTCGAGCGGAAATCCTTCTCGTTTGGCAGATAACCTTCGGAGGCGACGATGGTGGCGCCGCGCTGCTTCGCGGCCGCCAGCATCAGCTCCCGGCTGGTGCGGCCCCAATCGCCATTGATGTAGAGGATGCCGAGCTTCTTCAGGCCGAGCCGGTTGATGGCATAGTCGGCGAGATGGGGCATGTCGTCGGCCTGGTTCGGCGCGTCGCTCCACATATAGTCGCCGCCCTTGGTGAAGTCGGGATGCGAATTGGTGAAGCCGAACTGCACGAGGCCGCCGCGCTGGTAGATCGGCGAAGCGGCCATCGAGGCGGCGCTCGAGAAATCGCCGAGCTCCATGACGATCTCGGGATTGCCGACGAATTTCTGGGCGATCGCCACCGATTGCCGCGGGTCGCTCTGGCTGTCCTCGAACACATAGCCGAGCTTGCGCCCCTTCACCCCGCCTTGCGCATTGGCATGGTCGATGGCGAGATCGAAGCCGCGCTTCCATTGCGCGCCATATTGCGCGTATTGCCCGGTGAGCGGTCCCGAGACGCCGACCAGAACGGTGTCTCCGCTCGCCTCCTCGGCGCGCGCCCAAGAGGGCATCGCCACAGGCGTCGTGACGAGTGCGAGCGAGGCGAGAAAGCTACGGCGGCGCATGCTCAGCTCCTAAGCGCGGATGCGTGGACCATCACACACATCGCTGTTGGTCGTCCTTTACTCCGCATCATTCTGGTCCGAAAAGCGGAAGGCCACTTTTCGGAATGATGCTTTATTCGGCTTCGGCATCGGTCCATTCATCGCCCTCAAGCTCGGGCTTTGAATAGTCTAGCGCAATCTGCCAATGCGTCTCCACATCGCGGCAGAAGAGCTGCCCCGCTATGCCTTCGGCGAGCCAATTGGCGCCGGTCGAGATCGCCGGGATATCGCCCGAAACCTTGCCGAGGCTGAGGCTCGCCGCGTGGTTGAAGCAATGGATGTCGGATAGTCCCGCCGGCGCGTCCACGCCGTGCGGCAGGAACTCGAAGGCCCGCCCGAGATATGGAAAGCCCGCGAGCTCCTCATCGGCGAGATCGGCGATCGGGGCATGGCGCTCGCCCCAAGTCGCGATATGCGGCGCATAGAGCGAGAGCTCGGGGATGGCGAAGGGATCGACGCTGAAGCCGGTGCCGAGGATGAGGTAGTCGGCGGCGAAGATCTTGCCCTTAACGGTATCGATGCGCAGCTCCTCGGCCTCGACGCGCAGGCCCGTGATGCCGCAACCGAAATGGAAGAAGGCGTTCGGGTGGCGCCCGACCCGCAATGTCGAATTGCGCGGCGCCGGCGTCTGCTCCTGCCCCGCATAATGCATGAAGCGCCAGCGCCATTCCTCCGGCAGCATCGGAAAGCCCGCATTGAAGCCGGCTGAGCCGATGCCCATCAGCTTGTTGATGCGCGGCATCGTCTTGCGGCGGATCAGCAGCCGCACTTCGACCGCGCCCTGCTCCAGCGCCTCGCCGGCATTGTCCATGGCGGAGGCGCCCGCGCCAACGACCACGACGCGCTTGCCGCGCAGGCTCGAGAAATCCACCTCGTCCTCGGAATGCGCGAAGAAGCGGCGCGGAACCTCGGACATGAAATCCGGAATGCTCGCCTTGCCGAGGCCGGAACGCCCGGTCGCCAGCACCAGCTTGCGCGCGAGAGCGAAATTCTCCGCGGCGCCCGACAATTCGAGGCGCAGCAGGTCGTCCTGCGGCGTGATGGCGGTGACGGCGACGCCGTTCTCGACCGGCAGATCGAGGGCGCGGCGGAACCAGACCAGGTAGTCCATCCACATCGGTCGCGGGATACGGTAGAGGGCCTCCCATTCGGCGCACCCGAACTGGGCGAGGAACCATTGCCGGAAAGTGAGCGCCCCGATGCCCGAGGCGGGACCGATGAGCTCCTTCGGCGAGCGCAAGGTCTCCATGCGGGCGAAGGTCATCCACGGGCCTTCGCGTCCGGCGGGCGCACGATCGAGGATGCGCAGATTGCGGATGCCGCGCCGCAGCAGCGCGAAGGAGGCGGCGAGCCCGCACATGCCGGCCCCGATCACGATGACGTCGGAAACCTTGCCGGCCGGATGCAGTGTCGGGGGAACCCAGTTGGCGGGCGGGTAGTTGAGGGCTTGCAGATCGGCCGCGAGGCGTGCCTCGAGCCTTTCGAGCCCGTCGGCATCGATCGTGCTCACCGGTTCCGTAGCCAGCACATCAGAATGTCTGTTCATCGGGATGCGCTATAGGCGATGCGGCCCGGATTGGCGAGGAGCCTCATCCAGGCGGGGGCGCGCTCGACCTTCTCCCGCGCCTTCGCGGGAGAAGGTGCAAGTCTTGAACAGAAAGAAACCTGCGCAGTGAGGGGGGATGAGGGGCGAAGGTGAAGCGCTCAACCGCCCCTCATCCGCCTCGGCTTCGCCTCGGCACCTTCTCCCGCGAAGAGCGGGAGAAGGGAAACACCAAGCTCACTTCGCCTTGTGGAACATCTCCTCGACATATTCCCAATTCACGAGATGCTCGAGGAAGGCCTTGAGGTAGTCCGGCCGCCGGTTGCGGTAGTCGATGTAATAGGAATGCTCCCAGACGTCGCAGCCGAGGATCGGCGACGCGCCATGCACCAGCGGGCTCTCGCCATTCGCCGTCTTGGCGATGATGATCTTGCCGTCCTTGACGGCGAGCCAGGCCCAGCCCGAGCCGAACTGGCCGACGCCGGCCGCGACGAAGTCCTCTTTCATCTTCTCGACCGAGCCGAGATCCTCCTTGATCTTCTTCTCGAGCGCGCCGGGGATGGCGCCGCCGCCCTTCGCCTTCATCCATTTCCAGAAATGGAGGTGGTTGTAGTGCTGGCCGGCATTGTTGAAGAGGGGGGCGTTCTTGCCGAAGGATCCCTTGACGATCTCCTCGAGGCTCTTGCCTTCCCACTCGGTGCCCTTGAGCAGATTGTTGCCGTTGGTGACATAGGCGAGGTGGTGCTTGTCGTGATGGAATTCGAGCGTCTCCTTCGACATGTGAGGCGCGAGCGCGTCATGCGAATAAGGGAGATCGGGAAGCGAAAACGACATGTGTGCCCTCCTGGCATGGAACGAAGACAAATGGCCGAAAGCGAAGCGCGCGCGGCGCCTGCGGCCGGCTCGCTTCTCCTTACCTAGGCCGAAGGCCCCGGAACGGCAACATTCGAACCGCCAAGATCTTTTTGCGGCGTCATCCACGCTCAGGGCGCCAAGGGCTGCAGCCGCGCCAGGCGCAGCGAGATCAGGAAGGCGAGGCTAAGCAGCACCCCAACGAGTGCGGTGACGCCGTTCCAACCCTCCCTCTGCCAGAAGATGCCTCCAATCGAGCCGAGCACGCTCGAGCCCATATAATAGAGGAACAGATAGAGCGAGGCCGCCTGGGCCTTGGCGGTGCGCGCCCGGCGCCCCACCCAGCTCGAGGCGATCGAGTGGGCACCGAAGAAGCCGAAGGTCATCAGCGCAAGGCCGGCGATGACGAGGCCGACCGACGCCGCGAGCGTCAGCGCGACGCCCGCGCCCATGACCACGATCATCACCCAGAACACATTGCGCAGCCCGAGCCGGCTGGCGACCGCGCCGCTGAAGGGCGACGAGACGATGCCGACGAGATAGACGCTGAAGATCAGGCCGACGCTCGCCTGGCTCATCGCATAAGGAGGGGCGAGGAGCCGATAGCCGATATAGTTATAGACGGTCACGAAGCTGCCCATCATCAGGAAGCCCTCGACCACCAGGAGACGCAGGCCCGGCTCACGCAGATGGGCCGCAAAGCCGCTGATATGCTCGCTGAGCGACAAGGCCCGTCTCGCGAAATGGCGCGAGGGCGGCAGGCTGCGCCAGAAGATCAGCCCGGCAACAAGCCCCATGGCGCCGAGACCGGCCATCGCCAAGCGCCAGGAACCGAACTCGGCCAAGATGCCGGCGGCGAGCCGCGCCGCCATGCCGCCGAGCGCGCTGCCGCCGATATAGAGCCCCATCGCAAGCCCGATCGAAGCCGGTGCGATCTCCTCGGCCACATAGGCCATGGCGACGGCCGGCAGGCAGGCGATTGCGATTCCGGTCACGGCCCGCAGCGCCAGCAGTGCCGGCCAATTCGGCGCAAAGCTGGTGAGCAGCGTCAGGAGCGAGGAGGCGAGCACCGAGGCGACCATCATGGGCTTGCGCCCGACGATCTCCGACACCGAGCTCGCGACCAGCATGGAGGGCGCCATGAGGCCGGTCGTCAGCGACAGGGCAAGGCTGCTCTGCGCCGCGCCGAGCCCGAAATCGGCGGAGAACACCGGCAGCAAAGGCTGCACGTAATAGAGGAGCGCGAAGGTCGCAAACCCCGCACAGAACATGGCGAGAATGGTGTTGCGGAAGGCCGGCGTCCCGCTCCTGATGAGCATGTCGGGGCCGGGAGGCGAGCCAGATTCCACAAGCGGCCTCCTCGGCCAGCCAGAGCGCTGCAGATCAGCGCCTTTCGACGCGCTGGAGGATCTCCGCGAAGAACAGGCCGGCGAGCGTTCCGGCGACGACGCCACCGATGACCAGAAGGCCGCTGATGGTGCCGACCATGCCGGGCGGCCTGATCTTGAAACCGAACATGATGATGAGCGGCAGGAGCGCGCCGGCGACGGCGCCGGTGAGCGCCATGTTGCGAAACAGCCTGGCGCCTGGCTGGTCGATGAGGACCGCGGCGAGCGGCAGCACGACGAGGCCGATGGGCGCTGCGGCGACGAGACCTGCCGGCAGGCCGACCAGGATGAGGGTGAAGAGGCTCATGGGCTCGACGCCCTTCTGCAGGACGCTGATCACCACCAGGGCGGCGACCATCAAGACGGCAGTGATGATCGTCGTGCCGATCCCTGCCTTGAGCCAGGCCATCGGCTCAGCCCTCTTTGGCGAAAAGATCGTCGTGGAGCCCGGTCAGCACCTCGAGCGCCTCGCAGCCCGCATAGACGAACAGGTCGACGGGCACCCCAACGAGACGCTCGGTGAGATCGCCCGGCCGCCCGGCGACGGCGAGCTTAACGGCACCCGCCCCCTTGAGGGCCCGCAGGGCTTCGCCGGCCTGCTGCGCATAGACCTCGTCGGAAGAGCACAGGCAGGCGAGCCGCGCCCCCGAGGCGTGGAAAGCATCGACGATGCCCGTCAAAGTGGCGGGCTTGTCGTTCTCGATCGCCTCGATGCCGCCGCCCTCGAACAGGCTTTTGGCGAACAGGCGGCGCGGCGTGAAGCTCGCCGCTCCGCCGAGATTGGCGAGGAAGACGCTCGGGCGCCGGCCGGTGCGCGCGAGATACGCATCGGAACGGTCACGTAGATGCTCGAAGGGTTCGGCGAAGCGGATCGAGGGCAGCGCCTCGCATGGCTGCGTGAGAGCGGGGCTCGACGCCGCGGCCTTGGCTTTGTCCGGAGCAGGCGCCAGCACGGCGACCGGCTGTTCCGACAGGAGCGCGAATTCGCTGACGCCGGTAATCGGTGCCTTGCGCCGGCCGATCTCCTTCTCGCGCCCGGCCCGCACCGCGGCGATGCGCGCCTGCAGCTTGCCGCGCGAAAGGCTTTCGACGATGCCGCCTTCGCTCTCGATCTCCTGGAACAGCGTCCAGGCCTTATGGGCGAGAGCTTCGGTCAGCGCCTCGAAGGCACCGGCGCCGGCGGCCGCGTCGGCGACGCGCCAGAGCTGCGACTCCTCGAGCAGCACTTGCTGCAGATTGCGCGCCACGCGACGCGCGAAGGGGTCGGCGAGGCCGAGCGCCGAGGTGAAGGGCAGGACGCAGATCGAATCCGCGCCGCCGATGCCGCCCGAAAAGGCCGCGAGCGTCGCCCGCAGCACATTGGCATAAGGATCGCGCCTGGTGGTCATGCGCCAGGCCGTCTCGGCGGCGAGCGTGATCGGCTCGACGGCGAGGCCGCAAGCTCGCTCCACCTGGGCCCAGAGGCGGCGCATGGCGCGGAACTTGGCGATGGTCAGGAACTCGTCGGCATCCGCGACCAGCAGGAAGGACAAGGCCTTGCGCGCCTGGTCGAGGCTGAACCCCTCGCCTTCCAGGACACGCAGATAGGTGAGTCCCGTGGCCAGCGCGAAGGCGAGCTCCTGGGCTTCGCTCGCTCCAGCCTCATGCGCGGCCCGTCCGTCGATGCGCGCCAGCGAACTCACAAAGCCGCGATCAGCGGCGAGCTTCGCCGTCCCGGCGAAACGGCTGGCGAGCTCCGGCCAGGTGAACGGCAAGCCGCCCGATCTCGCCATGTCGGAGACGGGATCGAGGCCGAAATCGATCGACAGCGCCTTCGCTTCGAGGCCACGCCGCGCCACGAGCTCGAGCAGGCGCGTCGCTACCGGGCGCCCATCGAAAGGCGCGGTCTCGAGGCGCAGCCCGATGAGCTCGAGCCTGACGCCCTCGAGCGCCCGCTCGAGCGCCTCGACCGTAGCGGCGCGCAGACCGAAGCCACGCCCGGTGCGCGAGCCCGCAAGCACGAGCACCAGCTCCTCGGCGCCGCCCTCCAGATCGGCGAGGGCGCTGGCGCAAGCCGCTTCCGGCTCCGGGTGGTCGACCCGCTGGGTGAGCCGCCAGCGCCCGGCCGCCCGCAAGGGTGCCATGCTCACGCCGGAGCTCGCCCGGTAGAGCGGCTCGATCGGCAGGCCGTCGGCGCTGCGGGAGACGAGCTTGTCGAGGGAAGCGCCTTTCAACGTGCGCTCGACGAGCTTCACCCAGATTTCATGCGTCGCCGTTGCCGCCGTCATCGCTGCGTCGAGGGTCCGTTCACCTGTGAATGCATGTCGGCTGCGAGCGCAATGCCGACCTCGATCTCACACGAATTGCGAGAGGCCGGGGACCGCGGCCACGATGCCGCCCACCACATCCTCGCCGGCCTTTTCGCGCACATGCGCGAAGAGCTCCTTGCCGACCGTCTGCATCTGGCCCATCGAGAGGCCGGCACCGGTGAGCTGCCCGGCCAGCGCCATCAGGCCGCCGGCACCTCCCATGAGGCCGCCGAGCCCCGCCATTCCACCCGGCGATGCCGCGTCGGCCTGCTGCTCGACCGCCTGCTGCGCGCCCGGAATGGCGGCGACCGCCTGCTCGACATGCTCGGCGGGAGCCTCTTTCTTCAGGAAATTGAGGATGATGGTGACGGCATTCTGCGCGGTCGCTGCGTCGATCCCGGCGGCCTGCGTCAATTTGGCGATCAGTTCGTCCATGTGATGTCTCCGCGATGACGAGTCTCGGGCAACCGCGCCCGACCCCACAGGCTTGGTCTGTGCGGGCCGAAATTGCAAGACCTCGCATGCCCAAGACCTGGCATGCCCAAGACCTGTGGTGCCCAAGACCTGGCATGCGCAAGACCTGGCATGCCCAAGACCTGGCATGCCACAGCGCCCGCTTGCCGGCACGCGCCGTCGGAAACTCGCCTAAAGTCTGAGCAGGCGTGGTGCTTCACAAAAGCCCGGCATGAACTAGACTGCGCGCCAACCACCATCTGCCACCAGACGAGATCGTCGGCGGATGCCAAAATCGTCAGGGAGGATGAAGATGCATCGTTTCAATCGGCGCGACACCTTGGCGCTGGGCGTCGGGGCGCTGGCGGCAGCGTCGACGCTCGGGACGAGCGCCAAGGCCGCGATCACCACCGCCGATGTCGCGGCACCCAAGATCGACATCGAAAAGGGCGCCACCTTACGGGTGCTGCGACCAACGAAATTCGTCGATCCCGACGAGACCATTTTCAATGCCAACACGCAGAATTTCGTCAAGGCGACGGGCGTGCAGGTCAAGATCGATTATTCGGCCTGGGAGGATCTGCGCCCGCAGACGGCCGTGACCGCCAATACGGGTGCCGGACCCGATGTCGTGCTCGGCTGGACGGATGATCCGCATCTCTATTCGGACAAGCTGATCGAGCTCTCCGACGTCGCCGAATATCTCGGTAAGAAATATGGCGGCTGGTATCCGCTCGCCGAGCGCTACGGCAAGAAATTCGGCACCAATAACTGGATCGCCATTCCGTTCGGCGGCTCGGGCGGACCATCGGTCTATCGCATCTCCTGGGTGAAGGAGGCGGGATTCGACACATTCCCGACCAATCTCGACGATTTCCTGAAACTCTGCCGCAAGCTCAAGGAGATCGGCCATCCGGCCGGCTACACTTTCGGCCACGCCACCGGCGACGGCAACGCCTTCTGCCACTGGCTCGTCTGGGCCCATGGCGGCTACATGATCGACGAGAACCAGAAGGTGACCATCAACTCGAAGCAGACGATCGAAGCCCTGAAATACGGCAAGGCGCTGTTCGAGACCTTCATCCCGGGGACGCAATCCTGGCTCGATCCCTCGAACAACAAGGCCCTGATCGCCGGCGACATCGCGGCGACGCAAAACGGCGTCTCCTTGTATTTCTCGATCAAGAACGCGACCGACCCGAAGATCGCCGCCATGACGCCCGATCTCAACCATGCGCGCATGCCGGTCGGGCCCGTCGGCCATGGCACCGAGACGGCGCTCGCCATCAACTCCATGGTGTTCAAGCACAGCAAATATCCGAACGCCGCCAAGGCCTATCTCGCCTTCATGATGGAGGCCGAGCAATACGACAAATGGCTGACCGGCACCTATGGCTATTGGGCGCAGCCGCTGAAGGGCTATGCGGAAAGCGATGTCTGGAAGAGCGATCCCAAGATCGCAGCCTACAGGGACACGATGAAGGATTCGCTGTGGTATGCCTTCAAGGGGCCGATCAATGAGGCGTCGGCCGCGGTGGTCGCCGATTATGTGATGGTCGACATGGCGGCATCGGTCGCGACCGGCGTGGCGACGCCCGAGGAAGCGGCCGCCGAGGCCGAGCGTCGCGCCAAGCGCTATTACAAGGGCTGATGGCGTCTCGAGGCCGCCCAGCCGAGGCCGCGCAAGCGCGGGAGGCATGAGCTGATGGCCGATATCGCGGAGCGCTGGACCCTCTCGCAGGCCGAGCGGTCGAACTGGCTCTCGCGCCTGTTCGACTGGAAACCCTTCCTGGTGGTCTTGTGCCTCTTGCCGGCGATCGGCCTGCTCGCGGTCTTCCTCACCTACCCGCTCGGGCTTGGGCTGTGGCTCGCCTTCACCGACACCAAGATCGGGCGGGCCGGCAGCTTCATCGGGCTCGAGAACTTCATCTCGCTCTGGAACGATCCGATCTTCTGGATCGCGGTCGGCAACACGCTCGTCTACACCACCGCCGCGACCGTCGGGAAATTCGCGCTCGGCCTCTGGCTGGCGCTGCTGCTCAACCACCATATCCCGTTCAAATCGATCATCAGGGCGATCGTGCTCGTGCCCTGGATCGTGCCGACGGTGCTGTCGGCGGTGGCCTTCTGGTGGATCTACGACCCGCAATATTCGGTCATCTCCTATATCCTCAAGGACCTGTTGGGCTGGCGCAGCACCAGCATCGATTTCCTGGGGACGCCCTGGCATGCGCGCTTCTCGCTGATCGCCGCCAATATCTGGCGCGGCATCCCCTTCGTCGCCATCAGCCTGCTGGCCGGACTGCAGACCATCTCGCCTTCGCTCTACGAGGCCGCGATGCTGGACGGGGCGACCTCCTGGCAACGTTTCCGCCATATCACGGCGCCGATGCTGATGCCGGTTTTGTCGGTGGTGCTCACTTTCTCGGTGCTGTTCACCTTCACGGATTTCCAGCTCGTCTACGCCATCACGCGCGGCGGTCCGATCAACTCGACGCATCTGATGGCGACGCTCGCCTTCCAACGCGGCATACCGGGCGGGCAGCTCGGCGAAGGCGCGGCGATCGCCGTCTCGATGATCCCGTTCCTGGTGGCCGCGACGCTGATCAGCTATTTCGGCCTGGCGCGGCGCAAATGGCAGCAGGGCGAAGCGAATGACTGACGCCGCCCTTTCCTCTCCCGGCCCGGCGCCGCCGGCTGCGGCGCCCGAGCGCCTGACCGTGATCTCCTGGGAATCCGGGCCGCGCAAGCTGGTGACGGTCTACCTGCCGCTCGCCTGCTTCGTGATCGTGCTGCTGTTTCCGTTCTATTGGATGACGGTCACGACCTTCAAGCCGAATAACGAGCTCTACAACTACAAGGATTTCAACCCGCTCTTCATCCATTCGCCGACGCTCGCCAACGTCAAGAAGCTGTTCTTCGACACCGATTATCCGCAATGGCTGTGGACCTCGATGCTGATCGCGGTCGCGGCGACCGCGCTGTCGATCTTCGTGAGCGTGCTTGCGGCTTACGCGATCCAGCGCCTGCGCTTCCGCGGCGCCAACTGGGTCGGGCTCGCGATCTATCTCGCTTATCTCGTGCCGCCCTCGATCCTGTTCATCCCGCTCGCCGCCATGGTAGTGAAGCTCGGCCTGTTCGATTCCCCCTTCGCGCTGATCCTGACCTATCCGACCTTCCTGGTGCCCTTCTGCACCTGGCTGCTGATCGGCTATTTCAAGTCGATCCCCTATGAGCTCGAGGAATGCGCCCTGATCGACGGCGCGTCGCGGCTGCAGATCCTGCGCAAGATCACCTTGCCGCTGGCGGTACCGGGCCTGATCTCGGCCGGCATCTTCGCCTTCACGCTGTCCTGGAACGAGTTCATCTATGCGCTCGCTTTCATCCAATCCTCGGAAAAGAAGACGCTGCCGGTCGCGGTGCTGACGCAGCTCGTCCAGGGCGATGATTACCAATGGGGCGCGTTGATGGCGGGCGCCCTGTTCGGCTCGATCCCGGTCGCGCTCTTCTATTCGCTGTTCGTCGATTATTACGTCTCGAGCCTCACGGGCGCCGTGAAGGAATAGCGGGCGAGAGTGCCGGCGAAGCGGCCGCGCGCGACCTTCTCCGTTCGCGGGACCTTTGCGCAACATCCACTCCCGGTCATCCCGGACGCGGCGCAGCATGAAATGATGCGCTGCAGATCCGGGACCCATCCTTGACCTGCTGATCATGGATCCCGTGTCTGCACCGCATCACTATCGTGCTGCAGTGCGCACGGGATGACCCCCAATTCCGCAAAGGTCTCGCTTGCGGTGAGAAGGAGGCGCGTATGGATCTCGGCGAACCCGGCTCCGGCTGTCTCAGTCGAGCGTCAGCACGATCTTGCCGATATGGGCGCTCGATTCCATCAGCGCATGCGCTTTGGGCGCCTCCTCGAGCCGGAAGGTCGCATAGATCACCGGCTTGCAACGCCCCTCGGCGAGCAGCGGCCACACTTTCTCCTCCAGTGCGCGGGCGATCGCCGCCTTCTGGGCCGGCGAGCGCGGCCGCAATGTCGAGCCCGTATGGGTCAGGCGCTTCATCATCAGCCGGCGCAGATCGAGCGTGACTTTCGACTCCTTGAGGAAGGCGATCTGCACGATGCGTCCCTCTTCGGCCGCTGCCTCGTAATTCCTCGCCACATAGTCGCCGCCCACCATGTCGAGGATGACATCGGCGCCTTTGCCGTCGGTCGCGGCCTTGGTGGCGGCAACGAAATCCTCGCTGCGGTAATCGATGGCGACGTCGGCGCCGAGCTCGCGGCAGCTCCGGCATTTATCGGGCGAGCCGGCGGTCGCGATCACCCGCGCCCCGAAGGCCTTGGCGAGCATGATGGCCGTGGTGCCGATGCCCGACGAACCGCCATGCACCAGGAGCGTCTCGCCTTTGCTCAGGCGGCCGCGCTCGAACACGTTGGTCCAGACCGTGAAGAAGGTTTCGGGGATGGCCGCGGCCTCGATCATCGACAGGCCCTTGGGGATCGGCAGGGCGTTCGTCTCGTCCACCTTGCAGAACTGCGCATAGCCGCCGCCCGGCACCAGGGCGCAGACCTTGTCGCCGAGGCGAAAGCGCGTCGCTCCCTCGCCCAACGCCGCGACTTCGCCTGCGACTTCGAGGCCCGGCAGATCGGAGGCGCCGGGCGGGGGCGGGTAATGGCCCTGACGCTGGATCACGTCCGGCCTGTTGACGCCGGCCGCCGCCACGCGGATCACGATCTCGCCTTTGCCCGGCACAGGCAGCGGCCGCTGTTCCGGCACCAGCGCCTCGGGACCGCCGGGCACCTTGATGGCGATCGCGGTCATCATCTTGGGAAGCTCGGCCGGCATCTTGTCACCTTTGCGTTATCTGGTCGCATATGCGTGGCGCTCGCCTCGCCTCGCGAAATCGTCTAACTTTCTTCATTCGGGCTGCCAACCGTGCAGCGAGATGGGAGGGGACCATCCATGGATGAGCAGGAGCTACGCCCCAAGCGTCCCGTTCCGCCCCATGAGCTCGGGCAGGATCTGTCGCTTCTGTCGATCGCCGAGATCGAGGAGCACATCGGCGCGCTGCGCACCGAGATCATGCGGCTCGAAACGGCGAAAGCCCAGAAGCTCGCCGCGCAAGGCAAGGCGGAATCCGTCTTCAAGCGGTTCTGAAGCACATCTGCGTGTCCTTGGACGGCGCCCGAAAGGCGTGACGCCACAATGATTTGGCGATCGGCTCGAGGGGTCGGCGGGGTCGGCCGCAGCTAAGGCGTCGCGGCCAAATCGCAGCGTTTCGCAGCGGGCCGGTTTCGATCGATTTCGATGCACCTTTCAATGCGCTTAAAAAACTCGGTAAAAATTAACTCAACGTTAAGCTTTCTCGCCTATCAAGGTAAATGTCAGGTGGCTCTCCTGTCCACTTGTTTGACGCCTCCCTGTTTTAACCTTCAGAGCCGCTTCGCGCGGCTCTTTTTTTGTTTCGCGGCCTTCTGAGCCGCGCGAGGCGGTCTCAAGCCTTGGCCCGTTAACCTTAATCAAAGGTTACCGAAGCCTGCGGCCTTTGATGGCTTTACACTTGCGTTGCCGGGTAGCATCAAGGTGGCGTCGTCCCTTTTCGAGAGCGGAGCTCGCCACAATCCGATGTCCAAGAGACGGAACGTGAGCGATATGCAGATAAGAGCACTGGCTGAATCGCGGGGAACCGTGATCTTCGCGGAGAGCTTCGTGTCCTCCGAGCAATTCACCGGACTGTTTCGCGAAGGCATGGGGCTGGTCGAGGAGACCGCGACCTATCTCGACGGCAAGGGGCGCGAGGATTCCAAGCGCCTGTCGCGGCAAGGCGCCCTGGGCTATGCGACGGAAAGCATGCGGCTCACGACCAGGCTGATGCAGCTCGCTTCATGGCTGTTGCTGCAGCGCGCCGTCGGCGAAGGCGAGCTGTCGCGCCTCCAGGCCGAGCGCGACAAGGCGCGCATCAGCTTGAAAGATGCCCAATTGCCGTCTTCGACGGAGGCCCTTGCCCATCTGCCGCAAGGGCTCCTGGCCCTGATTGCGCGCTCAATGCGCATCCAGGAGCGCATCTGCCATCTCGACCGGCAGATCACCGCGAGCCTCGCCGGAAATGCCAAGGCCCCAACGGCTGGCGACAACCCGGTCAATGAGCAGATCACCAGGCTGCTCTCGGCATTGCAAGGTTTCAAAGCGTAGCTGGCTCCAAAACGTTATTGGCTTCGAGGCGTGATAGGCTTCGAGGCGTCATATTTCAGCGGCCGTCAGGCACTGCCGACCTGCTCGATGACCAGGATCCGAGCCGATCCGCGCGGATGGGCGACGTGCTCCTCGCCCGCGCCCACATGCAGAACGTCACCGGCCAGGAGAGTGATGACGCTCTCCCGCCCGCGCTCGCGCACATGCATGTCGACGATGCCGTCGATCACCGCGAACACCTCTTGTCCATCGTTGATGTGCCAGCGATAGGGCTCGTCGGTCCATCTCAGCTTCACGGTGGTCTCGCCGATCATGGCGATCTCCGGCCCGCTCCATGCGCCGGTCGCCGCGAATGTGCGGCCCTCATATTTTTTCATGGCGGCTTCTCCTTCCATCCATGACAATGGTGTCACGACGTGCCGGTCTCCACCCGGCAGATCGCCGGTCGGCCCGGCACATTGCGGGAAGCGGCGATTGGAGCGAGCAGCCTTGGAGGCGAACATCAAGACGCCGGACGCGGTCGACGAGAAGCTCTTGGGGCTGCTGGAGCGGGATGCACGCCGCCCCGTGATGGCGCTGGCGCGGGCCGTGGGGCTTTCGCGCAGCGCAGTGCAGGAGCGGCTGGCTCGCCTGGAGCGGGACGGCATCATCGCCGGCTACACGCTGATGCGTGGTGGCAGAAAAGCTGCCGTCTCGGGCACAAGGGCCGTGTTGCTGGTCGGGATCGAGTCGAGGCCCTGCGATACGGTCATCCGCCTCTTCAAGGATTGGACCGAGATCAAGGCGTGTTATTCGGTCGCCGGCGAGTTCGACGCTATCCTGCTGGTCGATGTGGCGAGCCCCGAGGCTCTCGGCGAATTGCGCAACCGGCTAGCCGCCCTCTCGGGCGTCTCGACCATCACCACGGCTCCAGTGCTGCGGACACTCGTCGACAGGCCGAGCGTCTGAAAGCGCTCAAGAACCAAAGACGCGCTCAGGAACCTGAAGCGCGCTTAGAAACTGCAGCGCTCAGGACTTGCGAGCGCTCAGCTCTTGCCGAACTTCATGTCACCGAACTTCTTGGCGAAGCGCGACACGCGCCCACCGCGATCGGTGAGCGTCTGCTGGCCGCCCGTCCAGGCCGGATGGCTCTTCGGGTCGATATCGAGGGCGAGCACGTCGCCGTCCTTGCCATAGGTCGAGCGCGTCATGAATTCCGTACCGTCGGTCATGACGACCTTGACGAAATGGTAGTCGGGATGGGTATCGGCCTTCATGCCGGTCACTCCGAAAATATGCCTTCGCCGCTGCCGCCAGTGACCTCGCCCCGACGAATGGTTCCCATCCGTCGGCTATGGCTCGACCACAACATCTTGAATCGATGGACCATTTTCCCGACGGACGATATTCATCCGGCGGAATCTGGCCTATGGCGGCCGAAACGTTGGCCGATGTTGAAACCTTGGAGGTTGCCGTCTAGCGCAGGCTAAGGCTAAGGGCAAGGCCACTTTGAAGCAGCCACCTCGCTACAACCGCCTCAAAACGCAAGCCACGTCGAAACCCATCCGAACCGAGGGCCCGATGCCTTTGACGCCGCAGCAACTTCTGTCCCATCTCGAAGGATTGGGCATCCTCACCCGCACGGTCGAGCACCCCGCTCTGTTCACCGTGACCCAATCGCGGGAGCTGCGTGGCGATCTGCCGGGCGGCCATACCAAGAATCTGTTCGTGAAGGACAAGAAAGGGCGTTTTTTCCTGGTCGCCTGTCGCGAGGACGCCAATGTCGACCTGAAGCGGCTGCATGAGCGGCTCGGCGCCTCGGGGCGGCTCTCCTTCGGCAGTGCCGAGCAGCTGATGGACAAGCTCGGCGTCGAGCCCGGCGCCGTGACCTTGTTCGGCGTCGCGAACGACAAGGCTGCGGAAGTCACGGTTGCGATCGATCAGGGTCTTCTCGCCTTCGACACCATCAATGCCCATCCCTTGACCAATACGATGACGACGGCGCTGTCGCGCGAGGATCTCCTGCGCTTCCTCTCCACCACCGGACATACCCCGCTCGTCATCGACGTTGAACCGCGGCCGCAGGCGGAGTAGACGGCACTATCGCGTTGCCAAAGGACCAGCGCCGCACCATCTGACACGATGGGTTTTGGTTAAGCGCAGAATTTGGACGCCAAATTCTGGACGCCAAATTTTGGACTTTGAGTGTTTGTGGAAGAGGATCTGCGCCTTGCGGATGGGCGCCGTCGCCATGCGGCACCGCAGGGATAAGCGTAGTCGAAAGGGGCTCGTATTCGCATGCAAGAGCAGGTGAGCGCCGCCGCGGCGCCGGTGAAAGACACGACCACGACGGGCTTCCGGCAGGATGTGATCGCGGAATCGGCGCGCCAGCCCGTTCTCGTCGATTTCTGGGCACCTTGGTGCGGACCCTGCAAGCAGCTCGCGCCGATCCTCGAAAAGGCTGTGGAGGCCGCCAAGGGCAAGGTCAAGCTCGTCAAGATGAATATCGACGAGCACCCGCAGATCCCCGGCCAGCTCGGCATCCAGTCCATCCCGGCGGTCATCGCCTTCCAGCGCGGCCAGCCCGTCGACGGCTTCATGGGAGCCTTGCCCGAGAGCCAGGTCAAGGCTTTCATCGAGCGCCTGGTCGGGCCGCTTGGACCGTCCTCGCTCGACACATTATTAACTCAGGCCGACGAGGCGGTTGCCAAAGGCGATGTCGGCGGGGCGGCCGAGCTCTACGCGGCGGCCTTGGCGCAGGAAGACGGCAATAGCCGCGCGCTTGGCGGGTTGGTGCGCATGCAGGTCGAGAGCGGCGCTCTCGACGAGGCGAAGCGCCTTCTCGCCATGGTGCCGGCCGACAAGGCCGACGACCCGGCGATCTCGGCTGCCCGCGCGGCGCTGGAGCTCGCCGAGCAGGCCGCCAATGCGGGCGACCTGAAAGGTCTCGAGGCGGCGGTCGCGGCGAACCCGCTCGACCATCAGGCGCGCTTCGACCTCGCAGTCGCGCTCAACGCCAAGGGCCTGCGCGAAGAGGCCATCGACCAGCTGGTCGCCATCATCAAGCGCGACCGCGCCTGGAGCGAGGACGGGGCGCGCAAGCAATTGCTACAATTCTTCGAGGCCTGGGGGCCGGTGGACGAGATGACGAAGCTCGGCCGGCGCAAGCTCTCATCCGTGCTATTCTCCTGAAGCCAATCAGGCGCCCGGGAGAGCGGGCGCCGAGGAGAATCTATGGGCATCAATGTCCCTTATCGCGGGCCTGACGATCTGCCTCAGACGCTGCGCATCTTTCCGCTCTCGGGCGCTCTGCTGCTGCCGCGCGGGCATATGCCGTTGAACATCTTCGAGCCGCGCTATCTCGCTCTGGTCGACGATGCCATGAAGAGCGACCGCCTGATCGGCATGATCCAGCCCGACGAAGAGAGCGCCTCCGAGGCGCTGACGCCGGCGCTCTACGGCACGGGCTGTGCCGGACGCATCACGCAATTCGCCGAGACCGGGGATGGGCGCTACCTGGTGACGCTCACCGGCGTCGCGCGCTTCTCGGTCGCTGGCGAATTGACGGCCGACACGCCCTATCGTCAATGCCAGGTCGATTTCCATAAATTCATCAGCGATTTCACGGCGCGCGCCGGCGAGGAATCGGTCGACCGCGAGGCCGTGCTCGACGCGCTGCGCCGTTTCGCCAAGGCGAATGATCTGCGGGTCGACTGGAAGGGCATCGAGGACGCGCCGAACGAGGCGCTGGTGAACGCGCTCGCCATGATGAGCCCCTTCGGTGCGCGCGAGAAACAGGCGCTGCTCGAAGCTCTCGACCTCAAATCGCGCGCCGAGATCCTGGTGGCCATCACGGAATTCGAGCTCGCCAAGACAGGTGGCGGTTCCGAGACGCCGTTGCAGTAACGAAAAGTGCCCGCAGTGAAGGAGCCCCCGATGGACGAACCGCAGGCGAGCAATCAGGACAACCGCGCGACGATCGATCGCAAGCTGTTGGAGATCCTGGTCTGCCCGCTCACCAAGGGGCCCCTGGAATATGATGCGCGCCGCCAAGAGCTGATCAGCCGCTCGGCCAAGCTCGCCTATCCGATCCGCGACGGCGTGCCGATCATGCTGCCCGAAGAGGCCCGTCCGATCGACGGCTGAGCGCCCGGCGCGCTGGAGCTGCCGCCGTGCCTATCCGGACACCGCGTCCGCATAGCCCTTCAGCAGCCCCTCCCAACCCTGCGGCCCGTCGACGCTGGCGCGCACCGCCTCGGCAGCAGCACCGAAACGCTCGAAATGCCGGTGCTCGAGCGTGAGCGTCACGGCCTTTGTCCCGTCGGGGACGAAATTCACCTCGACCTCGGTGGCGTGCTCGGGGTGATAGCGATAATCCGCACCGAGCTGCCAAGTGAGCACGAGCCGCGACGGCTTCTCCACGACGAGAAGCTTGCCCCAATCAGCCTCGCTGCCGTCCTCGCCACGTTCGAACCAGCGTCCGCCCTTGCTCAGCTCCAGGACCACCCCGGTCTGCGGCGATCGCGTCTCGAGGATGGAATAGGATTTCGGCCACCATTCGAACCCTGTGAACAGCTCGAAGGCACGATCCCGATTCGCGGCGACGCGGACGCTGCGACGCACGGGGGCCAATGACTCGGCATCCGTCATGACGGGTCTCTCCTTGATGATGTGTAAGACGCTGCTTACGGTAAGCCGTAGCTAACCTATGAGTCAAGAGCGTTCGCCGCGATAGCGAGGGCCGATCGACGCCGCTGCTCCCAGCCTGCCTCAAGTCGCGCCCCATACGGACCGATGGGGGCTCCCATGCCTGATCCGCAGGCAGTTTCTTGGGGCGGGCCCGTTCCCCCGTCGCGGGAAATTGCCTAGAAGAGTGGCGCCAGGGACCGCCCTGCGCCCGGAATCTCCCAGTCCGACCGCATCGGATGTTGGAGTCCGGTTCCTTGTCTTGACGCATTGTCCTCAGGCGAAGCGGCCTCAGCTTCGCCGGAACATGCTCTGGCAGCATCGGGGAGGACCCCGCCGTTTCGGAGAGCGAAATGGGACTGGCGGTCCGGCCGGCACTCGACGACGATCAAGAGGCCGCGGCCGAAGCCGGCGGAGCCGTGCCCGTTCGGCCGCACAGACGAGCCCCAATGGGCGCCTCTTGGGGCACCGAGATTCGCGCCACCGCAGCCTTGAGCGCCCCGCTGATCGCCACCAGCCTCGCACAGATGGCGATCAATGCGAGCTCGATCATGATGATCGGCAGGCTCGGCGTCGACAAGCTCGCCGCAACCGCGCTCGCGAACGGCATCTACAATTCCTTCCTGGTCTTCGGCATGGGCTTCGTCTCGGCGGTCGCCCCGATGATGGCCAATGAACGCGGCCGCAATCGTCATTCGGTGCGCGAGCTGCGCCGCACTTTGCGCCAGGGATTTTGGGCCGCAATCGCCATCACGGTGCCGGTCTGGTTCATCCTCTGGCAGATCGAGCCCCTGCTGATCCTGCTCGGCCAGGAGCCCGGCAATGCCGCACAGGCCAAGGAGTTCATGCGTCATTTGCAATGGGGTTTCCTGCCGCAGCTCTTCTACATGGTGCTGCGATCCTTCATGGCGGTGCTGGAGCGCCCGCTCTGGACCCTGCTCGCCGTGTTGGGGGCGATCCTCGTCAATATCGGGCTCGGCTCCTGCCTGATCTTCGGCTATCTCGGCCTGCCGGCGCTCGGGCTTGCAGGAGCCGGCATCGCGGCCGCCTGCGCCGCCGGCGCTCTGTTCGTCGGGCTTGCTCTTGTCGCGAGCGTCGACCGGCAGTTCCGCCGCTACCGGTTGTTCGGCCGGTTCTGGCGAGCCGATTGGCCACGCTTGCTGGAAGTGGTGCGGCTCGGCCTGCCCATCGCCATCACCATCGCCTTCGAGACGACGATCTTCTCGGCCTCGGTGCTGATGATGGGCCTGATCGGCACTACGGCGGTCGCGGCGCATGCGGTCGTTCTGCAGATCGGCACCCTCGGCTACATGGTGCCGACCGGCATCGCCCAGGCCGCGACCGTCAGGGTCGGCCTGTGGCGTGGCGCCAGCGACGCCGCCCGGGCCGGACGCGCCGGCTGGACCGCCTATGCGATGGCGCTCGGCGCCTCGAGCCTGGTGGCGCTGCTCGTGGTGCTGGCGCCGCGCGGCTTCGTCAGCATCTTCATCGACATCACCGACGCCGCCAACGCACCGGTGGTGGCGCTCGCCATGACCTATCTCAGCGTCGTCGCCCTGTTCCTGCTCGCCGACAGCGTGCAGGTTGTCGCGGCCGGTATGTTGCGCGGCCTCTACGATACGCGCGTGCCGATGCTGATCGCGGGCATCGGCTATTGGGTGATCGGCCTGCCGCTCGGCGCGCTGCTCGCCTTCCATTTCCGGGTGGGCGGCGTCGGCATCTGGATCGGGCTCGCCGCAGGCCTCGGCGCAGTCGGCATCACGATGACAATGCGCTGGGTGAAACGCGAGAAGCTCGGGATGTTGCGCGGGATATGATGCTGCTCGCGGGCGCGCCGACGATCCGGGACCGCTGCGCCCGAGCAAGGCTCAACTGATGGCGCCGCCGATCTCGCGGGCATCGACTTTGCTGCGCAAGCTCGTGGCGACCGCGATGCGCAGCGCCTCGGTGACGATCGGCACGGCAAGCGACGGCGAGCCCGGATGGCGGGCCGCCTGGGCCGGCGAATAGGGAATATGGATGAAGCCCGCGCGCATCTCGCGCCGGCTCTTCGCCCGCATATGGCAGGCTCCGTAAAAGATGTGGTTGCACACGAAGGTCCCGGCCGTCTGCGACAGGCCGGCCGGGATATTGGCGGCGAGTAGATCGCGCACGATCGCCTTGACGGGCAGGCTCGAGAAATAGGCGGCCGGGCCGCCGGCGACCGCCGGCCGGTCAAGCGGCTGCGCGCCCTTATTGTCGGGGATGCGGGCATCGTCGAGATTGATGGCGACGCGTTCAACCGAGATCTCGGCGCGCCCGCCCGCCTGCCCGACGCACAACACGACCGAGGGCCGCAGCGCCGCGATCTCGGCTTCGAGGCGGATGAGCGCCTCGCCGAACACGCAAGGCATCAGCCTTGCGGCGAGGCGATGGCCATCGACACGCTCCTCATCGAGGCCGCGCACCGCGTCCCAGGACGGGTTCTCGGTCTCGCCGCCGAAAGGCTCGAAGCCGGTGAGGAGGACGATCCTAGCCATGAGGTGAGCGGTCCTTGATCATGAAGCCCGCCGCGAACAGCACACGGCGGGCAGGCGTTTCATGCCACGAAGCGGGCCCGCATGCATGTCGGGTCCAACCGCTCGAGGTTGCTCGATTTGGATGATGAGCCTCTTCGCAATTTCAGCTCCAAACGAAACAAACTTGCAACGGCGGCATCCAAATCAAGCGCACTTTTTGCTTGAAGCGCAATATCACTTCTCCTGATCAAGCTCAGGAAAATCGGTGCGATGAAGCTTCTCTCCCAAACGCATTCCCCCTATGCCCGCAAAGTTCTTGTGATGGCGCATGAACTCGGCATTGCCGGGCAATTGGAAGTCGTTCACCATGAGACGAGCCCAACGCGCCGAAACGACACAGTATTCGCGTCGAATCCACTTGGAAAAGTTCCGGTTCTCATCTGCGATGACGGACTCAATCTCTTCGATTCGATCGTGATCTGCGAATACCTTGACGGCCTGCATGAGGGGAAGCGGCTTGTCCCGGCATCCGGTCGAGAGCGCCTTCTTGCGTTGCGCCTCCAGGCATTGGCGCAGGGCCTCATCGAGGCCGGCATCGCCATTCGTTGGGAAGTCGAAAGGCGCCCCAGCGAATTGCGTTGGAAAGTGCAGGCTGACGGGCAGACGGAAAGCTTCTCGCGTCCTACGATTTTCTCGAACGGGAGGTTGATCTCGACGGGACGCTGGACATCGGCAAAATTGCCCTGGCGACGGCGTTGAGCTGGATCGAATTTCGCAGCCTCCCGTCGTTCAAGGAGGGCCGCTCGCGGCTGACAAGTTGGCATGACGCCTTCGCTCGGCGCCCATCAATGACAGCGACACGCTATCAAGGAGAAACGCATGATTGACGGCGCGCCAATTGTTCCGCGCACCTCCGCGTCGACGGCACTCCGAGGCAATCTGCATGATCCGCAAGGGACCTGCTTGGCTACGTGTTCTTCCGCCCGGCGGCCATGTCCAAGAGCACGGCGATCATGACGACTGCGCCTCCGATCCAGGTCGCAAGAGGCGGCAGCTCCCCGAATGCCAGCCACACCCATAGCGGCGCCAAGGGCAGTTCGAGATTCCCGATCAATGCGGCTTGTGTCGCCGACATCAAGCGGCTTCCTAAGGTCAGGAGAAGCAGGCCAAGGCCGAACTGGGTCGTGCCGAACAGAGCGAGAAAGAGGAATTCCACCCCGGTCACCCCCGCCGGATGAGCGACGGGAAAAACGACGGCCGCACAGGCAAAGGCCGAGAGGCAGGCGGCGGGCAGCATCGATACCTGCCGGTGCTTGCGGATGACGACCATCATCGTGGCGATGAGCACCGTCATCGCCAGGGCGAGCAGGTTGCCCACGAGATGCCCGGCCGTCAGTGCCGTGCGGAACATGATCAGGACGCCGAGCAGAGCGAGGAGGCTCGCGGCGAGGGTGGCCCAGCTGGCTCGCTCCCTGGTCCACAGCCAAGTCACCACCGCCGCGACGAAGGGGGCGGTGGCGTAGATGATGGTGACATCGGCAACCGTGGTTCGCCGCAGCGCCTGCACGAAGCAGATGGTCGCGACCGTCGAGCACGTGCCGGCCAGAAGGCCCGGCAAGCCGATCGCGCGGAAAGCACGCAGGGTCGCGGCGCGATGATGCCAGACGATATAGGCGCCGATGAACAGGCCACCGAACACGCCGCGCCAGAACAGAATGGTCCAGGCATCGGCCTCGATGGCGCGAGTGAACAATCCGGCAGTGCTGAAGGCGAAGGCCGACGCGGCGATCAGCACGGAGCCGCGCCATCTGCGGGCGCGGCCCTCCTCAATTGGCCGCAGGTCGGTGTCGATGCGAAATGTCGTCGCCATGTTGCCGAGCGCCCTCACGATGCGGATGATCGCCAACATTAGCGCTCATCCACTGACAGCGTGCTGTCAGGAGTGATGATTGCGAGCCGCACCCTTCACCGGGCATTGTGACTGCCGACCTCTCGTGAGAAGACGGTCAGGCTGGCCAATGACGGCGCGGCCTGCCAACATCCGGCACGGGCTTCCCTATAACGAAGAGACTGTCATGACCGACACGCCGGACGAAATCGACGGCATCCGCACCCCTGATCTCGCGGCGATCGCTCAGCTGCGGAGCGAACTTCGTCCCTATCTGCGATCGACGCCGGTGTTCGAGCGCAACGACTTCGCGGCACTTCCCGGCACCAGGCTGCAGTTCAAGTTCGAGCTGCTGCAGGCGAGCGGCACCTTCAAGGCGCGTGGCGCGTTCTCGAACCTCCTGGCGCTCGACGCGCCGGCGCGGAAAGCGGGCGTCACCGCCATCTCGGCCGGCAATCATGCGGTCGCCGTCGCCTATGCGGCGATGCGGCTCGGCATCAGCGCCAAGGTGGTGATGCTGAAGACCGCCAATCCGGCGCGCGTCGCCCTGGCGCAAGGTTGCGGCGCGCAGGTGCTGCTGGCCGAGGACGGCGCCTCGGGCTTCGCCAAGGTGCACGAGATCGAGCGCGAGGAAGGCCGTGTCTTCGTGCATCCGTTCAACGGCTACCGCACCGTGCTGGGGACGGCGACATTGGGTGCCGAATGGGCCGAACAATCGGTTGCCGGCGGCATGGATGGCCTCGATGCGGTTATCTTGCCGATCGGCGGCGGCGGCCTGGCGTCGGGGGTTGCGACGGCCTTCAAGCTGAGCATGCCGGGGGTCGAGGTCTATGGCGTCGAGCCCGAAGGCGCAGACGCAATGGGGCGCAGCTTCGCGACCGGCGGCCCGGTGAAGATGGGAGCGATGCACAGTATCGCCGACAGCCTGATGGCGCCCCATACCGAGGCCTATAGCTACGGCCTGTGCCGCCGCCACATCGACGCGCTGGTGACGGTGAACGATGACCAGCTGCGCGCTGCCATGCGGCTTTTGTTCGAGGAGCTCAAGCTCGTGACCGAGCCGGCCTGCGCGGCAGCGACGGCGGCGGCGCTCGGACCGTTGCGCGAGCGTATCGCGGGCCGGCGCGTCGGCCTGCTGCTCTGCGGCACCAACACGGACGCTCAGACGTTCGCGCGGCACCTGGCTGTGACGTGAAGCGAGTGGCGAGTGGCGAGTGGCGAGTAGAGAATAGAGAATAGAGATTATAGAATAGTAAGTAGCGAGTATCCTCTACTCGCTATTCGCTATTCGCTACTCACTACTCTCTACTCGCCATCTTCAGCGCAGCATGCCCTTCAGGTCGAGCGTCGAGCGCTCGCCGATATCGTCGTAATGCGCAACGAGCCATTTGCGCGCGGCCTCACGGCCGAGATCGCGCAGATAGGTGAGAAATTCCCATTCGGCGTTGAGCTTGGTCGAGGCACTGAGGGCGAGCAGAGCCTCCCCGCCATCGATCCGATGCATCTTGATGTGCTTATACTGCTCGGCCGATAGCTGACCCTCCTCGATCAGGCGGGTGACGAATTCCACCATGCGCAAGCCGTTCAACAGGGCGCCGTTGAAGGTGATCTCGTTCAAGCGGTTCTGGATATCCATGGCGGTGCGCGGTGTCTCGCGCCGCTCGACGGGGTTGATCTGCACCAGGAGGATGTCGTCCGTCCGGCAATTGTAGAAGAGCGGCCAGAGCACCGGGTTGCCCATATAGCCGCCATCCCAATAGGGCACGCTGTCGATCTCGACCGCCTGGAACAGGAAGGGCAGGCAAGCGGAGGCGAGCACCTTCTCGGCGGTCAGCTCCTTGCGCGAAAACACCTTGACCTTGCCGTCATGGACATTGGTCGCGGCGATGAAGAGCTGGAAATGATGGTCGCGCCGCAGCCTCTCGAAATCGATCTCGGATTCGAGGATATCTTTCAGCGGATTGATGTTGAGCGGATTGAACTCGTAAGGGCTGGCATAGCGGGTGAACATGTCGAACCACAGATAGCCCGGCGAATGGTCGAGGCTCCAGGAGCCGAGCAGCCGGTCGACGACGCTGCGCTGCACCGGCGACATGGCGGCGTCCTCGCTGACGGCCCGCCAGAAGCGCTCGAGCTGGCGGCGCGCCCCTTCCGGACCGCCCTCTATCAGCCCATCCGTGAAGGCGACCGCGTTCATGGCGCCGGCGCTGGTGCCGGTGATCGCCTCGATCGCGAGCCGCCCATCCTCGAGCAGCTGGTCGAGCACCCCCCAGGTGAAGGCGCCATGGGCGCCCCCGCCCTGCAAGGCGAGCGCCACATGCTTCTTGCCTGAGGCCGCACGCGGCGCTTTCTTTCCCCGCAGTGTCTCGACCTTGCGGGGGGCGTGTGCGGTGTCGGCCGGCTTTTCGGTCATCGGCTTATTCCGCCGTCCAGCCGCCGTCGATCGACAGGTTGGCGCCTGTGATCTGCGAGGCGGCGTCGGAGCACAGATAGAGGGCGAGCGACGCCACCTGATCGACCGTCACGAATTGCTTAGTCGGCTGCGCCTCGAGCAGCACATCGTTGATCACCTGCTCCTTCGTCATGTTGCGCGCCTTCATGGTGTCGGGGATCTGCTTCTCGACGAGCGGCGTCCAGACATAGCCGGGGCTGATGCAGTTGACCGTGACGCCGAAGGTCGCGGTCTCGAGCGCGATGGTCTTGGTCAGGCCGGCGATGCCGTGCTTTGCCGCCACATAGGCGGATTTGAAGGGCGAGGCGACCAGCGAATGCGCCGAGGCAGTGTTGATGATGCGACCCCATTTGCGCGCCTTCATGCCACGAACCGCGGCCTTGCTGGCGTAGAAGGCGGCAACCAGGTTGATGCGGATGATCGCCTCCCATTTGTCATCGGGGAAGTCCTCGATGGGCGAGACGAACTGGATGCCGGCATTGTTGACCAGGATGTCGACCGAGCCGAGCTTCTGTTCGGCCTCCTGGATCATGGCGGTGATCTCCGGTCCCTTGGTCATGTCGGCTGCGCTGTAGAGCGCCTTGACGGCAAATTCGCTCTCGATGCCGGAGCGCTCCTTCTCGATATCGGCCTTGTCGCCGAAGCCGTTGAGCATGACATTGGCGCCTTCCTTGGCGAAAGCGCGGGCGATGGCGAGGCCGATGCCGCTGGTCGATCCCGTCACGACGGCGTTCTTGCCCTTGATGCTCATGGATGTCTCCGGTGCTGAAGGCGCGTTGCAAGACTTGCGCCGTCCCTCCTCTAGAAGGCAAGGCGGCGCCTGTCATCCTGCGCCTTTAGCATCGCATTTGAGACGATCTCATGATGGGGCGGTATTTTGCCGTGAGACGCCCACGAACCAGACGCCCGCCTTGATGCTGACCGCGATCACCATGCCATAGACGAGAAGCCCGGCGCCGAGCGCGACGAACAGCGAGATCAACGGGAAGCCGGCGCGCAGCAGGAGAAAGCCGCCACCGATGCCGATGACGAGGCGCAACAGCCCGGCGATGAGCGGCCAGAGCAGGCGCCCTGCCCCTTGCGAAGCGAAATAGAGCGCAAGACCGAAGCCGAAGAAACCGTAGAACGGCCCGACCGCGCGCAGATAGGCGCTGCCGGTGTCGAGCATGCCCGGATCCGCGCCGAACAGGGACAGCCAGGCGCGCGGGAAGAGCGCGGCGGCAACGCCGATGGCCTCCGTCAACGCGAAGGAGAGCGCAGCCCCGATCCAGGCGATGCGCAAAGCCCGCTCATGCTGGCCTGCCCCCATATTCGTGCCGACCAATGCTACCAGCGGCGCCCCGAGGCCGAAGACCAGCGGGATGAGGAGATATTCGAGCCGCACCCCGGTGCCGAAGCCGGCGATGGCGCCGGAGCCCGCCACCGTGCCCACGAGAGCCGTCGCCGAGGCGACCGTCACATTGGCCTGCAGCGAGCTGACCGAGCCGACCGCCCCGACCCGCAGGATCTCGGCGGTCGGCCGCCAGCGCAAGGGCGTCAGCCGCAGGCGCGCGAGATTGCGCCCCGACAGCACATACCAGGCGAGGAACACCGTGCCGCACAGATACATCAGGACGAGCGCGAGGCCGCCGCCCGCTACGCCCAAACCAGGTACGGGTCCGAGGCCGAAGATCAACAGCGGCGAGAGCGGCAGCAGCATGACCACGCCGGCGCAAGTCACGAGTGCCGGCACCAGCATGTTGCCGGTGCCGCGCACCACGCTCGCGAGCGCGTTCACGACCCAGAGCAGGACGCCGCCGCCGAACACCATGTTCGAATAGCTGAGCGCCGCCTCGAGTGAGCGCCCCTCGCCGCCGAGCAGGCGATAGAGCGGCGCCCCGAAGGCGAGCATGGCGACCGAGGTGAGCACGCCGAGAACGGCATTGATGAGGAGGGCGTGCAGCACCAGGCCGTCGGCCTCCTGGCGCTCGCCACGCCCCAGCGCGCGAGCCACCGCCGAGGAGATGCCGCCGCCGATCGAGCCGCCCGACAGCATCTGCATCAGCATCACGCCGGGGAAGACCAGCGCCATGCCGGCGAGCGCCTCGGTGCCGAGATGGCCGACCCACCAGGTCTCGATCAGGCCGGTCGAGGCCTGCGCCAGCATGACCAGCATGTTGGGCCAGGCGAGTCGCAGCAAGGTCGGCAGGATCGGGTGCTCGAGCAGGCTACGCGTGCGCTCGCTGCGCACCGGGCGAGCCGCCGCCGGAGCGGCCGTGCCGATGCTCGCGTTCATCGCTCCTGGCGGCCAGCGGCCGGCTCGAGCACGAGGCAGGTGGTGCTGGCCGTCGCATAGAGCCTGCCGGCAGCGTCCGTCAGCGTCGCCTCGGCCACCGCCGAGCGGCGCCCGCCATGCACCAGCCGGCCCTCGGCCGTCACCTCGCCGGTCGCATCGGTGACGGCGCGCACATAGTTCACCTTGATCTCGAGCGTCGTGTAGGCCCGCCCGGGCGGTAAGGTGGAGTGCACGGCGCATCCCATCACCGAATCGAGTAGCGTCGCGATGACGCCGCCATGCACCGAGCCCAGCGTGTTGTAGTGATGCTCGGCCGGCAGCAGCCGCATCGAGACCCGCCCTTCCTCCACGTCGCCGAGCAGCACGTCGAGGCAAGCGACCGCGGGCGGCGGCGCCAAATCGCCGGCGCGGATCGCCTCGAGATAAGCGAGGCCCGAGAGCTGCATGCCGGCCCGGGCCGTGGCCTTGGGATCCGACCAGCTGATGGTCCTGCTGCGTTCGGTCTGCAATGCTGTCGTCATCTCATCCATCCTCTATCGAGATCGTGCATGTTTGAAGCCGCGCAGGCTCGATCGGCCGCTCAGGGCGTTGCCTTCCTGGGAGCAGCCTTCCTGGGAGCAGCCTTGGGCGCTGCGTCGGCTTTACGCGCAGTGAGCGTGGCCGGGTCCGGCGCGAGCCTGTAGCTACCGGGCTCGAGCGGGCGGCCCGTATGGCGATCGACGAGTATCGGATCGATCGGTGAGCCGCTCTCCACGTCGACCAGCGTGATCCCTTCGCCCTCCGGCAGGAAATGGCGATTGCCCCAGGCGAGCAGAGCCAGGAGGACCGGACGGAAATCCTTGCCGCGCGCGGTGAGCCGGTATTCGTGGCGCGGCGGATGCTCGCAATAGAGTTCGCGGCGCAAAAGCCCCGCCTCGACGAGCGAATTCAGGCGTCGCGTCAGCATGTTGGGCGCGACGCCGAGGCTTGCCTGGAACTCGTCGAAGCGCCGCAGCCCGCGGAAGGCATCACGCAGGATCAGGATGCTCCACCACTCCCCGACACGCTCGAGGCTCCGGGCGATCGGGCAGGGCATCTCGGCGAAGCTCTTGCGCTGCATCGCAAGAAGATAGCGATGCGACTTTCATGATGCAAGTGACTAGTCTTCCTTCTCCCGCCCAAGAGCGGGAGAAGGAAATGCGCGTGACGCTCAGCGGAAGGGCGGCTCGTCGAAGGAGCGCAGCTTGCGCGAATGCAGGCTCTCGCGGCCGCTGCGCAGGATGTCGATCGCCGTGAGCCCGATCTCCAGATGCTCGCCGACGGCGCGGTTGTAGAAGCTGTTGGCGGCGCCCGGCAGCTTGATCTCGCCATGCAGCGGCTTGTCGGAGACGCAGAGCAGCGTGCCATAGGGCACACGCAGCCGGAAACCCTGGGTCGCGATGGTGCCCGATTCCATGTCGACGGCGACGGCCCGCGAGATATTGATGCGCTGGCGCTCCTGGCTCCAGCGCAGCTCCCAATTGCGGTCGTCATAGGTGACCACGGTGCCGGTGCGCAGGCGCTGCTTCAAGGCCTCGCCGCGATCGCCGGTGACGCGCGCCGCCGCTTCCTGCAGGGCGAGCTGCACCTCGGCGAGCGCCGGGATCGGCACATCGACCGGCACCTGCACGTCGAGGATGCGATCCTGGCGCAGATAGGCGTGAGCGAGCACATAGTCGCCGATCTGCTGCGATTGGCGCAAGCCGCCGCAATGGCCGACCATCAGCCAGCAATTGGGGCGCAGCACGGCGAGATGATCGGTGATGTTCTTGGCGTTCGACGGCCCGACCCCGATATTGACGAGGCTCACCCCTTGCCCATCCTTGGCGGTGACGTGATAGGCGGGCATCTGGAAGCGGTGCCAGGGATTGCCGGCGATCAGGGCCGCAGCCTCAGCCTCCGGCATCGCGCTGTCGATCGCCACGTCGCCCGGCAGGATGAGCTTCTCGAAGCTGCCGCTCTCGCGCACCCGGTCGAGCCCCCAGCGGATGAACTGATCCACATAGCGATGGTAATTGGTCAGCATGATCCAGGACTGGCAATTGCGCCAATCGCCGCCCGTATAATGGGTCAGCCGCCGCAGCGAGAAGTCGACGCGCACCGCATCGAAGAGGGCGAGCGGACGCGGCCTGCCGCCCCTCTGTTCCCAGACACCGTCGGCGATCTCGTCGCCGACCGCAGAGAGCAGGGGCACCGGGAAGAAGCGCGCGAGCTCGGCCGCCGTCGCGCCGTCACGCGACAATTCGTCGCCGCGCTCGAAGACGTAAGGATAGGGGATCTCGGCGCGGCCGATGCCGACCTCGACGGTCGCGCCGTAATCGCGCATCAACGGTCGCAACTGCTCGAGCAGATAGGCGCGGAAGGCGGCGGGCTGCGTCACCGTGGTCGAGTAGACTCCGGCCGACGGGAATTTGGCGAAAGCGCGCCGCACCGAGGGCTGCACGCCCTCGGGCTGGTAGGTGACCCTGATTTCGGGATAGCGGAAGCGCGCCCGCTCGCTCTCCGAGGGCGGCTCGCGCGTCTCGAAATAGCGCTCCAGTGCCGCGCGCAACGCCGCCGTCGCCTCGACATGCAAGTGATCGAGCCTGGCAACCGCCTCCTCGGGCGTCGCGACGGGGGCGAGCGATGCGGAGATGGGCTTGTCCATCACCTTCCATATCCCGTGCGGGGGAAAGGCGGCAAGCTTGGCACGATCCCAGGACAACGCCCGGGGGCCGCGGCCGTCTCGGTCGCCCTTCCTCCCGGCGGTGCGCCGGCCCGGCCGGTCAAAAGAGCGGGCGGGACGCCCGCGGTCCCAGGGGCGTTGACATCCGGCGCGCCGCGACCTGAAAGTCGGGGCCAAGGGCGCTTTGGCGCGGTGACGACAGGCCGCGGATAGGGAGACAGCATGGACGTAGCCTCGATCCTGAGCGAGAGCCGGCAAGGTTATCGCCTCGTCACCCTCAACCGCCCCTCAAGGCTGAACTCCTTCAACGAGGAGATGCATCTCATGCTGCGCTCGGCCCTCAGGGAGGCCGAGGCTGATCGCACCTGCCGCGCCGTGCTGCTGACTGGCGCCGGGCGCGGCTTCTGCGCCGGACAGGACCTGTCGGACCGGGTGATGGGCGAAGCCTCGGCGCCCCCCGATCTCGGCCACACCATCGAGACCTATTACAGCCCGCTGGTGAAGCAGATCCGGGCCTTGCCCATGCCGGTCGTCTGCGCCGTCAACGGCGTCGCGGCCGGCGCCGGCGCCAATATCGCGCTCGCCTGCGACATCGTGCTGGCGGCGCGCCAGGCGAGCTTCCTCGAAGCCTTTGCGCGCATCGGCCTCGTGCCCGATGCAGGCGGCACCTTCTTCCTGCCGCGCCTCGTCGGCGAGGCGCGGGCCCGCGGCATGACGCTGCTCGCCGAGCCGGTGCCGGCCGAGACCGCGGAGCGCTGGGGCCTGATCTGGAAATGCGTCGACGATGAGGTGCTGATGGGCGAGGCGCATGCGCTCTGCGCCCGCTTCGCCGAGGCGCCGACCCATGGCCTCGCGCTCGCCAAGCAGGCGCTCAACGCCTCCTCAACCAACACGCTCGAACGCCAGCTCGACCTCGAGCGCGACCTGCAGCGCGAAGCCGGCCGCACTCAGGATTACGCGGAGGGCGTGCGTGCCTTCATGGAGAAGCGCAAGCCGAATTTCAAAGGGCGTGAGTGAATGAGCGCCGAGAGGCTGGCGCGTGCGGCCGCCGACGCCATGTGGGCGCAGGATCGGGCGAGCCGCGCGCTCGGCATGGCGATTGCCGAGATCGGGCCTGGCCACGCGACCCTGACCATGACGGTCACCGAGGCGATGGTGAACGGGCACGGGCTATGCCATGGCGGCTATATCTTCACGCTCGCCGATTCGGCCTTCGCCTTTGCCTGCAACAGCCATAATCAGCGCGCCGTGGCCCAGAATTGCAGCATCACCTATGTGGCGCCCGGCAAGCTCGGCGATGTGCTCAGCGCCACTTGCCGGGAAGTGTCGCGGGCCGGGCGCTCCGGGATCTACGACGTGACGGTGCGGCGGGAGGATGGCGAGGCGATCGCCGTGTTCCGCGGCCTGTCGCGCACCGTCAAAGGGACGCTGGTGCTCGAGACGGGTGTCTGACTCGGGCGAGGAGCGGCGAGGCCATCGAGCGGGAAGTGACAAGACTTCGGGAACGACAAGACTTCGGGAACGACAAGATTTTGGGGGTGGAGGGAGCGAGGAATGCGCCTAGGCAAGGCACCGCCGCGACGGCTGCTCGACCCGATCGAGCACGCTTCGCGCGACGAGATCGCGGCACTGCAGGTGAAGCGCCTGAAGGCGACGCTCAAGCATGTCTACGCCAATGTGCCGGCCTATCGCGCCAAATTCGACGCGGCGGGCGTGCGGCCTCAGGATTTCAAGCGCCTCGAGGACCTCGCCAAATTCCCCTTCACCAGCAAGGCGGATCTGCGCGACAATTATCCTTTCGGCCTGTTCGCGGTGCCGCGTCACAAGATCGCCCGCATCCACGCCTCCTCGGGCACGACCGGCAAGCCGACCGTGGTCGGCTACACTCGGGCCGATCTCGACATCTGGGCCTCGCTGGTGGCGCGCTCGATGCTGGCCTCGGGCGCGAGGCCCGGCATGCTGGCGCATATCGCCTATGGCTATGGGCTGTTCACCGGCGGGCTCGGCGCGCATGCGGGCGCCGAGAGGCTCGGCTGCGGCGTGGTGCCGATGTCGGGCGGCATGACGGAACGCCAGGTGCAGCTGATCAGCGATTTCCGCCCCGACGTGATCATGGTCACGCCCTCCTACATGCTGGCCATCCTCGACGAGTTCCGCCGGCAGGGCCTCGATCCGCGCGCTTCGTCGCTGAAGATCGGCATCTTCGGGGCCGAGCCCTGGACCAATGCCATGCGCGAGGAGATCGAAGACGAATTCGACATGCATGCGGTCGACATTTACGGCCTCTCCGAGGTGATGGGGCCGGGCGTCGCCAATGAATGCGTCGAGACCAAGGACGGGCTGCATATCTGGGAGGACCATTGCTTCCCCGAAGTGATCGACCCGCTGACCGGCATGCCGCTGCCCGACGGCGAGAAGGGCGAGCTCGTATTCACCTCGCTCACCAAGCAGGCGATGCCGGTCATCCGTTACCGCACCCGCGACCTGACGCGGCTCATGCCCGGCACGGCGCGCTCCATGCGGCGCATGGAGAAGATCACCGGGCGGGCCGACGACATGATGATCGTGCGCGGCGTCAATGTCTTCCCGACCCAGATCGAGGAAGAGCTGTTGAAGGTCGAGACGCTGTCCGCTCATTACCAGATCGTGCTGACCCGCGAGGGCAGGCTCGACGAGATGGAGATCCTGGTCGAGGCGCGCGCCGATGCGGCTTCGCCCGAGCACCGCTCCGCGGCGGCGCGGCGCCTCGCCGTTTCGGTCAAGAATCTGGTGGGCGTGAGCGCCAAGGTCTCGGTTGCGGCGCCCGGCAGCATCGAGCGTTCGCTCGGCAAGGCGAGGCGCGTGGTGGATAAGCGGGTGAAGGGGGAGTGAGCAGTGAATAGTGAATAGTGAATAGTGAAAGGTAATCGGCGGATGTCAGGTGTTACCGCTCTACTCACTACTCACTATTCACTACTCACCATTCACTACTCTCAATGCTCCATCAGCACGGCCCGGCACGCATCGGGCAGCGCCGACAAGGTGAGAGGCGGGCGCGGCGGACTCGGCGTCGGGTGCAGCACGCTCGGCTGGAACCAGTAAGCGAGATCCTTCTCATCACAGCCATCGCCGGATGGCGGCGCGTCCTGGTCCTCGCAGCTCGAGGCGCCGGACGGGCAGGCGAGACGCACATGGATATGATCGTCATGGCCCCAATAAGGACGCACCCTGGTCATCCAGGCGCGGTCGGATCCGGCCGTGCGGCATAATGCCTTCTTGATGGCCGCATTGACGAAGACCCGCGTCGTCTCCGGCTGCGAGGCCGCAGCCTTGACCAGCGCCAGATGCGCCGGGGTCCAGATGGAACGATCGACGTCGAGCCGATCCTGCGTCACGACGTTCACGGCGCTCATCTCCTCGCGCTCGCCGCGCGACAAGGTGTGCGACGGCATCGGGGTGAGCCAGATGTCGACGTCGAGCCCGATCTGATGTGAGGCATGGCCGGTCTTCATGGGACCGCCGCGCGGCTGCGACATGTCGCCGATCAACAGGCCGGGCCAGCCGGCCCGATGCGCGTCGCGGGCGATATGCTCGATGGTCTTCACGAGCACCGGCGTGCCCCAATTGCGATTGCGCGAGAGCCGCATCACCTGCCAGTCATCGCCGTCGAGCGGCAGCGCCACGGCACCCGCAAGGCAACCCTTGGCGAAGAAGCCGAGCGGCCGCGCGGCGCCGGTGGTCGGCGTGGTCACGGCCCCAAACAGATCGCGCGCCGGCTTGTCGTCCACGCCGGCAGCCGCGGATCCCGGCAGGCAGGAGAGGAGCGCGGCGCAAAGGAGTGCGACGCAGAACTGGGCGCCCGCGAGACGAGCGCCGGCCCTGCAAATATCGAGGAACGAATCGCGACCTGGCACGAGGCGAGCTTCGCCCTGCGGCTGCGATCCGTCAAACTCCGAAAACACTGGCCCGAAAGCGCTGCCTTCGACGTTCACAAGCCGCAGGCAGGAGATTAGGGGCCAGCAAGGCGCTTCGGCCGGCGGCTCAGCCGCGCATCCGGCTCAATCCTCGTCGTAGCGCGGCGGCTCGTAATAGGGGTAGCGCGGCCTGCCATAATAGCGATAGCGATCGCCATCATAGCCGTAATCGGGGCGAGCCTGGCGATAACCGTCCCGATATCCCTGGCCATAGCCGTCATAACCGCGCTCGTAACGGGGCACGGGCTGAAAGGGCACTGGCGGATAGCCGGGCACAACCGGATAGCCGGGCTGGTAATATTTCCATGTACCTGTGCTATGCCCGGCCTGTGCAGGCGCGATGCTGCCCAAGAGAACGCAACCGCTAATCACAGCGGCCGCAGTCTTGAGCGCAACTCTCATCTTGGACATCTTATATCCCTCAACGCATATGTGGCTGAAAGTGTTCGGTCGCCAGCGCGACATCTGCTTTTCCAGCCGACAGTGCTAATCTAGCACTGCATCGTTGAATGGACGATGAATGGTTTCGCCTCGAATGCGCCTCGAATCGTGGCGCAGCGAAACGCCGACCTGCTCGCGCGAAGGGCGGGGAGAGGGAAAGCAGGCCCTAGCGTCGCGCTTCTCGATCGTGCTCTATTGCGGGCTCTGAACGATACCGGCGGCCAAGCCGGAACCACAATATCGCGGAGGACGCGATGGACGGGCTGATCGTCAGCGGGACGCGCGAGCTCAGTCAGCGCGAATTGCTCGAGCGCGCGGCGCGCGCGGCCTCCGGATTTCATCGGCTTGGCGTCGGCGAGGACGGCGCCGTCGCCATGATCTTGCGCAACGACTTCGCCTTCTTCGAAGCGGCGACGGGGGCGGCGCTGGTCGGCGCCTATGCGGTGCCGGTGAACTGGCATGCGACCGCCGAGGAAGCCGGCTACATCATCGCGGATTGCGGCGCCAAGGCCGTGGTGATCCACGCCGATCTCCTGGCGCAGGTCGAGGCCGGCATCCCGGCCGGCATGGCGGTGCTCGTCGTGCCGACCCCGCCCGAGATCGTGGCGGCCTATGGCATTGCGCCCGAGAGATGCGCGCTACCGCCCGGCCGGACCGATTGGAATGCCTGGGTGGCGCGCCAGGCCCCGTGGGCGGAGCCGCCCAGGCCGACGCGCAGCAACATGATCTACACCTCGGGCACGACGGGCCGCCCCAAGGGCGTGCGTCGCGAGCCGCAGACGCCGCAGATGCAGCTGACGATCGGCCAGGTCGTCGCGACGATCTTCGGCATCCGCCCCGACGCCTTGCTGCGCACCGTCATCACCGGACCGGTCTACCACGCCTCGCCCAATGCCTATGCGCTGTTTGCGGCGCAATGCGGCTGCTTTCTCGTGCTGCAGCCGCGCTTCGATCCGGAGGAATTGCTGGCGCTGATCGAACGCCACAAGATCACGCATCTGCACATGGTGCCGACCATGTTCGTGCGCCTGCTCAAGCTGCCGGAAGCGGTGCGGCGCCGGTATGATCTCTCCTCGCTGCGCTTCGTCGCCCATGGAGCGGCGCCATGCCCGGTCGAGATCAAGCACCGGATGATCGAATGGTGGGGACCGGTGATCAACGGTATTACGGCTCGACCGAGATCGGCGGCCTTGTCTTCCACACCGCCGAAGAGGCACTCAGGAAGCCCGGCACCATCGGGCGCCCGATCGCCGGCGCGAAGGCGAAGATCTTCGACGACGAATTTCGCGAGCTCGGCCCCGGCGAGATCGGCAACATCTATATGTGGCTCTCCGGCTATCCCGACTTCACCTATAACCGCAAGGACGGCGCACGGCGCGAGGTCGAGCATGACGGCCTCACCACCGCTGGCGACATCGGCTATGTCGACGAGGACGGTTATCTGTTCCTGTGCGACCGCCGGCACAACATGGTGATATCGGGCGGCGTCAACATCTATCCGGCCGAGATCGAGTCGGTCCTCATCACGATGCAAGGCGTCCAGGACTGCGCCGTGTTCGGCATCCCCGACGAGGAATATGGCGAAAGGCTGTGCGCCTATATCGAGCCGCAGCCGGGCGCGGCGCTGACGGTCGTCGCCGTCAAGGAATTCCTGCGGCCGCACATCGCGGCCTTCAAGGTCCCCAACGTGATCGAGTTCGAGAAGAGGCTGCCGCGGGAGGATTCGGGCAAGATCTTCAAGCGCAAGCTGCGTGAGCCCTATTGGGAAGGAACGGGGCGGCAGATCTGAGCTGCGGCCCTAGAGCGACTATCGGTCGACGCAGGTGAAGCTCGCTGCGGCATCGGCATCGCCGCCCAGATATTTCGGCCAGGCCGGATAGACGCAGAGCGGGCGCGTGCGATTGCGGTTGCCGCCCTTCGTGTCGACGACGATCTGCTGTCCGGGCGCCTCGCCCTTTTCGACCCAGCGCTCCAACGCACCGAGTGCGTCCCAGCCGACGACGAACTGGCCGGTGCCGTGGCCGAAGCCCGGCGCGACGTAGAAGCGCATGAATTCGTCGAGCGGCCCCTGCCCGTAGCGCGCGACGAGCCGCTCATAATAGGCGATCGTGTTGTAGGGCGAGACCGCCGAGTCGACCGTGCCATGCATGAGCAGCAGCTTGCCGCCACGCGCCTTGAAGGCGGAGATATCGTCGCTGCTGGCGTCCATGAGATTTGAGAGCTCGCGCAAGCGCGTCTCGTGCTGTGTCGGATCGAAACGCAGAGGGTCGGCGGAAGGATCGCGCAGCACCATGTAGCGCACCGCCGGGTCCGAGAGCACGGTCAATCCGAAATCCTTCAGGGCTTCGGGCGGATTGCTCGGCTTCGGCCGCGTTCCGAAGCCGAAGAGCCCCGTCCAGTCGGCGCCTTCGAGGATCGGCCAGCGCGGGAACGACGAAACACCGCCTTGCAGCGCGAAGCCGAAGGCGACGGGCGAATTGATCGCCTCAACCGACTTGATCTGCTGATCCGACAGGCAATCATCCCCCGTATCGCGCCCATCCGCGCAGCGCAGCGAGGCGAGCTTGAAGGTCGCGGCGCAGGAGGCGACATTGCTGATGACGCCGTCCTCGACGCCGTCGAGCCCGTCGCAAGCTTTCATGACGCAAGCCTGAAGGGCTTTGACCTTGGCTGGATTGACCAGCCATCGGCGGGATTGTAGAGCGCACGCGACAGCGCATTGCCGTCGAGTTGCAGCGGCGTGAAATCATAGACCGGATGGATCGAAACGACGCCGTCATAGTCCTGCGGCCAGCGCTGGATGACGAGGAAGCCTTCATGGCCGCCCTGCGAATTGCCGAAGAAATAGATCCGCTCGGGCTTGCCGCCGTAGCGACGCATGACGAGGTCGAGCGCAACGTCATGCGTCTTCTTCAGTTGATCGCCGCCGAAATTGGCGAGCGCCTCGGCGTTCATGGCGAAGGAGCCGTCGGCGACCGACGGACTCTGATGCCCTGAATCGCTGCCGAAAGTCACATAGCCGCGCATGAGCGGCGTCGCGACGCCCGGCTTGAAGAAGCGCGTATTGGCGAGGCCGGTGATGAGCGTGCCGTCATAGCCGCCGCCACCGTAATGCAGTGCCTTGCCGTTCCATCCGGTCGGCAGATTGACTTCGAATGTGATGTCCGGCGCCGCAATGTCGAGGGGATGAATTGCGCCGAGGATCTTGCAGAACTCGCCATTCTGGTTCTCCGGCGCGTCGGCGAGCACCAGCTCCGCGGAGGCGAGCGTCGCGCCGGGCGTCGGCAGCGAAATCGCCGCGGGCGCGATCTCCAGATGAACGAGCGAGGCGCAGGAATCCTTCGCCGTCCTCGGCCGAGGCGCCGTTAGGGGCGCAAGCTGCGAGCGCGAACGCAGCGATGACGATCCCCCGCCGCGAGCCTCCGCGCATCGTCAGCCTCCCTGTCATTGTCGACATCGCGCCTCGAGGCGCCGAAGATGCGCGAGGCTTGCCCGCGGCCACAGGCTTGTCAAGCGCGGGTGGGGGCCAGCCGGATGACACCATCACGCCACCCGGTCGAAGGATATAGCGCATGCGGATCGACGGGCATTGCCATTGCGGTCGGATCAGCTTCGAGGCCGAGGTCGATCCGAACACGGTCAGCATCTGTCATTGCACCGACTGCCAGAGGCTCACCGGCTCGGCCTTTCGCGCCAATATCCCGGCGCCGGCCGCGCATTTCGTGCTGCACGGCTCGCCCAAGAGCTATGTGAAGACGGCCGAGAGCGGCAAGCAGCGCCGTCACGCCTTCTGCGACGATTGCGGCACGCCCATCTATGCCTGCGCGCTCGAAGATCCGCAGAGCTACTCGCTCCGCATCGGCACGATCACCCAGCGCGCCGCCCTCTCGCCACGGCGGCAGATCTGGCGGCGCTCGGCGCTCGCTTGGGTGGACAGGCTGGGCGCTGTGCCGGCGAGCGAGCAAGGGTAATGTGCCCGCGAAATCGCTGAGCCCGGCCAGGTTGGCATTCCCCGATTGGGGTGTGCGAGAATTTCAGGAAATGTGCTGAGATGGATGGTGCCGCGAAAGGGACTCGAACCCCCGACCCACGCATTACGAATGCGTTGCTCTACCAGCTGAGCTACCGCGGCGACCGGCCATGGATGCAGGCCGCGCCCTCATACACGAAAGGTTTGGCCGATGCTACCCGCGCCGGCAAGGCTTTAGCCGACGTCGCCGCCGAGGGTGTCGGCGCAAGGCGAGGCGATGTTCAGGACCGCGTCCAAAGCCGTGGGGCGGTTATGCCGTCATCGGCAGAATCATACGTGAAAACAACACGATGGCACGAGACCGCGCGCTGGCTCGACGCCGGCCTAGCGCGTCGTCTCGATAGGGGCTCCGCAATTGCGGCGTCCAGAGAACACGCAATCCTGCAGCTTCTTCGCCTCCCATAACCGGTTCATGAGCCAGATGCCGGCGATGAGAATCACCAGGCACACGATCACGGCGAGGAGGTTGGCGAAATCGCGCCTGGAATTGGCGTCCTCCTGATCCTTGGCGGGGTCCGTCTCGTCAATCATGCAAGTCCTTGCATGCAAGTCCTTGGAGCCTGGAAGCCCTTGGCCCTGTGGCCAGAGATACGCCACGAGCTGGGGCTTTGTCTTCCCTCTCGTCCGGCAGAGCCGTTCGGGGGTGCAACCATGACTCTCGGGCAAGGCCTATGATAGAGAAACTGAGCACAGAGACGTTAGACCTGCGCGAGCGCGACAATTTGTCGGCGCGCCGGTTTGCGGCCAACCGGCCTCATGATCGCCGCGATCTCGCGGTTCTGTTCCTTAAGGCGGGGCGCCAAATCGGGCGCGAATCGCGGATAGCCTCATGAATGCCTTCGCCGCCTGCGACCCGTCGCCAAACCCCGATCGATCGCGATTGCGCTCGCTTCACCGAATCGTGCTTTTCCTGGCCGGCGCGGCCGTGCTTCTTGCCTCGCGCCCGGCGGGTGCCCATCCGCATGTCTTCGTCACCACGAGCGAAACGGTGCTCTTCGACGCCGACGGACGGGTCACCGCCATCAAGAATGCCTGGACCTTCGACGAGTACTACACGGCCTTCCTGGAGCAGGGGCTCGATAAGGGGCCGGATGGCCGCTATTCGCGCGAGACCCTCGCCGATCTCGCCAAGACCAACACCGAAGGGCTCGCCGACGCCGACTACTTCACCTTCATCAAGGCCAATGGCCGCAATGTGAAATTCACCGCCCCGAAGGAATATTGGCTCGAGGACAAAGGCAAGGTGCTCGTCTTGCATTTCACCTTGCCGCTCGCCGAACCCGTCAAGCCGAGCAAGGCCTTCGTGATGCGGGTCTATGATCCGACTTATTTCGTCGCCTTCGACCCGGATCCCGCCACCGACGCGGTGAAGCTCGAAGGCCAGAAGCCCGGCTGCTCGCTCCTGGTGCGCAAGCCGGCGCAGAACGATCAGCTCAAGCAGACGCTCGCCGCCATCCCAATCGGGGAGCAGCCGACGCTCGAAGACGCAGGCGCCGCCTTCGCCGACAGCATCCTGGTCGCTTGTCCGTAATGCCCGTGAGGAGACACCGATGACGCTGGTTGCCGCCGAGCCCAAGGACAATCCCGTGATGCTGCGCTGCGCCGTGGCGCTGGTGGCGCTGCTGCTCGCGGCCCTCGTGGTGTTCGGCGTCGGCATGCTGGTTGCCGGCACGGCGCCGGCCGCGCCGAAGAGCCCTTTCGGCGTCGGCATCCGCGAAGCGGCCCAGGGCGGCTCGGATATCGGGCGCTGGCTGCTCGCCCAGCAGGAATGGTTCTACCGGCAGATGGCCGATACGCTGAAGGGCGCCAGCGACCATAACGGCTTCGCGCTCGGCATGGTGCTCCTCGCCTTCGGCTACGGCATCTTCCATGCGGGCGGGCCGGGCCATGGCAAGGCGGTGATCTCGGCCTATCTGATCGCCAATGAGCGGGCGCTGTGGCGCGGCGTCGCCTTGTCGACGGCGGCGGCACTGCTGCAGGCGCTGGTCGCGATCGCCATCGTGTTCGTGGCGCATTTCGCGCTGCGGGCGACCGCCATCGGCATGACCCAGCTCGCCAACCGCGTCGAGCTCGTCTCCTTCGCGGCGATTGCGCTCTACGGGCTGGTGCTGACTTGGCGCAAGGCGGCGCCACTGGCGGCGCGCCTCACGCACGAGCCCCGTGCCGGCGCGCTTACGGGCATCTCGGCCTCCGCCCGCCTGGCGCCGCATGAGCATGTGCACGATTATGACCATCACCATGACGACCATGCGGGCCATGATCACGGGCATGAGCATCACGCTCACGCCGAAAGCCACGCTCATGACCATGATTGTTGCGACCACCACGTGCCGGTGGAGTTCGTGCAGTCACCGAGCTTCCGCTGGCGTGACGCGGTTCCGGTCGTGATCGCGGCCGGATCGCGGCCCTGCTCCGGCGCCATCATCATCCTCGTGTTCGCCCTGTCGCAGGGGCTGGTGGCGGCAGGGCTCGCCGCCGTCTTCGCGATGGCGATCGGCGTCGCCATCACGGTCGGCGCGCTCGCCATCCTGTCGGTGTTCGCCAAGCGCCTGGCGCAGCGTTTCGCCGGCACCGAGGGGCGTTTTGCGTTTGTGGGCACCGGAATCGAGCTGTTCGCGGCGGCTTTCGTGGCGATGCTCGGCCTCGGGCTGATGAGCGGCCTCGCCATGATCAGCGCCGGCTAGCGCCAGGAACGGACACCGCGGGCCACCGCGGTTTGTTTGCAGCGCAGTTGTTTGCAGCGCCTTGGCGTGATAGCCCCATGCCGTCTGGAGCCAGAACCTTCCCCGACCTGACTGAATCAGGCGTCGGTAGGCTCTGGCCCGTCGTTTTGGCGCATTGTCTTCATGCGAAACGGCATCCGTTTCGCTGAAACATGCTCTAGGCGCGTCGCTTCCACCACGAATTTGAGGTTTCACATGGCCACGAACCCCGCCAACGGGCCGGCGGCGAGCAATCCCCCGAACGGGCAGACGCCGCAAACCGCGCCGAGCCTGCAATGTCTCGCGCAATACACCAAGGATTTCTCCTTCGAGAACCCGAACGCTCCGCGTTCGCTGCAACCGCAGCAGCAGGCGCCGAACATCTCGATCCAGGTGAACGTCAACGCCAAGCCGCTCGCCCAGAACGATGTCGAGGTCGAGCTCCTGATCGAGGGCAAGGCCGGCGAGGCGCCGAACCTCGTCTTCGCCTTCGAGCTCGTCTATGGCGGCGTCTTCCGCCTCAACAACATCCCGCAGGAGAACGTGCACCCGGTCATCATGATCGAATGCCCGCGGCTGCTCTTCCCCTTCGGACGGCAGATCATCGCCGACGCGGTGCGCCAGGGCGGCTTCCCGCCGCTCTATATCGATCCGATCGATTTCGCGAGCCTCTACCAGCAGCGGGCAGCCGAGATGGCGGCCGAGCAGGCACAGCAGAAGCCGGTCGTCTGAAGCGCGGCGCCGACGGGGGAGCGGCGCCGGCGCCACCTCTCCCCTTGCGGGAGAAGCCGGGTGAGGTGAGGGGGGCAGTGCCGACCCTCGGGCGACTCGGCTTCCAAAGGCAGTAGCTGCCCCCCTCACCCGATCCTCGCCTAGCGGCTCGGATCGACCTCTCCCACAAGGGGAGAGGTGACGCCAATCGCTTGGGCAAATCTGCGGGAAACTCATCGCGCTTGCGCCGCATCGGATCTCGCCTCTAATGGGCCGAAACTATCAAGAGATCATCGGGAGGAAACGACACATGCCCAAGATGCGTCCCATGGTTCGCACGATGGCCGGTGCCATGCTGGGCCTCGCCGCGCTTGGCGGCTGGAGTCCTGCGGCCAACGCCGCTCATGACGATCTGACGATCGGCATCTCGCAATTCCCCTCGAGCCTCAACCCTTATGTCGATTCGGAGAGCGTCAAGGACTATGTGCTCGGCTTCGTGACGCCGCGCATCATGGGCTACGGCGAAGAGGCCGAAAATGTCTGCATCCTCTGCGCCCAATTGCCGACCGTGCAGAACGGCCTCGCCAAGATCGAGGATCGCGCCGACGGCACGAAGGGCATGGCGGTCACCATCAAGCTCAAGCCCGGCCTCAAATGGGGCGACGGGGTACCGCTGACAGCCAAGGACATCGCCTTCACGGCGCGCGTTGCGCTCGATGCCAAGACCGGCTTCGCCTTGCCCAAGGGCTGGGCGAAGATCGACAAGGTCGATGTGGTCGACGAGCAGACGGCGGTCATCCATCTCAACTCGCTTTATGTGAGCTACAATGAGTGGGCGCAGTTGCTGCCCGAGCATGTCGAAGGCCCGGCTTATGAGGCGGTTGCGGCGACCGGCGGCTACAAGCAGCAGAGCGTCTACAACCGCAACCCCACGACGCCCGGCCTTTATGACGGGCCTTACCTCGTGAAGGACTATCAGTCGGGCGGCCAAGTGGTGCTGGAGCAGAACCCCTATTGGATCGGCACCAAGCCCTATTTCAAGCGCATCATCCTGAAATTTATCCAGAACACCGCAGCGCTGCAGGCCAATCTCCTGGCGGGCGACGTCGATATGGTGGCCGAAGGCGGCATCGGCCTGACCGTCGACCAGGCGCTGGAGCTGCGCAAGCAATATCCCGACCGCTTCACCTATATGTTCCTGCCGAACCTCTATTACGAGCATATCGAGCTCGCCCACGGCAATCCGCTGCTGCAGGATCTGCGGGTACGCCAGGCGCTGGTCTACGCGGCCGATCGCAAGACCCTGACCGAGAAGCTGTTCGAGAAGATGCTGCCCGTCGCTGACAGCTTCGTGCCGCCAAACCATGTCAATGCCGCGAAGGACATCCCGACCGTTCCCTATGATCCAGCTAAGGCCAAGGCGCTGCTGGCGGAAGCGGGCTTCACGCCCGGCCCCGACGGCATCTGCCGCAACGCCAAGGGCGAGCGCCTCACTTTCGAGTTCACCACGACGGCCGGCAATCGGGTGCGCGAGCTGCAGCAGCAGGTGCTGCAATCGAACTGGAAAGCCTCCTGCATCGAGGTCACGATCAAGAACGAGCCGGCCCGCACCATGTTCGGCGAGACGCTGAAGAAGCGCTCATTCACCGGCATGGTCATGTACGGCTCCGGCATGGAGATGACCGAATCGCCACGCAAGGGCTATACGACGACCGGCATACCGACCGAAGCCAATGGCTATGGCGGCTCCAACTACTCCGCCATCTCGATCCCGCGTCTCGACGAGCTGACCGATGCGGCCGAGCGGGAATTCGATCCGCAGAAGCAGAAGGCGATCTGGGTCGAGATGCAGAAGATCTATTCGGCCGCCTTGCCGCATGTGCCGATCTTCTTTCGCGCCGACGCGCATGTGGTGCCGAAATGGCTGAAGGGCTACACGCCTTCGGGGATCGGCGACGTGACCTCGAACTGGTCGCAGAACTGGCGGGCCGAATAAGCATGGTGGCGCGGCGGCTGGCGCCGCGCCCGTTCGCATGTGATGCGGCCGAGCTCGGCCGACAGATTCAAGATGAGAGGAAATCGACCATGGCAAGAATGCGCAGCTTGAAGCGCTTGGCAATGGCGGGAACGATCGGCCTGGCGGCCTGTTTCGGCCTCGAGCGGCAGGCGCTCGCCGCCCATGACGATCTGACGATCGGCGTCGCCCAATTCCCGTCGGGCTTCAACTTCTACATCGATGCCGAGACCATCAAGGACTACGTCCTCTCCTTCGTGACGCGACCCGTCACCGCCTTCGACAAGGACTGGAAGAATTCCTGCCTGCTCTGCAGCGAATTGCCGACGGTCAAGAATGGCCTCGCCAAGCTCGAGGATCGCCCCGACGGCACAAAGGGCATGGCGGTCACAATCAAGCTGAAGCCGGGACTGAAATGGGGCGACGGTGCGCCTGTCACCGCCAAGGACATCGCCTTCACGGCCCGCGTGGCGCGCGATCCGAAAGCCGGCTTCTATCTCCCCAAGGCCTGGGCTCGGACCGAGAAAGTCGATGTGGTCGACGACCAGACGGCCGTAATGCACCTCGATTCCATCCAGACCAACTACAATGAATGGGCCCAGCTCCTGCCCGAGCATATCGAGGGCCCCGTCTATGAGCAGGTGGCGGCGAGCGGCGGCTACAACAAGCAGAGCGTCTACAACCGCAACCCGACCACGCCGGGCCTGTATAACGGGCCCTATCTGATCAAGGATTATCAGTCCGGCGGCCAGGTGGTCCTGGAACAGAATCCCTATTGGAGCGGCGAGAAGCCGCATTTCCGGCGCGTCATCATCAAGTTCATTCAAAACACGGCGGCGCTGCAGGCCAATCTGCTCTCGGGCGACGTCGACATGGTGGCCGGCGAAGGCATCGCGCTGACCATCGACCAGGCGCTGGAGCTGCGCAAGCAGCACCCCGACGACTTCACCTATCTGTTCGTGCCGAGCCTCGCCTATGAGCATATCGAGCTCGCCCATGACAACAAGCTCCTGCAGGACCTGCGCGTCCGCCAGGCGCTGGTCCACGCGACCGACCGCAAGACGTTGACCGACAAGCTGTTCCAGGGCTTGCAGCCGGTCGCCAACGCCTTTGTGCCGCCCAAGAACGTGAATTTCAGCAAGGACGTCCCGGCCTATCCCTATGATCCCGCCAAGGCCAAGGCCTTGCTGACCGAGGCAGGTTTCACGCCGGGGCCCGACGGCATCTGCCGCAACGACAAGGGCGAGCGACTGTCCTTCGAGTTCACCACGACTGCCGGCAACCGCCTGCGCGAATTGCAGCAGCAGGTGCTGCAGTCGGGCTGGAAGGCCGCTTGCATCGAAGTCACCATCAAGAACGAGCCGGCCCGCACCATGTTCGGCGAGACGCTCAAGAAGCGCCTCTTCCCCGGCATGGTGATGTATGCCTCGACCTTCGGCGTGACCGAGTCGCCGCGCCGCAATTACTCAAGCTTCGGCATTCCGACCGAGGCCAATTCCTTTGGCGGCTCGAACTATTCGGGGATCTCGATCCCGCGCCTCGACGAGCTGGTCCTCCAATCGGAGAAGGAGCTCGACCCCGAGAAGCAGATCGGCCTATGGGCCGAGATTCAGACGATCTATGCGACCGCCTTGCCGCATGTGCCGCTGTTCTTCCGGGCCGAGCCGCATATCAACCCGAAATGGCTCAAAGGCTATGTGACGACCGGCCATAGCGACCTCGCGCCTCTGTGGGCGGAGTATTGGCGCGCCGAGTGAGGTGCGCCTCGTGGTCACATAGCCGACTTTGTTCTTCGTCATGGCCGGGCTGATCCCCGCAACGAGTGCGGGGACGGCCATGACGAATGACTCCCCCGGCCGCCCCGGATCGCCATGACCGACGCACGCTTTTCCCATTACGCCGCGGCTGCGCCGCATCATCTCGCCGCCGAGAGCGGGCGCGCCGTGATGCAAGAGGGCGGCAATGCCATCGAGGCGATGCTGGCGATGGCGGCGACCATCGCGGTCGTCTATCCGCATATGAATTCGCTCGGCGGCGACGGTTTCTGGCTGATCGCCGACCCGAGGCGGCGCGTACATTATGTCGAGGCCTGCGGCCCGGCCGGCGCCAAGGCGACCATCAAGCGCTATCGCGAAGCCGGCTATGACGCCATCCCGTCGCGTGGGCCGGAAGCGGCGCTCACCGTGCCGGGCGCGGTCGGAGGCTTCCTCGAAGCCCATGAGCTGGCGCGACGCCTGGGCGGGCGCCTGCCGCTCCCGGATCTTTTCGGCGATGCGGTCCGCCTGGCGCGCGAGGGCTGCAAGGTGGCGCCCTCGCTGGCGCGCAACCATCCCTCGGAATTCGAGGCCTTGACGGCAGCGCCTGGCTTCGCCTCGGCCTTCCTGGAGGACGGCAAGCTGCCGCAAGCGGGGGCCGTGCTGAAGCAGCCGGCGCTCGCCGACATGATCGAGCATGTGGCGCGCGCGGGCCTCGATGATTTCTATCGCGGCGATGTCGGGCGCGAGATCGCGGCCGATCTCGACGTCATCGGCAGCGCCGTGACGCGCGAGGATCTCAGAGCCTATCGGGCGGTGCGGCGCCAGCCATTGAGCGTCGACCTCAAGGCGGCGCGCCTCTTCAATGCTCCCCCGCCGACGCAGGGCCTGGCTGCGCTCATGATCCTCGCCCTGTTCGAGCGCCTCGCGGTGAAGAAACCTGAGAGCTTCGAGCATGTGCATGGGCTGATCGAGGCGACCAAGCTCGCCTTCGCGGCGCGCAACCGTATCGTCACCGATTTCGCGCATCTGCGCGAAGAGCCTGAGGATGTTCTGACCAAAGAGCATCTCGACCATGCCGCCGCCAGCATCGACATGAAGCGGGCCGGTCCCTTCGGCGCCGCCGTGCCGATCGGCGACACGGTCTGGATGGGTGCCATCGATGCCGAGGGTGTCGCGGTCAGCTATATCCAGAGCACCTATTGGGAGTTCGGTTCGGGCTGCGTGCTGCCGCGCACCGGCCTGCTGATGCAAAATCGCGGCGTCTCCTTCTCGCTCGACCCCGAAGCGCTGAACCCGCTCCAACCCGGGCGGCGGCCCTTCCACACGCTCAACCCGCCGCTTGCCCTGTTCAGGGACGGCCGCATCATGTCCTATGGCGCCATGGGCGGCGACGGCCAGCCGCAATTCCAAGCGGAATTGTTCACGCGCCATGTCATGTTCGGCCAGCCCCTGGATGCAGCGATCGACGCGCCGCGCTGGCTCTTGGGCCGCACCTGGGGCAAGACGCGCATCGACCTGACGCTCGAGAACCGTTTCGACGACAGTCTGGTGCGCGCCTTGGAAAAGGCCGGGCATCCGGTGCTCGTCCTCGATACGCCTTATGACGAGGGCCTGGGCCATGCGGGCGCGCTGATGCGCTATCCGGACGGCTCCGTCGAGGCCGCCCATGATCCGCGCTCGGATGGCGGTGCGCTCGGCGGCTGACGCCGAAGGCCGGCCCGGCCTCAGCTGCAAGACGCTCAATGAATAAGAAGCCGCGATGAAACCGAATGTTCAAGCGGTGCGTTTCGAGGCATCATGGGGTCGACGCCGAGCCGCGCGCCGTATCGTCAGCCACCGAGCCCGGAGAGAGGCCATGCGACAGAGAAATGCCAGGACGGGTCCCCAAGGGACCAGACAGGGCCTGCGGCGGATCGGCGCCATCATGGCCTGCGCGGCGGCGCTCCTCGCCTTGCCGAGCGCCGCCATGGCCCGCTCCGGCTCTTTCGGTGGCGGCGGCGGTTACGCGGTCGGGCATGACGGCATCTATCTGGCGCAGCGGATCGGCCAGTGCCTGAACCATACCGGCCCTTGCTATTATGGCGGCCTGTGCCCAGGCGGGGAATACAGCACCAATCTCTACACCAATGGCCGCGTCTACTGCGACAGCTTCTATCCGTCGGCGCCCTATCCGCCGACCCTGTTCGAGAAGCTGCTCGGCGTGCGCTGAAGAGACGTGCGAGTGAGCCCCTCTTGATCTCCCTTTCGACCCCCACCTCACCTCCCCCTTGCAGGGGGAGGAAATGACGAGGCTTGCGAGACCATTCGCGAAGTGGCGTCCATCCTCCCCCTGCAAGGGGGAGGAATGAGGTGGGGGTCTGGATCCGCAACGCAGACATCGTCATGAAATTCACCTTCCTCGGCACGGGGTGCCCGGTCCCTTCGCCCCTGCGCGCCGGCCCCGCCCATCTCGTCGCCGCACAAGATGCGCTGCTGCTCATCGATTGCGGCTCCGGCGTCAGCCAGCGCCTCGTCGCCGCCGGCCGGCGCGGCGCCGATATCGATGCGCTGATCGTCACCCATTACCATTCCGATCATGTCGCGGATTTCTACCAGCTCCTCGTGTCGAGTTGGCATCAGGGCCGCGCCCGGCCCTTCGTCGTGCACGCACCGGCAACCGCGATCGCCCATATGCGCCGCCAGCTCGACGCCTATGCGGATGAGCGCAAGCTGCGCATCGCCCATGAGAAACGTCCCTCGGCTGCGGGACTCGAGGTGGAATTCCATGAATTGCGGGCCGCTCAGGCAATCGAGCTCGGCAAGCTTGCGGTCATCCCGTTCGAGGTCGATCACCGGCCGGTGGTGCCGGCCTATGGGCTGATGCTGGTGCGCGAGGGCGGCGAACGCATCGTGTTCTCAGGCGATACCGGACCGGTGCCGTCGCTCTCGGACGCGGCGCGCGGCGCCGAGCTCCTGGTCTGCGAAGTGTTCGTCGATCGCGAAATGATGCCGACACCGGGCGTGCGCTCGCCCGAAACCATTGCGGCGGTGCGCTCATACCACATGACACCGAAGCAGATCGGGACGCTCGCGGCCGGGGCCGGCGTCAAGGCGCTGGCGCTCACCCATCTGGTGCCGCCCGGCGCCGAGAGGGCGGCGCTGGTCGCGGAAATCCGCGAGACCTATCGCGGGCCGGTAATCATCGGCGAAGATCTGATGACGATCGACGCTGTCGCGCGCACAGTTGCCTTCCCGGGCCTCTATCTGGCCTATTGAGGCTCGAGGTCGCCGGAACCGCAATGACGCTCCCGCGACGCAAGCTCCCTATCCGGGAAGGACATGACATGAAGCGATCCCAGTGCCACCTTCTCGGCCTTGCCTGCCTCAGCCTTGTCCGCCTCAGCCTTGTTTTGGGGGCCGGCGTCCTGACGCTGCAGGCCCCGGCCACGCAGGCCGGAACGCTCGACACCGTCGTGGCGCGCGGCCAGCTGATCTGCGGCATCAATCCCAATCTTCCGGGCTTCGGCCAACCGGACAAGGATGGGCAGTTCAAGGGATTCAACGCCGATCTCTGCCGGGCGATCGCCGCCGCCGTGCTGGGGGACCCCGCCAAGGTGAAGTTCATGCCGCTGACAGCGCCCCTGCGCTTCCAGGCGCTGGCCTCGGGCGGCGTCGATCTCCTCACCCATAATTCCACCTGGACGATGCAGCGCGACACGGCGGCGGGCCTGCATTTCACGGGCTTCACCTTCTATGACGGCCAGTCCTTCCTGGCCAAGAAGGCGAGCGGCGTCACTTCGGTCACGCAGCTCGGCGGCGCCTCGGTCTGCACCCAGCAGGGCTCGACGAGCGAGCTCAACGCCGCCGATTTCTTCCGCGCCCATAAGCTCAAATACGAGCTCGTCTCCTTCGCCAGCGACGATGACGCGACCAAGGCGCTTGGCGAAGGACGCTGCGACGTCTTCACCTCCGACGCCTCGGCGCTGGCCTCGGCGCGGCTGAAGCTCGCCAATCCCGACGATTACCTCATCTTGCCGGAGGTGATCTCGAAAGAGCCGCTCGGCCTCGTGGTGCGCGACGGCGACGACAAATGGTTCGACATCGTGCGCTGGACCTTGAACGCGCTGATCGATGCCGAGGAGCTAGGCATCACCAAGGCCAATGCGGCCGAAGAGGAGAAATCGCCGAACCCCGAAGTGAAGCGGCTTCTCGGCATCGAAGGCAAATTCGGCGCCGCCATCGGCCTGTCGGACGAATGGGCGCTGCGCGCCATTCTCGCTACGGGCAATTACGGCGAGATCTTCGAGCGCAATCTCGGCCAGACTTCGCCTCTGAAACTGCCGCGCGGCCTCAATGCGCTCTGGTCGAAGGGCGGTATTCTTTACGCACCGCCGGTGCGCTGAGGCAACAACCGCTGGGACCGCGACCGTCTCGGTCGCCCTTCTTACAGACGGTGAGCCTCTCGCCGTCGCAAGAGCGGGCGGGACGCCCGCGGTCCCAGCCCTTGCGCAATCGCTCGGCCATTGACATCTGCACTGAATGCGTGTTTGCACCGCGCATCGGCGTCATGCCGAGGAGAAGCATCAGCTCATGCTCGTTCAGGCAGCGATATTCGCCCCGAAAACGACCACGACGAAAACGTCGACCGCGAAAGGCGGCACGACGCGCTGACGCCTGTCCTCGACCCGGGTCCTCCCCCGACGGGGAGAAGGGGCAAGCCCGCAAGCGAAAGCAGCGGGCGACGACCGGGGGAGAGCATCCAGTCTCAGAGAGCACCAAGTCTCAGGACGAACGTCTCCAGAACACGAGGATAATCCGATGGGTTACAAGGTCGCTGTCGTCGGCGCCACAGGCAATGTGGGTCGAGAAATGTTGTCGATCCTCGCCGAGCGGGCTTTTCCGGCTGATGAGGTCGTGGCGCTCGCCTCGCGGCGCAGCGTAGGTCAGGAGGTCTCCTTCGGCGACAAGACGCTGAAGGTGAAGGCGCTCGAGAATTTCGACTTTACCGGCACCGATATCTGCCTGATGTCGGCTGGCGGGGCGGTGTCGAAGGAATGGTCGCCGAAGATCGGCGCGCAGGGCACGGTCGTCATCGATAACTCCTCCGCCTGGCGCTATGACAGCGACGTGCCGTTGATCGTGCCGGAGGTGAACGCCGCGGCCGTGAAGGGCTTCTCCAAGCGCAACATCATCGCCAACCCCAATTGCTCGACGGCGCAGCTCGTTGTGGCGCTGAAGCCGCTGCATGACGCGGCGACCATCAAGCGCGTCGTTGTCGCGACCTATCAATCGGTCTCGGGCGCCGGCAAGGACGCCATGGAGGAGCTGTTCGAGCAGACGCGCGCCGTGTTCACGGCCAGCGAGGTGAAGAAAGGCAAGTTCACCAAGCGCATCGCCTTCAACGTCATTCCCCATATCGACGTCTTCATGGAGGACGGCTCGACCAAGGAAGAGTGGAAGATGATCGCCGAGACCAAGAAGATCCTCGACCCCAAGATCAAGCTGCATGCGACCTGCGTGCGCGTCCCTGTCTTCATCGGCCATTCGGAGGCCGTGAATGTCGAGTTCGAGCGGCCGATCTCGGTCGATGAGGCGCGCGAGATCCTGCGCTCGGCGCCCGGCATCCTGATCGTCGACAAGCACGAGGATGGCGGCTACGTGACGCCGCATGAGGCGGCGGGCGAGGACGCGACCTTTGTGTCGCGCCTGCGCGAGGATCCGACGGTGGAGAACGGCCTCGCCTTCTGGTGCGTATCCGACAATCTGCGCAAGGGCGCGGCGCTCAATGCCGTGCAGATCGCCGAAGTGCTGATCAATCGCGGACTGATCACCGCAAAGAAGCGGGCCGCATAGTCGAACGGCGCTTGATGTCGGGTTGATAGCACCCGCGCTGGGTCATCCCGGACGCGGCGCAGCACGCAGTGACGCGCCGCAGATCCGGGACCCACATCTTCCTGTAAACGATGGATCCCGCGTCAGCATCGCATCACTACGTGCTGCGTTGAGCGCGGGATGCCCCCCAATTCCGCGAAGGTCCGAGCTGCGGGAAGGACGTTATTCCTGCTTCAGCATAGCCTTGTCGACGCTCCACGCACCGCCTCCCACGAAGACCAGGTAGAGGAACACGAAGCAGAACAGTATCGCCGCATCGCCCCTGTTCACCAACGGGTAGAAGGAGGACGGGAAATGCGCCATGAAATAGGCGACCGCCATGTCGCCCGAGAGGATGAAGGCCACCGGCCGCGTATAGGCTCCGACGAGCAGCAGGATGCCGCCGACCACCTCGATCGCGCCCTGCACCCAGAGCATCGTCGACAGCTCCGCCGGACCGGCCGCCGGGAAGCCGATGAACTTCTGCAGACCGTGCTCGAGGAACAGCAGCGCCGCGACAATGCGCACGATGCTAAGCACGCTGGGTGCCCATTTTTCCAATGATGTCATGTGCTACCCCCCATCGGGATCAATCTTGGCGAATGGCCGCGTCGCCACTCATCACGCCTTCACCAAGCCTCTCTTGGCAGTTTCATTCATATTCCGGCCGGGTGGGGGCCGTAAAGCCCCCCCTGCCTCGCCGAGCCGCGCTGCGCAACTGCTCGGCTTGCAAACACGTTCGCGTGAGGTTCGCCGCAATGCCGCGGCTAAGGGCGCTTCAGCATGGTCGCATCGACGCTCCAGGGCCCTCCTCCCGCGAAGACGATGTAGAAGAACAGGAAGCAGAACTGCACCGCCTCACCGCCGCCGCTCACCGCCGGATAGAAGGAGAGCGGCAAATATGTGATGAAATAGGCGGCCGCCATGTCGCCGGAGAGGATGAAGGCGACCGGCCGCGTATAGGCCCCGACGAGCAGCAGGCTGCCGCCGACGATCTCGATCACGCCCTGCACCCAGAGAAGCGTCGTCATCTCCGGCCCTGGCCCCGGGAAGCCGAAGAATTTCTCCAAGCCATATTGGATGAACAGCAGCGCCGCGACGACGCGCACGAGGCTCAGCACGTAAGGCGCCCATTTCTCCAATGAAGCCATCTGTCTCTCCGATCCGGGAGCGATCTCGCTGAACGCAAGCGGAGCGCCCAATTCATATTCCGGCCAGACGGGAACCGTCCAGGCCGGGCCTGACGCGGACCGACGCGCCGCGAGCGGCTCGCCAACACGTTCGCGTGACCGGTTTCTTCTGGTCTCGGCAGTGCCCCGCGCAATTGCGCGGCTGCGAGGGGCCCGAGAATGTGCTTAGCATGGCGTTTCGAGCGGCAGGCGAAAGGCAGATGATGACGATGCCAGACAGCGTCACCTATGAGATGCGCGGCGAGGTCGCGGTCATCGGCCTCAACCGGCCGGCGAAGCGCAACGCCATCAACGACGCGCTGATCGCTGCGATCGAGGCTTCTGTCCTGCGGGCCCAAGACGAGGCGCGCGCTATCGTGCTGTACGGCCATGGGCCCTGCTTTTGCGCCGGCCTCGATCTCCTGGAGCACAAGGCGCGTACGCCCGAAGAGGTGTTCCATCATTCGCGCTCCTGGCACCGCGCCTTCAGGGCGATCCGCCATGGGCGGGTGCCGGCGATCGCGGCCCTGCACGGCGCCACCGTCGGAGGCGGCCTCGAGCTCGCGGCGGCCTGCCATCTGCGCGTCGCCGACGAATCTGCCTTCTTCGCCCTGCCGGAGGGCTCGCGCGGCATCTATGTCGGCGGCGGCGCCTCCGTGCATGTGGCGCGGCTGATCGGGGCCTCGCGCATGGCCGACATGATGCTCACCGGACGCGTGCTCGATGCGGCGACCGCCGAACGGCTCGGCATCGCCCAATATCTGGTGCCCGCGGGCGAGGCCCTGGCCAAGGCCGGCGAGCTTGCCGAGAAGGTCGCCGCGATGGCGCCCCTCACGGTGCTCGGCGTGCTGCAGGCCCTGCCCCGCATCCAGGACATGAGCGAGGATGACGGGCTGTTCGTCGAAAGCATGATGGCGGCTCTCGCCCAGTCGCGGCCGGAGGCGGCGCAGCGTCTCGACGACTTCGCAAAAAAGCGCGGCGCCAAGGTCGCAAACCCCGGCGATGCCTGAATGAGCGAGACCCGAATGAACGAGGCAAGTCCTGTCCCGGCAAGTCCTGTCCCGGCAAGTCCTGTCCCGGCAAGTCCTTTCCCGGCAAGTCCCGTCCCGGACTCAGGCGCGCTGCTGCAACAGGAATTCGGCGACTTCGCCAAGCTCGTGCATCTGCATGCGCGCGAGCGTCCGGACGCTACGGCTTTCATCCAGCGCGACAGTCGCTGGAGCTATGCGCGGCTCGATGGCGTCATGGACCAAGTGGCTGCCGCCCTGGAGCGCGACGGCATCCGGGAGGGCGAAGCGATCGCGATCTGCGCCGCGACCTCGATCGAATACGCCGCCGTCTTTCTTGGTGCGCTCAGGGCCGGCGTTGCGGTGGCGCCGTTGTCGCCCTCATCGAGGCCCGAGAGCCTCGCCGCCATGATCGGCGATTGCGGCGCCAGGCTTGTCTTCCTGGATGGGGCGACGGAAGAGGTCTTGGCGGACGTGCTACCCGCGACCGGCCCGCTGCGCGTGAGGCTCGACCGCTCGGGCGGAGGCCATAGCTTCGAGACTTGGCTTGCCCCGGCGGGCGAGCCGCCCCGCCCGGTGACGGTGGCGCCCGACGCTCCTTTCAATATCATCTATTCCTCGGGCACCACGGGCACGCCCAAGGGCATCGTGCAGCCGCATCGCATGCGCTGGGCGCAGGTGCAGCGGGCTGGCGCCTTCCTCTACGGCCCCGAGGCCGTCACGCTGATCTCGACGCCGCTCTACTCCAACACCACGCTGGTCGCGGTCTTCCCGACCCTTGCCCATGGTGGCGCCATGGTGTTGATGGCGAAGTTCGAGGCGCGCGAATTCCTCAAGCTTGCCGAGCGTCACCGCGTCACGCATGCGATGCTGGTGCCGGTCCAGTACAGGCGCATCATGGCGCTGCCTGATTTCGCGAGCTTCGACCTGTCGAGCTTCAAGATGAAATCCTGCACCAGCGCCCCTTTCGAGGCGGCGCTCAAGGCCGATGTGCTCGAGCGCTGGCCCGGAGGCCTCGCCGAGGTCTGGGGCATGACGGAAGGCGGCGGCTCGACCCTGCTGTTTGCCCATGAATGGCCGAACAAGCTGCACACCATCGGGCGACCCTCGCCCGGCAACGATATCCGCTTCATCGACGATGCCGGGCAGGAAGTCGCGCCAGGCGAACGCGGCGAGATCGTCGGCCACTCGCCGGCGATGATGACCGGCTATCACAATCAGCTTCGGAAGACCGAAGAAGCCGAATGGCACGATGCCACGGGCAAGCGCTTCATCCGCACCGGCGATATCGGGCGCCTCGACGAGGATGGTTTTGTCGTGCTCATGGACCGCAAGAAGGACATGATCATCTCGGGCGGCTTCAACATCTATCCGGGCGATCTCGAAGCCGTGCTGGCGGAGCATGAGGCGGTCGCCGAGGCAGCTGTGATCGGGGTGCCGTCCGAAAGCTGGGGCGAAACGCCGCTCGCTGTCGTCGCCCTGAGGCCGGGCCGCATTGCAACGGCGGACGAGATCCGTGATTTCGCCAATGCGCGGCTCAGCAAGATGCAGCGCCTGGCCGGCGTCGAGATCATCGACGAGCTGCCGCGCAGCCCCATCGGCAAGGTGCTGAAGCGCGAGCTGCGCGAACGGCGGCGCGGGTAGGGCGGGATCGCGACCGTCCCGGTCGCCCTTTACCCCAGCAACGCCGGCCTCGCCGTTCGCAAGAGCGGGCGGGACGCCCGCGGTCCCAGAGTAGCCGCGCACATCTCGGCGCTGGCGCTCAACCTCACCTGCGATGGCCGTCGCCTTTGAGAAACGCCGGCAGCGCCGCCGGATCGAGCCCGGCCTCCTGCGCGATGCGCTGGGCGAGCGCGACGGCGGCGGGACGCGGGGTTCCTTGCGGCCGGTCGAGCCAATAGGCCACGGGGTTGAGCACGGTGCGCTCATCCACCATCACGACGCGGCCGGCATCGATGGGCGCCTGCGCCAAGGGCGGGCGGGCCAACGCCACGCCGAGCCCGCAAGCGGCGGCATCGAGCACCAGATTATAATCCTCGAAGCGCCGGTCCTGCGGGCGCGGCCGATAATCGAGGCCATGCGCCGCGAACCAGGCGCGCCAGCCCGAGGCATCCGTGTCATGGATCAGCGGCACCGTGAGCAGACGCTCCGCCGCCCCTTTGCCCAGACACCGCGCCAGCTGCGGCGACGCGATCGGGAAGCACCATTCCTCGAACAGCTTGACCGAAAGGCGCCCGGCCATCGTGCCCCTGCCGCATCGTATGGCGAGATCGACGCCCTCGCCCTCGAGATCGAAGGTCCGGTGATCGATGAGGAGCACAATGCGCAGGTGAGGCTCGCCGACCTCGAGCCGCGCCAGGCGGGGCATCAGCCAGAGGCTGCAGATCGACGGGATCGAGCTCAGCCGCACGACGGCCGCGCCGCGCGGTTCCGCCCAGCGATCCGAGGTGTCGGCGATCAGCGCGAAGGCGTCGCTGGTGCGCCGGAACAGGCGCTCGCCATCGAGCGTCAGCGCAACGCCGCGCGCCTGCCGCTCGAACAGCCGCAGCCCAAGCCATTGCTCGAGCTTGGCCACCTGGCGGCTGATCGCCCCATGCGTGCGGTTGAGCGCTTGCGCCGCCCCCGAGAAGCTGCCGAGCCGCGCCGCAGCCTCGAAAGCCCGCAAGGTGTCGAGCGGTGGCAAGGTGAGCGAGCTGTGATCCATACGCACACCTCATCGCCGAATTGTTCGCTTGTCAACAGGCTGGAGGCCGGCGATTGCTCGTTCATCGAAACATATTTGCATCGAGACAGATCGCATCGAGACCGATCGCATCACGAGGCCCCCATGACTGCATTGTCTACTCCCATCCCCGCAAGAGGCGGTTTCGACGCCACGACCGCGACGGCGCTCGGGGTGACGATCCTCGCCTGGGCCTCGGCCTTCCCGGCCATCAGGGCCGGGCTTACGGTCTTCGGTCCGCTGCAGCTCGGCGCTTTGCGCTTCGCCATCGCGGCCGTGCCGGCGGCATTGTTCCTGATCGTGACCCGCCCGCCCTTGCCGAGCTGGCCGGAGGCCTGGCGCTTCCTCACCGGGGGAATCTTCTTCGTGGCGCTCTATACGGGACTCCTCAATCTCGGCGAGGAGACCGTGTCGGCCGGGGCTGCGAGCTTCATCATCAACGTCAACCCGATCATCACGGCCGGCCTCGCCATGCTGATTCTGGGCGAGAGTTTTGGCCTGCGCGCCTGGCTCGGAACGGGCCTGTCCTTCCTCGGCATCAGCCTGATCGCGCTCGGCGAAGCGCAGGGTCTGCAGATCGGCGCCGGTGCCTTGCTGATCCTCGGCGCGGCGCTCTGCAACTCCGTCACCACCATCGCCCAGAAGCCGCTTTTCGCCCGGCACAAGCCGCTCACCGTCTCGGCCTGGAACATGGTGCTCGGGGCGCTGTTCCTCGCACCCGCTCTGCCGAGCGGCATCGCCGCCATCCCGGCCGCGTCGACGCAGGGGCTCGTCGCCGCCCTCTATCTCGGCATCGTGCCGAGCCTCATCGCCTATGGGAGCTGGGCCATGGTGCTGTCGCGCCTCCCCGCGGCGCGCGCCGCCAATCTCATGTATTGCGTGCCGCCGGTCGCGACGCTGATGGGGTATCTCTGGCTCGGCGAGACGCCCTCGCTGCTCGGCCTCTTCGGCGGGCTGCTGGCGCTCGGCGGCGTCGTCATCGTCAACCTGAAGCGCTGACGGCGAGGCCGATTACCGCCTCGCCGCAATCGCATCGCCTCAGCGTTTGTTGCGGATCGGCAGCGGCATCTCGGCGGTCGGGATCTCCCGCACCAGCTCGAGCAGGTCGTTCTCGTCCGCGCCCTTCGGCTTGACCTTGAAGTCGTACATCGCCTGCTGCGCCTGGTGATCCTCCTTGCGGAAGGTCATCTTGCCCTTGGGCGTGTCGAACTCCATGCCTTCCATGGCGGCGATCAGCTTCTCGGGATCGGTGGAGCCGGCCTTCTTGATCGCCGTCACCGCCGCCGAAGCTGCCGCCATGCCGCCGGCGGTGAAGAAATCGGGCGGCGCCCCGAAGCGCTTCTTGTGCTCGGCGACGAGCCAATCGTTCATCGGGTTCTTGGGGAAGCCGTAATAGTAATAGACGGCGCCTTCGATCCCCGGATAGGGCTGATAGGTCTTCATGACCGGCAGGATGTTGCCGCCCGGCGCGACCTCGATGCCGAAGCGCTCCGGCTGCAGCGCCATGATCTTGGTGAAGGGGTTGGCGCCCGCCCAGATGATGTAGATGATCTTGCGGCCGGGCTTGTCCTTCAGGGCATCGAAGAGGCGTTGCGCCGAGGCAGTGAAGTCGGTCGCGTTCTGCGGCGCATATTCCTCGAAGACCAGCTTCGCCTTGCTCTTGGTCGCCGTGATGGCGTCCTTGAGCGCAGCGACGCCGTCGCGTCCGAAGGCGTAGTCTTGCGCGAGGGTGGCGACCGAGACATCGCCCTGGCCCAGCGCCACGGCGGCGGCGAGCGCATCCTGGGTGGAGTTGCGCGCCGTGCGGAAGATGAAGCGGTTCCATTTGTCGCCGGTGATCTGGTCGGCGACGGCGGGCTCGACGATCAGCACCTTGCCCTGGTCCTGCGCCACCGGGAGCATGGCGAGCGCCGCGCCCGACGAAGAGGTGCCGACCGCGAGATCGGCATTGTCGTCGGCATAGGCCTGTTCGAGCAGGGTCTTGGCGAGGTCGGGCTTGCCCTGATCATCCTTGGAGATCACCACGAGCTTGTGCCCGTTGACGCTCATCGTGCCGCCGGTGACGAATTCGAGGCCGAGAGTGAAGCCGGCTTCGGTTTGCTTGGCATAGGCTTCGAGCGGCCCGGTCTTGGAGGAGATCAAGGCGATCTTGATGTCCTGCGCGGCAGCGAGGCCGGTCGCCAATAATTGCACGGCAACCGCGCCCAACAGAATTCTCTTCACCTCATCCTCCCTCGAGCCCGACGGCGCAACGCCGTTGCGCGCCGACACTGTTGCGACGCCGCGTTGCCGCGTCAAGGCGCGCGGAGGAAGGAGAGGTCGACTCCGGGAACGCCGGCGTCCTCGCCCGCCTTTGAAACGGTGCGGCCAGCGCGGCGCCGGGAATAAGGGCGACCGGGACGGTCGCGGTCCCAGGCGGGCGGGCCACAGGACAGCGTTTGCGCGTTGCGGCTTATCCGCTAAGGATTCGCGCCCGGGGGACCCCGAGTCGGCAACTCAGCGAAAGGTAATCTCACCGCATGCGCAAAGCATTCCTTCTGGCGGCCGCCGTTTCATTGTCGGCCGCCCTCGCTCCGATCGACGCTCAAGCCTTCTCGGTATCCCCGTCGAATTCGGGATATCAGTCGCCGAACATCACGCTTGTCGCTGGGGGATGCGGCTACGGCTATCATCCCGGCCCTTATGGCGGCTGTCGTCCGAACGGCCCCGGCTGGGGCGGTCCGCGTCCCGGCTGGGTTGGCCCGGGTCCGGTCGTGATGCCGGGCTATGGCTATGGCTATGGCCGCCGCTGCTGGATGCGCCCGACGCCCTATGGGCCGCGCCGCGTCTGCAACTAGCGATCGACCAAGATTGCTGATCGAGACAAGATCGACGTAACTGCTGCAGCCCCGTTCCGGCGGGGCTGCTCGCTTTTGGGGCGCCTTACAGCGTGATCGCCGTCATATCGAGACCGCGCATCCTGGCCGCGCCCTCGATGGCGGCCGGCAGATCCGTGAACCCGTAGCGCTTGATGTCGATGGGGCTGAGATCGAGGAGTTTCGCCTCGACGAGCTTGACGAGCTTTGCCGGCGCATCTTTCGGATACATGAAAGCGCCGATCACCTCCCAATCATTCGACAACATCTCGCCGAAGGTGAGCGGCAGAGGCACTCCGGCGCTGCCCATCAGCACCAGGCGCCCGCCGCGGCGCAGCGCCCGCAGAGTCGAGAGCGTGGTGGTGGTCGAGCTTGCCTGGCCCAACAGGTCGAGCGCCATGTCGGCCCGCCCGCCCGCGGCCGCCGTCAACGCCTCGATATCGGCCTGCGCCTCCCCGGACAGGACAGCCGGAGCGACGCGCGGCCCGAGCCGAGCCGCCAGCTTTTCGAGCACCGCCCGGTCGCGGCCGGCCGCGACGATTCGCGCCGCGCCTATGGCGAGCCCGACCATCACGCCGGCTGCGCCGAAATAGCCGCTCGCGCCATTGACGATGAGCGTGTCGCCGGGCTGCAGCCGCCCGCGCAACAGCCCGCCATAGGGCACGACGAGCTTCGCGAGGCCGAGCGCCCGCTCCGGCGGCACATCGCCGAGCCCGGCGAGGCTCGTAGCAGTGGCAGCAGGCCAATGGGCCTTTTCGGTGAACACCCCGTCACGCCACAGGGTTTGCAGCGTGACCGAAGCCGACTGCACGCCATCGAAGCGCGAGGTGCCGGTCGCGGTCAGGCCGATCAGGATCTGGGCCGGGTCGGCTGCCCGCTCATCGGCCACGAGATGCGGGCTGAGGAAGACGCGGTCGCCGGGACGCAGATGCAGCACCGCAGCGCCCGCCGCCTCCACGACGCCGACCGCGTTGGTGCCGGGCACGAAGGGCGCCGGCGGCAGCGCGTAGCCGAGCGAGCCGTCGAGGACCTTGTTCATGTAGGAGAGCACCATCGCGGCCTCGATGCGCACGATCACCCCATTGGCGGCCGGCGCCGGCGTTTCCACTTCGTCGAGCCGGAAATCGCCCTTGGCGTGCCATCGCCAAGCCTTGTGAGTTGCCTGAGCCATCTTGCTCTCCTTTCGAAACCATCGGTCTCGTATATAAAACAAGACTTGCAGTCTCGCAATAGAGATGGTCAAATCGTGCAATGGAAACCGGGATCTCCGCCGAGGTTTCGCGCGGACGGCCGCGCGACGCGGCCAAGCGCGAGGCGATCCTCGCCGCCGCCTATGAGCTCGTGCTGCGGCATGGCTATGTGAAGGTGACCACAGCCCAGATCGCCAGCGCGGCCGGCGCCGGCAAGCAGACCATCTATCGCTGGTGGCCGACCAAGGCGGAGCTCGTCCTCGATGCTCTGGAGCATTGGGCCGAGCATTCCATCGACCTGCCGGCCAAGGGCGCGCCTCTGCGCGATTTCCTGGCCCGCGTCTGCGACGGCGCCATGAGGGCAGGCAGAGTGCTGCGCTCCCTGATGGCGGAAGCGCAGTTCGACGACGAGCTGCGAGCCCTGGTCAAGCGACGGCTGATCGAGCCGCGACGCGACGCCTTGCGCGAATCCTTGCGGGCCATGGGGATGGAAGCAGCCGATGATCGCGAGACGCTGATGCGCGCCATCTATGGAGCGCTCTGGTATCGCCTGCTGCTCGACGAGCCGCTGGACGAGGCCTTCATCGACGCCATGACGGATTTGGCGGAGCGTTCACTGCGATGCTGACGGATCGCTGCTGACCACGACCCGGCGTCCCGCGAGATCGACGAGCGGAACGAAGGCATCGGCGAAGGGCAGGAATTCGGTGCGGCGCACGCCCTCGAGTGCGATCTCGATGAGGTCGCCCGCCCCGAAATTCTGGACCGAGACGATCTTGCCGATGGTCTTGCCGGTTTCGAGCTCGACCCGGCAGCCGATCAGATCGGCGTGCAGGAACTCCTCCTGCTCGAGCTCGGCCAACACCTGCTCGCGCGCCACATGCAGCCCCGTTCCGGCGAGCGCCTCGGCCGCCTCCCGCGTGTCGACGCCTGCGATGTGGGCAATGAACATGTCGGTTCCGGAACCGAGTGGCCGCAGCCCGCCGAGCCTGTAGGCGCGCTGCCCGTCTGCGCTCACGAGCGGCGAATAGCGCGCAATGTCAGTGGGCGTCGCCGCATAGGAGCGCAGCCGTACCTCGCCACGCACCCCATGCACGCCGACGATCTCGCCGACACGGATCAGCTGCCGGGGCGGCTCCAATGCGCCGGCCGGCGCAGCCATCAGGAAAGGTTCAGGCGCGAGCCGGTTGCTTGAGCGCGATGCCCTTCCCGGTCAGGTAGGTCTGCAGCTCGCCCGATTGGAACATCTCGCGCACGATGTCGCAGCCGCCCACGAACTCGCCCTTGATGTAGAGCTGCGGGATGGTCGGCCAGTTGGAATAGCTCTTGATGCCCTGGCGCAGCCCGTCATCCTCGAGCACGTTCACGCCCTTATAGGGCGCCCCGACATAGTCGAGGATCTGCACGACTTGGCCGGAGAAACCGCACATCGGGAATTGCGGTGTGCCTTTCATGAAGAGCACGACGTCGTTCGACTTCACTTCGTTCTCAATCTGAGCGTGGGCGTCGGTCATTGTGTCTACCTTCGCATCGGGGTCAAAGCCCGAGTGGGTTTAGGGTAAGCCGCTCTAAATATCGTGCGGCAATGTCGTCAGCGCAAGCGCGTGCAGGACACCGCCCATGCGGCCCTGCAGCGCCCCATAGACGAGTTGGTGCTGCTGCACCCGCGTCTTGCCCTTGAAAGCGGCCGATTTCACGGTGGCGGCGTAGTGATCGCCGTCGCCGGCGAGATCCTTGATGGTGATCTCGGCATCGGGCAGCGCCTCCTTGATGAGGGCTTCGATCTCGGCTGGCTGCATGGGCATGGCGATCAGGGTCTCCATAGGGCGGTGCTGGGCAAGGCCTCGCCTATTTGGCCGGCCATCGACGCTGATTCTGGTCGCGCGTCAAGATGGTGCGCGCCTCGACCTCACGGGGAGACCAGGGCGGCCCCCATATAACGCGGCAGGAAGCCCTCATGCGCCTGGCGCAGCGCGGCGACCGGCATGGGCGGCTCGTCCGGGATCACCAAGTCGCTGCCGCCGACCGTGCCGAGAATGGTGAGGATGACGCCGTCGGCGAGAGCGAGATTCGACACCTCCTCGAGCCGAGCGGGCTCGACCGAGAGGAGATAGCGGGCCTGATCCTCGCCGAACAGGCCGGCATGCGCCGGCTCGATATCGGAGGGCAGGCGCGTGAGCGTGGCGCCGCGCCCGCCCGCCATCGCCATCTCGGCGAGCGCCACCAGGAAACCGCCATCGGAAAGGTCATGAACCATGTTCACGCGGCGTTCGGCGATCAGATTGCGCACGAAATCACCATTGCGGCGCTCGACCGCGAGATCGACCGGCGGCGGCGTCCCCTCGGCCCGGCCGCAGATATCGCGCAGGTAGACCGACTGGCCGAGCCAGCCCAGCGTCTCGCCGATCAGAACCAGGATGTCGCCGTCGCGCGTCAGGCCGATGCCGGCATGGCGCGTCACATCCGGCAACAGCCCGACGCCGCCGATGGTCGGCGTCGGCTGGATGGAGCGGCCGGCCGTCTCGTTGTAGAGCGAGACATTGCCCGACACGACCGGGAAATCGAGCGCGCGGCAGGCCTCGCCGATGCCGCGGATCGCCTCCACGAGCTGACCCATGACCTCGGGCCGCTCGGGATTGCCGAAATTGAGGTTGTCGGTCAGCGCCAGCGGCTGCGCGCCGACCGCGGTGAGATTGCGCCAGGCCTCGGCTACCGCCTGCTTGCCGCCCTCATAGGCATCGGCCGCCACATAACGCGGCGTCACATCGGAGGTGAGCGCCAGCCCCTTCGGCCCGTCCTCGACCCGGATGATCGCCGCATCGCCACCCGGCGGCTCGACCGTATTGCCCTGGATAAGATGATCATATTGCTCCCAGACCCAGCGCTTCGAGCACAGATCGGCAGAGCCGAGGAGGCGCCGCAAGGCCTCGAGATTAGGGCAGGGCGCCGTCACCGTCATGGCGTCGACCGCGGCCGGCAAGGGCGGCCTGACCCAGGGCCGGTCATAGAGCGGCGCCTCGTCGCCGAGCTCCTTGATCGGCATGTCGGCCATCACCTCGCCGCCATGCCTGACCACGAAGCGGCGCGTATCGGTCGTGTGGCCGATAACCGCGAAGTCGAGCCCCCATTTACGGAAGATGGCCTTGGCCTCCTCCTCCTTGCCGGGGCGCAGCACCATCAGCATGCGCTCCTGGCTCTCCGAGAGCATCATCTCATAGGCGCTCATGCCGGCTTCGCGGCAGGGCACGGCGTCGAGATCGAGCTCGACCCCGAGATCGCCCTTCGCTCCCATCTCGACGGCCGAGCAGGTGAGGCCCGCCGCCCCCATATCCTGGATGGCGATGACACAGCCCTTGGCCATGATCTCGAGGCAGGCCTCGAGCAGCAGCTTCTCGGCGAAGGGGTCGCCCACCTGCACGGTCGGACGCTTCTCCTGCGCGTCGTCGCCGAACACATTGGACGCCATGGTGGCGCCATGGATGCCGTCGCGACCGGTCTTCGAGCCGAGATAGACGATCGGATTGCCGAGGCCGGAGGCCGCCGCATAGAAGATCTCGTCGGTGCGCGCGAGGCCGACCGCCATGGCGTTGACCAGGATATTGCCGTCATAGGAGCGGTCGAAGCCCATCTGGCCGCCGACCGTCGGCACGCCGAAGGAATTTCCGTAACCGCCGATTCCGGCGACCACCCCAGCCACCAGATGGCGCGTCAGCGGATGGTCCGGCGACCCGAAGCGCAGCGCGTTCAAGGCCGCGACCGGGCGCGCGCCCATGGTGAACACGTCGCGCAGGATGCCGCCGACCCCGGTCGCGGCGCCCTGATAGGGCTCGATGAAGGAGGGATGGTTATGGCTCTCCATCTTGAAGACCACGGCCTGCCCGTCCCCGATATCGATGACGCCGGCATTCTCGCCCGGCCCCTGGATCACGCAGGCGCCGGTGGTCGGCAAGCTGCGCAGATGCAGGCGCGAGGATTTGTAGGAGCAATGCTCATTCCACATCGCCGAGACGATGCCGAGCTCGGTGAAGCTCGGCTCGCGGCCGAGCAGCGCCAGGAGCCGCTGATATTCATCGGGCTTGAGCCCGTGCTCGGCGACGAGCTCCGGCGTGATGGCGATGTCGTTCTTGAGCACGTGCCGTCTCTCCATAGATTTGCCGGCTTGGGGAGCGAAGCTCCCCGTTAGGCGAGGGCGGGCCGGCGCGCAACCATGTCGCTGCCCGGATGACCGCCGATCGCCGGGGCACTCGCGTTCAGGAGAACAGCCATGAAGGCTATCATCCTCGGGCTTGCCGGGATGGCGGCGATCGCCGCGACCGGCCTGGGTTCGGCACCCGCGATCGCACAAAGCGCCGGCTACGTCATCGCCTTCGATTCGGAAGGCCGCGATTCGATTGGTTGGGGACCGGCCTTTCGCCCCGACTCATCGTTTTATGAACCGGGCACGCCGTTGACGCCGGGCGAGATCGCCGGGCGGGCCTATCGGGCGCGGACCGGGCACGGCGTCTATGATCGCGTGGAGAGCCCTGCCTTTGACCCGCCTGTGTATCAAGCCCCTCGCGCCTATTACGGTCGGTCAGGCTATCCCGGGCCGCGCATCTACCACCATCGCCGGGTGGCGCGCGCGCCTTATCTCACGCATCGCCGCGTCGTCGGGCATCCGAGATCGGCATATTGACTGCCGGGGCAGAAACAGGAGCAAGGCTGAAGCAGGGGCAAGTCAGGCCGCCGATTGCTCGGCCGATTTCTTGGATATCTGCAGGCGTTGCGCCGGATCGTAGTAGAAGCGCTCCTCGACGATCTTGTCGCCTTGCCAGCGTTGGAACGCCAATTCGTCCTGGCTGAACATGCTGCCGTCATGGCCTTCGAAATCGAAGACCCAGTTGATCACCACGCGGTCCCCATCGACGAAATAAGTCTCGACCGGCCGCGTGCGGATCTCACGGAAGCTTGCCATCACTTTGCGCTCGCCCTCGGCCAGGTTGGCGCGTCCGCGCCGTGGCGGCTGCATATTCTCCTGCATCGAGGCATCCTCGGTGTAGTAGGCCTCGATCGCCTCGACATATTGGCCGCGCTCGACCAGCGCGATGAAGGCTTTGACGACATCTCGGTTGGGCATGGTCTGTCTCATCTCTCGCTCGTCTCTTGCGGGTAGGAGGCCGTAATCTAGCGAGCTTCAGCCGCCGTGGTCGCGCCTGGATGGCCGACGCTGAGCCTGTTCGGACGATGGCGTGCGGAGAAGGCTAGGGGCAGGTTCACGAAAAGCGCCGACCTCACCTCTCCACTTGCCGGCCCTTTGCAGAATTGGGGGTCATCCCGTGCGCACTGCGGCACGCAGTGATGCGGTGCTGACACGGGATCCACGTCAACAGGCAAGTGATAGATCCCGGATCAGCAGCGCATCATTTCATGCTGCGCCGCGTCCGGGATGACCGAACGTGGATGCTTTCCAAAAACCCCTCAGGTGTCGTGCGTGCGGAATTCCGACGGAGCCGCCCCGAGCTGGCGGCGAATGTGGCGGGCCATATGGCTCTGATGCGCGAAACCTGCCGCCGCCGCGACTTGCGCCAGGGGCAGTTGGCCTTGCCGCAGCAGAATGCGGGCGCGTTCCACCCTGCGCTCGATGACGTAGCGATGCACCGGCCGGCCGGCGCTGCGCCGGAACAAGGTCTTGAAATGCGAGAGGCTGAGCTCGGCGACCTCGGCCAAGCGCTGCAGCGACAGATCCTCCTCGATATGGCTTTCGACATAGTCGACGACGCGCCGCATGCGCGACGGCGACAGGGTCTGGCTGTCGCGCAGACCGTCCTTAGCGGAGGCGTAGCGCGCCACGAGAATCGCCGAAAGCGCGAGCCCCAGCCCCTCGAGATAGAGCCGGCCATTCGGCTCGTCGGCCTCGAGCTCCGCCTTCAGCGCGAAGGCGATGTGCTGCATGCGCGCGTCGCGAAGCTGCGCCTGTGGCTCCATGCCGAGCTTGCCGGGCTTGAGGCCGATGCCGGCGGCCGCCTGCTCGACGAGCGCCGGCGCAAGATCGATCAACAGGAAAGAAGCCGGCTCCTCATCCTCCCAGCTGCCGGTGAATCCCGCGGGCGTCAGATCCATGTCGCCCTCACATTGGAGGCGCCGCGCCACCCGCCCGCCCCAGCCGCAAGCCATCCAGACCGGCGCACCGAGATGCAGGCTCAGCTGGTAGCGGGACGAAGCCGGCGCCTCGTAGACGCCTGTGGAGCTGGTGTAGATTCCGGCCCGGACGAGAGGCTTCGGACCGGCCCCGCCCGAGCTCCGACGGATCGGGGTGATGGTTGCTGTGCTTGCCATGTGTCGCTCTTTGGACAGGGCGCCGGCGCCCGTCTTGCGTCACCGTCTTACCCTCTCCCGCGCCTTGGCGGGAGAGGGTAAGACGCCGCCGTGGACAGGGCACGAGCGCCCCGATAGCTTCGGGCGCGAGCAAGGGACGAGCATGCTGACCGACCGCGTCGAGGCCAAATGGATCGAGAGTTTCGCCGCCGTGTTCCGGCTCTGCGGCGCCGCCGAGGGCGAGGCGGTGCGCATCCTCTCCGAGAGCCAGTCGCGCGCTCTCAATGTGCAGCTCGCCGAGCTCGCCCTCTTCGCCATCGGGGCCAGGCCCTTCCATATCGTGGTGCCGACGCCGCGCCAGACGGCTCCGCTGCCGGTGCGTTCGACCGGCGCCTCGCAAGCCTTGCAAGGCCTGGCGCCAGTACTGCAGGCGCTGAGCCGCCCTGGCCTCATCGTCGACCTGACGCTTGAAGGGCTGCTGCACGCGCCGGAACTGCCGGCGCTCCTCAAGAGCGGCGCGCGCGTCATGATGGTCTCGAACGAACATCCCGACGTGCTCGAGCGCCTGCCGCCCGATGCCGCCCTCACGCCCAAGGTCAAGCTCGGCATGCGCATGCTCAAGGAGGCGCGCGAGATGCGTGTCACCTCGGGCGGCGGCACCGACCTCGTCATCGGCCTCGAGGGCGCGCGCAGCGGCGGCGTCTGGGGCTATACGGATCGCCCCGGCAGCATCGCGCATTGGCCCGGCGGATTATGCCTCGCCTTCCCCAAGGCGGGCTCCGTGAATGGCCGCCTGGTGCTGGCGCCGGGCGATGCCAACCTCACCTTCAAACGTTATCTCGAAAGCGAAATCTCGCTGCGCATCGAGAACGATTATGTCACCGCCATCGAAGGTCGGAGCTTCGACGCCGAGCTGATGCGCGACCATCTCGCCGCCTGGGGCGAGCCTGACGCCTATGCGGTGAGCCATGTGGGCTGGGGGATGAACCCGCGGGCCCGCTGGGACGCGATGGTGATGTACGACAAGCGCGATATCAACGGCACGGAGCTGCGCGCCTTTGCGGGCAATTTCCTGTTCTCGACGGGGGCGAACGAAACGGCGGGGCGCTTCACGCAAGGCCATTTCGACTTGCCGCTGCGTCGCTGCACCATCCGGTTGGACGGCGAGCCGGTCGTCGTCGATGGCAAATTGCAGGGCGCGCTCGCATGAACGACACCGCTTCCCCCACGCTTTCGGGCGCTTCCGCGGTGCGTGCGCTCGGCCTCGGCGATGAGCAGCTGCGCCTGCTCGCGGCGGTCGACGAGATGGGCCCGGCCTTCGCGGAACGGGCCTTCCGTTACGATGCCGAAGCCTCTTTTCCGTTCGAGAATTACAAGGATCTGCGCCAGGCGGGCTTCCTCAAATTATGCGTGCCCAAACGGCATGGCGGGCTCGGCTGCGACTACCGCGCCTATATGCTGGTCTCGCAGCGCATCGGCTTCTGGTGTGGCACCACCGCCAACACCTTCAACATGCATGTAGCGAATTCGCTATGGACCGCCGATCTCGTCGATCAGCTCGACCTGTCGGCGCAAGAGCGCAGCGAGCATGAGGCGCGCCGCGCCATCCATTATGGCCGCATGGTCGGTGGCGCCATCTATGCCCAGCCCTTCTCGGAGGCCTCGAGCGCAGCGGCCGGCGTCTCGCCATTCGGCAGCACGGCGCTGCGCCAGGAGGGGGGCTTCGTGCTCAACGGGCGCAAGATCTTCGCCTCGCTCTCGGGCGCCGCGGATTATTACGGCATCCTCTGCACGGAGGCGAAGGCCGAGGCTGCGGCCTCGCGCCGCGACACGATGTTCGTCGCGGTGCCGGCGACGGCGCCCGGCCTGTCGATCGTCGGCGACTGGGACCCGCTCGGCATGCGCGGCACGGTCTCGCGCACCCTCCTGCTCAAGGATGTGTTCGTGCCCGATGAGGCGCAATTGATGCCACGCGGCATCTACATCCAGGCGGCGACCCGCTGGCCGCATATGTTCATGACGCTCACCGGCACTTATCTCGGCGTGATGCAGGCGGCCTACGACTTCACGCTGCGCTATCTGCGCGGCGAGATACCAGGCATCCCGGTCAAACGGCGCATGTATCCAACGAAGCAGATCGCCGTCGCCGAGATGCTGGTGAAGCTCGAAACGGCTTTCGCGATCTGGCTGCGCGCCGTCGCCGAAGCGAAGCTCGATCCGTCGGAGGAAGAGCGGGCCCGCGCGCTCGCCGCTCAATACACCGTGATGGAGCATTGCAACGATGTCTGCCGGCTTGCCATCCGCACTTGCGGCGGCCAGTCCATGCTCAAATCGCTGCCGCTCGAGCGCTATTACCGCGACAGTCGCTGCGGCTCGCTGATGCTGCCCTGGACGGCCGAGATCTGCATGGACCGGCTCGGCCACGGCGCTCTCTACCGCAAGGGCGAAAAGGACGATTGAGGGGGCGCGCTTACCTTCTCCCGCCCAAGAGCGGGAGAAGGTAAGCGCAGCGCCGCGCCTCGCGCGAATTATCTGCCTCCCCCGGACCGTCCCATCCCACGGCACGATTCCTGCGAGACGCGCACCGGTCTCGACACGCCGCCACGTGTCGCCGGAGGGCGAGACCGCCCGACCCTCAACCGCAGGAGCAGGACAATGAAACGCGAGGCGCTCACCGAGAAGATCCGCGACATCAAGCGGGAGCGGCAATTGAGCTGGCAAAGGATCGCGGCCGAGATCGGCGGCGCCTCGCCCATTCTGGTCACGGCCGCGCTGCTCGGCCAGATGCGGCTGACCAAGGTGCAGGCCGAGAAGGCGCAGACGATCCTCGGCCTGTCCGAGGTTGAAGCCGCGATGCTGACCGAAGTGCCTTATCGCGGCTCGATTCCCGCGATGCCGCCGACCGACCCGCTCATCTACCGCTTCTACGAGCTCGTCATGGTCTATGGCTCGACCTGGAAGGAGCTCATCGAGGAAGAATTCGGCGACGGCATCATGTCGGCGATCGATTTCGACATGAGCCTGGAGCGCCAGCCCGACCAGAAGGGCGACCGGGTGAAGATCGCGATGTCCGGGAAATTCCTGTCCTACAAGACCTATTAGCGGGCTTCACCTATCAGGGATATTCGGCCAGGCCGAGATTCAGAGCACTTTGCCGCTTTGCAGCCGCCCGAGGCCGGCACGCGCCGCCTGGTTGCTATTATCGATCGATTGCGCCTGCTGGTAGGATTCCACCGCTTCGGTCTTGCGCCCGAGCTTCTCGAAAGCGAAGCCCCGGCCGGCCCAGGCATCGGAGCTGCGGTTGTCGACATTCAGCGCGGCGTTGAAATCATCGACCGCCGCCTGATACTGGCCGAGCGCCAGATAGCTCTGGCCGCGCCCCAGATAGGGCGGGGCCGCAAAGGGGTTGCGATCGATCGCCGCCCCGAAATCCGAGACCGCGGCCTGCTGATTGCCCTGACGTTGCCGGATCAGGCCGCGCGCATGCAGCGCCTCCGCGGATTCAGGCGCGAAGCGGATCGCCTGGTCGAGATCGGCGAGTGCCGGCTCGAAATTGCCCTGGGCGCGCTCGAGATTGCCGCGCCCGAGATAGGCCGGGCCGTAGCTCGGATTGGCCGCGATGGCGCGATTGAAATCGACGAGCGCCGCGTCATTGCGGCTGGTTTGCCGATAGGCCAGCGCCCGGTTGGTCATGGCGGGGGCGAAATCGGGCTGAAGCTGGATCGCCTTGGTGAAATCGGCGATGGCCTCGCTGAAGCGGCCGGATTTGGCATAGGCCGCGCCGCGCGTGTTGTAGGCCTGCGCGTCATTGGGATTGCGCGCGATGACGGCGCCGAGCGAGGAGATATTGGCGGAGGTTGCAGCCGGATCGGCGCTCTCCACCACCGCGACGCCCGGATCGCGCCCCGAGCCCACCGTCTCGCAGGCCGACAGCGCCAGCATGAGGGCGAGGGCCGCCAATGCTTTGCGCGCCAATTTCTGGCGAGCAAAGCGACGGGAAGGGCGGGCAGCTGCGAGCGTCAGACTCATGATGTTCTGGGATCCGTCGAGCTGCGCCAGCCCAAGCTGCGCCGGCCTTGGCGCAATCGCCTCATGATTTCAGGGCTGCCGCCAATGAGCGGCATGTGCACCTATGAGAACTGCACTTCTGATACGCGGAACGGAAGCGAGAGGTTTCATCACCTTGGCTTCCCCATCATCCTTGCGAGGAAAGCCGGGGCGAACGCGCCTTCAGCGGGCCGGCTTCGCCTTGACCGGCAGGAGGCCGTCGCGCTGGGCGCGCTTGCGCGCCACCTTGCGGGCCCGGCGAACCGCCTCGGCCTTCTCGCGCGCCCGCTTCTCCGACGGCTTCTCGTAATGATCGCGAAGCTTCATCTCGCGGAAAACACCCTCGCGCTGCAATTTCTTCTTGAGCGCCCGGAGGGCCTGATCCACATTGTTGTCGCGAACGAGAACCTGCACGTCTTGTCCTTGTCGAAATAGGTTGAGCCGGGCCACAGGCCCGGCAAACGCCGTCGTCTCGACAACGGCGACCGAATTGAGGCCCGCGCTTTAGCCGAAAATGGAGCGCCTGTCCATGGCAGAATTAGGAGGAAACACCATGATGCGACTCGCAAGATCCGCCCTGACGGGCATAGCGCTCTGCGGCCTCGTCGCCGGCGGCTTTGCGACCTCCGCTTCGGCGCGGGCCGGGGCCTATCTTCTCGATCTGATCAAGACAGAACCCTATCGCGGCGCCTGGACCAGGATGCTGGCGAAAGAGCACGACGTGCCGAGCTGGATCAAGGATTTCGTGGCCACCGGCGACGGCGTCAACACTCCGGCCCATATGGTTCCGGTCGGCGTCAAGGCCTATACGCTTGCCACCTTGTGCAAGGCCCATGATTGCGCCGACAACATGCTCTACGTGATCTTCGCGCCCGACGGCAGCCAAGCCTATGCGCGGCTCGTCCAGGCCGGCAAGGCGCCTCGCCTGTTCGGCAAGCCCGACGCCCAGGTCCAATCCGCGTTGAGCGGCGCTCAATAATTCCGCATCCGGGAATTCCGGATTGATCCAGGGCGATCGTGCCATCCCGGCACGACCAGGCGCCCGAGATCGGCCGGGCGGGGCGGCGGTCTTGCCCGTTCTCGGCCGATCCTGATCGATCCCGGCTGCCCGTTCGCCGCGATCGGCGATTCGACTTGAGCGGCGGATTCCGTTAGTTTTGCGGATCGTCAACCAGGTTGGCATTAAGCTTTTCCGCGGATGAAGCGCAAAGCCTGGGGGAAGAGGCCTGGCGCTGGCCTCGAAATTGCCTGCGACGTGCATATTACCTTCTAGTAATGAGACAATTGCTTGGCGACGTGCTATTGGCGCGGTCGCAAAAGCGAGGCGCCGGGTGCTGATGAGAAACGAAGAAACCAGCGACGCCTCCTTCCGCGCGGCGGAGGGGGAAGTCGTCGCGGCGAACACGAATTTGGGCGGAACAAGCGGCGCTGCGGCACCGCCGGAGGCTGATTTGGTGCCCGCCCAACCTCCGTCGGGCGGAAAGCGCCGCAGTATTCTCGGCATCATCTCCTCTGTGCTGTCCGCCGCGGTGGTGGTCGGCGCCTTCGGGTTCTTGCTGGCATCGGGCTTTGCCGGGCGGTTTTCCTCCCTGGCGCAAGATGGCGGCGTAAAGTCGAGCAGCGCCGCGGCTGCGTCGAGCGGCTCGGGGCAAGCAGCTCCGGTGCAGGTGGCGAGCGTCACTCCTCCCGCCGAGCAGCCGCCGGCCGTGCAGGCCGTGCCGGTGCTCGTCAGCGTCAGCGAGAAGCGTCCCGCCCCGATCACTGCCGATGCGGTGGGCCGGGTGGAATCGATCGCCTCGATCACGGTGCGTACCCGCGTCGACGGCCAGATCGCCAAGGTGCTGTTCCAGGACGGCCAGGCGGTGAATCAAGGCGACCCGCTCTTCGAGCTCGACGCCCGCCAGATCGATGCGCAGATCCGCCAGGCCGAGGCCGTGGTCGCCAAGGACCGGGCGCAGATCGTCCAGACCCAGCGCGACGTCGTGCGCAACGACACGCTGGCCAAGACCAATGCGGGCTCCGTCCTCAACCTGCAGAACGCCCAGACCGCGGAGGCGCTGGCCGAGGCGTCGCTGGCGGCCGACCAAGCCGCGCTCGACAATCTGCGCGTGCAGCGCAGCTACTACGTCATCACCTCGCCGGTGACCGGCCGGGCGGGCATCGGCATCCAGCGCGAAGGCAGCGCCATCCGCACCGGGGATTCGAGCGGCACTCTCGTCACCGTGAACCAGATCAAGCCGATCTATGTGAATTTCGCACTTCCGCAGAAGCTGTTCGCCAGTTTGCAGAGCACCGCCGGCCGCGGCGGCGCCAAGGTGATCGCGACGGTGCAAGGCAGCGCGCTCTCATCGACGGGCCGGGTGGTGGCGGTCGACAACTCCGCCGATTCCACGTCCGGCAATATCGGTGTCAGGGCGGTCTTCGGAAACGACAATGAGGGGCTGTGGCCGGGACTCCTGTGCAGCGTCAGCGTGACGCTCGGCCGCGACGAGAACGCGGTCATCATCGCGCGCGACGCGGTGCAGAGCTCGCAGAACGGCAATATCGTCTTCGTGGTCGAGCACGGAGCCGCCAAGGTCAAGGCCGTGACCGTCGATCGCTTCGAAGGGGCGACTGCCATCATCTCGTCGGGCCTCAGCGGCGGCGAGACCGTGGTGACCGACGGGCAGCTTCGCCTGACCGACGGCACGCCGGTGTCGACCCAGCCCGACAAGCGCCGGCGCGGGGACCCGTCATGAACATCTCGGAGCTGTGCATTCGTCGTCCGGTGATGACGACGCTGATCATGCTCTCCTTCGTCATCTTCGGGACCTTCGCCTTCCGGCAATTGCCGGTGGCGGCGCTCCCGAATGTCGATTTCCCGACCATCTCGGTCTACGCCACGCTGCCGGGAGCGAGCCCGGAGACCATGGCGTCCGCGGTGGCGGCGCCGCTCGAGCGCCAGTTCTCCACCATCTCGGGCGTCACCTCGATGACCTCGAGTTCCTCGATCGGCGCCACGCAGATCATCATGCAGTTCTCGCTCGACCGCAATATCGACGGGGCGGCCCTCGATGTGCAGTCGGCGATCTCGACGGCGGCCCGCAAGCTGCCGCCCGAACTGCCGGAGCCGCCCTCCTTCCGCAAAGTGAACCCCGGCGACTTCCCGGTGATGTTCATGGCCTTGACCTCGCCGACGCTGCCGCTGACGACGATCAACGACTATGCCGAGACGGTGCTGCAGCAGCAGATTTCTCAATTGCCGGGCGTCTCGCAGGTGCAGATCTTCGGCGTGCAGCGCTTCGCGGTCCGCATCCATGTCGATCCCGATGCGGTCGCCGCCCGCGGCCTGACGCTCGACGACGTCAAGAACGCCGTTTCGGCTGCGAATTCGAACACGCCGGTCGGCGAGATGCGCGGTGACAAGCAGCGCATCACCCTCGAGACAGACGGCCAGTTGCGGCACGCCGCCGACTATTCGGACATCGTGATCGCGATGCGCAACGGCCAGCCGGTGCGGCTCAAGGATGTCGGCTTTGCGGTCGACGGCATCGAGAACGATCAGAACGCCGCCTGGCTCGACAAGACCCGCGCCATCCAGGTCGCGGTGTTCCGCCAGTCGGACGCCAACACCATCGACGTGGTCGATTCCATCAAGGACCACCTCGCCGGCTATCAGGCTCAGCTTCCGCCTTCGGTGAAGCTCGTGCCCCTGCTCGACCGCTCGAAACCGATCCGCGAGGCAGTGGGGGATGTCGAGAAGTCGCTCGGCATCGCCATCGTCCTCGTCATCATCGTCATCTTCCTGTTCCTCAAGCGTTTCTCGGCGACCTTGATCCCGGCGCTCGCCTTGCCGATCTCACTCGTCGGCACCTTCGCGTTCATGTATGTGCTCGGCTATTCGATCGACAACATCTCGCTGCTCGCCCTGACATTGAGCGTGGGCTTCGTGGTCGACGACGCCATCGTGATGCTCGAGAACATCGTCCGCCATATAGAGGAAGGCGAGAAACCCTTCGCGGCGGCGCTGAAGGGCTCGCGCGAAATCGGCTTCACCATTCTCTCGATCACCATGTCGCTGGTTGCGGTGTTCATCCCGGTCTTCTTCATGGGCGGCGTGGTGGGCCGTGTCTTCCGCGAATTCGCCGGCACGATCTCGATCGCCATCCTGGTGTCCGGCCTCGTCTCGCTGACCTTGACGCCGATGGTGTGCGCGCGTGTGCTGCGGCCCGAGCGGCACGGCGCGGAGGCCAACTGGTTCGAGCGCGGGGTCGATGCGGTCTTCGGCGCCATGCAAAGCTCTTATCGGGTCACGCTGAGACTCGCCCTCAAGGCGCGCTTCCTGATGCTGCTCGTAACCCTGGCCACGGTCGCCATCAGCGTGAAGCTGTATATGGACGTGCCCAAAGGCTTCTTCCCGCTCGAGGATACCGGGCTGATCCGCGGCGCCACGGAGGCTGCCGCCGATACCTCCTTCGAGGCCATGGCGGCACGCCAGCAGGCGATCGCCGACATCATCCGCAAGGATCCGGCCGTCGACTATTTCAGCTCGGTCATCGGTTTCGGGACCGTCAATTCGGGCTTCTTCTTCATTTCGCTGAAGCCGCGCGACCAGCGTGATTCCGTCTTCAAAATCATGGCGCGCCTGCGCAAGGCGACCCAGGTGGTGCCGGGCATCACCTTCGTGGCCCAGCCCATCCAGAACCTCAACTTGACTGGCGGGCGCCCCTCCAAAGCGCTCTATCAATACACGCTGACCGGCCCTGACCTGAAGCAGCTCTTCGATCTCGCGCCGCCCCTGCTGCAAAAGCTGCGCGACATTCCGATCCTGCGCGACGTCGATATCGATCTGCAGCTGCGCAACCCGCAACGCACCATCAATATCGACCGCGAGCGGGCCGGCATATTGGGCGTATCGGCGGACCAGATCCGCAAAGCGCTCTACAACGCCTTCGGCACCCGCCAGATCTCCACCATCTACACGCCCTCGAACGACTATCAGGTGATCATCCAGGCGACCGCGGATTTCCAGTCGGATCCCGGCGCGCTGTCGCGTATCTATGTGACCTCGGCGAGCGGCCAGAACGTGCCCTTGAACGCGGTCGCCACGATCGAGCCGACCGTCGGCCCGCTCACCGTCAACCGGCAGAGCCAGCTGCCGGCCGTGACCTTCTCCTTCAATCTCGGCGAAGGGATCGCGCTCGGCCAGGCCATCTCGGCGATCCGGGCGGTCGAGCACGAACTCAATCTGCCGGTAACCGTGTCGACCGTGTTCACCGGCTCGGCGCAGCTCTTCCAGCAGGCGCTCGCCGGGCAAGGGCTGCTGCTCGCGGCCGCCGTGATCGTGATCTACATGGTGCTCGGCATTCTCTATGAGAGCTTCATCCACCCGATCACCATTCTGTCGGGCCTGCCCTCAGCCGGCCTCGGTGCGGTGATCTCGCTGCAGCTCTTCGGCCTCGACCTCTCGGTCATCGCCATCATCGGCGTCTTGATGCTGATCGGCATCGTCAAGAAGAACGCCATCATGATGGTCGACGTCGCGATCACGCGGCGCCGGCTCGGCATATCGGCCGTGGACGCGATCCAGGAAGCCTGCATGCTGCGCTTCCGGCCGATCATGATGACGACCTTCGCGGCGCTATGCGGCGTCATGCCGATCGCGGTCGGCGGGGGCGCAGGCTCCGAACTGCGCCAGCCGCTCGGCATTGCGGTCGTCGGCGGCCTCGCGGTCTCGCAATTGCTGACGCTCTACATCACGCCGGTGATCTATGTGTATCTCGACAAGATCGAGCAATGGATCGTGGGCTCCGAGGAGCGGCGCCTCCGCGAAGCCGAAGCGCCCCGGCACGAGCCGGCTCATCCGCCCCTGCCCTCGCCGGCCGAATAAGGTTCCGCGAGCCTCGACTCGAACACGATCAGCCTGAATCGCTCATCGAATCCTTAGCGAGCGGATCCGCTCGTCCTTCACCCGAAAAATCAAGTTCGCCGGCGCCTCTCATGGCAGTGGCCGCCGAGAGCGCTCGGGCGCGCGCACCCTGCGCTGAACCGATCTTGCGAACCACCGCGTCAGCGCCGGATCATCCCGCCGCCAGGTCCAACAAACCCACCAGGTCCACCGAACCCGCCTGGTCCGCCGAACCCACCAGGTCCGCCAGGCCCAACCGCCCCGCCGAACCCACCAGGTCCACCAGGCCCAACAGGCCCGCCCAACCCACCAGGCCCGATCGGGCCGCCGAAGCCGCTATTGCCAATCGGTCCGCCCGGTGGGTGCGGTCCGGCTCCGAATGCGGCATTGGGACCGCCACCGAGCCCCGGGCCGCCGAGACCGCCTCGGCCGCCTGGCCCGGCCGGAGCACCTGGGCCGCCTCCGCCACCTCCACCGCCCGGACCGAAGGGACCGCCACGACCGCCCGAGCCGGGGTTCGGCGCTCGACCGCGAGGCTCGCTGCGAATGGCATCGACAACGAATCGCCCGCCACGATCGACCGATACGTCGATGACGGCCCTCGCCGCGGTCGACGCCGGCACGAGCGAGGCCGCACGCCCGTCCGCGACCCGCAGGCCCGAGCCGAGGCGCACCCCATCCTCACCGCGGACCACATAGGCTTCGATCGACACCCTTCGCACGGACGACCCGAGGAGCAGGGCCTCATTCTCTGCCCGCGTCACTTGCAGGGTTTGGCCGACGAGATCCCCGCTCAGGATGGCACGATGACCGACGAGCGAGGGATCGGCTCCCGACAGTGCCAGGCCGCCGATCATCAAGCGCCCATCCGCTGCCAAGATGACAGGACCGGCGACGCCGATCGGGCCATGTGGTCGTGCCTCGACGAGGCTTGCCACGATCGCGCCGTCGGGACGGCGCAGGCCGCTCACGGCGACGAGATCGCCTACGCGCCAGGTCTCCGCATTCGCGACGTTGCCGGTCAGGACCGTCTGACCCAGCACCCTCAACGCCTGCGGCGATGCCTGCTCGATCTCGCCCACCACCTCGCTCGTCACGTCGATCACGGTTGTCGACAGCCGGCCCTTTCGTCGCCTGGCCACGACGCGCACAACCTGCCCGATCCTGAGATCGGCCGTCGAGCCCGGCTGCCCGTCGATGTTGACGGCCACGTTGCGCGGATAGGCGATGCGCAGGCCGTTGACGATGATGCTGCCGAAGCGCTGGATCGTCCCGATGACGCCGGTGCCGCCGATGCCGCGATCGGATGCCTTGTCGTCCCGGGCAGGCGCGATGCCGGTGCCACCGATTCCCTGATCCTTCGGTCCGCCCGCTGGTGCAGCGCCTGGAAAGGCGCAGAACGCCGCCACGCCCGCCAGCAACCTCGCGACGCTTCGCCGGGTCGGGAGCTTATGATCATCGCTCAAGGTGTCGACCCCGTCGAGGGCGGCTGCGTATCGGCAGGGTCCGTCGAGGCGTTGTCGTCCTCGGCGACATCCTCTTCGACGAAAATGTAGGTGCCGAAATTCCAGCGCCATGGTCCGCCAGCGTCGGCGAGGGTCGCCGCATGAGCTTCCCGGTTGGCCGTCTGCAGGGCTTCCATCGCCAATTCGCGCGAACGCTTCTCCAATCGTTTGGCGAGCTCGGCCGATAAGCCGTCATAATGGACCGCTCGCTCGAGGAAACGCGGCACCTCGCCCAGCACATTGGCGCTGGCAGCGGCAATATGATCATGGAGATTGCGGCCGAAATAATAGAGCTGCTGATCGCTGCCGCCCTTCGGCATGAAGCCCGGCTCGGCGAGCACGATGCGATCCTGCGCATCGATCGTCACCAGCTTGCGATCGAGCCATTCGTCGAGCACGGCACGCGGGCGCACATCGCGCGTCACGGAGGCAACGAGCGTCTCGAACGAGGGCGCCGTTCCGGCAGCCACCCGTGGCAAGGGCAGGGGCTTCCCTTCACCGTCGGTGAATTCGGGCGCCGCCAGCCACAGCGCCACGATGCGACTTGTACGGGATAGGGCGGCGGGGACGACGCTGACGGGCGCGCCGGCGCCACGCAGCCGGCGCACCTCCTTGCGGTGGATTCCCGTCAGCAGGCTGACGCGGCTGTCCGTCTGTTCCTTGCCGGGCAGGGCGAAGTCGTATTCGGCGACGTTCACATAGAGCTCGCGCAAAAGGTCCGAGAGCGCCGGGAACGTGATGCCGCTGCGCACCAGCAGACGCACCAGCGGCCGCAGCAGACGGGCGAGTGGCGCCTGGAGTCGCTCGGCCTCGGGCGCGGTATTTTGCGGAGCATCGGACACGCGCGGACCATACACTCATCTCCGTGGGACACAATCCCACACACTTGACGTGGGAAAATATCCCACGTATTGGATTGAGCGGTTTTGTCCCGCAGGAGTGCTTCGTGGACCGCCTCAGCTCAATGTCGACCTCTTCCGCCGCGACCGATTCCCTGCGCTGCGCTCCACTCCCGGCGAAGTCCTTCGAAGGCGCTCGTTTCTTCCGTCCGGAGGGGCGCCCGGCCGATGCGGCCTCTTCGGCGGAGGCGCGCGCTGGATCGACGGCGGTGGAGCGCAGGCGCTCGTTGCTCCAGCTGCGTCGATTGGAGGAGAAGCTGGCGCGCGCCAGGGCCGAGAACACTGAGCTCGCTCGTCGCCTCGAGGCGATCGAAACCAGCACCTTCTGGCGCCTGACCGCTCCGGCGCGCGCGATCCTCGCCCGCTATCCGTTGGCCCGACTGGCCATCCGATCGCCATTCCGCGCCGCCCGTGAGCTGGGTGTATGGGCCTGGCGAAAATCCAAGGGTCAGTCGGCCGACCGATATGCAAACTGGATCGCCGAGAACGACACCTTGTCGGATGCGGATCGAGGCGACATCCGGATGGCCATCGCGGCCATGACCGAAAGGCCGACGATCTCGATCGTCATGCCGGTCTTCAACACCCCTCAGCGCTATTTGCGCGAGGCGATCGCATCGGTTCGCGCGCAGCTCTACCCCAACTGGGAATTGTGCATCGCCGACGATGCCTCGACACAGGCTCATGTCGGGCGCGTGCTCGCCGAATTCGCGTCGGACAAGCGCATCAAGATCGTTCGACGCGCCCGCAACGGCAATATCTGCGCCGCGAGCAACTCGGCATTGGCGCTCGCCGGCGGAAGCTTCGTCGCCTTGATGGATCACGACGATCATCTCCCCGAGCACGCCCTCTACGAGATCGCCGCGGAGATCCTCGCCCATCCGCATGCCGACATCATTTATTCCGACGAAGACCGCATCGACGACAAGGGGCGGCGATCAAAGCCCTATTTCAAGACCGACTGGAATCCCGAGCTGATGCTCGGCCACAACATGCTCAGCCATCTCGGCGTCTATCGCCGATCGCTGATCGAGCGGATCGGGGGCTTTCGCGAGGGCTATGAGGGGAGCCAGGACAATGATCTGGCGCTGAGGGCGGCGGACGCGACGCAGCCCGGAGCCATCCGGCACATTCCGGCCATCCTGTATCACTGGCGCAAGCACAAGACCGTCGTGTCCTTCTCCGAGCAGCAGCTCGCCCGTTGCACCGCCGCCGCCCGACGCGCCATCGCCGATCATCTCGAACGCCGCGGCCTCGACGCACATGTCGAGCCGCATCCGCAGCTGAGTTCGTGGCATCGCGTCGTCAATGCGGTGCCGGATCGCCAGCCGCTTGTGTCGGTCATCATTCCGACGCGCGACCGCGCCGACCTGCTGCGGCAATGCCTCGACGGCATCCTGCGGCGGACGGATTACGACCGACTGGAGGTCATCGTCGTGGACAATGACAGCCGCGACAAGGACACGCGGCAGCTCTTCGCCGAATTAAGATGTGATGCGCGCGTCAAGATCATCTCGGCCGCCGGCCGGTTCAACTATTCGGCGCTGAACAACACCGCCGCGGCGGCCGCCACCGGCGACGTGTTGCTGCTGCTCAACAACGACATCAAGGTCATCGATCCGGGTTGGCTCGCCGAGATGGTGTCGCATGCCGTTCGGCCGGACATCGGGGCGGTCGGCGCCAAGCTTCTCTACGACGATCTGCGCCTGCAGCACGGGGGAGTCGTGCTCGGAGTCGGGGGCGTCGCCAATCATTTCCACAATCTCTTGAGCGATGCGGATCCCGGCTATTTCGGGCGCGCGTTGCTGACCCAGAACGTGTCGGCCGTCACCGGAGCTTGTCTAGCGATACGCCGGTCCCTGTTCGAGAAGGTCCGCGGCCTCGACGAGGAAAACCTGCCGGTCACGTTCAACGATGTGGATCTGTGCCTGAAGCTCCTCGACGCCGGATACCGCAATATATGGACGCCGCATGCCAGGCTCTACCATCTGGAATCCGCCTCTCGTGGATCGGATACCACTCCGGAGAAGAGAAAACGCTTCCTCCGAGAGGCCGAATACATGGTCGAACGCTGGCAGCACCGGTTGATCCAAGACGAATTCTATAACGTGAACTTCTCTCTCGCGAATGGGAATTTCGAGCTCGGATCGTCCGTGCGGCGCCTCCGGCCATGGAAGAGGGCCGCCGCCCAGGTCTCGGCGCAAGTCTCCGCTCAACTCTCGCAGCATCACCCGACATGCGACGGAGCGGGTGGCGAGGACGGCCCCGACATCAATCGGCGCGCGGCGCCGACGCTGACCGGAACGAGGGCGCCGGCGTCATTACGCGCGCCCCTTGGCAGGAGAGACGAAAATGCCTTCGACATCGAGCACTGACGCGCGTTGCTTCTCCGGGATCGAATACCGGACGAGCGCGAGCCGAGCCGAATTCGCGGGAACGGTCGCGGTTCTGCGGCAGCCGCGACTGCCGCCTCGTCCACGCCCGAAGGTGCCTTTGGTGCACAGCCTTGTCGACACCGGCGACGACCATGCCGCCTCACTCTCACATCGTTCGTCGACGGCCCGGACGCCGAGCCATCCGCTCCTGCGTCGGATTGTGGAGATCCTCCTCGTCGCGTTCGTCTGCGTCTGCGCCGCCTTTGTCATCTGGCTCAGCCAGGACGATGCGAGCTGCGGCCCCAAGCTCTTCCGCGACCCGGTCACAGGCCGCATGACGAGCTACGGGACGCAGGAGAGCCGCAAGCAGCAAATCCTTTGCGCTCGCCTGGGCTATCCTGACTCGATTGCGGTGCCTGTGGAATGAGGGGGGTATGGCACCAGGGTCAGCCCCTTGCGCCAACGCGCTTTCCCCTCACTTGCCGCTGATCATCGCCTTGGCTTCGCTCCGCAAGGCGGCGCGCGACGCATCGCGCGTGTAGAACATGTGGCCGCCGGGATAGACGAACAGCCTGACGCGGTCGGCCGAGCCGTAGATGGGGAGCTGATCGAGCGCGAGCTTCGAGCCGAAATAGGGTGTCACGAGATCGAAGAGCCCGTGGGCCACGATCACCTTCAGCTTCGGATCGAGCGCCAGCGCCTGGCGCAGATCGGTCAGCGATTCCGGCGGGCTGATGCCTCGCCCCCAATCCCAAGCGCCGTTGACGGCTTCACTCAACAATTCATAGTGGCCGTCGGGCTTCCAGTTGAGCCGCTGCTGATAGAGATCGATGATGGCGCTGGTCACCGGAGCCGTCAGGGCATCGGTCAGCGGATCTTCAAAATCGCTGGTGTAGTCGTTGGGGAAAGGGTCATAGCCTTTCTGCGTCGCGTCATAGGCGCTGGTCACTTTGCCCTGGCGCTGGTCGAGCTCGCGCCGGAAAGCCGCCGCGGGGATCTGCGCCGCGAGACGGCGCACCAGGGTGCGGTCGAGCCCGGTCAGCGACGCGACCTTGTCGCTCATCCGCTCGAGTGCCTCAGTGTCGCCCCTGCCCTTCATCAGGTCGAGCAGATAATCGGTCGCCGCATAGCGCTCGACGTCCTGCATGTCGGCGCGGCTGACCGGGCCCTTGGCGTCGCGGGCGACCGCCGCCATGGTCGGCAGGCGCCCCACATTCTGGAGGAGGCTCGAACCCTGGAACTCGCGGAAGTCGAGCACGGGCGAGACCAGGATCAGGCCGTCGATGCCGACGCCCTGGCGGGTTTGCAGGTTCCAGACGACACGCGGCCCGCGGATGCCGCCATAGCTCTCGCCCAAGAGGTATTTCGGCGAGGCCATGCGGCCGGCCTGCTCGAGCCATCGCCTGATGAGGACCGCGTTCGCGGTGATATCGCCAGCGACCGAGTAGAAGCGCTTGCGCACATCGTCGCCGCTGGCGACGAAGCGGCTATAGCCGGTGCCGGCCGGGTCGATGAAGACGAGATCGGTGAAGTCGAGCCAGGTTTCGGCGTTGGCGATCAATGTGGGGGGCGCCGAGGGATAGGCCGCCTCCGGGCTCATCGCCACCCGCCAGGGCCCGGCGGCGCCGAGCTGCAGCCAGGCCGAAGCGGAGCCCGGACCGCCATTGAACACGAAGGTGACCGGGCGCGAGGCTGCTGTCGCTCCGTCGAGCTGATAGGCCGTATAGGCGATATCGGCCTGCGGATCGCCCTTGCCGTCATAGAGCCGGATCGAGCCCGCGGTCGCCTGGAAGCTGAGCGTGCGGTCCGGCAGGACGAGCGTCTGCTTGGTGGCGGAATCGGGCGGCAGGCGATGCAGCTCGGCAGCCTGCGATGCGCTCGCCGCCGCACCGCGTCCCGGCGCAGCGCGCCCCTCCGGCCGCTCACCGGCGGGCGCTGCTGGAGCAGCCGACGAAGACGCGGGAGGCGTGGCGACGGGTTGGGATTCCTGCGCGAGTGCCATCGGTGACAGTGCGAGCAGCATTGCACTCGCCACGAGGCCGATGCGACAGGTCACGCCGAAAGAGAGGGCCATCGATTTCTCCGCTGCATATCCTCGCCGGCGAAGCCCCCGCGAAATCCGGCACTGCACCCCGCAGCCATTATCGCGCGAAAGCCGCGTGGCGTCTCTCATCGCGAAAGATCATGACGCGAATGTGAGGCGAGCGACGAGGCCGCCGCATGGGACAGCGACCGTCTCGGCCACCCTTCTTCCCAGCGCCGGCCTCGCCGTTCCCAAGAGCGGGCGGGGACGCCCGCGGTCCCATGGCGCAACACCCCACCATGGCGCTGACTTTTGGTCAGCTGTTCGACACATTCAGATGCCGATATAGGGGTGTCGATCCACACGGAGCCCGCCATGCGCAAAGCCGTAATCGCCCTTTCGATCCTCGCCGCGACGCTGACGTCCCTCGGGGCTCGGGCGCAGCCTGCCGTGATGGCGCAAGCGTCGGGCCGACCCGTGCTGACAGTCGAAGGAAACGGCCGGGCCGAGGCGAAACCCGATCAGGCTCGCCTCTCGGCGAGCGTCTCGGGGAAGGCAGCGACGCTCGAGGCCGCGGTCGAAGCGAGCCAGAATGTCGCGACGCGCGCCGAGGCGCTCCTACAATCGCTCAAAGGGGAGGGTCTCGAGGTCGAAAGGAGCAATTTCAGCCTCGCCGAAAGCCGTCCGCCCTATCCGGTGCCGGGCGCTCCCCAAGCGGCGCCGCCTACGCCCTCATACACCGCGACGACCACCTATTCCTTGAAGATCGGCAAGCTCGATCGACTGAACGCCGTCATCGGCAAGCTCGCCGCCTCTGGCCTCGTCGAGATGCATGCGGTCTCGTTCAGCCTGCTGGACGAACGGAACGTTCTCGACGAAGCACGGCGCAAGGCCGTCGCGGATGCGGGCCATCAGGCCCAAACGCTCGCCGACGCCGCCGGTGTCCGGCTCGACGAGATCGTCACCATATCAAACACGAGGGCGACGCCGCGGAGCTTCGCGGCGGCCGGCATGGCGGCCCCTCAATCCGTCGAAATTGTCCCGCCGGATACGCTCGGCTTCGACGCCTCGGTCGTTATGAGCTGGCACATCTCGTCGAGGCCGTGATTGGGAAGCGCCGGCTCCCTCACCTGCCTCTATCGATCAGCGCCGACACGACCTTGGCGGTGTAGTCGACCATCGGGATGATGCGGGCATAGTTCAGCCTTGTGGGGCCGATCACGCCCAAAACGCCGACGATCTTCTCATGGCCGATCTTGAAAGGGGCCGCGATCATCGTGGAGCCCGAGAGCGAGAACAGCTTGTTCTCGGAGCCTATGAAGATGCGCACGCCTTCGCCGTCCTCGGCCCGCGCCAGGAGGTCGACGACTTCCCGCTGCGTCTCGAGATCGGCGAGCAGCAGCCGCACCCGCTCGAGATCCTCGGTTGCCTTCAGATCCTCGAGGAGATTGGCCTGGCCGCGCACGAATAATTGCCGCCCGTCCCCATCGCCGGCCCAGCTCGCCAGCCCCGCTTCGATCAGGCCCGCCGTCAGCGCGTCGATCTCGCGCTCGACCGCGGCGCGCGAATTCTGCAGATCGGCGCGCAGCTCGGCGAGGGTCTTGCCGAGGATACGGGCGTTGAGGAAATTCGTGGCCTCGGTCAAGGCGGAGGCCGGAAGGCCCGGCGGCAGGGCGACCACACGATTCTCGACCGAACCGTCATCCGAGACCAGCACCACCAGGGCGCGCCGCGGCTCGAGCTGCACGAACTCCACATGCTTGAGCCGCGTATTGTTCTTGGTGGTCACCACGACGCCCGCGCCGCGCGACATCCCCGACAAGAGCTGCGAAGCGTCGCGCAGCACCGCATCCAAGGTGCGGTCCTGCGACTTCGCCCTCACCTCGACATCGATACGGGCCCGGTCCTCGCTCGACAGGTCGCCGACCTCGAGCAGCGCATCGACGAAGAAGCGCATGCCGAGCTCGGTCGGCAGCCGGCCGGCGCTCGCATGCGGCGAATAGATGAGGCCGGTCGCCTCGAGATCGGCCATGACGTTGCGGACGCTCGCCGGCGACAAGGTCATCGGGATCAGTCGCGACAGATTGCGCGAGCCGACCGGCTCGCCCGTCGCGAGATAGGCTTCGACGATCTGGCGGAAGATCTCGCGCGAGCGCTCGTTCAGATCGACGATGGCGCGCGCCGGCGCCTGTGACGCCTGGTTCGTCATCGGCGTTGCGCGCCGCTCAATAGGTGGCCCGCCCGCCCGACAGGTCGAACACGGCTCCGGTCGAGAATGAGCATTCTTCGCTGGCGAGCCAGGCGATCATGGCCGCCATCTCCTCCACCAGGCCGAAACGCCCGATCGGGATCTTGGAGAGCATGAAATCGATATGTTCCTGCTTCATCTGAGCGAAAATCGGCGTCTTGACCGCGGCCGGCGTCACACAATTGACCCGGATGCCGGTCTTGGCGAGCTCCTTGCCGAGCGATTTCGTGAGCCCGATGACGGCGGCCTTGCTGGCGCTATAGGCGGAGGCATTAGGATTGCCCTCCTTACCGGCGACCGAGGCGATATTCACGATCCGCCCGTAATCCTTGACCCGCATATGGGGGATGGCGGCCCTGATGCAATAGAACATGGCGTGCACGTTGACGTCGAAGACCTGCTTCCAATCCTCGATCGGATAGTCGGCGAGCGCCACATTCGGCCCGGTGATGCCGGCGCTGGTGACCAGGATGTCGATGCCGCCGAGCGCCGTCGCAGTCTGATGCGCAACCCGCTCGACCGCCGCCGGGTCGGCGAGATCGAGGGCGAGCCCCTGCGCGGCGGCCCCCAGCTTCCCGACCAGCTCCTGCAGACGCTCCGCGTCGCGATCCCAGAGGCTGACGCGCGCCCCTTCGGCGATGAGCCGCTCAGCCACCGCAAGGCCGATGCCCGAGGCAGCGCCCGTGACCACCGCATTGCGGCCCTTGAAGCGTGCAGCGTCGATCATTCAGGCTCTCCGTCTGGTCTCACTGGCGTTTGCTCGGCGTCTATCGCGCCGAACGCCAGCTATAGGTCACGCCGTGGCGCGCGCTCGCATCGGCCTCGAGAACGCGCATCGACGGCTTGTCGAAAATGTCGCCCTCGAAGCCTTCCGGATCGCTATGCCCGGTCCAGCATTCGACGCACAGGAATGGCGCGCCGGGCTTCGTCCACAGCGCCACATGGGGAAAATCCTCGACCGAGATGGCGATCGCTTCGCCGCTGCCATTCTCGAAGGCGACATCCGTGCTCGCGGCGTCGAGGAAGCACAACGCGTCATTGGCGAACAGCTCGGAGGTGAGCTTCAGCGTGCGGCCATCGAGTGGCAGCTCGCGACGCCGCGCCGAGATCAGCCCGCCCGGCGCGATCACCGGCACCTGGCGCGAGACTTCACGGCCGAAGACGATGCGGTGGTCCTCGCGCCGTCCTCCGGCGAGCGGCCAGGCGAAGCCCGGATGCAGCCCCAGCGCATAGGGCATCGGCTCCTTGCCGCGATTCTGCACAGTGAAACTCGCCGAAAGCGTCGTCTCGTCGAGGCGATAATCGACGCTCAGCTCGAAACCGAATGGGTAGAGGGCGCGGGTCGCTTCATTGTCGGTGAGGCGCAAGCTCGCGCTCACCGGTGTTTGCGACAGGAGTTCGAATGTCTGCCTGGCGGCGAAGCCGTGCAAGGCGAGCGGATGGCGCTTGCCTTTGATGCGCATCTCGCCATTGCGCGTCCAGCCAACGACCGGGAACAGGATCGGGCTTCTCTGTCCCCACCAGGCCGGATCGCCCGACCAGAGCAGAGAGCGGCCGCCGACCAGCCAATCCTGCGGCTCGGCCCCAAGCCGGGAGATCGAGGCTGAGGAGGATGCGGTCGCCAGCCTGACGAGCAGTTCATCCGTCACGCGGTGAAGTCCTGCGTCACGCGGCCAAATCCTGTCTCACGCCGCGAAGTCCTGCACGATGTGGCCGGGCGACACTTCGCGATAGAGGCGCGGCACGGATACATAATTCGCCGGCTTCACCGGGCTTGGAATCTCGTCATTCGACATGCCGCGCCGGATGGCGCGCCGGGCCGGATCCGGCGAGGGGACGGCGGCGATGAGCTTCTTGGTGTAGGGGTGGCACGGGTTCTCGATGATCTCGGCCCGCGGGCCGATCTCGACGATCTCGCCGAGGAACATCACGGCGATGCGATGGCTGACGCGCTCGACCACGGCGATATCGTGCGAGATGAACAGGAAGGCGAGGCCCATCTCGGCCTGCAGACGCATCATCAGGTTGACGACGCGCGCCTTCACCGAGACGTCGAGGGCCGAGACCGCCTCGTCGGCGACGATCAGCTTGGGCTCGAGCCCCAACGCCCGCGCGATGGCGAGGCGCTGGCGCTGGCCGCCCGAGAATTCATGCGGGAAGCGGCCTGCCATGTCGGGCGTGAGGCCGACCTTGCGCAACAGCTCGGCCACGCGATCGCGCGCCTCGCTCTTGCTGGCGAGGCCGTGCACCATGATCGGCTCGGCGATCGCGCCCCCCACGCTCTTGCGCGGATTGAGGCTCGCAAAGGGATCCTGGAAGATCATCTGCATGCGTCGGCGCATCTGGCGCAGGCCCTGCGCGTCGAGGGCGCGCACATCCTGCCCCTCGAACAGCACGCGTCCGCCACTGGGCTCGATGAGGCGCAGGATGGAGCGCCCGGTCGTCGACTTGCCGCAACCCGATTCGCCGACCAGCGCCAGCGTCTCGCCGGCGCGCAGCGAAAAGGAGACATCCTCGACCGCATGGACGCGCCCCGACACCCGGCCGAACACGCCCGAGCGGATCGGGAAGCGGGTGACGAGATTCGCCACCTCGAGGATCGGACGCGGCGCAACCGGGACATCGGCCCCGTTCGCGCCCGCGGGCGTCTCGCGCGCGGAGGCGGCAGCGCGGGCAGCTTCGGGCTCAACGCTGACGATCTCGGCCGCGGCCTTGGCAGTCTCGCTCTCCGGCTCCGGGAAGGGCTTTGGCTCGGCCTCGCCCTTCATGGAGCCGAGCCGCGGCACGGCCGCGAGCAGGGCCCTTGTGTAGGGGTGTTCGGGACGCAGCAGCACGTTCGCTGCCTCGCCCTCCTCGACCTTGCGGCCTTTCCACATCACCACCACGCGATCGGCGATCTCGGCCACCACGCCCATGTCATGGGTGATGAAGACGACCGACATGCCCTCTTCGTCCTGCAGCAGCTTGATCAGCTCCAGGATCTGCGCCTGCACCGTCACGTCGAGCGCCGTGGTCGGCTCGTCGGCGATCAAGAGTTTCGGCCGGCAGGCGAGCGCCATGGCGATCATGACGCGCTGGCGCATGCCGCCCGAGAAGCGATGCGGATATTCGTGCAGGCGGGCCCGCGCCGCCGGCACGCGCACCTTTTCGAGGATGCGCAGCGTCTCCGCCTCGGCGGCAGCGCGATCGAGCCCGCGATGGTGGATGAGCGCCTCGGCGATCTGGAAGCCGATGGTGAGCACCGGGTTCAGGCTCGTCATCGGCTCCTGGAAGATCATCGACACCGTGTCGCCGCGCACATCCTGCATCTGCTCCTCGGGCAGCTTCAAGATGTCGCGACGATCGAGGCTGATCATCCCCTCGACCCGGCTGTTCGCCGCCGGCAGAAGCCGCATGATCGACAGGGCCGTGACGCTCTTGCCGGACCCCGATTCGCCGACGACCGCGACCGTCTGGCGCGGCCCCACATCGAATGACAGGGATTCGACCGCGGGTCGCCAGATCCCGTCGACGCGAAAGGCGACCGACAAGTCGCGGACGGAAAGAACGGGTTGCGCTGCGGGATGAGGATCGGGTGTGGCCATGGGATGCGATTATCGCTTGGCGAAGTGCGATTGGCTATCTCTTTCATGCACATCGCCGCTTCATGCACGATTGCGCGAGTCGCGCTGGACAGCATGGGCGAGATGGGCCGATAGCATTCGGCCATGGGCCACAAGGCAGTCCTGAGCTGGACGATTTGGCTCGCCGTGGCTTCTGCCCTGCTCTGCTCCCGATCCGCCTCGGGAGCGGATTGGAGTTTTGTGGCGAGCGACGCGCATGTCGCGGTCGCCTACACGGCCGAGCGTGACAGCGAGCTCGCTCCCTATCACGTGGTGATCATCAGCAATATCGGTGTGCAGGCGATCGAGGTCCGGCTCGGCATCGGCGAGCGCGCTTTCGCTGCGCCCTATGCGACCATCGCGCCCGGCGCCGCGGCCTCTTTCGTGACGCGAGCCAGCCTGTTCGTCAGTTGCCGCGACAAGGCTTGCCGCATACCGGTCGAGGTCAACTACCTCGCCTCGATGTGGTGAAGCCTGGGACCGCGACGGTCTCGGTCGCACTTCTTCACCGCAGGCAGGGACCTCGCCGCTCGCAAGGGCGGGCGGGACGCCCGCGGTCCCAGGCCCCCTTCACCATTCCAACTACGAAGCCACCGACGGCAGATCGGAAGCGGCAAGCAGCGGCGTTTCGGCCCGCTGGTCCTCCAGCCAGGCGGCGGCGGCAGCGCGGCCGGCATCCCGCAGCCGGATGAGCTGATCCCAGTCGAGATTGAAGGCGCTCATCTGCCGCAGATCCGGCACGGCATCCTCGGCCGCCAGGCGATGCAGGCGCAGCCTCTGCAGCTTGCGCGACAGGCGCCCTTCGCCGTCGCGCTCCTTCGCCAGCTCCATCATCGAGGAGAGCGTGTCGAGATCGTGCAGCAACGAGTTGTTGAAGGTCATCTGGTTCAGCCGCTTGATGATCTCGGGCGAAGTCCTCGGCAGCTCCTCGCCTTCGGTCGGGATGATCTGGACCACGAGGACGTCCGAGGCCCGCGAAGCGCTGACGAGGGGTAGGAGTGGCGGGTTGGCGGCGTAACCCCCGTCCCAATAGGCCTCGCCGTCGATTGTGACCGCGTGCTGGAGCAGCGGCAGGCAGGCCGAGGCCAGGACCACGTCCTTGCTGATCTGGTTTTCGCGGAAGACGCGAAGCCGCCCGTCGCTGACCCTCGTGGCGCCGATCAGGAGGCGCAGGGGCGGGGCCTGGCGCAGCGCCTCGAAATCGACTTCGCCGAGCAGGCTGCGCAAGGGATTGTAGTCGAGCGGGTTGAATTGATAGGGCGACATGAGGCGCGTCGACAGGTCGAAGGCGACGCCCGAGGTGACGCGCGTCGATCCGTGATGCGGGGCTACTTCCGAGGCGCGCTTCCAGAACTGCGCAAGCGCCTCGCGGGCGCCCTGCGTGCCGTCGCGGGCGAGGCCAGAAGCCAGCAGGACCGCGTTGACGGCACCGGCGCTCGCCCCGCTGACCGCGTCGAAGGTGATGTCCTTTTCCTCGAGCAGGCGGTCGAGAACGCCCCAGGTGAAGGCGCCGAGCGCCCCGCCGCCCTGGAGCGCGAGCGACAGGCGCAGCCTTTTGGCGCGCACGGATTTGGAGCGCGGGAGGCTCGCCTCGCGCCCCACAGGCAAAGCTTCGCCGCCCGCCACATGTTTCAGGACGGGCGAGATGAAGGCGCGGATCGCGCGGCCGAGTTTCTGTGTGTTGTGCATTGCAACATCATATAGGAACGGATGCTGCGATGCAAAACCGTTAACGTGAAAACCTTCGTAATCGTGATGAAATGCCGCATCGAAAAATCAATGAGGCAATTCAGAGCCGATTATTTGGCCATTTTGCTGCAAAATTCGGCAAGCGCCACCTCCCCGAGCCTCAGGCCTCGTTCTTGAGCTTCGGATCGACGGCATCGCGAAGCCCGTCGCCGAGGAGGTTGAGCGCGAAGACCACGATCAGGATGGCAAGGCCCGGCGCGATGGCGAGCCAGGCCGAATCGAGGATGTTCTCGAAGCCTTCGCGGATCATGCCGCCCCAGGTCGCCGTCGGCGGCTTGAGGCCGAGCCCGATGAAGGCGAGCGAAGCCTCGGTACGGATGGAATTCGCGAGCCATAGCGAGCCCATCACCAGGATCTCGGGCAGGATATTGGGCAGGATATGGACGCTGAGGATGCGGGTGTCGGAAAAGCCGAGCGAGCGGCAGGCCTCGACGAAATCGCGCCCCTTCACGGCGATCGTCGGAGCGCGGGCGATGCGCGCGAAGGGCGGCACCGAGGTCAAGGCGATCGCCGCGATGATATTGCCGATCGAGGGCCCGAGCATCGCCACGATGATCAGGCCGAGGATCAGCGACGGGAAGGCGAGCAGCATGTCCATCACCTGCATGATGGCGGTGTCGAAGCGCCCGCCGCGCCAGCCGGCCAGCATGCCGATCACGGTGCCGGCCGCCATGGCGATCAGGGTCGAGACGACGCCGATCACCAGCGAGATGCGCGCCCCGTAGAGCAGGCGCGAAAGCGTGTCGCGCCCATAATAATCGGTGCCGAGCAGGTGCTCGGCGGTCGGCGGCTTCAGCCGGTAGAGGACATCCTGCTCGAGCGGGTCATAGGGCGCGATCAGCGGCGCCAGGATCGCGGCGAGCACCACGGCGAGGAAGATGGAGAGGCCGATCCAGGAGGCCTTGTTGGTGTTGAAGGCCCGCAGCGTCGCCTTGACGGCGACCGCGAGCGGCGTCGGAGGTGCGGCCGTGGCGACGATATCGGTCATCCGAGCTTGACCCGCGGATCGACGACCCCATAGGCGAGATCGACCAGAAGATTCACGACCACCACGGCGAGCGTGTAGATGACCATCATGCCTTGCAGCATGGTGTAGTCGCGTTGGCTCAACGCCCCGACGATCAGCTTGCCGAGGCCCGGCCGGCTGAAGACGATCTCGGTCAGCACCGAATTGCCGATCAGGATCGAGAGGTAGAGCCCGACCACCGTGATGATCGGGATCAGCGCGTTGCGCAGCGCATGGCGCCAGATGACGAGCCGCGCCGGCACGCCCTTGGCGCGGGCGGTGCGCACATAATCCTCCGACAGCACTTCGAGCATCGAGGAACGCGTCACGCGCGTTATGTAGGCGGCGCTGATCAGGCCGAGATTGATGGCCGGCAAGGTGATCGACTGCGTCCAGGCCTCGAGGCTGCCGGAGCGGGCCGAGATGACCGGGAACCAGCGCACCTCGATGGCGAACAGGAACAACAGGATGATGGCCGAGACGAAGGCCGGAAAGGACAGGCCGATGAGCGACGCGATGCGCGCCGCATAGTCGAAGAAGCGGTTGCGCCGCACCGCCGCCCAGACCCCGAGCGGCACGCCGATGACGACGCCGAGCGCCAGCGAGACCAAAGTGAGCTCGATGGTCCAGGGCAGGACGTTGAGCACCTCCGACATGACCGGGCGCCCGCTCACCATCGACACGCCCCAATCGCCCTTGAGGGCGCCGCCGAGGAACTCGCCATATTGCACGATGATCGGCTTGTTGAGGCCGAGCCGCTCATGCATCGCCTCGATCGCCTCGCGGCTCGCCTGGTCGCCGAGGATCACCTGGGCCGGATCGCCCGGCACGATGCGCACGATGACGAAGACGAGCGTCAGCACGCTGAACAAGGTGACGATGGCAAAACCGATGCGGCGGATGAGGAAGGCGGTCATAGGAACACCCTTACCTTCTCCCGTTTAAGGGAGAAGGGAAGCGCGCGCGTGCTGTGCCTTGGTTTGTCGCGCTCACTTGGTGAAATGCGTCTTTTCCGTCACCGGCGGAGCGAGGTTGAGCGAGCCCTTCAAGTCGTAGCCGAGATCGAGCGTCTCCTTCCAGGCCCAGAGCTGCAGCTGCTCATAGACCGGGATGCCGCACACCGCCTTGATGATCTTCTCCTGTGCGGTCCTCCACAATTCCTTCTGCTTTGCCGGGTCCGTCTCCACCCGCGCGGCGCGGATCTCGGCATCGGCCGCGTTGCAATGGGAGAAATTGGTGACCGCGGTCGGGGTGCCGACGATCGAGGCCGAATCGTAGAACTGCGTCAGATAGACATCGGCGATCGGGAAGCGCGCCGCCTGGTAATGCACGATCGGCGACAGGTCCTTGCGGATCTGGGCGTGATAGGTGGCGTGCTCGACCTCCTCGATGTCGAGGGCGATGCTCGATTTCTTCAGCTGCGCCTGCACGGCCTGCAGGAAGGTCTGCATGCCGGTCAGCGTGGTGTGGATCGATTTCACGCTGACGCCGTTCGGATAGCCGGCTTCGGTCAAAAGCTGCTTGGCCTTGGCCGGATCATAGGGGAAGAGCTGTGCCTTCTCGTCGGTGCCGAGATAGCTCGAAGGCACGACCGAGACCGCCTCGCGCGAGGAGCCTGCCCCCTTGAAGGCGACGATCGATTTGCGGTCGATCGCATAGGCGATGGCCTGGCGCACCCGGATATCGTCGAGCGGCTTGACGGTGCCGTTGAGGTACAGTGTCGACAGCTCGCCGGGCTCCATGGCGAGCACCTTGACGCCAGGCAACTGCTTGGTGCGATCGACCCAGGACTGGTCCTGCTTGCCGTAGATCATGTCGAGCTCGCCCGATTGGAAGGCGAGATCACGGCTCGAATCGGATGGGATGTACCGATAAAGGATCTCGTCGAGCATCGGGGCGCCGCGGAAATATTGCTTGTTGGCGACGAGACGCACGAATTGCTGCGGCTGATATTCGGCGAACATGAATGGGCCGGTGCCGATCGGCTTCTTGGAGAAGCCCTCGCCCATCTCTTCGGCCGCCTTCTTGCACACCATGTTGCCGCCATTGATGTTGGCGACATAGCCGAGGAAGCCTGCGACCGGGTTCTTCAGCGTGATCTTCAGCGTGTAGGGATCGAGCGCCTCCACCTTGTCGACGCCGGAGAAATCATTCGAATAGGAGGAGGTCGCCTTGTTGGCGGCACGCTTGATCGAGAAGGCTGCGTCGTCGGCGGTGAATTCGCCATAGCCGGCATGGCATTGCACGCCGTGGCGGATCTTGAAGGTCCATTCGGTGCTGGTGGGATTGGGGCTCCAGCTCTCGGCGAGATCAGGTTCGATGGTATCGGGGCTGATCTGGCCGGGCTTGATGCGCACCAGCCCGTTGAACATGTATTGCAGCAGGCCCTTATCGGGCGTCGTCGAGGCGATATGCGGATCGAGCTTGCCGGCATCCGCCGATCCCATGCCGATGACGAGCGTCTTCTTTTGCGCCTGCGCCGCTGTCGCGGCGAGCATCGCCGTGACAGCCAGCGCAACTGCGAATATTTTCTTCATGGGGCCTCTCCCTCAACGATCGAGGGATTGTGGCCGGAACTACCCCATGGGCGCAAGGGTTCTGAGGAGGGGCGGTGCGCTGAAGTGCAGAACCCCTGGGACCGCGGGCGTCTCGCCCGCCCTTGCGATGGTGGGGCGCGCCGCCGGCAGGAAGGGCGACCGGGACGGTCGCGGTCCCAGGACGCCGCCACCCTGACGCAGGCAAACGCAATGACGATTGATCTTTCGGCGCCTTGCCCGGCACAATGCACCGAGCACCAACGACAAGATCATACCAGCGCATTTGGAAGCGAGGCCGGGAGGACAGATGACAAGACCGATGCGGCCGGTTCGGCTCGGCGAAGCGGGCATGATCCTCGACAAGAGGCAGGACGGCACCATCTATGCGCGCTCACCCGTGCCGCTCGGCCCTTATCCGAAACGTCTCACCGAACGCCTCGCGCATTGGGCGAACCTCGCGCCCGATCGGATCTTCCTTGCAGAGCGCGTGCGGGACGGTGACTGGCGGCGCATCACCTATGGCGAGGCGCTCGCCTTCGTGCGCCGCATCGGCACCGCACTCCTCGCGCGCGACCTGTCGCCGGAGCGCCCGATCGCCATCCTGTCCGATAACGGTATCGACCATGCCTTGCTCGGCCTTGCGGCCATGCATGTCGGCATTCCCTATGCGCCGATCTCGGCCGCCTACTCGCTGATGTCGTCGGATTTCGGCAAGCTGCGCCAGATCATGCAGACCTTGACACCCGGCCTCGTCTTCGCGGCGGATGGGCAGCGTTTCGGCGCGGCGATCGCGGCCGCAATCCCGCCGGATGCCGAGATCCTGGTGACCGAAGGCGAGCCGCAGCGCGGGGCCACGGGCTTCGCCGAGCTCGCGGCAACGCCGGCGACGCAAGCAGTCGATACCGCGCATCGACGCACCACTCCCGACAGCATCGCCAAATTCCTCTTCACTTCCGGCTCGACCGGTGCCCCCAAGGGCGTGATCAACACGCAACGCATGCTGTGCGCGAACCAGGAGATGATCGCGGCCCATCTCGCCTTCCTGCGCGAGGAGCCGCCGGTGCTGGTCGACTGGCTGCCCTGGAACCACACATTCGGGGGCAACCACAATGTCGGCCTCACCGTCTATAATGGCGGCTCGCTCTATATCGACGAGGGCAAGCCAATGCCTGGCGCCATCGAGCGCACGGTGCGCAATCTGCGCGAGATCGCCCCGACCGTCTATTTCAACGTGCCGCGCGGCTTCGAGGCGCTGGTGCCCTATTTCCGCAAGGAGCGACCTTTACGCGAATTGTTCTTCAGCCGGCTCAAATTGATGTTCTATGCGGGGGCCGGCCTCTCCCAGCATGTCTGGGACGATCTCGAGGAGCTGGCGCTCGAGACTTGCGGCGAACGCATCGCCATGATCACCGGGCTTGGCTCGACCGAGACGGCGCCTTCGGCGCTATTCACGACACTGGCCGCGAGCCAGTCGGGCGCCGTGGGCGTGCCGCTGCCCGGCGTGGACGTGAAGCTCGCTCCGGTCGGAGACAAGCTCGAAGGGCGGGTGCGCGGGCCGAGCATCACGCCCGGCTATTGGCGCGAGGAGGCGATCACCCGCAAGGCCTTCGACGAGGAGGGCTATTATTGCTTCGGCGACGCGCTGTGTTTCCTCGACGAGCATGACGAGATGAAAGGCTTCCGCTTCGACGGCCGGCTGTCCGAGAATTTCAAGCTCGCCACCGGCACCTGGGTCTCGGTCGGCCCGTTGCGCCAGGCCTTCCTCTCCGCCTTCGCGCCCTATGCCAAGGATGTCGTCATCGCCGGGCATGACCGCGACGAGGTCTGCGCCCTGGTGTTTCCCGATATCGAGGCCTGCCGCGCCCTATGCGCCGAGCTTGCGCCCTCGGATCCTGCCGAGGCGGTGCTGCGGCACGAGACGACGCGCACCAAGCTTGCCGAGCTTCTCGGCGAATTCGCGCGCGGCGCCAAAGGCTCCTCGACCCGGGTCGTGCGGCTGATCCTGCTCGAGGAGCCACCTTCGATCGACGCCAATGAGATCACCGATAAGGGTTCGATCAACCAGCGCGCCGTGCTTTCGCGGCGCGCTGCGCTGGTCGAGGCCCTGTACGTGGCGCCGCGACCCGCATCGGTCATCGCGGCGAGCCACGCGTTTTCCGAGGGACCCCATGCCTGACAGCAAGCACGGTCTTGTCTCCACCTTCGAAGATGCCTGGCTCGCGGCCGGCATACGCACGCCCTTTGCCGATTATAACGGCGCCTTGGCGCTCGCCTCGCCCATCGATCTCGGCATCAAGGCGGCGCGCGAAGCCTTGGGGCGATCGGGCCTGCCGGCCGGAGATGTCGGCACGGTGGTCGCCGGCAACATGGCGCAAGCGAGCTTCGACGCCTATATGCTGCCGCGCCATATCGGGCTCTATGCCGGCGTGCCCGAGGATGTACCGGCGCATCTGGTGCAGCGCGTCTGCGGCACCGGCATCGAGGTCATCATGCAGGCCTCGGACACGGTCTCGCTCGGACGGGCCGAGCTCGCTTTGTGTGTCGGCACCGAATCGATGAGCCGCAATCCCGTTGCGGCCTATACGCATCGCGGCGGCTTCCGCATGGGCCAGGTGGAGTTCAAGGATTTTCTCTGGGAGGCCCTGCTCGACCCCGCCTGCGGCTGCAGCATGGGCGACACCGCCGAGAACCTGGCGCGCCGCCATCAAATTACGCGCGAGGAGGTCGACGCTTTCGCGGCCCGCAGCTTCACCCGCGCTGTCGCCGCGCAGCAGAGCGGCTTCCTGAAGGACGAGATCGCCGAGGTGACGCATGAGAGCTTCGCGCCGGAGGGGCTGAAACCGCGCGTCATCCGGCTCAACGGCAAGGTCGAAGCCATCGGCGCTGACACACATGTGCGCCCTTCGACGACCGAAGCCCTGGCGAAGATCCGCCCGGCCTTCGGCGGGGTGCAGACGGGCGGCAACTCCTCGGCGATCGTCGATGGCGCCGCGGCAGTGCTGGTCGCCTCCGCCGATTACCTGAAACGCAAGGGCAAGGCGCCGCTGGCGCGCATTCTCGCCGGCGCCTCGGTCGGCGTGCCGCCCGAGATCATGGGCATCGGCCCGGTGCCGGCCATCAAGGCGGTCCTTGCCCGCACTGGCATCTCGCTCGACGCCATCGACCGCATCGAGATCAACGAAGCTTTCGGGGCGCAGGTTATGGCCTGCTCGCGCGAGCTCGGCCTCGATGAGGAGAAGCTCAACGTCAATGGCGGGGCGATCGCCATCGGCCACCCGCTCGGCGCCACGGGAATCCGCCTGACCTTGACGCTGGCGCGCGAGCTGCGGCGCACGGGCTTGCGTTACGGCATCGCCTCGGCCTGCATCGGCGGTGGGCAAGGGATCGCGATCCTCATCGAGAACCCGCAAGCCGGCGAGCCCGCGGGCGCAAAGCAGAATTGACGGCAGCTATTCCGGCGCAAGCGCGATCCTGCCCAAAATCTGCGGGATTTTGCCGATCAGGCTGCTCCGGTTGGGCGGTCGGCGCAAATTTCATGACAAAATGCCCGCTGCGGCTGCAGAAATCTTGCCTCACACGCCCCTCGCGTCTATGGCGCTCTGCCAAGGGCGAAAGGCGCGATCAAAGGGCGGAGACGGGAATTGGCAGTCATCAGCAAGCGGCAAATCCTGGTCGAATGGGGCCATTGCGATCCGGCCGGGATCGTCTTCAATCCACGCTTCTTCGAATGGTTCGACTTCTGCACGGCCGGGCTCTTCGCTCATGTCGGCTTGCCCAAGCCGCAACTGCTGAAAGCCTATGGCATCGTCGGCATCCCGCTCGTCGAATCGCATGCGAAGTTCATTTCGCCGTCGAAATTCGGCGACACGGTCAGCATCGAATCCTCGATCGTGAGCTTCAAGCGCTCGAGCTTCGATGTGGAGCATAAGCTGTTCAATGCCGGCACGCTGGCGGTCGAGGCGCGCGAGACGCGCGTCTGGGTCGGCCGCCACCCCGACGACCCGACGAAGATCAAGTCGCAGAATATCCCTCAGGACGTGATCGCGCTGTTTCGAGGCGATTGAGGCGCGCGCGTTCACCTTCTCCCGCTCTTTCGCGGGAGAAGGATGCGCGCCCAGCGGCTGCCCCGCCTCACAACCCCTCGAACAGCGCCGTCGACAGATAGCGCTCGGCGAAGGAGGGGAGGATGACGACGATGTTCTTGCCCTCCATCCCGGGCCGGGCCGCGACCTTGAGGGCGGCGGCCACCGCGGCGCCAGAGGAGATGCCGCAAGGAATACCCTCGAGCTTCGCCAGATGACGGGCCGTGTCGAAGGATATCTGGTTGCCGACCGTGACCACCTCGTCGATCACCGAGCGATCGAGGATGGCGGGGATGAAATTCGCCCCGATGCCCTGGATCTTATGCGGGCCGGGCTTGCCGCCCGACAGAAGCGGAGAATCCTCTGGCTCGACGGCGACGATCTTGAGCGAAGGCCGGCGCGGCTTCAGCACCTGGCCGACGCCCGTGACGGTGCCGCCCGTGCCGATGCCGGCGACGAAGACGTCGATCTCGCCATTGGTGTCGTTCCAGATCTCCTCGGCCGTGGTGCGGCGGTGGATCTCGGGATTGGCCGGGTTGTCGAACTGGCCCGGAATGACCGAGCCAGGGATCTCCTTGGTCAACTCCTCGGCCTTGTCGACGGCGCCCTTCATGCCGAGCGGACCCGGCGTCAGCACCAGCTCGGCGCCGAGCAGCGCCAGCATCTTGCGCCGCTCGACCGACATGGTCTCGGGCATGGTCAGGATGAGGCGATAGCCGCGCGCAGCGGCCACGAAGGCGAGCGCGATGCCAGTATTGCCCGAAGTGGGCTCGATCAAGGTCGAGCCGGGCTTGATCTTGCCGTCGCGCTCGAGCGCGTCGATCATGCTGACCCCGATGCGGTCCTTGACGCTGGCGATCGGATTGAAGAATTCGAGCTTGGCGAGGAGGTTGGCCTTGATGCCCTTCTCGGCTGCGAGGCGGGCGAGCCGCACCAGCGGGGTATCGCCGATGGTGGCGGTGATGTTGTCATAGATGCGCCCGCGCCCCGGTTTATGCGTCCCGGAAGCCGTTGCGGGTGTCGTCGCCTGCGTCATGTGTGTCCCTTCCCTCGAGCGCAACCGCGAAAATGGTCGCCGCCGTCATGTATGAGGCGAACCTCTGCGGGCAAGCCTCGTGATAGCTTGATGTCGCTGGGCGCGCGACTTTTCTTTGCGCCTTCTAGCGTCTATGAGCAGCGAGGACGGGCGAGGCGGCCTAGCCTCGCGGCCTTTCGAAGGTCATGGTCTCGGCGAAGATGCGTGAATGACCGCACACATCTTTGCGGGTAGTCTTTGATATCGCATCATTTTATCCGAAGGGCGGAAAACGGCTCTTCGGAATGATGCTCAAGGGAAGGAATGCTGCATGGACGTCATCGGGACGCTGAACGCCGCGCCAGGAGCCGCGGCCTTCGAATTCAAGAAGCTCAAACGCATCTATGCGAATTTCGAAGCGCCGATGCTGGTCGAGGAGGCGCTGAAGCGCGGCGAAGCCCAGATGGCGCGCGGCGGGGCGCTGGTCGCCGATACCGGCATCCATACGGGCCGCTCCCCCAAGGACAAGTTCATCGTCAAGGACGCCGCGACCGAGGATCAGATCTGGTGGGCCAATAACGGGGCGATCACGCCGGCCCAGTTCGAGACGCTGCTCGCCGATTTCATCGCCCATGCGCAGGGCAAGGAGCTGTTCGCCCAGGACCTCTATGGTGGGGCCGAGCCCGCCCATCGCGTACGGGCGCGCGTCTACACCGAATATGCCTGGCATTCCCTGTTCATACGCAATCTGCTGATCCGCCCCGATGCGGGGGAGCTCGCGAATTTCGCGCCCGACCTTACCATCATCGACCTGCCCTCCTTCAAGGCCGACAAGGAGCGTCACGGGGCTCGCACCGAGACCATCATCGCCTGCGATTTCACCCGCAAGATCGTTCTGATCGGCGGCTCGAGCTATGCGGGCGAGATGAAGAAATCGGTGTTCACTTATCTGAACTATGTGTTGCCGGCAAAGGGCGTCATGCCCATGCATTGCTCGGCGAATTCCGGCCCGACGGGCGATGTGGCGATCTTCTTCGGCCTCTCCGGCACCGGCAAGACCACATTGTCGGCCGACCCGTCACGCACTCTGCTCGGCGATGACGAGCATGGCTGGTCGCCGGCCGGGGTCTTCAATTTCGAGGGCGGCTGCTACGCCAAGACCATCCGCCTGTCGCGCGAGGCCGAGCCCGAGATCTACGCCACCACGGAGCGTTTCGGCACGGTGCTCGAGAACGTGATCATCGACCCCATGACCCGCATCCCCGATTTCGACGACGGCTCGAAGACCGAGAACACCCGCGCCGCCTACCCGCTCGACTTCATCGCCAATGCCAGTGCGACCGGGCGGGCCGGCACCCCGAAGAATGTGGTGATGCTCACTTGCGACGCCTTCGGCGTCCTGCCGCCGATCGCCAAGCTGACCCCGGCCGAGGCGATGTACCATTTCCTCTCGGGCTACACCGCCAAGGTCGCCGGCACCGAGAAAGGCGTGAAGGACCCGGAGGCGACATTCTCGACCTGCTTCGGCGCCCCCTTCATGCCGCGCCATCCTTCGGTCTACGGCAATCTGCTGCGCGACCTGATCGCCAAGCACCATGTGGATTGCTGGCTGGTCAACACCGGCTGGACCGGCGGCAAATACGGCGAGGGGCGGCGCATGCCGATCCGCGTCACGCGGCGCCTGCTCTCGGCCGTGCTGGACGGCTCGCTGGCACGCGCCGATTTCCGCCGCGACCCGTATTTCGGCTTCGCGGTGCCCTCCTCGGTGCCGGGCGTCGAGCCGCATATCCTCTATCCGGTCAAGACCTGGGCCAACAAGGCGGAATTCGACAAGACGGCGCGCCGGCTGATCGGCATGTTCCGCGAGAACTTCAAGCGCTTCGAGAGCCATGTGGACGAGAGCGTCAAAGCGGCCGCGCCGACGACCTTGATCGCGGCCTGATCGCCCGTCACATGCCGAGATAGGCCTTGCGCACCTCGGCATTGTCGCGAAGCTCGCTCGATGGTCCGGAGAGGATCACCCGACCGGTCTGCAGGATGAAGGCGCGATCGGCGATTTCGAGGCTCTCCGAAATGCGCTGCTCGACCAACAGCACGGTGACGCCGGCGGCGCGCGTCGCCAGGATCGCCTGGAAGATCTCGTCGACCAGCTTCGGCATGATGCCTTGCGAGGGCTCGTCGAGCATGAGGAGCTTGGGACGCGTCATCAAGGCGCGGCCGATCGCCAGCATCTGCTGCTCGCCACCAGACAGCGTCTCGGCGCGCTGTTCGAGGCGCTCTTTCAGGCGCGGGAACAGCGTGAAGACGCGTTCGATCGGCGCCTCGCGATCGGGCTTGCCGCGGAACATGTAGCTGCCGAGCCGCAGATTATCGGCAACCGAAAGACGCGGGAACAGGCGCCGGTTCTCGGGCACGAAGGCGATGCCGCGCGCCGTGACCAGATGCGCCGCCAACCCCTCAATGCGCGTGCCCTCGAAGGTCACGGTCCCTGAGCGGGCCCGCTCCATGCCGGCGATCGTCTTCAGCAGGGTCGATTTGCCGGCCCCATTGGCGCCGGCCACCACCACGATCTCGCCCAACGCGACGTCGATCGAGGCGTCCGACAGGGCGACGAGGCCCTGATAGGTGGTGGTCAGCGATTTGACCTCAAGCAGCACGGTGGCGGTCCCCGAGATAGGCGCCGATGACGGCCTCGTCGCGCACCACGTCCTTAGGCAGGCCTTGCGCCAGGACCTTGCCGAGATTGAGGACGACGGCGCGATCGACGAGCGGCATGACCACCTCCATCACATGCTCGACCATGACGATGGTGACGCCGGCTTCGCGGATCTGCCGCACCAGCTCGACGCCGTCGCGGGCCTCGGAAGGCGTCAGCCCGGTCAGCGCCTCGTCGAGCAGCAACAGTTTGGGCTCGGTCGCGAGCGCACGCGCGATCTCGAGCCGGCGCTTCTCGGGCGGAGTGAGCTCGGAGGCCGGCGCTTCGGCGCGCCGGGTGAGGCCGGTCTGATCGAGCACGCGCCGCGCCTTACGGCGCGCCTCCGTCGCACCTTTGGCCCGCACCAGGCTGCCGACGATGACGTTCTCGACGACCGACATCGAATCGAAGCTACGCACCACCTGGAAGGTGCGGGCGATGCCGAGCGCACAGCGAAGCGGCGCGCTCATCTCGGTGATGTCTTCGCCTTCGAAGAGTATCCGTCCTTCGGTCGGCGGATAGAGGCCGGCGATCATGTTGAAGAGAGTCGACTTGCCGGCGCCGTTCGGCCCGATCAGGCCGAGGATCTCGCCCTTCGTCACCGTCATCGACACGTCGCTATTGGCGACGAGGCCGCCGAAGCGGCGCGTCACATTGCGCACTTCGAGCAAGGGCGCGCTCATGAGGGCGAGCTCATCGGGGCCGCGACCGCCTGGCGCCGCCCGGTGAACACGCTCGCGAGGCCGGCCGGCCGGGCAAGCGAGATCACCATGATGAGCACGCCATAGATGATCAGGTCGAGCCCGGTGCCGGAGCCGCCGAAATAGCTGCGGGTCAGCTCGGTCATGGGGATCAGCACCGCCGCGCCGAGCGCCGGGCCCCATAAGGTGCCGATGCCGCCGAGCACCGCCGGCAGCGCGATCAGCAGCGAGAATTGGAAGCCCATCACGCTGTCTGGATCGATATAGGACACGAAGGCCGCATAGAAGCTGCCGCCGACCGCAGTGAAGAAAGCGGAGAGCGCGGCCGCCGCCATCTTGGAGCGGAAGACGACGACGCCGAGGCTCTCGGCCGCCTCCGCATTGTCCTTCACGGCGCGCCACCAATAGCCCCATTTCGAATCCTCGATCAGCCAGGTGACGAACCAAGTGATGCAGGCAAAGCAGAGCGCGAAATAGATATAGGGCAGCTTGTCGCGGGCGAATTGCAGATGCAGCCAGCTATCGGGGCCATAAGGGATCTGGATGCCTTGGGCGCCGCCGGCATAGTCCCAGTTGATCATGGCGATCAGGCCGGTTTCGGCCACCACGATCGTGGCGATGGTGAAATAATGGCCGCGCAGGCGGAAGAACGGGTAGCCGAGGATGAGGGCGATGACCGCCGCCAGCGCCCCGCCGACCAGCATGCCGATCCACGGCGTGAGGCCCGTATGGGTGTAGAGCAGCGTCGACGCATAGGCGCCGATGCCGAAATAGATCGCATGGCCGAGCGAGATCTGCCCGCAATAGCCGCCCAATATGTTCCAGCTCTGCGACAGCGCCGCATACATCAAGGTGAGGATGAGCACGTTCTGCAGATAGACGTCATGGAGGCCGAGCGGCAGCAGCGCGACGGCGACGGCAACACCGGCCGCAATGCCGAGCTGGGCGCGCCGCTTCCGGGCGAAGGCATCCGCGACCATCTCAGAGATTCCCGAACAGGCCGCGCGGGCGCACGAACACCACCGCGAGATAGACCACGTAGATGCCGATCGCCTTCATCGAGGGGGCGAGAATGGTCGCCGACGCCGCCTCGACCAGGCCGACCAGCAGGCCCGCGGCCAGCGCCCCGAAGATCGAGCCGAAGCCGCCGAGCGCCACCGTCACATAGGCGATCAGGGCGAACGGTCCGCCGACATCCGGATGGATGTAGTAGAAGATCGCCATCACCGAGCCGGCGATGCCGACCAGCGCCGCGCCGAGACCCCAGCCGAGCGCGAAGACCCGGTTACGATCGATGCCGACGAGGGCGACCGCGCCCGCGTCCTCACGCGTCGCCTCGAGCGCCCGGCCGAAATCGGTGCGGCGGATGATGAGGAACAACACCCCGAAGGTGAGGCAGGAGATGAGCCCGCCGACGAGCTGCGGCAGCGGCAGGAACACGCCGCCGAGATCGAGCGTGTGCCCGGAGAGCCAGCTCGTCTGGATGCTGCGATAGTCGGGCGTGAAAAAACGCTGGGCGAGGCCGCGGATGGTGATGCCGAGGCCGAAGGTCGCGAAGACCTGCACCATGCCGATATTGGCCTTGGCCCGCATCGCATGGCGGATGATCAGCAGATAGGCGACGGCACCGAGCATGAACATGACGCCGACCACGAGGGGCGCCGCCAGCACCGGATCGAGCGCGGTCGCGAGCACGATGCCGAAGGTCGTGTACATGGCGAGCATCAGGAACTCGCCATGCGCGAAGTTCACCACGTCCATCAACCCGAAGATCAGCGACAGCCCGGCCGCGATGAGGGCGTAGATCAGCCCCATCAGCAGCCCGCTCGCCAGGATCTGGACGAGGGTCTGGAGCGTCATGCGAAGCGCCCTGCGGCGCGCATCCGCGCCTCAGCCATTCTTGCTTCAGCCATTCTTGCTTCAGCCATTCATGGGCCATTTGGCCTGGGCGATCGCGGCCTGCTCTGGGAAGATGGTGACGAACTTGCCGCCGGTCCATTGCAGCAGCACGGGATCGGCGTCGAGATTCTGCCCGTCCGGCCCGAACTTCACCCGCTTCCACGGCATGATGGTGCGTTCCCCCGGCAGATCGGTCGCGGCGAGCGCCGCACGGATCTTCTCGCCATCGGTCGATTTTGCCCGGTCGATGCCGTCGGCGAGCAGCAGCAATCCCATGAACTCGCGCGACGTCAGGTCGTTGAGGTCCTTGCCGGAGCGCGCCTTGTACATCTCGTTGACCTTGCCGACCGAGGGCCGCTTGGCCGCGAGATCGAGCGAGAAGCTCGCCCGGCTGATCACGCCCTCGACCTTGTCGCCGACCGCATCGTAAAGCGCCTTCTCGGAGAAGCCGGCATCTTGCGCCATGATGGCCTTCGGCTTGTAGCCGAGCTCGCCCATGGTCTTCACCAGGAGGATAGCGTCCGTCGTGTAGCTCGAGGGCATGAGCACATCGGCATCGGCCGCCTTGAGCTGCTGCACTTCGGCCGTCAACGAGGGCGAATTGGCGCGGTATTTGATGTTGGCGACGATCTTGTAGCCGCGCTCACCGGCAAGCTTCTGCTGCGCATTGGATGAATCGGTGCCGAAGATCGTGTCCTCATGGAACAGGGCGAGTGTCTCGATCTTGCGGCCCTTTTTCTTCAGGTCGTCGAAGAAATCGAACATCGCCTTGGAGAACATCTCGTCATGGGCGGCGGCCCGGAAATAGAATTTCAGCCCCTGCCGGTGCAGGCTGGGCGAGGAGTTGTCGGCCGACAGGAAGGGGACCTGATAACGCTCCGCCGTCTGGCTGATGGTGACCGCGACGGCGCTCTGATAGGAGCCGATCAGGCAGGAGACCTTCTCCTGCGTGATGAGGCGCTCCGCCTCGGCGCGGCCCTTCTGCGGGTCGCCCTGGTGGTCCGCGATGATGAGCTTGACCTTGGCGCCGCCGAGACCGGGCAAGCCCTCGCCCTTGGCGAGCGGCAGGTCGAGATCATAGCTCTTGTTGATGACGTCGAGCGCCGTGTTGAAGGCGTGCTGGGCGTCGACGCCGACCTGGGCGCTGGCGCCCGACATCTGGTAGACCGCGCCGATCACGACGTCCGCAGCCTGCTGGGCCCGCACCCCCGTCGCACCGAGAATGGCGGCAGCCGAGGCGCCGCCCAATACGATTTCCCTGCGATTCATTATCGTTCCCTCTTCTTGCTTGTCCCGCAATGCAATCTTTCGGCCAGCGAGCGGCATTGCGCAACACCGGGCGCTGAGGCGCATCTTTGCTTAGAGAGCCGCAAGCTTGCTGTTGCGGATATCGGTGACGATCATGCGGCCCGGCGCATGGGTGATAGCAAAAGCAGGCTTGGCGGCCGCGATCACCGCCTGTGGTGTCACGCCGCAAGCCCAGAAGACCGGCAGCTCGTCGGGGGCGACCGGAACCGCCTCGCCGAAATCCGGGCGCGCCACGTCCTGGATGCCGATCAGCTCCGGCAGGCCGATATGTACCGGTGCCCCATGCACGGAGGGAAAGCGCGTGGTGATCTGGACGGCGCGGATGGCGTCGGCGGGGCGGAAAGGCCGCATCGAGACGACCATCGGCCCCTTGAAAGGACCGGCCGGCGCGCAGGCGATGCTGGTGCGGAACATCGGGACGGTGCTGCCGCGCTCGATATGGCGGATGGACAGCCCATCCTCGATCAGCGCCTCCTCGAAGGAATGCGAGCAGCCGATCACGAAGGCGACGAGATCATTGCGCCACCAGGACAGGATGTCCTGCGGCTCCTCCACCATCACGCCGTCCTTCCAGACGCGGTAACGGGGAATGTCGGTGCGGATATCGAGGTCCTGGCCGAGGAGAGGCAGTTTCGGGTCGCCGACCTCGGACACACCGATCACCGGGCAGGGCTTGGGGTTGCGTTGGCAGAAGCGCAGGAAATCGCCCGCGAGCTCAGCCGGAAGGATGGCGAGATTGCCTTGCACGAAGCCCGGAGCGAGGCCGGAAGTCGGTCCGTCGAGCGCGCCAGTGCGAGCGGCGAGCCGCGTGTCTTGCGGGCTCTTCAGATCGAATTTCGGCGCAGCCGAGGACGCGATACCCGACATGCAGACCTCTACTTTCATGTCTCGAAGCAGATCATCTGGAGGCAGATCACCTCAATTTGGGCGATGAAGTCCAATCGTGTTTTCGGATGCAATCTGATAAGGCGTGCTTATCGCATGTGACGTGCCACGAGCAAGCTCAGACGGGCCCAGAATGGATCCATGACCGATTTCCGCAGCCTCGAAACCTTCGTCTGGGTGGCGACGCTCGGCAGCTTCCGCGGTGCCGCCGCCAAGCTCAACACCACGCAGCCCGCCGTCTCGCAACGCATCGCCAAGCTCGAATTGGATCTCGGCCTCAAGCTGATCGAGCGGCAGAGCCGCTCGGCGCACCCGACCGAGAAGGGGCGCGAGCTGCTCTCCTATGCGGAGCGGCTTTTGAAGCTGCGCAGCGAGATGCGCGCTGCGCTCGCCGACCGCAATGCGGTGCGCGGTGTGTTGCGGCTCGGAGTGTCGGAGACCATCGTGCACACCTGGCTGCCGCGCTTCATCGAGCGTGTGCACGCCACCCATCCGCGCCTGGCGCTCGAGATCGATGTCGACATCTCGCCCAATCTGCGCAACCGCCTGGTGGCGCAGGAAATCGACCTCGCCTTCCTGCTGGGGCCGCTCTCCTCGCCGACCATCCGCAACCGGGCGCTCTGCCGCTTTCCGCTCGCCTTCCTGGCGAGCCCGAAGCTCGACCTGCCGCAAGGCCCGGTATCGCTCGGAGCGCTCGCCCGCCATCCGATCATCACGTTCTCGCGCGGCACCCAGCCCTATGTGGCGGTGAACGGCATGTTCTCGCAGCCGCATCTGCCGCCGATCCGCCTGCATGCCAGCGCCTCGCTCGCGCCCGTGGTGCGCATGGCGGTCGACGGCATCGGCATCGCCGTCATCCCCCCGGCGATCGTGGCCGATGAGCTCAAGGCCGGCCGGCTGCGCATCGTCGAGGCTGATGCAGTGATCCCCGATCTCGGCTTCACGGCGAGCTGGCCGATGACGCCGGACGGCTTCGCGGCCGAGCAGCTCGCCGATATCGGCGTCGCCATCGCGCAGGAGGATCAGCAGAGGCGGCTGGTCCACCTTCTCCCGTCCGAAGAGGCGGGAGAAGGGAAGCGCACGTCCAAAACCCCGACGATCAGGCGCACTTATCGGCAAAGATCGTGAGAAGCGATTGGACGAACGCCTCGCATCGTGGTTGAGACAAGGCGCAGCAACCACGCCCGCCTCATGACCAGCCCTTATCCACGTCTCCTTCTCTCCGGCGATTCGGCGCTCGTCGTCGAATTCGGCGACCGCATCGACCCGCAGCTCAACGAGCGGGTGCTGATGCTCGATGCGCATTTGGCGCGCGAGCCGATCACCGGCGTCACCGAGACCGTGCCGACCTATCGCTCGCTGCTCGTGCATTACGATCCGACCCTGATCGGCTATGCGGAGCTCGGCGCGGAGCTGATGTCGCTCGCCGTGCGCGAGGGCGAGCCGGCACGAAAGGGACGGCGCTGGCGCGTGCCGGTCGTCTATGGCGGGGAGTTCGGCATCGACCTCGAGGCGGTGGCCGAAACGGCCGGGCTCACCCCCGACGAGGTCGTGGCCCGCCATTCGGGCGGTGATTACCGCGTCTATATGCTTGGCTTCCTGCCGGGTTACACCTATCTCGGCGGCCTCGATCCGGTGCTGGCGACGCCGCGCCGCGAAGATCCGCGCCTCGAGACGCCGGCCGGCACGATCGGCATCGGCGGGGTGCAGACCGGCATCCAATGCCTTGCGGCGCCGAGCGGCTGGAACCTCCTCGGACGCACGCCGGTGCGCACTTATCATCCGCGGCGCGACCCGATCTTCCTGATGGAGCCGGGCGACTACGTCACCTTCTTTCCGGTGCCACCGCGGGAATGGGAGGCGCTTGATCGCGCCGCCGAGGCCGGCGACCCGGTCGCCAGGATCGTCGACGCGTGAGCCTCATTATCGTCGACAGCGCAGGACCTGCGACTTCGGTGCAGGATATCGGGCGCAAAGGGGCGCAGCGCTATGGGCTGACCACCAGCGGCGCCATGGACCGCGTGGCGCTCGCCGTCGCCAACGCGCTTGTGGGCCAGAACGGCGACGCGGCTGCGATCGAGATCGGTCCTTTGGCCGCAAGCTTCACGGCACACACTGGTGGCGTGCGCCTCTCGCTTGCCGGCGCCGATCGGGTGGCGCGCATCAATGGACGCAGCGCCTGGCTGAACGAGACGATCTTCCTTGCGGAGGGCGCCACTTTGGTGGTGAGCCCGGCCCGCTCAGGGATGTTCAGCTATCTCGGTGTCGAGGGCGGCATTGCCGGGGAGCCGGTCTATGGCAGCTTGTCGGTTTCGGCGCGTGCCGGGCTCGGCAGCCCCTATCCGCGCCCTCTGCGGGCCGGCGACAAGCTCGAGGTCGGCACGGCGCAGCGGGACGACCTCGAGCGACGCTGCAAGCTCACCCCTGCCACGAACGGGCCGATCCGGGTGGTGCTCGGCCCGCAGGACGACGCCATGACGCCAGAGGCGGTCGCTCTCTTCCTTGCCACGGAATGGCGCATCTCGGCGAAATCCGACCGCATGGGCTATCGCCTGGAAGGTCCGAGGCTCGCCCATGGCAATGGCTTCAACATCGTGTCGGACGGCAATGTGGCGGGCAGCATCCAGGTTCCCGGCAGCGGCCAGCCGCTGGCCCTGCTCGCCGATCGCGGCACGACCGGCGGCTATCCCAAGATCGCCACCATCATCACGGCCGATCTGTCGCGTTTCTCCCAGACCCAGCCCGGCGGCCGGGTGCGCTTTGCGGCCGTGCCGATCGAGGCGGCGCAGGCGGAGGCGCGCGCCTTCGCCGCGATGCTGGCGCGGATCGGCGATCGCATCGAACCCCTTGTCAAAGGGCTCACGGCGGGCGAGAGCGGATGGCGTGCCGGCGAGACGCAACTATCGGCTGTGCGCAAATCGACATAGGTTTCGCGTCAGTCGCGGGCCGGACGCAAGGAGACGTCAGATGCAGGTCGATTTGAACTGTGACATGGGCGAAAGCTTCGGGCCCTGGAGCATGGGCGACGATGCCGCGATGCTCAGCCTGATCACCAGCGCCAATGTGGCTTGCGGCTTTCATGGCGGGGATCCGCAGATCATGCTCAAGACCGCAAGCCTCGCCAAGGAGAAGGGCGTGGCGATCGGCGCCCATCCGGGCTTCCACGACATCCAGGGTTTTGGGCGCCGCCAAATCCTGGGGCTTTCGGCGCGCGAGATCGAGACCCTGGTCGCCTATCAGATCGGGGCCCTGCAGGGCATAGCGGCGCTCGCCGGTCATCGCGTCACCTATGTGAAGATCCATGGCGCCTTGTCCAACATGGCGTGCGAGGACGAGATGATGGCAGCCGCCATCGTCAACGGCATCAAGGGCGTCGATCCGGGGCTTGCCTTCATGGTCCTGCCCTTCTCGAAGCTGGTCGCCGCCGGCGAGAAGGCCGGGCTGGCGATCATCAAAGAGGTGTTCGCCGACCGCGCCTATGAGGATGACGGCATGCTGGTCTCGCGCCGCAAGCCGGGCTCGGTGCTGCACGACCCGGACCTGGTCGCCAAACGCGTCCAGCGCATGGTCGAGGAACAGGCGGTCACCAGTGTCACCGGCAAGGTGATGAAGACCCCCGTTCACACGATCTGCATCCATGGCGACACGCCTTCCGCCGTGTCGCTCGCCACGGCGGTGCGCGAGCGACTCGATCGCGCCAAGATCAAGGTTGCGGCGTTTTCGACCGGCGCGGGGCGCTGAGCTTCACCCTTGCGTCGAGGCGCGAACCGGCGTCAGGGTGGCAGACCATGTCCGAAATGATCCCATCCTCCTCCCGCACGCCGCGCGTCGCCATCATCGGGCGGCCGAATGTCGGCAAATCGACGCTGTTCAACCGGCTGGTCGGGCGCAAGCTCGCTCTCGTCGATGACCGCCCCGGCGTCACCCGCGACCGCCGCGAGGGAGAAGCGAGGCTCGGCGACCTGAACTTCACCGTCATCGACACGGCCGGCCTCGAGGAGGCGGACCAGGCCTCGCTGACCGGACGCATGCGCCAGCAAACCAAATCCGCGATCGAAGCCTGCGACGTGGTGCTGATGATGGTCGATGCGCGTGCCGGCATCCTGCCGGTCGATCGCGACGTCGCCAGCTTGGTGCGGCGCTCGGGCAAGCCCGTGGTGCTGATCGCCAACAAGGCGGAGAGCAGGGCCGGGGAGCAGGAAGCTTATGCGGGCTTCGAGCTCGGGCTCGGCGATCCGATCGCGCTGTCGGCCGAGCACGGAATGGGCCTCGGCGACCTGCATGAGGCGCTCTCCAAATTCCTGCCCGGCGACGCCGCAGAGGCGACCGACGAGGATGAGGTGGTGCCGGGCGAGAGGAAGCGGCGGCGGGCGAGATCCGCCAAGCCGGCCGCCAAGGATGCCCAAACGAAAGCTCCCGAAGCGCCGGAGGACGAGGCCGAGACCGCCTTTGCCGACCCGTCGCGGCCGTTGCGGATCGCCATCGTGGGGCGTCCGAATGCCGGAAAATCGACCCTGATCAACACCATGCTGGGCGAGGAGCGCCTGCTGACCGGGCCGGAGCCCGGCATTACCCGCGACGCCATCGGCCTCGACTGGGAATGGCGCGAGCACCGCTTCAAGCTGTTCGACACGGCGGGCTTGCGCAAGCGCGCCCGCATCGAGGACAAGCTCGAGAAGCTCGCGACCGCGGACGGATTGCGGGCGGTGCGTTTCGCCGAGGTGGTGGTTCTGCTCCTCGATGCCACCATCCCGTTCGAGAAGCAGGACCTGACCATCGCGTCGCTGGTCGAGCGCGAAGGGCGCGCCATGGTCATCGCCATCAACAAATGGGATCTCGTCTCCGACCAGCCGGGGCTGCTGCAGCGCCTGCGCGCCGACGCCGACCGGCTGCTGGCGCAGCTCACCGGCGTCGCCGTGCTGCCGGTCTCGGGGCTCGCCGGGCGCGGCATCGATGCCCTGATGCAGGCCGTGCTCGATGCCTATGCGGTGTGGAACACGCGCATCCCGACCGCCAAGCTCAATCGCTGGCTCGCCGGCGTCACGGCGCGTCACCCGCCTCCCGCCGTCTCCGGCCGGCGCATCAAGCCGCGCTACGCCACCCAGGCGAAAGCCCGTCCGCCGCATATCGCGATCTTCGGCAATCAGCTGGACGAGCTGCCGGCCTCCTATACGCGCTATCTGGTGAACAGCTTGCGGGACACTTTCCGGCTGCCGGGCACCCCCATCCGCCTGTCGCTGCGGCATGGCAAGAACCCATATGACACTGGGTGAATGGAGCGCGAGCATGCGACCGTCGATGCTTATAGCGACGATTGGTGCTCTTTCGTTCGCACCGATATCAGCGACGCGGGCCGCCGATTGCGACACCCTCCTGCATCTGCATGGCTACTTGACGGTCGCGACGGTGAGATGCGGCTTCACGGAAGCTCCGAACATCATCGACGCGGCGAGCACCTGCAGATCGCAAGTCGGGAAGGCCTCGGCCACGAAGACCGCGACTGACGGCATCCGCTTCGCGCAAGGGGAGATGGTAGCGAAAGGTGGCATTTCCCCCTGGTGTAGTTTCGTCAGGGGCCAATATCCGAGCCTCGTCAGCGGCAAAGCGCGCTGATTTCGGAGCTCCAAATAAAAAACATATTTAAAAACAATAGCTTGACTATTGCCACTTTGAATCCGAGCCCCGCCTCGAGCGTTGCTCCAAGACGAGGCGAATTTCGGATTCGCTGCACGAGTTTGCGGCGATACGGGCTCATTCGCCCCGAGCGTTGACTTTCGCGCCCGCCTCTTGCATAAGCCCGGCGCTCCGTCAGCGCAGCGATTTTCCAGTCGGACTGGCCGCTTTCGCGGTCGCGCCGGTCCGCTCAATAACCGATTTTCGTGGAGTTAAGTCCCGTGAAACGCACCTATCAGCCGAGCAAACTCGTCCGCAAGCGCCGGCACGGCTTCCGCTCGCGCATGGCGACCGTGGGCGGGCGCAGGGTCATTGCGGCCCGTCGCGCCCAAGGCCGCAAGAAGCTCTCCGCCTGACGCTTCAGGTCGATGTCGCGCCCCGCAAGGCCATGGCCCAAAGGCTTCATGGGGGAGTGCTGCATGGCGGAGGGGCGTATGGCGGCGAGCCGCTGGGGCGCCTGACGCGTTCGGCCCAGTTCCAGGGGCTGAGGCGCGGCAAGAGAGTTGAGGCCGAATTCGGCCGGATACAAGGAATTGCCAGGGCTCCGAGCGACGAGGTGCCTTGCGCGCTGAGATTCGGGCTGATCGTTCCCAAGAAGCTCGGCAACTCGCCGCAGCGCAATCGCATCAAGCGCCGGCTGCGGGCCGGATTGCGCCAGGCCGAAAGTTCGGGCCGCTTGCGCTTCGAGAGCGCCGGCAAGGCGGCCGGCGCCGATATCGGCATTTTTCCGTCGAATGCCGTGCTCGTCATGAATTTCGACGCATTGGTGGTGCAACTCGGCGCGAGCGTCGCTGCATTGATGCGCAAGCTGACACGGCTTCCCAAATAGAGCTTTCAAGTTCGAGCTTCCGAGACAGAGCTTCCCAGATAGGATTGGGCCGCATTCGGCCGATGAGAGTTTCGAATGGACGATAAACGCAATCTCTTCACCGCGATCGGCCTGTCTTTGCTCGTGCTGATCGGCTGGCAGTATTTCGTGACGCCGAGATTCATCACCAAGCCGGCGCCGATCGAGGCGCAGGACGGCAAGACGGTCGAGGGCAAGACGGTCGCCGCGCCCGAGGGCACGCCGCCCGTACCGGCAACGCCGGGCGCGCCCGCGGCGCCTGCAGCCGTTGTCCCTGGCGCCGCGCCGCAGCTCGCGAGAGGCGAGGCGCTGAAGGCCTCCCCGCGTGTCGCCATCCGCAACGGGCATCTTGCCGGCTCGATCGCCCTCAAGGGGGCGCGCATCGACGACCTGACCCTGACGAGCTATCGCGAGACGCCCGACCCTGCGAGCCCCAATATCGTGCTGTTCTCGCCCTCGCACACCGAAGGCGCCTTCTACGCCGATTTCGGGCTTCTGCCCGGCGCCAACGGGGCCGCGGGCGACACGCCGGGCGCCGACACGCTGTGGCAGGCGAGCGGAGCCGAGCTCACGCCCGCGACGCCGCTGACCCTGACCTGGACGAACCCGCAAGGCGTTGAGTTCAAGCGCGAGATCGGCATCGACGACAATTACATGTTCAGCGTCACCGATACGGTGACCAATCGCGGCACCCAAGCGCTCACGGTCTTCCCCTATGCGGCCGTGGTGCGCCAGGGCACGCCCCAGGTCTCGGGCTATTACGTGCTGCATGAGGGCCTCGTCGGCTATATCGGCAATGTCGGCCTCGAGGAGTGGACTTACGCCAAGCTCGATAAGGAAGGCGTGAAGAGCTATGCCGGCAGCGGCGGCTTCGTCGGCATCACGGACAAATACTGGGCCGCGGCCGTCATCCCGGACCAGTCGAAATCCTATGATGCCCGCTTCGTCGCGACCACGACGGGCGCCAAGGCCTATCAGGCCGATCTGCGCGAGGGCGAGCTCGATGTGGCTCCCGGCGCCAGCGCCACCACCTCGAGCCGCCTGTTCGCGGGCGCCAAGGTGGTGCAGCTCGTCGACAATTACCAGCAGCAGCTCGGCATCAAGAGCTTCGACCTGATCATCGACTGGGGCTGGTTCTATTTCATCACCAAGCCGCTCTTCAAGGTGATCGACTATTTCTACAAGCTGCTCGGCAATTTCGGTCTCGCCATCCTGCTGGTGACCGTGCTGCTCAAGACGCTGTTCTTCCCGCTCGCCAACAAATCCTACGCCTCGATGGCCAAGATGAAGGCCGTGCAACCGCAACTCAAGGAGCTGCAGGAGCGCAACAAGGACGACAAGGCCAAGCTGCAGCAAGAGATGATGGCGCTCTACAAGCGCGAGAAGATCAACCCGGTCGCGGGCTGCTGGCCGATGCTGATCCAGATCCCGGTGTTCTTCGCGCTCTACAAGGTGATCTTCACCACCATCGAGATGCGCCAGGCGCCCTTCTATGGCTGGATCCACGACCTTTCGGCGCCCGACCCGACCTCGGTGTTCAACCTGTTCGGGCTCATCCCGCTCACGCTGCCGCATTTCCTGGTGCTCGGCGCCTGGCCGCTGATCATGGGCGTGACCATGTTCGTGCAGATGAAGATGAACCCCGAGCCGCCAGATCCGGCCCAGAAGATGATGTTCACCTGGATGCCGCTGATCTTCACCTTCATGCTCAGCTCCTTCCCGGCAGGGCTCGTGATCTATTGGAGCTGGAACAACACCCTCTCGGTGCTGCAGCAGGGCTTCATCATGAAGAAGCACGGCGTGAAGATCGAGCTGTGGGACAATCTGCGCAAGCTGATCGCCGGCAAAAGCTCGCCTTCGACCGCCTGATGGTCGACGCGCCGCACGAGGCAGCCGATCCCGACGGCATCGAGGCGGGACGGCTGCTGTTCGCGCGCCCTTGCGAGTTCCGCTACGCGGCAGGCTCGAGCGAGAGATTGCCACCGCCGGGGCCTCCCGAGATCGCCTTCGCGGGGCGGTCCAATGCCGGCAAATCGAGCCTCGTCAATGCGCTGACCGGCCGCAAGACGCTGGCGCGCACTTCGCGCACGCCCGGGCGCACGCAGGAGCTGATCTTCTTCGACCTCGACGGCAAGCTCATGCTCGTCGACATGCCGGGTTACGGCTATGCGGCTGCGCCCGTCGAGACGGTCAAGACCTGGTCCGACTTCGCCCGCGACTTTCTGCGCGGCCGCCGCAATCTGCACCGGGTCTATCTGCTGGCGGATGCGCGCCATGGCCTGAAGGCCGCCGACCTCGCCATGCTCGACCTGCTCGACAAGACGGCGGTGTCCTATCAGCTCGTCCTGACCAAGGGCGACGAGCTGAAGGCGAAGGAGATCGCGCCCCGCATCGCCGAGACCGAGGCGGCGCTGGCGCGCCGACCGGCCGCCTATCCGGGCGTGATCTTCACCTCCGCCCATGACGGCAAAGGGGTGCCGGAGCTGCGCGCCGCCATCGCGACCTTGCTGGCCGAGCGCAGCTAGCGCCGGCGCTGGGACCGGGACCGTCTCGGTCGCCCTTCCTTCGAACGGTGCGGCGGGCCTCACCGGCTCAAGAGCGGGCGGGACGCCCGCGGTCCCAAGGAAGCCCGCCACGTCGCCGGCCTTGTCGCCGCGGTCCCGATCGGCCAAGTTGGCAAAGCCTTCCTCGAGCGAGACGAAGGCAAGGCGCGCCATCGGCGGATCGCAGCGCTCGCGCAACTCTTCCACCGATCCTTGAGGACAGGGATGGATTTCCGTGCCTTGTTCGACGCTTCTTGGTTCCAAGTTTCCTGGCTCGAAGCGCCCGAATGGGAGGCGTTGCGGCTGAGCCTTTTTGTCGGGCTGATCGCGGTCATGATCGCCCTGCCGTTTGCGGTGGCCGGAGCCTGGTTCGTGGCGCGCTCGCACGCACCCGGCCGCGGCCTCGTCAACGCACTGCTGCACCTGCCGCTGATGCTGCCGCCGATCGTCGTCGGCTATCTGCTGCTGGTGCTGCTCGGGGCGCGCGGGCCGGTCGGACGGCTGCTGCTCGAGGCTTTCGGGCTGCGCCTCGCCTTCACCACCAAAGCGGTGGTGATCGCGACCGCGGTGATGATCCTGCCGATCATGGCGCGCGCCGTCAGGCTCGGCCTCGACGCCATCGACCGCGGCCTCGAGACCGCCGCGCGGACGCTCGGCGCCACCCGTCTCGACGTCTTCGCCAGCGTCACCTTGCCGTTGATGGCACCCGGCATCCTGACGGCGGCGGCCATCGGCTTCACGGCCGCGCTCGGCGAATTCGGCGCCGTCATCATCTTCGCGGCCAATATCCAGGGCGAGACGCGCACTTTGCCGCTCGCCATCTACACGACCTTGCAGGCGCCGGGAGGGGAGGCTGCGGCCGCGAGGCTCGCCGTCATCTCGATCGGGCTCGCCCTTCTCGGTCTCGGGGTGAGCGAATGGCTCGGCGCGCGGCTGCGCGGCAGGCTCGGCCTGTCATGACGAGCGCTTCCGCCATCACGGTCGACATCCGCCTGCGACGCGGTGATTTTCGCCTCGAGGCGCGCTTCGCCCTGCCGGCCACAGGCGTCATCGGCATTCTCGGCCCCTCGGGGTCGGGCAAGACCTCGCTGTTGAGCGCCATCGCCGGCATCCTGTCGCCGGATGAAGGCGCGATCGCCGTCGGTGAGACGGTCTTCTTCGATTCAGGATCGAAGCTCGATTTGCCGATGGAGGAGCGCGGCTGCGGCTTCGTCTTCCAGGATGCCAAGCTGTTCCCGCATCTGAGCGTCTCCCGCAATCTCGATTACGGCTTCGCGCGGCGGCGGGGTCGTGCCGTCAGTCAAGAACGTGCGCAGATCGTCGAGATGCTCGGCATCGGGCATCTGCTCGAGCGCCGGCCCACGACCCTGTCGGGCGGCGAGCGCCAGCGGGTGGCGATCGGTCGCGCGCTCCTGTCGCAGCCGCGTCTGCTGCTCCTCGACGAGCCGCTGTCGGCTGTCGACCGAGACCGCAAAGGCGAGATCCTTCCCTATCTCGAAAGGCTGCGCGACGTCGCGGGCCTGCCGATCCTCTATGTGAGCCACGCCCTCGACGAGGTGCTGCGCCTCGCGGGCCAGGTGGTGCTGGTGGAGGAAGGGCGCTGCGTCGCCGCCGGTGCGACGGCTGCCGTGCTTTCGGCGCATTCGCTCGCCGGCGAGCGGCCGATCAGCGTCTTCGACGGGCGCGTATCGAGCCATGAAACCGGAATCGGCCTCACCTTGGTCGAGACCACGATCGGGACCTTTCGCGTGCCGATCACCGAGACACCGGTCGGCGGCCTGCTGCGCCTCGTCATCGACGCCCGTGATGTGGCGCTGGCGACCGGCGAAATCCCCGGTCTTTCGATCCGCAACCGCTTCCGCGCCGCGATCGAGCGCATCGAACCCATCGACCGCTCGCAGGTGCAGCTCTCGCTGAGAGCCAAAGGCGGTGAGGTCACCGCTATTCTGACCCGCGACGCGGTCGCCGACCTCAAGCTCACGGCGGGCGTCGAGCTGTGGTGCCTCGTCAAATCCGTCGCGGTCGATCGCCTGCCGGGGCTTTAGCACGAACGCCCACCTCTCCCCTTGCGGGAGAGGTCGGAGCCTGAGCGAAGCGAAGGCTCCGGGTGAGGGGGGCGGCTCCTGCCTTCGGAAATTAGGTCCGTGCAGCCACTCCTGCCGCTACCGCACTTGGTGTGACCCGCCGAGAGCCGGCGCTGCCCCCCTCACCCGGCTTCTCTTCGCTTCGCTCATCGAAGCCGACCTCTCCCACAAGGGGAGAGGTGAGCGCCGGCGCTATACGCCCTCACGCCACCGACTGGATCACCGCCTTCAGCTTGTCGGCGACTTCGCCGATCTGCGCCTCCGAGATGGTCAAGGGCGGCGTCAGCGCCAGCGTCTCGCCGGTGATGCGCAGCACGATGTCGTGCTCGTGGAAGGCATGCTCCATCGCCTCGAAGGCGCGCTTGCCGACCGCATCCGGCTTCGAGGCGAGATCGACGGCGGCGACCAGGCCGAGGGTGCGGATATCGAGCACGTTGGGCTGGCCCTTGAGGCTGTGGATCGCCTCGGCCCAGATCGGCTCGAGCGTCTTCGCCCGCTCGAACAGGCCTTCCTCGCGATAGAGATCGAGCGTGGCGATGCCGGCCGCCACTGCGAGCGGATGAGCCGAATAGGTGTAGCCATGCGCGAATTCGACGACGTGCTCGGGCCCCTTCATGAAGGCATCATGGATATGCTTGCGGGTGAGCACGCCGCCCATCGGCACGGTGCCCGAGGTGACGCCCTTGGCGAAGGTGATCATGTCCGGAAGCACGCCGTAACGCTCGGCCGCGAAGGCGGTGCCGAGGCGACCGAAGCCGGTGATCACCTCGTCGAAGATGAGCAGGATGCCGTATTTGTCGCAGATGGCGCGCAGCCGCTTCAAATAGCCTTTCGGCGGGGGCAGCACGCCGGTCGATCCGGCCATCGGCTCGACGATCACGGCCGCGATGGTCGAGGCGTCGTGCAGGGCGACGATGCGCTCGAGCTCGTCGGCGAGATGGGCGCCCCATTCCGGCTCGCCCTTGGTGAAGGCCTGATGCTCGCGGTTATAGGTCGCCGGCAGGTGGTCGACGCCGGCCAGCAAGGTCCCGAACATCTTGCGGTTGCCGACGATGCCGCCGACCGAGATGCCGCCGAAGCCGACCCCGTGATAGCCGCGCTCGCGACCGATGAGGCGGGTGCGGCTCCCCTGGCCGGAGACGTTCCAATAGGCGAGCGCCATCTTCAAGGCAGTGTCGACCGCCTCCGATCCCGAATTGGTGAAGAACACGTGATCGAGATCGCCGGGCGCCAGCTCCGCGATGCGCGAGGCGAGCTGGAACGACTTCGGATGGGCGAACTGGAAGGGCGGCGCGTAATCGAGCTCCTCGGCCTGCTGCTTGATGGCGGCGACGATCGGGTCGCGGTTATGGCCCGCATTGGTGCACCACATGCCGGCCGTGGCATCGAGGATGGCCCGCCCCTCGGGCGTGTAATAGTGCATATCCTTGGCGCGCGAGACCATGCGCGGGCGCTTCTTGAAGGCCCGATTCGCCGTGAACGGCATCCAGAACGCCTCGAGATCGTTCGGGGCGCTCGAGCTGGTTCTGGCAAGGTTGGACCCAAGCGACATGATCGTTCTCCGTCTGTCCGTGACGCGGCCGCAGCCGACAATTCGGAGGTAGGCTATCAGGTCGCTCGCGAGGCTGGAACCCGCAAACCGAGGCTGGAACCCCTGTTCGGCTCGCTCTGGACCGGCAGCTCACGGGCACTTGAAGAGAGGGGATGCCGGCCCAACATGTGAACATACCGTGGCGCATGAGGCAGGACGTTGAGGCCGCCCGCTTGCCGCGAGGGGGTTGCACGTTATTTGCATGACACGCTTGCGATCCCGCCGCGCGTTGACTTGAGGCTGCGGGCTCCTTAACGCTTCTGAGGGTAAGGGTGCGGCTTCGGCCGCCCGCCCCGGTGGAGTTTAGAAAAAGGTGGCATCCATGACGTTACGGGTGTCGGGTAAGAACATCGATATCGGGGAGGTGCTCAGGGGGCAGATCACGATGCGGGTGGAGCAGGCGGTGAAGCGCTATTTCGATGGTGGATTCGGCGGCTATGCCGTCGTCGAGCGGGAAGGTACGGCGTTTCGCACCCACTGCTCCATCCATCTCGATACGGGCATCGACCTGCAGGCTTCGGGCACCTCGCATGACCCCTATGCGAGCGCGGATATCTCATCCGAGCGCATCGAGAAGCGTCTACGGCGCTATAAGCGGCGCCTGAAGGAACGGCGTCCCGGCACGCCCGGCCAGCCGGCGGAGGAGGCCTCCTACACGGTGCTGACCTCGCCGGATGGCGATGAGGATACGCCTGAAGGGTTCCAGCCCATGGTCGTTGCCGAGAAGAAGACCCGGCTCCGACGTCTATCCGTCGGCGACGCGGTCGCCGAACTCGATTTGAGCGGCGCGCCGGTGGTCGTCTTCCGCCATGCCACGAGTGGGCGCACCAATGTGGTCTATCGTCGTCTCGACGGTCATATCGGCTGGGTGGACCCGGCCAGCGCCGCCGACGCGGCTGCGTGAGGGACGCGTCGGCAGCGAGCATCGCTGCGACGTCGCCACCTCCCTCAGGAGTTTTGAAAGCCAATGCCTCTCGATGATCTCCTCGTTCCGGGCTCGGTGTTGCCGGCGCTCAGGGTGAACGGCAAGAAGCAGGCCGTGCAGGAATTGTCCGCGCGAGCCGCGAGCGTCACCGGGCTGCCGGAACGGGACGTGTTCGACGCCGTCCTGCAGCGCGAACGGCTGGGCTCGACCGGGATCGGGGCCGGCATCGCCATCCCCCATTGCAAGCTCGCCAAGGTGGCGAGGCTGCACGGCGTGTTCGCGCGCCTGGAAAAGCCGATCGATTTCGACGCGCTCGACGGCGAGCCCGTCGACCTGATCTTCCTCCTGGTGGCGCCGGAAGCCGCCGGCGCCGACCATCTCAAGGCGCTGGCCCGCATGGCGCGGCTGTTGCGCGACCCGGCAACCACCGCGAAACTGCGTGCCACCCGCGATGCCGACGGCATCTTCGCGCTCCTGACCCAGCAGCCGGCGGCCGCCTGAGCTCGAGAGCCTAGAACGATGATCTTCGCACAATGACCTTCCAGTTCCAGGAGCTGTTCCCTCTGGTCGGCGACACGGTGCCCTATCGCAAGCTGACCTCGGAAGGCGTGCGTATCGAGAAATTCGCCGGCCATGAGATCGTCTCGGTCGGGCGCGAGGCCATCAGGGCGCTGTCCGAGCAGGCCTTCGTCGACATCAACCATCTGTTGCGGCCCGGCCATCTCGCCCAGCTGGCCAAGATCCTCGACGACCCCGAGGCGACCTCGAACGACAAATTCGTCGCCTACGACCTGCTCAAGAACGCCAATATCGCGGCGGGCGGCGTCCTCCCCATGTGCCAGGATACCGGCACGGCCATCATCATGGGCAAGAAAGGCCGTCTCGTCTTCACCGAGGGCGAGGATGAAAGCGCGATCGCCGAGGGCGTGCGCGACGCCTATCTCAAACGCAATCTGCGCTACTCGCAGCTCGCGCCGATCTCCATGTTCGAGGAGCGGAACACCAAATCGAACCTGCCAGCCCAGATCGAGATCTATGCCGAGGGCGAGGACGCCTATAAATTCCTGTTCGTGGCCAAAGGCGGCGGCAGCGCCAATAAGAGCTTCCTGTTCCAGGCGACGCCCTCGATCCTCACCCATGACCGACTGCTGGCTTTCCTCAAGGAAAAGATCCTCACCTTGGGCACGTCCGCCTGCCCGCCCTATCACTTGGCGATCGTCATCGGCGGGCTGTCGGCCGAGCAGACGATGAAGACCGTCAAGCTCGCCTCGACCCGTTATCTCGACACGCTGCCGGTGCAGGGTTCCGAGGAGGCGCATGCCTTCCGGGATCTCGCGCTCGAAGCGGAGATCCACAAGCTCACCCAGGCGCTCGGCGTCGGGGCGCAGTTCGGCGGCAAATATTTCTGCCATGATGTGCGCGTCATCCGCCTGCCGCGGCACGGGGCAAGCTTGCCGATCGGGCTCGGCGTCTCCTGCTCGGCGGACCGCCAGGCGCTCGGCAAGATCACGCGGGAAGGCGTCTTCCTCGAGGAGCTGGAACATAATCCGGCCCGCTTCCTTCCGGAGGTCGACGAGTCGACGCTCGGCGGCCCGGTGGTGGCGATCGACCTGAAGCGGCCGATGCGCGAAATCCTGGCCGAGCTGAGCAAGCACAAGGTGAAAACCCGCCTGTCGCTGACCGGCCCGATGATCGTGGCGCGCGACCTAGCCCATGCCAAGCTGCGCGAGCGGCTCGAGCGGGGCGAAGGCCTGCCCACCTATATCAAGGATCATCCGGTCTATTATGCGGGCCCGGCCAAGACGCCCGTGGGCTATGCGTCGGGCTCCTTCGGCCCGACCACGGCCGGACGGATGGACGGCTTCGTCGATCAGTTCCAGGCGGCCGGCGGCTCGATGGTGATGCTCGCCAAGGGCAATCGCTCAGCGGCGGTGCGCGAAGCCTGCAAGACGCATCACGGCTTCTATCTCGGCTCGATCGGCGGGCCGGCGGCGCGCCTCGCCCAGGACTGCATCAAGAAGGTCGAGACGCTCGAATATCCCGAGCTCGGCATGGAAGCGGTGTGGCGCATCGAGGTCGAGAATTTCCCCGCCTTCATCGTCATCGACGATAAGGGGAACGACTTCTTCAAGGAGCTCAATCTGGGTTGAGCGGAGGCGCCCCCTTCTCCCGTGTCTTCACGGGAGAAGGTGCCCGAACGTAGTGAGGGCGGATGAGGGACGCCGGTGAAGCTCTCGACCGCCCCTCATCCGCCTCGCTGCGCTCGGCACCTTCTCCCGTGAAGACACGGGAGAAGGAAGATTTCCCTCACCCCCGCTGCCCTTCCAATCTCGCCTTGCGCCCGCCCTTGCGATGGCGCGGGCGACGATCCGGCAGCACCGCCATGATGGCGCGGCGCTCTCCGTCGCTCATTGCGCTCCAGCGGGTGATCTCGTCGAGCGATCGGGCGCAGCCCGTGCACAGCCCGTCATGGGGATCCATGAGGCAGATGCCGACACAAGGGGTCTCGACCAAATCCATCTTTCAAAACAAGTCCATCGTTCGAAACGGGATATCCGGATGAGCTGCTGCGAGCGATAGCGCGCCAGCTTGCGAAGCCGCAAGCTAATCCCGGCCGGTCACGGCGCCGACCCGCCACTTCCCAGCGCCAGCGCCAGATAGAAGCCGAGCTCGGCGAGGAGCTGCGCCGCGCCTGCCACATCGCCGGTCTGGCCGCCGATCCGCGCTGCGGCGAGCGCAGAGATGCCGAGGCAGGCCGCGAGCGCCCCGAGGCAGGCGAAGAGGCCGCGCATCAGCCCGAAGCCGCCGAGCACCGCAAGGACGAGGGCGATGCCGCAGCCCAGCATGACCGCATGGGTGAATTCCGGGACGGGCAGCCGCCCGGCAGCGGCCCCCGCGCCCTCGCGCCGCACCGGTGATAACAAGACGAGCGGCATCAGCCCGGCCCCACGCGAGAGCGCCGCCGCCCCGATCAGCGCCGCCGCGGCCGCCGTGATGCCGGAGCGCGACAATTGCGCCAGCAGTGCGACGCGCAGCAGCATGGCCACGACGAGGGCCAGCACGCCGAAGCTGCCGAGGCGGCTGTCGCGCATGATCTCGAGGCGCCGCTCGACGGGGGCCTCGGCGAAGACGCCGTCCGCCATGTCGGCAAGCCCGTCCTCATGCATGGCGCCGGTCAGCACGACGCCGCAGGCGACCGCCAGGATCGCGGCCGTGAGGGTGCCGAGGCCAAAGTGATCCGCCAACACCAGCACCAGCGCCGAGAGGACACCGATGACGAAGCCCGCGACCGGCGCTGCCGGCGCGATGGCGGCGAAGTCGAACGGCGTCTCGGAGCGGCCCTCCGCCGCGAGGCGCGGCACGGGCAGCCGCGAATAGAAGCGCAGCGCCCGCGCCACGGCGACCAGAAATCCGCGTCCCGGTCCAGCTCCGCTCATGGCGCCGCATTGCCAAATGAGCGCGGGACGGCCAAGAACTTGGCTAACCCCGCCGCCGCCAACCGCCAAAGCCCCGTCATGACCAAGACACCGACCACCCAACCCTTCGATGATATGCGCGCATTGGTCGCCGCGATGCCCGGCCCCGATGAGGCCGCCATCGCGGCCGTGCGGGCGCGCGACGCCGTGTTGACCAAGCCCCCCGGCAGCCTCGGGCGGCTCGAAAGCATCGCAGAATGGCTGGCCGCCTGGCAAGGGCGCTCGCCGCCGAGAGTCGAGCGGCCGCTGGTTGCGGTGTTCGCCGGCAATCACGGCGTGGTGGCCAAGGGGGTCTCGGCCTTTCCGGCGAGCGTCACCCGGCAGATGGTCGAGAATTTTGCGGCCGGCGGGGCCGCCATCAATCAGCTCTGCGCCAATTTCGATCTCGGATTGAAGGTGTTCGATCTGGCGCTCGACCTACCGACGGGCGACATCACCGAAGGCCCGGCGCTCGAGGAAACGGCTTGCGCCGCCACCATGGCGTTCGGCATGGAGGCGATCGCCGGCGGCATCGATCTCCTGGCGCTCGGCGAGATGGGCATCGGCAACACCACGATCGCTGCCGCCATCTACACGGCGCTCTATGGCGGCAAGGCGGCGCAATGGATCGGGCGCGGCACCGGCCTCGACGATGCCGGCCTCGAACGCAAGGCGGCGGCGATCGAGGCCGCCATGACGCGCCATGCGGGCCATCTCGCCGATCCGCTCGAAGTGCTGCGCCGTGTCGGCGGGCGTGAGATCGCGGCCATCGCCGGCGCGATCCTCGCGGCCCGCAACCAGCGCGTCCCGGTGATCCTGGACGGCTATGTGGTCACGGCCGCGGCCTCCATCCTGCATGCGCTCGATGCCTCGGCGCTCGATCATTGCCTCGCGGCGCATTGTTCGGCCGAAGGCGCGCATGCCGAGGTGCTGCGGCGGCTCGGCCTCAAACCGCTTCTCGATCTCGGCATGCGGCTCGGTGAAGGATCGGGCGCAGCGCTCGCAGCCGGCCTCGTCAAGGCGGCGGCGCGCTGCCATTCGGGCATGGCGACCTTCGCGCAGGCCGGCGTCGACGAAAAGAGCGGCTGAGGCGCCATCCAGAGGCCGCGCTCACGCCGCTGGTCCCCGTAGAGTGGACGCCAGCGCCGTGCCTCGCTTACTGTGGCATCGCGCTTGCCTGCGAAGCAAAGAAGGCAATCGAGCCAAAGATTTGGGGAGACGTCATATGCAATTCTCTCGGCGCGCGGCTCTCGCGCTTCTCGTCGCGGCCGTTCCGATGGCCGGGCCAGCAACGGCGCAGGAACCCGTGACGGTCGGGCTCGTCATCCCGCTCTCGCCGCCCGGAGATCCGGCTGCCGGCCAGCTGATCCGCCGCGGCGCCGAGCTCGCCATCGACTATTACAACAGCAAGGGCGGCGTGCTCGGCGGACGCAAGCTGCAGCTATCCGTGCAGGACAGCCAGGGAAGGCCGGAAGGCGGGGTCGCGGCCTATCGGCGCGTGGTCGGCGAGGACAAGGCGGTGGCCGTGACCGGCTTCTTCCATTCCTCGGTCAATATCGCGGCGAACGAGGTCGCAAAGACCATGGGTGTGCCGACCATCGGCACCCAGACCTCGGCGGCCGACATCACCGGCAAGCATTACGACGTCGCCTTCCGCACCCATTTGATCGATCCGCTGCGTGTCGCGGCCTGGCTGCAATTCATGCAGAAGAAGGGCTTCAAGCGCGTCTCGATGGTGGCCGAGACCTCCGATTACGGCATCGGCCTCGTGACCGAGACGGACCGGCAGATCAAGGAGAAGAAGCTGCCGATCGAGCTGCAGAGCATCACCTTCGATCGGGCCTCGACGGACCTGACGCCGCAGCTCCTGCAGGTGAAGGCCTTCAAGCCCGATCTTCTCGTCAATATCGGCGTCGGCGCGCCGATGGACCTGATGATCGAGCAGGCTGCGACCCTCGGCATCACACCGGCAGCGCCGATGCTGATCTCCTACGATGCGCCGATCCGGCCGCAATTCTGGCAATTGCACCCGAACACCGGCGACAAGCTCTACTTCATCGCCTATTACTCGCCAAAGCAGGCGCTCTCCGAGATCGGCACCTGGTTCACCAAGACCTATGAGGAGAAATACAAGGAATCGCCTGTCTATTCCTCGCTGAACGGTTTTGGCGACGTGGCGATCATCGCGCAAGCCGTCGAGCAGGCGAAGAGCACCGACCCCAAGGCCGTCATCAACACGCTCGAGACCGGAAAGTTCAGCTTCTGGTCCACGGGCGACGTCACCTTCCCCAAGGCCGACGGGGTGTTCTGGCACAATTTCTCGCCGCCGGTCCTGATCCTGCAATTCCAAAAGCCGAACCAGGATTGGAAGGAAGCGGAGGTTGCGTTCGAGAGCGGCAAGTGAGCGGCCTTTGCGCAGCTGCGATTGACCCCTGCTCACGCTTGAGCCCCAGCTCAGCTCCTCCTTCCAGCGCCGACCTGTCCGGGGAAAGTATCGATCGTAGCATAGGCGTGGATGGCCGGGCCAAGCCCGGCCAAGACGCGGTCGCTATGGCGAGCGCAATCAAGATCCGGTGGTCATTTTGCTCAGACGAATGGACCCATCCCCGTCTTGGCCGGGCTTGGCCCGGCCATCCACGCCTGTCCGCTGCGAATTCCGGAGCACCTGGACTTGAGGTGGGGGTCGAAATGCTACGGCGCTTGACGCTTATTGCCGATGTTCACCCCTGAGCTCTTCGCCCAAGCCCTGATCGCCGGCGTGGTGATCGGCGTCATCTATGCGTTGATGGCGCTCGGCATCACCTTCATCTACTCGATCGTGAAGATGATCAACTGGTCGATGGGCGAGTTCTACATGATCGGCAGCTACGCCCAGTATCTGATCGTCATCTACTTGCTCGGTCCGAATCTCTGGTATGTGGCGGCGATCCTGTCGGCGGCGGGCGTGTTCCTGCTGGGCTGGCTGATCGAGCCCATCCTGATCAAGCCGATGTTCACCGGCGGCATCGAGCGCAAGGACGATTACGCGACCGTCGTCACCATCGCGCTGCTCTTGCTGCTGCGCAACCTGGCGACGGCGCTGTCGGGCCCCTATCAGCGCACGCCCGGCACCAGCCTGCCGACCGTGATGCTCGGTCCGCTGCCGGAAAGCGGGGCGAGGCTTGCTGCCTTCATCTGCGCGCTCGCCGCCATCGCGCTGTTCTATCTGTTGCTGAAGCGGACCTGGCTCGGCCTGGCGCTGCGCGCCACCTCGCAGAGCCGGGTCGGCGCCCAGACGGCCGGGGTCGACGTGCTGGCTCTCGACAAGATCGCCTTCGGCATCGGGGTCGGGCTCGCGGGCCTCGCCGGCGCGCTGCTGGCTCCGGTCTTCATGGTCTATCCGACCAATGGGGTGGTCACGACGACCAAGGGCTTCGAGATCATCGTCATCGGCGGGCTCGGCTCCATTCCCGGAGCCCTGATCGCCGGCGTGCTGCTCGGCATCGCCGAATCGCTCGGCTCGACCTTCATCGCTTCGGCCTATCAGAACGCCTATGGCTTCGTGCTGCTCCTCCTGGTGCTGGCCTTGCGGCCGAGCGGGCTGTTCGGCGAGCGCATCCGACAAGCATGACCATGCCGGCCCCCATCCTCGAGACGCGCCGGCTCTCGAAGCGCTTCGGCGGCTTCCTCGCCAATGACGCCATCGACTTCGCGGTCGCGCCGGGCGAGATCCGCGGCATCATCGGGCCGAACGGCGCCGGCAAATCGACCCTCGTCAACCTGATGACCGGGGTGCATGCGCCGAGCTCGGGCGAGGTGCTGCTCGCGGGCGAAAGCCTCGTCGGGCTCAAGACCCATGAGATCGCCCGCAAGGGGTTGGCGCGCTCCTTCCAGGTGAGCCGCGTCTTCGGCAATCTCTCGCTCATCGACAATCTTCTGGCGCCGCATCTGGCGCAGATTTCTGGCAAGGCTGGGCGCGAAGCCGGCCTCGCCAAAGGCTGGCGCTTCCTCGAGCTCACCGGGCTCGCGAGGCTCGCCCATCAGCCCGCCAAGGCGCTGTCGGGCGGCCAGCGCGTGCTGCTGCAGGCGGCGGCGGGCTTCATGATCCCATCGCTTTCCTGCTACCTGCTCGACGAGCCTTTCGCCGGCGTCAATCCGGTGATCAAGGACCAGCTCATGGAGCTCATCGAGGAGGAGAACCGGGCGCGTGCCCTCACCTTCGTGGTGGTGAGCCACGAGATGGCGGTGATGCGCCGCCTCTGCCACAAGATCACCGTGCTGATCGAAGGCCGCGTGGTGGCCGAGGGCTCGCTCGACGAGGTCGCGGCACGCCCGGACGTGATCAAAGCCTATCTGGGGAAGAGCGGTGAGGTGAGTGGTGAGGAGTGAGGAGTGAGTAGTGAGTAGTGAGTAGTGAGCAGATTGTAGGAAGCTACTCGCCATTCACTACTCACTCCTCACTATACACGACTCACTTCACCGGCTCCACGGTAACGACCTTGCCGGCGACCGAGACCACCTTCACCTTGGCGCCCGCGGGCAAATCCGGCCCTTTGGCGAGCCAGATCGCATCGTCGAAGCGCACCCGGCCTTCGCCACCCTCGATCGGCCGATCGAGGGTGCAGACGCGGCCGATCAGCGCATTGACACGCTGGTTGAGGAGGGAGACGGTCGCCTCGTCGTCACCTTTGCGCCAAGTGAGCGTCTTGCCGATATAGACCAGCACGATGGCCAGGACCGCGAAGAGAAGGCCGTTCGCCTCCCAGGGCAGGCGTATCGCGAAATTCACGAGACCGATGATCAGCGCTGCGAGACCGAGCCAGATCAGGAAAAAGCCCGGCGCCGCCATCTCGAGCGCGATCAGGATCACGCCGGCGATGGCCCAGGTCCAAGCAGAACCGAGATCGATGCCGTCCATCGCGGTCAAGCCCCGCCGGGCGGGCGGATCGCGGGCACGCCGGTCGGCGTGGCGCGCGCCGAGCTTCCGTCCGGGCCGAACACCGCCTTGGCGATCTCGCCGATGCCGGCGACCGTGCCGCCGAGCGAGGCGGCCTCGATCGGGATGATGATGACCTTCTGGTTCGGCGCCGTGGCGAGCGCCTGCAGGGCGCGCGTATATTTCTCGGCGATCAGGTAATTGGCGGCCGCGATATTGCCGCCCGTGATGGCCTGGGAGACGGCCGTGGTCGCCGCGGCTTCGGCCGCCGCCGAGCGCTCACGCGCCTCGGCGTCGCGGAAGGCCGCTTCCTTGCGGCCCTCGGCTTCGAGGATCGCCGCCTGCTTGCGGCCTTCGGCGCGCAGGATGTCGGATTGGCGCGTGCCTTCCGCCTCGAGGATCGCGGCGCGCTTCTCGCGCTCGGCCTTCATCTGGCGGCCCATCGATTCGACGATATCGGCCGGCGGCATGATGTCCTTGATCTCGATGCGGTTGATCTTGAGGCCCCAGGGCGAAGCCGCCGCGTCGACCACGGCCATCAGGCGTTCGTTGATGGCGTCGCGATGCGAGAGGAGCTGGTCGAGATCCATCGAGCCCATCACGGTGCGGATATTGGTGGTGACGATGTTGAGGAGGGCCGTGGCGAGATTGGCGACCTCGTAGGAGGCGCGCGCCGCATCGATGACCTGGAAGAAGATCACCCCGTCGACCCTGATCGTCGCATTGTCCTTGGTGATCACCTCCTGGGAGGGCACGTCGAGCACCTGCTCCATCATGTTCACCTTGTTCCCGATGGTGTCGAGATAAGGAACGATGATGCCGAGACCTGGCTGCAGCGTGAAGGTATAGCGGCGGAAGCGCTCGACGGTGTAATTATAGCCTTGCGGCACGGTGCGGATGCCGGACAACAAGGTCAGCACCACGAACACCACGAGGACGATGACGAAAATCCCGAATCCGCCGATCGGCATAAATGCCTCCCCGAATCGCCTGCGTTGCAGTGCCCGCGAATAGGCGGTCCAGGCGGGCGCCGAGTCAAGCAGCCTGCTGAACTGTGAAGCCGGCTGAATTGCGGCGCAATCCGGATGGAAGGCGCCGGCATGGCGGCAGCGCCGGGACGGATTTTGTGTTTGGCGACACGGATTTGCCGATGAGGAGATATGGCGATGCGCATCATCGATCATGACAGCGAGCCTCGCGAGGCTTGGCGCGACGGGGTGCTGACGCGCATGCTCGCTTCAGCCGTCACGGGCACGGCGCAGCTCTGCCTGTTCGAGCAATGGTGTGCCCCCGGCCGCGGAGCTCCCACCCATCTGCACGCCGTCGAGGAGGTGCTGAGCGTGCTCGACGGGCAGGCCGAGATCTGGGTCGAGGCCGAGACGGTCTCGCTGAAGGCCGGCCAATCGCTGGTGGTGCCGGCGGGCCGGCGGCACGGCTTCCGCAATATCGGCCAGACGACGCTGCATGTGCGCGCCACGCTCGCGGCGCCGATCTTCGAGGCCGCGTACGAAGATGAGCGCGAGGTGTCGCGCCGCTGGCTGCCGGCATAGGCGGGGACCGCGCCTCCCGGAATGCCGGCTGGAAGCCGGCGGTCCAATCCCGCCGGACCGCCGGCTTCTAGCCGGCATCCCGAAGGGGAGATATCGGCGTTGTGGTGCTGGCTGGAAGCCGGCGGTCCAGCCCTTCCGGCGCCGGTCCGCCCAGCGCCCAATCGAGGAGCTCGACCGTGTGCAGCACGGACGGACCAGCCGGGCCGCCGGCCGCGGCGCGGTCGGCGAAGCCTTTGGCGATCTGGGTTACGCAGCCGATATTGCCGGTCGCCACGATATCGGGCCGGGTACGGGCGATGTTGTCGACCTTGCGCTCGCGCAGGCGCCCGGCGATCTCAGGCTGCAGCATGTTGTAGACGCCGGCCGAGCCGCAGCAGATATGCCCTTCGGGAACATCCTTCACGCTGAAGCCCGCGGCCCGCAGCAATCTCTTCGGCTCGTCGATGATCTTCTGGCCGTGCTGCATCGAGCAGGCCGAATGATAGGCGACTGTGAGGCCGGTGCGATGCGAAGGGGCTGGCAGGTCGAGGCCTACGAGAAATTCGCTGATGTCCTTGGCGAGCCCGGAGACCTTGGCTGCCTTCTCGGCGAGTGCTTGATCATTGCGGAATATGAAGCCGTAATCCTTGATGGTGGTGCCGCAGCCCGAGGCCGTGATCACGATGGCGTCGAGCCCGCAGCGAGCGATCTCCGCATGCCAGGCGTCGATCGCCCTGGCGGCGAAGGCATGAGATTCGGCCTCCCGGCCCATATGATGGACGAGGGCGCCGCAGCAGCCTTCCTCAGCCAGCACCACCTCGACGCCGAGCCGGTTCAGGAGCCTGATGGTCGCCGCATTGATCGAGGGCTGCAGCACCTTCTGGGCGCAGCCGCCGAGCAGCGCCACACGCGCCTTGCGCGGACCCGTAGCCGGAAAGACAGTCGGCCCACCAGCCGCCGGAGGCGCCGGCAGCATATCGGGCGCAAGCTCGAGCATGGCGCCGAGCCGCTCGCCCAGCGACGGGATGGCGCGCAAGAGCCCCTCGAAGCGTTTGCCGAGCTTCGCAGCCCTGAGCGCCAGGCGAAAGCGGCCCGGATAGGGCAGGATCGCCGCGAGAATCGCCCGGATGAGGCGATCTCCGAGCGGACGGCGAAAGCTCTTCTCGATATAGGCGCGCGCATGGTCGACGAGATGCATGTAGTGCACGCCGGATGGACAGGTGGTCATGCAGGAGAGGCAGGAGAGGCAGCGATCGATATGCTTCACCACCTCGGGGGAAGCGGGCTTCTCCCCCTCCAGCATATCCTTGATCAGGTAGATGCGTCCGCGCGGCGAATCGAGCTCGTCGCCGAGCAGCAGATAGGTCGGGCAAGTCGCCGTGCAGAAGCCGCAATGCACGCAGCTGCGCAGGATCTTCTCCGACGACGCCATGGCCGGATCGGCGAGCTGGGTGTTGGTGAAGTTGGTCTGCATGCGAAACTATACGACGGTTTGCGGCGTGACGCCCATGGTCTTCGGGTGCGCTGCTTCAAGGCCGGCGCGATGATGCCCACCATGATGCCGACCTGAGCTTGCCTCAAAGTCCCGCATACATCCGCCCCGGCTCGAGCAGGCCCGCCGGATCGAAGCTCGCCTTGATGTCGCGCGTCAGCTTCAGGAGCGCCGCAGTAGGCGGTTGGAACACATCGACGGCGGCGCGCACCGCATCGGGCGCGCGGATCAGCGTCGCGTGGCCGCCCGCCGCGCGAGACGCGGCGTGAACGATCGAGGCGCCGGCATCGCCGAGCGCCGGGCAGGCGATCCAGACGAGGCCACCGCCCCAATCATAGAAGCAGCGCGCTTCGAGCTTGCGGCCGATCGCCTCGGCAAGGCCGGGACCGCGGCTCGGCGCGGCCGAGAGCCGCCAGATGGCGGCCTCGCGCGGCTCGGCGAGGAACACCGCATCGCGCACATCGAGCCACAGCGCCTCGCTCGCTTCCGGGCTGAGGATCTCGGCAAGGCCGAAAGGCTGCAGCAGAGCAGTGAGCCGCTCGGAGCGGTAGGCGACCGCGACCGTGGAGCTTTCGAGCCGCAACAGGGTGCGGGCGCGCTCCTCGCCGATGCCGGCCGGCAGATGGGCTGCGCCCGTGACCTCAAAGGGCGAGCCGAGGCCAGCCGACAAGGCCTCGACGCCGCGCACATCGCTCAGGCCCGAAAGCACCAGCGTCGCCTGCGTCTGCGGCAGCGGCAGCACCTTGAAGGTGACCTCGGTCAGGAAGCCGAGCGTGCCGAAAGCGCCGGCCATCAGCCGCGTCAGGTCGAGGCCAGTGACGTTCTTCATGACTCGTCCGCCCGATTTCACGCTCTCGCCCCGGCCATTGACGAAGCGCACGCCGAGGAAGGAATCGCGGCAGGCGCCGGCCTGGATGCGACGCGGGCCGGAGAGATTGGCGGCCGCCATGCCGCCGATGGTCGGCTCGCCGTTCGTGCCGAGCAGCTTGCGGTAATCCAGCGGCTCGAAGGGCAGGCGCTGGCCTTTCGCGGCGAGCGCCCGCTCGACCTCGGCGAGCGGCGTGCCGGCCCGCGCCGCGATGACGAGCTCGGCCGGCTCGTGCAAAGTGATGCCGCTGAGCGCGAGGCTCGAGAGCACATCCTGAGTCTGGGTCGGCCGGCCGATGCCGCGCTTCGTGCCGCCGCCCTCGATCGAGAGCGGCGCGTGCCGCGCGCCGGCATCGGCGATGATGGCTTGGGCTTCAGCTTCGCTCGCGGGGGCGTGCGTCGTCATGAACGCAGCGACCTCCGGAAACGCCGGCGTCTTGCCCGCTCTTCCTTCCTGTCTTCGCCCCGGCACTGTGTGGGGCGACCGGGACGGTCGCGGTCCCGGGGCGTAGATGCCGGCATCGCCCTCACGCCGCCAGCCGCCCGTCGAGCGGAAACACCTTTGCGGGGTTCAGCAGCCAGCCAGGATCGAAGGCTGCCCGCACCCGCATCTGCTGGTCGAGATCGGTCGGCGTGAACTGGCAGCCCATCAGGTCGCGCTTCTCGATACCGACGCCATGCTCGCCCGTGAGGCAGCCGCCAACCTCGACGCAGAGCTTGAGGATATCGGCGCCGGCGGCTTCGGCCTTCCTCTGCTCCTGCGCGTCATTGACGTTGTAGAGGATCAGGGGATGCATGTTGCCGTCGCCCGCATGGAACACATTGGCGACGCGCAGCCCGTAGCTCGCCACGATCTCGGAGGTGCGGCGCAGCACATGGCAGAGCTGGCCGGTCGGCACCGTGCCGTCCATGCAGATATAATCGGCGACCCGGCCGGTGGCGCCGAAGGCGGATTTGCGGCCCTTCCAGATCAGCGCCGTCTCCATGGCGGAGCGGCTCTCCTTGATCACCGACACGCCATGTTGCTTGGCGATGGCGATGATCTTGGCGAGCTCGGCCTCCATCTCGGCTGCCGACCCTTCGACCTCGATGATCAGCATCGCCTCGACGTCGAGCGGATAGCCCGCATGCGCGAAATCCTCGCAGATGCGGATGGCGGGCGCGTCCATGAACTCCATGGCGACCGGGATGATGCCGGCCCCGATGATGGCCGCAACAGCCGCAGCCGCCGCCTCGCTCGACGCGAAGCCGAACAGCACGGGCCGCGCGCCTTCGGCCGAGCGCAGGATGCGCACCGTCGCCTCGGTGACGATGCCGAGCTGGCCTTCCGCGCCGCAGACGAGGGCGAGGAGATCATAGCCGCCGGCATCGAGCGCCTGGCCGCCGAGATCGACAATCGTGCCGTCGACCAGCACCATGCGCAGGCCGAGCAGGTTGTTGGTGGTGACGCCGTATTTCAGGCAATGGGCTCCGCCCGAATTCATGCCCACATTGCCGCCGATGCTGCAGGCGAGCTGCGAGGACGGATCGGGTGCGTAGAAGAATCCCTCATACGCCACCGCGTCCGAGATGGCGAGATTGGTGACGCCCGCCTCGACGCGAGCGGTACGATTGGCGAAGTCGACGTCGAGGACGCGGCTCATGCGCGCGACGCAGACCACCACCGCATCTTCCTGCGGGATGGCGCCGCCGGATAGCGAGGTGCCGGCTCCGCGCGGGATCACCGGCACGCCCTCGCGATGCAGATAGGCCATGACGGCCGCCACCTCCTCGGTCGAGCCCGGCAGGACGACGGCGAGCGGCAGGCGCCGATAGGCCGTGAGCGCGTCGGTCTCGAAGACGCGGCGCTCATCCGCCGCGTCGATCACGCCCCCGGACGGCATAATACGGCGCAGCCCGGCGACGATCGTGTCGCGTCGCGCCAGGATGCCGCGATCGGGAACCGGAAATGCGATCTCGGACATGTCCTTTTCCTCCCGGCTTAGTGAGGCTTGGAGTGTAGCAGCCCACGGGCCAGCGATCCAAGCGCTGAGCGCGTGGGACCGCGACCGTCCCGGTCGCCCTTTCCTCCCGGCGTGGAGGCCTCGCCATTCGCAAGTGCGGGCGGGGACGCCCGCGGTCCCAGTTAGCGCGGCAGCGCCGCCTTCACCAATGCAGCGGCATCGGCGCTGCCCCAATCGGCCGCGCCGTTGATGACGCCGAGCGCGCAGCCATCCGCGCCCACCAGCACCGAGACCGGCAATCCCTCGACCTTGGTCGCAGCCTTCAGGTCCTGGAAGACATTGACGGACTGGTCGTAGAAATAGCCGAGATGCTTGATGCCGACCTCCTGCAGGAAGGCGCGCGGCTTGTCGGGGTTGCGCTGGTCGATATTGATCGGCACCACCTCGAATTTGGGCGAACCGAGATTGCCTTCGAGCTTGTCGAGAGCCGGCATCTCCTCGCGGCAAGGGATGCACCAGGTGGCCCAGAGATTGACGAGCACCGTCTTGCCCTTGAAATCGGCGAGCTTCCGGGGCGAGCCGCCATCGGCGAAGAAGATGAGGTTTGGGGCGGGCGCTGGATCGTCGAAGATCTGCAGCGCCGCGAGTTCGCCGACCGCCAAGGGCCTCAGCCGGTCCGCCGTCTGGCGCGCCGCCGTGCAGACGCTGTTGCCGGATGCGCCCCGCGTCGCGTAGAACCCGCCGGCGGCGACGAGACCGAGGCCCGCCAGGGCGAGGATCGCGATCTGCCGCGCGCTATTCGTCTTCATTGCGATCGCTCCAACTTGGCCCGCAAATTTCGACCGGCGCTTCCACGAGAGCGGGATCCAATTGACACCGGGTTTCTATCTCTTTGTTTTCACGCATGATCTTGGCCGAAAAGTGGGGCCACTTTTCGGGATCATGCTGTAGCCGAGGATGACATCATGGCCAACCGGATGTGGGGCGGACGCTACGCCAGCGGCCCCGCCGCCATCATGGAGGAGATCAACGCCTCCATCGATTTCGACAAGACGCTGTGGCGCCAGGACATCGAGGGCTCGAAGGCCCATGCGGCAATGCTCGCCAAGCAGCGCATCATCACCGGAAAGGACGCCAAGACCATCGCGCGTGGTCTAGACGCGATCGCCGGCGAAATCGAGGCGGGCAGCTTCAAATTTTCGCGCGCGCTCGAGGACATTCATATGAATGTCGAGAGCCGCCTCGCCGAGCTCATCGGGCCGCCGGCCGGGCGCCTGCACACGGCGCGCTCGCGCAACGACCAGATTGCGCTCGATATGAGGCTATGGGTGCGCGACACCATCGACGCGATCGAGGAGGGGCTCGTCGACCTGCAGGGCGCGCTCGCCGAGAAGGCGCTCGCCGAAGCCGCGACCATCATGCCGGGATTCACCCATCTGCAATCGGCGCAGCCGGTCACCTTCGGCCATCACCTGCTCGCCTATGTGGAGATGCTGGGGCGCGATCGCGGCCGTTTCGCCGATGCGCGCCGGCGCCTGAACGAATCCCCGCTCGGCGCGGCTGCGCTCGCCGGCAGCTCCTTTCCGATCGATCGCCATATGACGGCGGCGGCGCTCCGCTTCGACCGGCCGACCGCGAATTCGCTCGACTCGGTCGCCGACCGCGATTTCGTGCTCGAGACGCTGGCTGCCGCTTCGATCTGCGCCGTGCATCTGTCGCGCTTCGCCGAAGAAATCGTGCTGTGGACCTCGGCGCAATTCGGCTTCGTCAAGCTCTCGGACGCCTTCTCGACCGGCTCCTCGATCATGCCGCAGAAGCGCAATCCCGATGCCGCCGAGCTGGTGCGCGGCAAGACCGGGCGCATCATCGGCGCGCTGGTGGCGATGCTGGTGATGCTCAAGGGCCTGCCGATGACCTATGGCAAGGACATGCAGGAAGATAAGGAAGGCACCTTCGACGCGCTCGCCAATCTCAGCCTGTGCGTCGCCGCCATGGCCGGCATGGTGCGGGACATGACGCCCAATGCGGAGCGCATGAAGAGCGCCGCCGGGGCCGGCCACGCGACCGCGACCGATCTCGCCGACTGGCTGGTGCGCAATCTCGGAATCCCGTTCCGCGAAGCCCATCATGTGACCGGGCGCATCGTCCAGCTCGCCGATGAGAAGGGCGTCGCCCTGCATCAATTGGCGCTCGGCGACATGCGCGCCGTCGAGCCGCGCATCAGCGAGGATGTGTTCCAGGTGCTGTCGGTCGAGCGCTCGGTGCGCAGCCGCACATGCTATGGCGGCACGGCGCCGAGCGAAGTGCGCAAGCAGGCCCGGCGCTGGCTCAAGCGGCTGGCGAAAGCGTGATCGGCAAGAGTGGTCGAGCTAGGACCGCGACCATCCTGGTCGCCCTTCTTCCCGGCGTGGAGCGCTCGCCCTGTGCAAGGGCGGGCGGGACGCAAGCGGTCCCAAGGAAGTCCGCATCCCGCGCCGGCCCGAGGCGAATTTTGCTCGCGCGGCGCCCTCAGCCATGATAGGTCGCCCGACGCGGGCGCCGCGCCATGGATACGTTGGCTTGGCGCCCGTTCCTGTCGCTTTGAGGCATGATGGACGTCTGCGAGGTCGCCTGACCTGTCGGGATCGTGCTCGAGGGAGTGCTGTGGTGGACCGCGATTTCGCACGATATCTACGCCGCTTGGCGGTCCTGGCGCTGATCGCTTGCGCCGCCACGGCTTGCGGCCGCAAGGGCGCGCTCGAGCCTGCGCCCAAAGCCGATGCGGCGAAGCAGCAGGACGAACAGAAGGCCAGTGGCGACGAGCAGGCGGAAGCGCCGACGGCCGGCGGCCTCGGCAGCCTGCGCGCCAAGAAGCCGAAGCCGGTGCAGCCGCCGAAGCAATCCTTCATCCTCGACCCGCTGCTGTAAGGTGAGGGGGCGGACGGCGCTCTTGCGGTTGGATAAGCGCCGGCGTCTGCCTCTCCCCTTGTGGGAGAGGTCGGCTTCGAGGAGCGAAGCGACGAAAAGCCGGGTGAGGGGGGCGGCGCCGACTTACAGGGACCTCAACGCCTCGCTGACCTGACCCGACTTACGAAGGCCGTTGCAGCCCCCCTCACCCGGATCACTCCCCATCGGTCGTGATCCGACCTCTCCCACCAGGGGAGAGGTGGGCGCTGGGCCTTCACGCCAACAGCTTCGAGAAGCTGTCGCGCCCCTTCGGCGTGAAGCGCACCACGCGGCTATCCTTGTCGCGCCTCGCCCAGCCCTTCTCGAAGAGCGTTCCTAAGAAATGCGAGCCGACGGCGCCGGCGATGTGGAAGCGGCGCTCGCTCCAATCGAGGCAGACACGGCAGAGAGGGCGCCGGTCGCGCTTCAGCGCGTCGATGTCGATGCCGAGCCCGCCAAAGAACCGGTCTCCGGCCTCGGTGACATGGATATGCCGGTCATCGCCCGCGACGAAGCCCTTGGCGCGCAGCCGGTCGAAGGCCCAGACGCCCATATCGCCGGCCAGGTGATCGTAGCAGATGCGAGCCTGGCGCAGCGCCGGGTCCTTGGGGCCGAGCTGAGTGCGCAGATGCCCGGTGCGTGCCGCGAGCCCCATCAGGCCTTCCAGGACTTCGGCGACATCCTCGCCCGACAGCCGGAAATAGCGGTGGCGTCCCTGCTTCTCGACCGTGACCAGATGCGCGGCTTCGAGGCGCGACAGATGCCCGCTCGTCGTCTGCAAGGTGACGCCCGCCTCCTGCGCCAGCTCGGTCGCCGTCAAGGCGCGGCCATCCATCAGGGCGGTGAGCATGTTGGAGCGGGCCGGGTCGCCGAGCAGCGCCGCGACCGCGGCTACATTCGGTCCTTCTTTCATAGTTCGGGTTTAGCCGAAGCATCGAGGTGAAGCAAGCGCCATATGGAGGTCAGCACCATCGACATCTCGAGAGGAGAGCTTCATGACCCGATCGGCCACCCTGCGCAAAGCCGAAGCGCCGGCGCATCTCACCATCACGCCGTCGATCCTGTATTTCGGAACGCCGGTGGTGCTGATCACCACACAGAACGCCGATGGCAGCACCAATATCTCGCCGATGTCATCGGCCTGGGCGCTCGGCGACCGCGTCGTGCTCGGCTGCCAGGCGAGCGGCCAGGGCATCGAGAACCTGCTTTTCAACCAGGAATGCGTGCTGAACTTCCCCTCGGCGGAGTTGTGGCGCGAGGTCGAGAGCATGGCGCGCGCCACCGGGCGGCCCGAGGTGCCGCCCGGAAAGGCAGCGATCGGCTATGAATATGTGGCCGACAAATTCGCGCTCGCGGGCCTAAGCCAGATCGCCTCCGAGACCGTCGCGCCGCCGCGCATCGCCGAATGCCCCTTGCAGTTCGAGGCCGAGTTGATCGAAGCGCGCGCCTCGAACGGGACGGACGGACGTCCTGCCATGTATATCGCCGAAACGCGGGTGAAGCGCGTGCATGCGCATGCGGACATCGTCATCCCGGGCACGAACCATGTCGACACCGCGCGCTGGGAGCCGCTACTCTATGTGTTCCGGCATTATTTCGGCACGGGCCCCGATCTCGGGAAGACCTTCAAGGCGGAGTATTGAGCGCGTAGTTGGAATGGGAGAGGGCTGCTGCGCGGATCGCTGCGGGCTTCACCTCTCCCCTTGTGGGAGAGGTCGGAGCCTGAGCGAAGCGAAGGCTCCGGGTGAGGGGGGCAGCTCCTGCTTTCGGAAAAGCAGGTAGGGAGTAGCCATTCCAGGTTGAGTTGAGTTGATCTCGCAGAGTCGGCGCTGCCCCCCTCACCCGGCTTCTCATCGCTTCGCTCTTCGAAGCCGACCTCTCCCACAAGGGGAGAGGTGGGTGTCGGCGCCCTCCTTGGCGGATCAGAGCTTCTCGACCTGCCCGTATTCGAGCTCGACGGGAGTCGGGCGGCCGAAGATGGAGACCGCGACCTTGAGGCGGGCGCGGATCTCGTCGATCTCCTCGACCGTGCCGTTGAAGGTCGCGAAGGGGCCGTCCGAGACCCGAACCTGCTCGCCGATGTCGAAATGCACCGAGGGCTTCGGGCGCTCGACGCCCTCCTGCACCTGGCCCTTGATCTGCAGGGCTTCGCGCTCGGAGATCGGGTGCGGCTTCTTGTCGGCGCCGAGGAAGCCCGTCACCTTCGGCACATTCTTGATCAGGTGGAAGACGTCATCGGTCAGGTCGCATTTCACCAGCACGTAGCCCGGGAAGAATTTGCGCTCGGCGTCGACCTTCTTGCCGCGCCGCACCTCGACGACCTTCTCCATCGGCACGAGGATTTCCTCGAACTTGTCCGAAAGGCCACGCTGAGCCGCCTGGTCCTTGATCGACTGGGCGACCTTGTTCTCGAAATTCGAGTAGGCGTGAACGATGTACCAGTGTGCCGCCATGGTGTTAGCGTCCAATCCCGAGAATGAGGCCGACGAACAGGTGCAGCACCTGATCGGCTAGGAAGAAGAAGGCGGAAGCTGCGAGCACCATCACGAACACGCCGCCCGTGGTGACCAGCGTCTCCTTGCGGGTCGGCCAGGTGACCTTCGCGCCTTCGGAGCGCACTTCTTGCAGGAATTGAACCGGATTTTCCATCTTGCGATCCCAGTCGCCGTCATTGGCGTCGCTTTCCTCGGCTCCATGCGCAGAGCAAAGCCGCCGCCGCCAAAAATGAACGGGGCGCGGGACCGTTTGGCCGCGCGCCACCTCAAACAGCCTTATATCTGCGTCAACCGGCTTCGCCAAGAGGCAAATTCAACCGGGCAAATTCAACCGGGCGAAATCAAAAGGCGAAGTCAAGGCTTGGCACGGTTGGACCGGACCGAATGAGGCGTCAACGGCCGTCCGCGACCGGGATGATGGCCGTGATGACCGCGCCTTGATGCTCCGCCTCGACCTTCATGCGCGCCACCGCCGGAGAGGTCGCCCTGACCCTCTGCTCGCGACGCTCCCCGTTCAGCTCGAACACCACTTTGTATGTGTACATCATGCCCCCCAATGGCCACACGTCTAAAGTGCGCGCCCGCGCAATTCAACCTGGTGGGGGCGCTTTTCGACAGAAGGTTGGAATGCGGAATGACGTCTGACGAGGTTCACGTCCAGCCGTCGCGGCCTCGCCGGTGGCGGCCGATCGCTGCTTCGGCTAAGAACCCCCGACATCGACCGGCAAGGTCGGCGAGACTTCATGACGGCAAAGCGCTTGATGGGGGCGAAGCACTTGATGACCGCAAAGCATTTGGCCCTCTATACATTCGGCGTGCTTCGCAAACCCTCGGCCGATCCGGTCAATCAGGGCTTCCACGACCGCAATGATCGCAATCTCGCAGCCGTCGAAGCGAGCGACGGCTTCATCGCCCGCTCCGGCTATGTGGGCGATCCGGGACCCGCGAGCTGGGGCGAGCATGCCTATCCGCGCTTCTTCGTCGATCGCCGGGATGGCCATTCGCCTTCCACCTTGTCGCTGTGGGAGGATCTGTGCTCACCCATGGCGTTCGCCTATGGCGGCATCCATGCCGAGGCCCTGGAGCATGGCCGGGAATGGTTCCTCGAGCCGGCCTGGCCGCCTTATGTCCTGTGGTGGGTCGAGGCAGGCGAGGTGCCGGACTGGGCGCAGGGCGTCCTGCGGCACGAATATCTTCACGACCACGGGGCCAGCCCCTTTGCGTTCGACTTCAAGACCCCGTTCGATGAGGTCGCAAATCCGGCACGTATCGATCGTGAGGTCATCAAGCAGAAGATGCAGGTCAACTCGCTGCGTCAGGCGAAGCTCTGGTGAAAGAGTAGCGCCAGCGCTCACCTCTCCCCTTGCGGGAGAGGTCGGCTTCGATGAGCGAAGCGAAGAGAGGCCGGGTGAGGGGGGCAGCGCCGACTCCCTCGCAGAGGCGCCTCTACCTTGGGGCTGGGGTGACCGCCCTGACCCGACTTCCGAAGGCAGGAGCTGCCCCCCTTGTGTCTTGAAAATGTGCCAAAAAGGACTGGGCCGGCGCGGTAGGCCGCCGCGCCGGCCCTGGAGAGGAGAGCCCGTTACCCCCTTGGCTTAAGACCGTGGGTGAGCAAGGTGCCTTCTCTCCATCTTCACAAGCCCGAACAGTTGCACGGTCACGAAGGCCGAACCGCAAGGAAGGGATCGGAAGATGGCACAGATGGTAACGAATGCCGGCATCGATGTCAGCAAGCAATGGCTCGACGTCGCGCTTTGGCCGAAGCGTGACGAGGTCTCGCGGTTCAAGCGTGATGCTGCCGGTTTGGAAGAGCTCGCCTTCTGGCTCAGGGAGCGCCATGTGGTGCGGGTTGGCCTGGAGGCCTCGGGCGGGTATGAGCGCGAGGTCATCGACGCGCTGGAGGCGCAGGGCTTGGAGGTCGCGCTCCTCAACCCGCTGCAGGTGCGTCGCTTCGCCCAGGCCAAGGGCAGGCTTGCGAAGAACGATCGTGTGGACGCCCGCACGATTGCGCAGTTCACCGCGGTGATGATCGAGGCTCCCCAACCCGGCCGCCGGCGCGAACTGGACTCGTTGAGCGAGCACTTGACGTTCCGTCGTCAGCTGCGCGCTTGGATCGACGACTGCACCAACCAGCTCGAGCACCTGCGCGATAAGGCGCTGCGCCGCACGGCCGAGGCGTTGCGGGTCAAGTTCCAACGCGCGCTCGCAGCCCATGACAAGGCCTTGGCCAAGCTCACTGCCGAGCATGCCGACTGGAACGTGCTCGCCAGGCGGCTGCGCACCGTGCCCGGCGTCGGCCCGGTGCTGTCGCAGACGCTGATCGCGCTCCTGCCCGAGCTCGGCCACTTGTCGCGGCGCGCCATTGCCAGCCTGGTCGGTGTCGCTCCTTTCGACAATGACAGCGGCCAGCGCAGCGGCAAGCGCCACATCAAGGGTGGACGGGGGGCGGTGCGGGAGGTGCTCTATATGGCCGCCCTCTCGGCCAGGACCCACAATCCGATCATTGCCGAATTCGCCAAGCGGCTTGCCGGCAAGGAACCCAAGGTCATGCTCGTCGCCTGCATGCGCAAGCTCCTGGTCATCCTCAACGCCATGGTGCGCGATGGAATGGATTGGCAGGTCAAAACCGCATGACCCCCGACCATCCCTTGGTTCGACCGGCGAGCGACCATCCCTTCGTCCCGACCTGCGCCTCCGAAGGCCAGCGCTCGCAGGGACGGTCAATGATGGCCGCAGGCCACCGCCGCAGGCGGCGCGAAGCGTCATTGACGGTCCCGAGACCGCTGGCCCAATGACATAATCGGGAGCCCAAAATCACAGTTGCTCACCCGGATCACTCGCTGCGCTCGTGTTCCGACCTCTCCCACAAGGGGAGAGGTGAGGTCGGCGCTTCGCGGCAAAGGGAAGATCACGGACCGCTGAGGAGCTGCGCCAGGGCGTTGGCCTGCGTCGTCGTCATCGCGGCGACCTGCGTGTCCGTGAAGGCCGCGCCCTGTGTTTTGGTCAGCGCACCGATCTCGGCCGTGCTGATGCCGGCGATCGCCGAGGTGCTGAGCGACGACAAATCGAAGCTCGTCAGTGCCGCGAAATTGGCCGGCGCCAATGCGGTGAGCTCGGCCGAGGTCAGGGCTTTGGCTTGCGTCGTCGTCAGCGCGGCGATTTCGCTCGAGGTCAGGGCGGCGACTTCGGCCATGGTGAGGATGCCGATCTGGGTCGGCGTCAGCGAGCTGATCTGGGTCGTCGTCAGACTGCTGAAGGTGGTGGTGGTCATGCCGATCACCTGCACGGCCGACAGGCCGGAGACCGATAGCGCCCCGAGGCTCGTCGTGCTCAAGCCGTTGAGCTGCGCCGCCGTCAAGCCGTGCAGCTGCGTCGCCGTCAGCGCGCCGAGCTCGGTCGTGGTCAGATAGCCGAGCGAGGTCGAGGTCAGGCTGCCGATCTGCGTCGCGCTCAAGATCGCGATATTGTTCTGCAGCTGGGTCGAGGTCAGGGTGTTGAGCAGCGCCGCGTTGAGCGCGGCGACCCGTGTCGAGGTCAGGACGCCGGCCTGCGTCGTCGTCAGATTGCCGGATGCCGTGGCGCTCAGCCCGCTGACTTGCGTGTCCGACAGGTTGGCGACGTTCAAGGCATCGAGGCCCGTGGCGGTCAAGCCGTTGAGCTGCGTCGTGGACAGGCCCTGCAGCTGCGTCGCGGTCAGCGCGCCGAGCTCGGTCGTGGTCAGATTGCCGAGCGAGGTCGAGGTCAGGCCGCCGAGTTGCGTCGGCGTCAGGTTGGCGACGAGGCCCTGAAGCCCGGTCGGGCTCAGACCGTTGAGGAGATCGGTGCTGAGCGCGGTGACGCGCGTCGCCGTCAAGCTGCTCATCTGGGTCGAGGTCAGATTGCCGACCGCCGTCGAATTGAGGCCGAAGATCTGCGTGTTCGACAGATTGGCGACGTTGAGAACGTCGAGGTCGGTCGAGCTCAGAGTGTTCAGCTGCGTCGTGGTCAGGCCCTGCAGCTGCGTCGTCGTCAGGCCGGTGAACTGCGTCGTCGTCAGACCAGCGAGCTGCGTCGTCGAGAGGCCGGAAATCTGCGCCGCCGCCAAGGAGCCGAGCGCACCTTGCAGCTCCGTCGTGGTCAGGGCGTTGAGCTGCGCCGCGGTCAGCGCGCCGATCTGCGCCAGCGTCAAGCTCGCGAACTGCGTCGAGGTCAGGTTGGCGATCGTCGCCGCCGAGAGGCCGGAAATCTGCACGGCGGGCAGATTGGAGACAGGCAATGCGTCGAGGCTCGTCGTTGCGAGACCGTTCAGCTGCACGGCCGTCAAGCCGCGCGCTTGCGTCGCCGTGAGGCCGGCGAGCTGCGTCGTGGTGAGGCTGCCGAGCGACGAGGTGGTGAGGCCCGAGATCTGCGCCGCGATCAGATTGCCCGCGAGGCTCTGCAGCTCGGTCGTGGTCAGGCTGTTGAGCTGGGCTGCCGTCAGCGCACCGATCTGGCTCGTCGTCAGGCTGCCGACCTGATTGGTCATCAAGGTATCGATCGCCGTGGTGGTGAGGCCGGCGAGCTGAGCGTTGGTCAGCTTGCTCACCGGCAGCGCGTCGAGGCTCGTCGTCGTGAGGCCGTTGAGCTGCGCCACCGTCAACCCATGGGCTTGCGTCGTCGTGAGCGCTGCGAACTCCGTCGAGGTCAGGTTGCCGAGCGATGTGGAGGTGAGGCCGGCGAGCTGTGTGGCCGTGAGATTGCTGACGAGGCTCTGAATCCCGGTCGTGGTCAGGCTGTTGAGCTGGATGGCGGTCAGCGCGCCCATCTGGCTCGTCGTCAGATTGCCGAGGCGATCGGCCACCAGGTTGCCGATCGCGGTCGTGTTGAGGCTGGCAAGCTGGACCGACGTCAGATTGGCGACCGTCAGCGCCTCGAGGCTCGTGGTCAAAAGGCCGTTGAGCTGCGACGCCGTCAGGCCTTGCATCTGCGTCGCCGTGAGAGCTCCGAGCTGCGTCGTGGTGAGGCTGCCGAGCAATGTGGTGCTGAGACCGCGTATCTGCGCCGAGGTCAGATTGCTCACGAGACCCTGAAGCTCGCTCGCGGTGAGTGCGTTGACCTGGGCGGCGCTCAAGGCGCGCTGCTGCGTGGTCGTGAAGGCCGCGACTTGCGTCGTGCTCAGATTGCCGATGGTCGTCGTCGCGAGGGCGGAAAGCTGCGCGGGCGTCAGGTTGGCCGGCGTCAGCGCATCGAGATTCGTGGTGTTGAGGCCGTTGAGCTGTGCCGCCGCCAGGCCGCGCATCTGGGTGGGCGTGAGAGCTGCGAGCTGCGTCGTGGCCAGGCCGTTGAGCGAGGTCGTGCTCAGGCCACTGATCTGTGTCGAGCTCAGACTCCCCAACGCGCCCTGCAGCTCGGTCGAAGTGAGGGCGTTCAGCTGGACCGCCGTCAAGGCGCCGAGCTGCGATGAGGCCAAGCCACCAATCTGGGTGGTGGTCAGCTTGCCGATCGATGTCGCGGTGAGACCGACGAGCTGTGCGTTGGTCAGGTTGGTCACCGTCAGCGCGTCGAGGCTCGTCGTCGTCAGGCCATTGAGCTGCGCCACCGTCAGCCCATGGGCTTGCGTCGCCGTCAGGCCTGCGAGCAAGGTCGTCGTCAGGCCGCCAAGCGAGGTCGCGGTGAGGCCGGAGAGCTGCGTCGAGCTCAGATTGCCGGCCAGGCCTTGCAGCTCGGTCGAGGTGAGGGCATTCAGCTGCACCGCGTTCAAGACGGCGATTTGCGTCGTCGCCAGGCTGCCGATCTGCGTCGAGGTCAGGTTGCCGATCGTGGTCGCGTTGAGGCCTGATAATTGCCCGACCGTCAGCCTGGTGAGCGTCAACGCGTCGAGGCTCGCCGCGGGAAGGCCGTTCAGCTGCACCGCCGTCAGGCCGCGCATCTGGGTCGTCGTCAGGCCGGCAAGCTGCGTCGTGGTCAAGCCGCCGAGCGCAGTCGTGTTGAGCCCGCCGATCTGCAGCGCCGTCAGGTTGCCGGCAAGACCTTGCAGCTCGCCCGAGGTCAGGACGTTGAGCTGGGCGGCGCTCAGTGAACCGATCTGCGCCACCGTCAAGGCGCCGATCTGCGTCGTGCTCAGATTGCCGAACGCGGTCGTGTTGAGACCGGAGAGCTGCGTGGTCGCGAGATTCGCCGCCGTCAGCGCGTCAAGGCTCGCCACGGGAAGGCCGTTCATCTGCACCGCCGTCAGGCCGCGCATCTGCGTGGGCGTGAGTCCCGCGAGCCCGGTCGTGGTGAGACCACCGAGCGATGTCGTGGTGAGGCCCGAGATCTGCATCGAGGAGAGATGGCTCAACAGGCCTTGCAGCTCGGTCGAGGTCAGGGCGTTCAGCTGGGCGGCGTTCAAGGCACCCATCTGGGTATTGGTCAGGCTGCCGATCTGGGTCGCGGTCAGGTTGCCGATCGCCGTCTTGGTGAGCCCGGATAATTGCGCTGTCGTCAGATTGGCGAGCGTCAGCGCGTCGAGGCTCGTTGTCGCAAGGCCGTTCAGCTGTGTCGCCGTCAGGGCCTGCAGCTGCGTGGTCGCGAGACCTGCGAGCTGCGTCGTGGTCAGGGCGCCGAGCGAAGTGGCGGTGAGGCCCCTGATCTGCGTCGAGGTCAGGCTGCCGACCACGCCTTGCAGCTCGGTGGCGGTCAGGGCGTTCAACTGGGCAGGGCTCAAGGCGCGCACCTGCGTGGTCGTCAGGCCGGCGATCTGGGTCGGAGCGAGGTTGCCGATTGCGGCGGGGCTCAACCCGGCCACCTGTGCGGTCGACAGGTTGGCGACCGTGACGGCCAGCAGGTCCGGCACGCTCATGGCGTTGAGCTGCGTCATCGTCAGGCCGCGCACCTGGGTCGGCGTCAGGCTGGACAGCGACGTGGTCGTCAGGCTGCCGAGCGAGACCGTGTTGAGGCCACCGATCTGCGCCGAGGTCAGTTCGCTCACCAGGCCCTGCAGCTCGGTCGAGGTGAGGGCGTTGAGCTGCGTCGTCCGCAAGGCGTCGACTTGCGTGGTGGTCAGCTCGCTGACTTCGGTGCTGGTCAGCGCGCCGATCTGCGCCAGGCTGAGCCCGCCGATCGCCATCGTCGACAAGGCTGCGATCTGGGTCGCGGCGAGTGCCTGGATATTGGTCGAGCTCAAGGCATTGAGCTGGGTGGCGTTCAGCGTAGCGGCGCCGGACGTGCTGAAAGCCGCGATATCGGTCGTGTTGAGTGCGGCCATCGAGGTGGTCGACAGACCGGCAATCTGCGGGTTTCTGAGCGAGGTAATGATCGAGGTCATCAAATGCACTCCGCGTCACCTCGTTCAGCGCGCGGCTCGAAGCGGCGCCGATCGAGTGATGCTCTCAAAATCGATTGGCCTTATGAATCCGGCAGGTAACGAGGTCCACCGCGATATGTTGTGATGGCTAATGAAGCGTGGCGTCGGTCGCGGAAGTCTCGCATGTCGTGTTCATGCATGTCTTTTTCCACGGATGTCTTTTCCACGGATGTCCTGGTCGCGCGCAGCTTGGCGATGCCTGGCCGATTCGTGCCGCTGAAGGCCTGAGCCCATGGGAAAAACCGTTAAAATAAGCTTTCGTAAAGGTTAACGGAAAATGAGTTTCCAAATGGTTAACGCGGCGCCGTCTTGTCGCGAGGTACGCAGATGCGTATGGGGCCTTGCGGGGTCGTCAGCCGACTTCCTGGTTCCTCCGCCCGCCTGCGGCGCTTCGGCATGATCGCGGTACCTCGGATGAGCCATTTCGGTTGCTTAGGCGACGATGTAAAGAGGAAGCGGCGAGTCGCGACAAGCCAGGGCCGGTCTTGAACCTTGCCCCCCCCAAAACAGGGCCGGCCCACCTTCAGGCTGATCAGAATCAGAGGCGGCATACGGTGGCCGTTATGCGCCATCCTCCCCCTGCAAGGGGGAGGAATGAGGTGGGGGTCTGGACGCGCGGGGCGAAAGTCGAATTAGGCGAAGGCCGCCCGCAAGCGAGGTGAGACGCCTCACTTCTTCACCACATCCGCGGCTGCGGCTCCGGCTCCGTCCTGGAACACGCCACCGAACACCGCCGCGGCGCCCTCGAGCCCGTTGCCGCCTCCAGCCACATAGATGCGGGGCAGGTTGAGATTCTTGAGGATATCCGGATGGGCGGCGAGCAGATCGATGACGAGCTTCATCTGCTGCAGCCGCAGCACGCTGTCCTTGCCGAGCACATTGGCCTGCGCGGTCTGTCCGGCTGCCTGTTCCTCGAGATAGAGCCGCTCGGCTCGGCCCTCGGCCGCCCGCTTGTCCTGCATGAGCTTGGCCGTCTGGACGCCGATCTGTGCCGTGACGAGGTCGCTTTGCTGGTTGGCGGTGGCGCGCGCCTGCTCGGTCTTCTGACGCTGCTCCTGCGCCGTCTGCTCCTGGATGAAGGCGAGCTTCAGCTGGCCGGCGAGCTGCTCACGCTGGCGGGCCAGCAAGAGCTCCGGCGGGATGACCGATTCGCCCAGCCGGATCTCCTTGACGTCGACGCCGGCGCGCCTGCCATCGACCTGCATGCGTTCGAGGATCGCCTTCTCGAGCACGGGGCGCTGCTCGATGGTGTCGAGCACCCGCGTCGGACGCGTGACGACGGACCTCACGCCCTTGTCGTCCAACTGCTCGACCTGAATCGTGCCGCCATAGACGTTGCGGACATGCGACCTGATCGACGGCACCACGATGCGGTCGTCGACCTCGCTTTGCCCACCGACGGCCGCGACCACGATTGGAGCATGCTCGGGCGTGATCTGCACGACCGCGCGCAGCTCCTGCTGGATCTCCCAGCCTTCCATCTTGGTGTTGATGGCCGAATCCGCCGAGTCGTTCGGCTTCGTGAAGGATTGGGTTCGCTCCGACTGGGTGAAGTCACCCTTGCTGTCGACCTTGAGATCGATATAGCGCCTTGTGAACCCACCCTTGAATTCGAGCGCCGTCACACGCGTCGAGACGAGGGTCACGTCATAGGCGTCGCGGTTGAGGTAATAGTCGTTCGGGGACAAAGAGTCCGCCCAGATGCCCTTGCATCCTTGCGGCACGAGGTCGGCCGCGAGGCCCTCGGCATCGGTCTTGGCCGTGATCGTCGCGCAATCGATACCCTTTGCCTGGACCGAAGACCGCACGACGCCGACGGAGCCGGCCGGAACGCGGGTGATCGACGTGTCGAGCGGGGTCTCTTCCTTCGTCAGGCCCTGCAGGTTGTAGATCTCGTCATTGTTGGCGACCACATCCTTGCCATTCTTGATGAAGCCGATCTTCACCTCGAAGAGGGCGAGGTTGAGCGGATAGACACCGGGCTTGAGCACGCTGAGCTGCAGGCCCTTTTGCCCGCCATGAGTGAGGAAATACTCGGCGTCGAGAAATTTTTGGAAATCCTTCTCCGGCCAGGCATCGGCCATGACCTGGCCGGCCGGCAGAGGGGCACCATCGCGGGCCACGACGCGTCCGTAGAAGCCTTGCGGCACCGTGACGAGGGGCAGGTAGTCGAGCGTGTTCAGGACATTGAAGAATGGCGAGATGCGGAAGGTGCCGGGCGGGATGACCTGGGCCTGATAGCCCGTCTCGCCATTCGTGGCGATCAGCTGTCCGTCGGCCAAGTTTGACGCGCCGTAGAGCTTGCGCACCACCCCGACCTCATTGGCCGGTATCTTGACGATGCTGGTTTCGAGAATGGCGGTCAGCGCCAGGAGCAGCAGCAGGACGCGCGCGATGGCGATGCCATGGGCCCCTCCCCATCCAGGCAAGGCACCAGGCATGAAGCGCGGAGCCACAATCGCGGCAATCAGCGCCAGGATCACGATCACAACGTAGATCATCGGCCAACCCCTTCGGCTTCGAGCAGCTTATCTGCCGATGATATCAGCACCGGACATCGCGGCACAGGATGTCCGAACCGAAGGCCCGAGCTCGGCTTGTCGCGGCCGTCACTCCAAATTCCGCCAATCTTTCGCCGTGAGCCGTTCGAGCTCGGCGAAATAGCGCGCATTCGGGTCGCCATCAGGTTTCGCCGCCTTCATCAGCTCGTGCAGATGTCCCATGAGCACCACGCCGATGGCGTGGATCGCCTCATGCCGGTCGAGGCCCTCTTCCATGAGGCGCTGCGCCGTGCGCCGTGCCGGCATTTTGTCCCCGAGCGCGATCTGGTTCTCGACGATCACGTGCCCGATGGCGTGCGCCGTCGCGTTCGGCAGGCGAATGCGCGCGCGCTGGTGATAGTCCTTCGTCACCGCAATGCGCTCCTGCTCCTCCAGCGCCAGCCATTCCTGCGGGTCGGGGGCTTCGAGGGGATCGTAGCGCTGCATGGCCTGGCCTCAAGCGAGCTCCGCCGCCACGGCTTTCTGGACCGCTTGCCGCTCGGACATGCGGCGTCGGTGATCGATCACCTTCGGCAGGCGTGTCGTGTCCACGCTATCGCCCTCCAGCCATTGCGCCAAGGTGAACAGGTAGGGGTCGCAGATCGTATAGGTCTCGCCCATCACCCAAGGCCCTTTCAGCATCTTGTGCTCGACGAGGTCGAAACACGCGCCGACGGATTGCGGCACCTTGCGCTGCATATCGGCGATGGCGGCCGGGTCGTCCGCCCAGCGACGGCCGCGCATGCGGTGGGCATGGGCGACATGCACCGTGGAGCACAGATAGCTGTTGAAGGCCTGCACCTGCGCAAAGGCAAACGGGTCATCGAGAGGCGCAAGGCCCGCTTGCGGATGGCTCTGCGCGATGAAGGCAAGCATAGCGGGCGTCTCGGTCAAAACGCCTCTGTCGGTGACCAATGCCGGCACCCGCCCCTTGGGGTTGACGGCGAGGTATTCGGAGCTTTGCTGCTCATTGGCCGCGAAGCTGATCTTGACGGTCGAATAGGCGGCGCCGGCTTCCTCCAAGGCGATATGCGAAGCGAGCGAGCAGGTACCGGTGGCGTAGTAGAGCTTGAGCATGGGGCTTCCTCGGGTCAGGACATCGGCGATCGATCGCTTATCATATCCGGCTACGCGTGAGGCGCCGACCCTCGCGGTGCAACTCTTTCACTCCCTCGCCGCTTCGTGATTTCGTTCGATTTGTACGCATCGGCAACGCGCCGCGTTAACGACGCGGCCGTAGCTGTGTCGACGAGTGCAGCTTTTGGCACCCCGCGATCGACTCGCAGCTAACGCCGGCGGATATGCAGATACCGAAGATGTTCATGGGGCAAAATCCGCGGAAGTCTACGCGCAGCCTCATTCCAACACTCGTGATCTCGTCCGGCATCCTGCTGTTCTCGATCTTGCTGCAGATGATCTCGCTCGCAGGCCGGATCGACGAACCGCAATCGCTGTTCACGATCCTCGGCGCCGTGCAGCTGATCGCCTTCGGCGTCAGCGCCATCGTGGTCCTCAAAATGGTGGGGGCCATCGAGTCCGCGACCGCCGAGCTGACGGGCCTCGCAGAGCCGCTGCCGCGCTCGACCGAGGCCCGTGACCTTGTCGGCCGTCTGCTCGCCACGCCGAGCCGGGTCGCGAACAAGATCGACAGCGCCGCCGGAGATCTCGAGCGCCTGAAGGAGATCGACCCGCTCACGGGCCTGGGCAATCGCTGGTGGTTGCAAATGCGCGCCAAGCAGGAGTTCGACCGTGCCCAGCGCGAGGCCAATCCGATTTCATTGATCCTGGTGAAGATCAATGGTCTCGATGACATCAATGCGCAATTCGGGCATCACGCCGGCAATACGGCCTTGTTGTCCGTTGCCGACACCTTGCGCGATTTCGTGCGCCCTTATGATCTGGTCGGCCGGGTTGCGGCCGACGAGTTCAGCGTCGTGCTGCCGGGCGCGCCCCTGAGCGTCGCGACCGAGATCGCCTCGCGCCTGCAATCGGCGATCTCGAGCCGCAGGCTTGCCCTCCTGGACAATCGCAGCGTCAGTGCGAGCGCCGCCGTGGTCGAACCCCAGGCGAAGGACAGCTGGTTCGAGCAATTCTTCGAGCTCGTCGCCAAGAGATAGAGCTTGCGAGAGATAGAGCTTGCAAGAGATAGAGCTTGGCCGCAAGCGAACGGCGCGCGAAGGCGCAGCCCTTCGGGCGGGCGCGTCGAGCTAGCACCGGGGGTGAACTGGAATCGCTAGGCCGGCGTGATGGGGCGCCACTTCATGCGTGAGGAGTGATGGATTCGCGCCCGACTCACTCTCGGCCGACCGCCGTGAGACGTCCTGCGCGCTGGTGAGCCACTATCCCGCGCTTGACGGCAGCAAAGACTTCGACAGGGAGAAAGCCCCAGGCAAAGGTGTCCGGCCTGCCGCGGGCGATGGGGCGCAGATCGTATCCCGGCCAGATGAAGCGGTTGAGCTCGCTCGTCACGATCCAAGAGGGCTGCTCGTCGAGACCTAGCCGCCGCTTTGCAGTAGCCGGCAGCTCGGCAGCAAGCGGATCGTCAGATCGAACATGCGTGATTGGCGCTACATAGACCCTCGTATCGCCGTCCTCGTCGGTCGTCGCCACGACGATGGCGCAAGGCCGGTCCTTTGGCCCCTCCCGGCGGCCGACGCGGTGCTGGCCGGCCCACAGATAGGAATAGCAGATCACCAAGCCCGGAGCAGGCGTCGGCAGGGCCATCTGCGATCGGTCTTATTTGTCGAGGCTGTATCGATGCTCGCCCGGTATCTCGGCGGCCTCGATCAACGAGGCCTCCGCGTCCGTCAGATCTTTCGAGGCGACGGCCTCACGCTTTGCCTGCTTCAATTCGTGGAAGGTCTTGGCCGACACGATATAGACAGTCTCACGGCCATATTTGGTGACACGCACCGGTTCGGTCATGGCGCGATCGTGATAGGTGCCGAAATTCTTCTGGACCTCGGATGCTGGGGCCGAGACGGCCATAGTCGCGTCTCCTTTTCCATATGTTCCGTAACATATGAATAATGCGGCATTCGCGCAAGACACTGAGCGGGTCCGTCAGGATGCGTCGTTCGCGGCCGAGATCGCCTGTCGGGGCGAGCCGGCGCAACCATGCCGCCGTCGATACTAATCCGGCAAATGATTATGCCCCATCCCCTCCGAGCATATCGAGCACCGTGCCGATCGGACCGGCGGCTGTCCCGTCCTGAGCCCGCGTCAGCGCGTGGCGCAAGGTGCTCAAGGGGCAGCCATGCTGCAACGCCAGGCTTGCGGTGATCGCGGCGTCGCGGGCGAGATCGGCCGCATTGCTGCCGGCCTTGTCGGAGCTGAGGAAGATTTCCGCGATGCGACCATCGTCGAACCGGCCGATCCCGGCCGTGTAGTGCATGCCTCCATGCTCGAAGCTCACCAATTCCTGGGCGCGACGACCGCGCAGCGGTTCTCGAACTGGGGCCGTCTCTGAAATATCGCCCTGCATCCGCGCCACGACCTGTTCTCCTCGGGTGAAGGCTGGGGATTCTGCATGCATAGATGTGGGGGTATCTGTGAGGATTTTACCCCTCAAGCTACAAGATGTAGATTTGACTACGCGATGTCAATGGGCCGCCGAACAGGCAGGAGCGGCGAGGGGGTCGCGGCGCACGCCTTCTTGCGCTCGATGGCGGGCGCCAGTGCGCTGGCGCGCAAGACTCGAGTGCCGATTCCGGCGATACGGAGCGAAACCAACGGGAAGGCCAGGCCGTGAAGCGCGAAATCGCCAATGGGGATATCGACAGCGTCAACCATGTGGGCGTCGCGGTGCGCGACATGGACGAGGCTTCGCTTGTCTATGAAGCGCTCGGCTTCACGCTCAGCCCGCTTTCGGTGCATTCGGGTTCGGCGAAGCCCGGCCAGCCCGTCGAGCCGATGGCGACCGGCAATCGCTGCGCCATCTTTCCGCATAATTACATCGAGGTCCTGGGCATCGTGAATCCGGGACGCCTCGACTGGAGCTGGGGCGATTTCATCAAACGCTTCCAGGGCGGCCACATCATCTGCTTCGGCTGCCAGGACGCGGCCATCGTCGACCGGCGGGTTGCCGGCCATGGCATCAAGACCTCCGGCGTGATTGCCTTGCAGCGTGACATCGACACGCTAGAAGGCCTGCGCACCGCACGCTTCGACTGTGTGCATTTCGATCGCGGCGTCACACCCGAGGGCCTGATCCAGGCGGCGCGCCATCGCAATCCCGAATATGTCCACCAGGAACGCTATCTCGGTCATCGGAACGGCGTGAGGGCGCTCGCCGATGTGGTGTTGTCCGTGACCGATCCGGAGGCGGTGGCGCGCCGATTCGAAAAACTCACGGGCCAGGAGGCTCAGGGAGGTCTTGCGCAGGGGCGCGGCTTCGTCATCGATCTGCCGAAGGTCTCGCGCCTGATCTTCCTCCACCCCGAGGACATCGCCGCGATACTCCCCGGCACCTTGTTCTCGCCGCCGCCCTCGATCGCCGCGATGGGCTTTTCGGTCGAGGATCCGGCACGGACCGAGGAGCTGCTCCATGGCGGGGGATTCGCTGTGTCGCGATCGGAAGGACGAGTGATCGTGCCGGCCGAGCAGGCGCTCGGCGTCGTGCATTATTTCGTGCAGGAGGAAAGCCGCGTTTGACGACCCCGACCGCGCTGCCGCGACGGGCGCTCGCCACTTCGCCCGATCTCGCCATTCGGCCCGATCAGGATCGCGCGAGATCCCGCGCCTTGTTGGGCGGGAAGCCGTAGCGTGCCTTGAAGCAGCGGCTGAAATGCGGGCTGTCATTGAAGCCGTGCTGGAATGCGATGTCGGTCACCGAGAGATGCCTCAGCCGCGCATTGACGAGGTCCGCATAGGCGCGGCGCATGCGTTCCTCGCGCACGAAGCCTCCGACCGTGATGCCGCTCGCCGAGAACACCGTATGCAGATAGCGCTTCGATATGCGGTGGGCGGCGGCGATGCCTTCGACATCGAGATCGGGATCGCACAGATGATGGCGGATATAGGCCCTGATCCGCGACAGAAGGGCGGCTGAGGAGGCCGGGCCCTTGAGGTTGGCGAGGTCCTTCTCGCCGGTCTCGTCTTCCGCCCCTGCCAGCAGCGCCGCCGCCAGGAGATCGAGGCAGATCGCCGCGGCGTTGTGTTGGCTCGCCTCGTCGAGATAGGGCGCTTCCGCGAACAGGCTCTCCAGATATTTCGAGGCGATGCGGGCGATGCCGCGTTCGGACGAGACGCTGCGGCGCAGATAGCGGCCGCCATCGCCCAGCCTTTGCTCGAGATGCAGCCTCGGCACCGAGACCAGCAGCCGCACCGTCGGCTCGTGGAACTGCGCCTCATAGGGCAGCGCCTTGTCCAGCATGGCGAGCGTGCCGGCGCGCAGCGGAACTTCCGCGTCCGGATAGCGGATGCAGCCTTCGCCCTCCCGGTGCAGCGTCACGATATATTGCGTCCTCGGATCGCTCGCGATGCATTTCGAGGAGCGCTGCAGCGTCACGGCATCGGAGCGGATCTGCACGAGTTGCAGCGGCCCGACTTTCTGCTCCGTGATCTCGTAGCTGAACTCGGAATTGCGGCGCGGCGCCATCTCGACGCGCGCGATGCGGGCCTCGACCACCCGCCTGTATCCCAGGAACTGCCCGGGACCACCCGCCTGAATCCCAGGAACTGCCCGCGACGTGAAGTTCGTATCCACCAGCACCCACTTTCAGGAAGCTCGTCTCGAGCGAGCCGCCGATCCGAAGCTACGCTCCAGTGCAACCCATAATACGCTGACGCGCAAGCCGCCTTGATGCCGGTGGGCTAGCAATGGGACGGCGCAGCGCTGCGCCCGGCGTGATTGTCGCCCGGCGCAGAGACGGCTCGCGAGCCTGAGTCCACAGGAGGAAGACATGACCGGATCCGGAGCGACGATCCTCGCCCTTGCGGCGGGGCTATCCTTCTCGCTTGGTCTCTCAGGCGCGGACGCACAAGAACCGATCAGGACACAAGATTCGATCAAGATCGGTGTCGTGGGGCCGAATAGCGGACCTTATGCGGTGATCGGCGAGGAGGTTCGCAACGGCTTCGACCTCTATCTGTCGCAGATCGGCGGGATGGCCGGCAATCGCAAAGTCGAGATCCTCTACGAGGACACCCAGGCCAAACCCGATGTCGGCCTCACCAAGGTGCAGAAGCTCGTCGAGCGCGACGGCGTGTCCTTCCTCGGTGGCGTCGTTTCCTCGAGCGTCGCCTATGCGATCCGCGACTACGTCGTCGCGAAGAACGTGCCGCTGGTCGTGACGGTGGCGAGCGCCGACGGGCTGACGCAGCAGCAGGCGGCCCCGAACATCTTCCGCACCAACAGCTCCGGCAGCCAGATGAGCCATCCGCTCGGCAAATGGCTCCATGACAGCGCCGGCTACAAGACGCTGATCATGATCGCCCCGAATTACGCCATGGGCTATGAGCAGACGGGCGGCTTCGCGCGCACCTTCGTCGAAGCCGGCGGCAAGATCGTCAAGACCGTCTATCCGCCGCTCGGAACCCCGGATTTCGGCCCCTTCCTCACCTCCCTCGATCTCGGCTCGGCGGATGCGATCGCGGCCGTGTTCGCCGGCTCCGACGCCATCAAATTCGTCAAGCAATATGCGGAATACGGGCTCAAGGGGCAAAAGCCGCTGGTGAGCACCATTCTGCTCACCGACGACCTGATCCTGCAGCAGCAAGGCGATGCCGCGCTCGGCACGGTCGTCGCCTCGCATTATTCATCGGCGCTCGAAACGCCCGAGAACAAGGCCTTCGTCGAGGCCTATCGCAAGACCTATAAAAGGCCGCCGACCCTCTATTCGGAGGCGTCCTATGTCGGGGCACGAATCATCTGCGACGCGATCGCCGCGCTCAAGGGCGACGTCTCGAACATCGCCGCCGTGACCGCGGCGATGCGCAAGGCCGATTTCGCCGCGCCTCGGGGCCATTTCCGCTTCGATGCCTATAACAGCCCGATCCACAACGTCTATGTGTTCAAGGTCGAGAAGGAGGGCGGCTCCCTCATCAACAAGCCGATCGCCGAGTTCAAGGATGTCTCGCAATTCTGGACCTATGATCCGAAGGAATACATGGCGAAGCCGACCTATTCCGACCTCGCCAATGGCTGGGTCAAGTGAGCCTGCTCAAGCGGAGCCTCTTGGCGTGAGGTGCGGGTTCCCCAGCAAGAGCCAGGCGGGGCGGAGCATCTCATGACCTTCTGGTTGATCCAGATCCTCAACGGGCTGTCCTACGGGATGGTGCTGTTCCTGCTCTCCTCCGGCCTGTCGGTGATCTTCGGGCTGATGCGCTTCATCAATCTCGCGCATGGCTCCTTCTACCTGCTCGGCGGCTATATCGGCCTGACGCTCATCGACGCCACGGGCAGTTTCTGGCTGGCTCTCCTGGCGGCGCCGCTTGCGGTCGGCCTGTTGAGCATCGCGCTGCAGCGCTTCCTGCTGCAGCGCGTCCAGAAGAACGAGCTCGCCCAGGTTCTGCTCACCTTCGGGGTTCTCCTGATCGTCTCGGATCTCGCCTTGTGGATCTGGGGCGGGCTGCCGCAGACCCTGCCGAGACCGGCATTCCTCGAGGGCGCCATTCGTCTTGGCCCGATGATGTTCCCGAGCTATCGGCTCGCCCTGATCGGGACCGGAATCGTGGTCGCCATCCTGATCTGGCTGTTCCTCGAGCGCACCAGGCTCGGCGCCATCGTGCGCGCCGGCGTCGATGACGAAGAGATGGTGCGCGGCATCGGCATCGACATCGCCAAGATATTCACCAGCGTGTTCATGGTCGGCGCCATGCTGTCGGCGCTCGCCGGCATGCTCGGCGGGGCGATGCTCGGCATCTATCCGGGCGCCGATTTCAACGCCATGCTGCTCGCCTTCGCGGTCGTGGTCATCGGCGGCCTCGGCAGCTTGCTCGGCGCTTTCATCGGCAGCCTGTTCATCGGCCTCATCGACACGTTCGGCAAGGCGCTCGCGCCCGACTATGCGATGTTCACCGTCTTCGTGCCGATGGTGATCATGCTCGCCCTGCGCCCGACCGGCCTGTTCGGGCGCGCATGAAGGCGATGACGAGATCGAACCCCTCCCAGCGGGGATGGCTCGCCGGGTGCGCCGGGCTGGCGCTTGCGGCCTTGGCGGGCGCGGCGCTGCCGTCTTATTACGCCTCGCTTCTCATCGATGGCTTCGCCTTCGCGATCTTCGCGATGAGCCTCAACCTGCTGATGGGCTATGCGGGCCTGGCCTCGCTCGGGCACGCGGCCTATTTCGCGGCGGGAGCTTACGCGGCAGGCCTCGTCTCGCTGCATCTGAGCCAGGATTTCTGGGTCGGCATGCTGGCCGGCATCGCGGCAGGCGCGTTCACCGGCGCGTTCTTCGGCCTCCTCGCCTTGCGCACCACCGGCGTCTATTTCCTGATGATCACGCTCGCCTTGGCGCAAATCGCCTGGGCGGTCGCCTTCACCTGGCGCAGCGTGACCGGCGGCGATGACGGATTGCGCAGCATCAAGAGGCCCGATCTCGGTGTGCCCGGCCTCGATCTGACGAGCAACTCGGCCTATTTCGTCCTGGCGCTCGCGACTTGCGCCGCCGCGGCGCTGCTCATGCGGGCGCTGACGCGCTCGCCATTCGGGCGGACGCTTGCGGGGATCCGCGAGAGCGCCGCGCGCATGGACGCGCTCGGCTATAATGTCTGGCTCTACAAATATCTCGCCTTCATCCTCTCCGCCGGCTTTGCGGCCGCCGCGGGCGTGCTCTTCGTCTACGCCAAGGGCTTCGTGAGCCCGGAGGCGGCGAGCATCACCGTCTCGGCCGAGGCCTTGCTGATGGTGATCCTCGGAGGGGCGGCGACGCTCTCTGGCCCGATCGTCGGCGCTTTCGCCATCATCCTCCTCAGCAATATCGCCAGCAGCTATTCGACGCATTGGACCTTGCTGCTCGGCATTCTCTACATCGTGGTGGTAATCGTCGCGCCTCAGGGCATCGTCGGCGCCATCACGGCGAGCAGCACCCGGGCAAGAGGAGCACAGCCGTGACGGCGCTGCGCGTCCAGGATGTCACCGTGGCGTTCGGCGGGCTGCGCGCCGTCGACACCGTGGCGCTCGATGTCGCTCGAGGCGAACGGCGCGTCATGCTCGGCCCGAACGGTGCCGGCAAGACCACCTTGTTCAATGCGATCGGCGGACAGGTGCGGCCGACGCGGGGGCGGATCCTGCTCGATGGGCGCGATGTGACCCGCCTCAAGCCCTTCCGGCGGGCGCATGCGGGACTGGCACGCACCTTCCAGATCACGACGCTGTTCCAAAACCTCACGGTCGAGGACAATATCCTGTTGGCGGTGCAGGCCTTCTCGCCTCGCCGCTACGCCATGCTGCGCTCGGCCGCGCGCATCAGGGAGATCGTCGAGCGGGTCGCCTCGCTCCTGCGCGATTGGCGCTTCGGCGCCGAGCGCTCGATGCTGGTGCGCGACCTCTCCTATGGCGAGCAGCGCAAGCTCGAGATCGCCATGGCGCTAGCGCATCAGCCGCGCATCCTGCTGCTCGACGAGCCGACCGCCGGCCTGTCCACCGCCGAGACGGAGAATGTAGTCTCGCTCATCAAGGGGCTGAGCCGCGACGTCACCTTGCTCATCATCGAGCATGACATGGACGTGGCCTTCGCGATCGGCGATCGCTTCACCGTCCTTTCGGCTGGCGCGGTCCTCGCCGAGGGTACAGCCGAGGATATCCGCGCAAACCCGAAGATCCAGGCGATCTATTTCGGCGAATCCGGGTAGAGGCGCGATCTCATGCTCGAAATCGACGACATCCACTGCTATTACGGCGACAGCTATATCCTGCAGGGCTTGTCGCTCAGCGTGGAGCCCGGCGAGATCGTCGCCGTGCTCGGCCGCAACGGCGTCGGCAAGACCACCCTGCTCAGCTCGATCATCGGCTTCGTGTCGCCGCGCAGGGGCGCAATGCGCTTCGAGGGTCGCGACATCATGGGTCTTTCGCCCGAGCGGATCGCCAGGCAGGGCATCGCGCTCGTGCCGCAAGGCCGGCGCGTCTTCGCCTCGCTGACGGTCGCCGAGACGCTGGCCATCGCGGCGCGGCGTATGGATCAAGCCAGGGCAGGGCGGAACTGGTCGGTCGAACGGGTCTATGAGGCCTTCCCGCGCCTGCGCGAGCGCCGCGACTACCGCGCCGCCAATCTTTCCGGCGGCGAGCAGCAGATGCTGGCGACCGGCCGGGCGCTCATCGCCAATCCGACGCTCATCCTTCTCGACGAGCCGACCGAGGGCCTGTCGCCGCTCCTGGTGCGCGAGCTTCAGGGCGTCCTGCGCCAGCTCAAGGACGAGGGCGTGACCATGCTGCTCGTGGAGCAGCGCATCAATTTCGCGCTGGCGCTTGCCGATCGCGTCTATCTGATGAGCAAGGGCAGGATCGCCGACGAGACGACGCCCGGTGGCTTGCGCGCCGATGCCGCCATGCGGCAGCTTTATCTCGGCGTATGAGGCGTCTCGACCAACAGCGATAGCCCGGCAGTAGGTAGCAACCTCACCTTAAGAGGTATTGCCCCCTTCGGCGAAATTGGTAGGCTTAGGCTCCGGCCGATGCCCCCCAACGGCCGGCAGAACAAGAAGACTATCTGCAAAATCTAGGCCCGGCTTGTTGACCCCCTCCTCAGCCGGGCCGTTTCATTGTCGCCCCACATAGCGATGCAGGCCGAGCTCCTGCGCCCAGATGCGCTTATCGGCGTCGAGGATATGGGGCCGCAGCTTCGCGGTACGCGCCATCACGGCCTCCGCGTCCTGGCGAAAGCCCACCATCACCGCATCGAGCTCGGTGCGTAGCGCTGCCTCGTCGAGGCTCAGGATCTTGCGGTCGCGCATCACCACGCGCCCATCGATGATCACGGTCTCGACGCCGCGTCCTCCTTCGCCATAGACGAGCTGGCGGGCGGCGCTGTTGAACGGCACATAGACCGGGTCGGTCAGGTCGAGCAGCACGAGGTCGGCGCGGCCGCCGACACGGATCGTCCCGATCTCCTTTTCCATGCCGGCCGTGCGCGCCCCGCCGATGGTCGCGGCGCGGATGGCGTCGATCGCATCGGGGGGCCCTTCGCTCGGATCGCTGACGGCGGCGAGCAGCGTGAACAGCTTCATCGCCTGGAAGATGTTCTGCGCGTCCGAGCAGCTGCAATTATCGCAGCCGAGCGCGAGATTGATTCCGGCCTGGAGCAGGGGCCGGATGGGGGCGACGCCGTTCTTGGTCTTGAGGTTGCTCAAGAGATTGAGGACGACGTTGACGCCCTTCGCCGCGAGCACGGCGATTTCCGCGTCGTCGAGCCAGACGCCATGCGCCAATGTGAGCCTCGGGCCCAACAGGCCGACGGCGTCGAGATAGGCAATGAGCGACCCTCCATAGGCCGCGAAGGCGCTGCGCGCATGCAAAGCCTCGGCGCGCGAGATGCAGATATGCGAGTAGACCGGGAGGTCGAAGCGCTTGGCGAGATCGGCCAGAGCTTCGAGCAGCGCCCGGCTGCAGCGCTCCGGGCTCGACGGCGACACGGCGAAGCGCCGCATCGCATCGGGCGCGCTGCTGCGGAAGATCTCTTCCATCACGGCAAGCGGGTCGGCCGCGCCGGGAGGCGGCGGGCCAAGGAGATTCGCCTGCAGCTCGACCGGGATGATCTCGCGCCAGAAGGGCGTGGTGTCGAGCGGCGAGACATTGGCGACCTGCAGGCCGAGGATCACCCGCAAGCCCGCCTCCCGATAAGCGCCCGTCACCACCTCGACCTGGCCCGCGCTCAATGGCGACAGGGTCAGCATGTCCTGGACGGTGGTGATGCCGCCCCTGATGCATTCGACGGCCCCGAGCAGGGTGCGCAGCCGCACTTCCGCATCGCTGCGCGGCGGATAGGCGCGCGGCAGGGCGTTGAGCACCCAGAATTCGAGCACTGACGGATCGAAGCAACCCTTCAGCAAGACGTCGTGGGAGTGGTAATGGGCGTTGACGAAGCCCGGCACCACGAGCTTGCCGGCCGCGTCGACGATCTCGATCGGTGCCGTCTCGCTCACCCCCAAGGCACGCCGCGACCCCTGATCGCGGATCCCGGTGATGATCCCGTCCTCGATGAGGATGTCGGCGAGGCGTGGCCGGTGCGGATCGGCATCGAGGTCGAGCAGTTTTCCGCCCTTGACCAGGAGAGTGGCGCGAGCCTGCATCCCTTGCGCCTCCTTGCGGGGCGGGCTTTCACCCGAGCCCGGCGACGAAATCCGCGACGAGCCGGTTGAAGCGCTCCGGCGCCTCGAGCTTCACGAGGTGGCCGATGCCGTCGAGAATCTCCATGCGGCCATGCCTCAGCTTGGCGTGGATCGGCTCGGCGCAGCTCACGACGGGCGTCACGATGTCGAGGGCGCCGACGATCACCAGCGTGGGCGCAGCGATCAACGGCGCGAGCGCGATGGTATCGGCCTGGTCGAGCGCATGGGCCGCCTGGGCGTAGCCTTGCGGACGCGTCTCCGAGACCAGTCGGGCCGCCGTATCGAGGACATGTCTTGGCGAGTTGGGCGCGACCAGCGCCGGTGCCCGCTGCACGGCGACGCCGGCGGGCCCTAAGCGTTCCATGTCGCCGATGCGCGCCTCGAGGATCCTGGCCCGCTCGGCAGCCTGCAGCATGGCGTTGCCGGCCGCCGGCGCCGCCAGGACGAGGCCAAGCGCACGCTCCTTGTGGCGCACCGCGAAGCTCGCAGCGATCACGGCCCCGAAGGAGCTGCCGACGAGCACCAGGCGCTCATGGCCGAGCGCATCGGCGAGGCCTGCCAGCGCATCCGCATAACGGTCCGGAGACGGCTCCGGGTCCGGGAGCGGGTCCGAGCGCCCGTAGCCCGGCGCGTCCCAGGCGATCATCCGATAGCGGTCCGCCAGCGCGAACTGGGCCCGATAACCGCTCGAATTCGAGCCGATGCCGTGCATGCAGATGATCGGCGTCGTCTCGCGCGGCCCGGCCTGGCGAATGCTCACGGAGAGCCCGCGCAGCCCGGCGGTCGGGCCCGCGAGCCGCACGAGCTCGAGCTCGGGGAGGGGAGTTCGGGCGGCCGGGCTCGGATCGGTGACCGTGTTCATCGCCATGCGCCCCGTTGATCCAACCGCGTTTCATGCTTCCGAGGGGGAAGCACGCTGACGGTAAGACCGGTCGGCAGTCGCGTCTTGCGCTCGAGCGCAGCGGCCCTTGTCGGCGAGCGCCGCGGTTGGCGGGTGGCTGGGCGTGTCTCCCTGCTCCCGCCCGAAGAGGCAGGAGAAGGAGCCCCGCACGAGCGGCGCTCGGCCAGCCGAGCATCATTGATTTTTCAGGAAGGCCAGGAGATAGACGCGCGCCCTGCGGTCGACCATCCGGAATTCGGGATAGACCCGGCCGTCGAGAATGCTGACTGTCGTGGTGCCGGCCGGCGCACTTCCGCTCGGAACAGGCTGTGGGCAGCTATCGGTCAGGATCGTCAGGATGTTGGCGGCTTCGGCGGCGCGCAGATTCGGCAGATCCTCATTGCCGTAGGTCACGCCGCCCTTGTCCTGGCGCCCGATGGACACAGGGGTCAGAGCCTCGCGGAACGTCAGGGCATAGTCGACGGGCGTCACGTTCGGGTGAGCGTTCTCATGGACCTGGATGAGCTTCGGCGTCGCGCCCAGGGGGTGCCGCCAATTCGTGCGCTCCCCATCCGCATAGCCGCGCACCAGCACGAATCCCGTCCCCGCCAGGAGCTGGAATCGCATCTGCACATATTTGAATTGCGCCATCGCGCTGACGAAGTTCTGATTCACGTCAATGCTGCCGATGCGCTGGATGTGGCTGATCGCCTCGGTCAAGGAAATGCCCTTCACCAGGGCGCCCTCGACCGCTTGGCAGATCGCTTTCGAGATCTCGTTGCGCATCACCTCGGACATGCGGCCCTGAAAGTCTCCCGCGATCTTGAACTCCTCCGACTGGAAGTCGAGGAGCCCTGCGCCGCGCGGGCGCGTTTCGTCGGCCTCGAAGGCTTTGTTATAGATCTCGAAGATCGCGATCGCCTTGCGTCCCTCGATATTGGGCCGGTCCACCGCATTGATCTTGAGCAGGGTGAGCTGGCTGTTGAGGGCCAGGACGTCGTCGTGAAGATCCTCATATTCGGCCCGCTGCTGCTCGCTCAGGGAACCTTCCGTCATCGCCCTCAAGGTTTGGCTGACCATGTCCTGGGCTTCGAGCCGCTCGGCCTTCTCGCGCTCCGCGGCGCTCTGGAAACCCTGAGCTTCCGCGCTCTTGGCGATGAGAGCCTCGTTCGCGGCGTTCAGCTTGTCCTTGGCGTCGCCCGCGTCCTTCTTCGCGCTCGCCGCCTCCCCTTGCGCCGTCTTCAGATCGGCACCGAGCTTTGTCGCCTCTTCCTTCAGGAGCGCATTCTCCTTCTCGACCGCCGGCTCATATTGCGAGTAGACGTACCCCGTCGCGGCCATTGCGGCCACGGCGAGCACGATGCCCACCTGCCCCTCCACCTTGATGTCTCTCCAGGTCAGTGTCGTGGCGCCGCTCACCCCGCGGAAAATCATGACGATGCCCGCGGCCAGCGCGAGAGCGAGCACAATGAGGATGAATATCAGCATGCCGGGCCGTTTATTCAGCTATGCGCTAGCAAGCAGAACCGGCAATCCATGCGGTGAGGGCTTGGCTCGAGCGAGCACCCCCCAGCGGCCGATCCGTCTCAGATGTTAACGCAAGGACGGTCTCGGCGCTAGACGGGGCACTCATCAAAGCAGTGCCGTCCCGGGCAGAGTTCGACCACGAACTGTCCACGAAACTCGGTTGCTTGTAACGGCCAGCTCGAAATCACTGCCGCTTCGCTCATTTTTGGCAGGAGTGGAGGGACTCGAACCCCCAACCCCCGGTTTTGGAGACCGGTGCTCTAGCCAGTTGAGCTACACTCCTAAGGCAGTCGGACGTCCATTTGCCGAAAGCTTGGCCTCAGCGCAAGGGAAAAGGCGTTTGCCTCGGTTCTGGCGTCAGCCCTTATGGCTCATGCCGCCATCGATGGTGACGATCGTGCCGGTGGTGTAGCCCGAGAGATCCGAGGCGAGGAACGCCACCATGGCGGCGATCTCGTCCGGCGTGCCGGCCCGTCGGAAGGGCAGATCGGCCAGCGTCTCGCGCCAGCGCTCGGGATCACCCAACAGGCTCTTGGCGCGCCCGCGCTGCAAGGTCTCGAGCCGTCCGGTCGAGACGGGGCCGGGATTGATGCCGACGACGCGCACCCCGTCGGCCGGGGCCGCGGCGCCGATCGCCCGGGTGAAGGCCATGAGCGCCGCATTAGCGGTCGAGCCCGCGATATAGGAGGCGCTCATGCGCTCGCCGGCCGCGCCGATCACATTGACGATGACGCCGGATTTGCGCTTCGCCATCGGTGCGTAGAATTCGCGCGTCATGCCGATATAGCCGAACAGCTTCAGCTCCCAGGCGGCCCGCCAGCGCGCCTGGTCGATATCGCCGAGCGTGCCGCCCGGAATGGCGCCGGCATTGTTGACCAGGATGTCGATGCGTTCGCCGTAGCGCTCGACGAGGCGGCCGGGCACCTCGTCCTGCGACAGGTCGCAGGCCTCCGTCTCGATGCGCCGCCCGGGCGCGGCCTTCTCGATTTCGGCCTTGGCGCGCTCGAGATCGGCCGGGCTGCGCGACACCAGCACCACATCGCAGCCTTCCTGCGCCAACAGCTTGCCGCTCGCAAAGCCGATGCCCTTCGAGCCGCCGCTGACGAGCGCGCGGCGCCCGGACAAGCGAAGATCCATGTCGTCCTCCGTGTATGGCCGAGATCAGCGCGGCAAGGATCGCCGCAAGACCGCCTCGGTGATCATGGGGAAATGGAAGCTGCCGCCCTCGAAGGCCGGGAATTTGTGGTAATCGGCGCGCATTTCGTGGCGCACCGGGGATTGCAGCGCCGCGGTCAATGCCTCGGGGCTGTCGAAGACGACGCGGTTGCGCTGCATATGCCCCGCCCGCGCGAAGGGCATGGCGTCGATCCAGTCGACCCGGCTCAAGATCTCGATCTGCCTGATGCCGGGGAAGCGCCGCATGATCGGCGGGTGGCTTTCGATGTAATGGGCGAGCCAGGCGTTGAAATCCGGCGCCGGGCCCGGATAATGCACCAGGAAACTGCATTTCGGGCGCTCCCAGGCGGATTGGCCCGGCACCGGGAAATGGCGCGCATACATCGCCTGGTGGGTGGCCTTGGCGCCCTCGAGGCTCGGCCAGGCGCCCGGCTGTGCGAGCCCCTGCAGATGTCCGTCCGGGGCGATCGCCGCCTCGAGCTCGGTGAGATCGTCGAAATAGAGCTGCAAAGCGAGCTGAGGCGAGGGACCGTCCGCCGTGTAGATGTCGCTCGCCACCGCCGGCAGATGCAGATCGGCATGGCGCAGCGACGGGGTCGCCGCAATGAGCGCCGTGATGCCGGCCTTGTCGGCCTCGCTGAGCCGCGCCTCGGGCGAGGCGTTCTCGAAAGTGACGAAATAGCAAAAGCGCATCGGTGGGCTCTCTGGAGCTGGGTGATTTCAGGTGGGGCAGCGCCGACGCCTCAAAATCACGCAACGCCCCCGCGCAGCAGATCGAGGAAATGCACGAGCCCCACGGGGCGCCGTTCCTCGATCACTACGAGCGCCGTGATCTTGGCGGTCTCCATCATCTCGAGCGCCTCGGCCAGCAGCGCATCGGGCGGGATGGTGCGCGGCGTCTTCGTCATGATGGCGGCGGCGGGCGCCTCGGGCGCGCACCCCGCATGGCGACGCAGATCGCCATCCGTGATGATGCCGGAAAGCACCCCTTCGCCATCAACCAGGATGGCGCAGCCGAAACGCTTCGCCGAGATCACGGCGATGACCTCGCGGATGCTGGCCGTCTCGGCGATCAACGGCAAGGTCTCGCCCGCATGCATCACGTCGCGGGCATGGCGCAATTGCGCGCCGAGCCGCCCGCCGGGATGGAAGATGCGGAAATCCGTCGCCGAGAAGCCGCGCGCCTCGAGCAGCGCGATGGCGAGCGCATCGCCGAGCACGATCTGCAGGGTGGTCGAGGTGGTGGGCGCCAGCTGGTTGGGGCAGGCCTCGCGCGCCTTGGGCAGGACGAGCGCGACATCCGCCTCGCGTGCCAGCGTCGACTGGGCTTCCGAGGTGACGGCGATCAGCGCGATGCGGAAACGCCGCGAATAGGAGACGAGGTCGGCGAGCTCGGCCGTCTCGCCCGACCAGGAGAGAGCGAGCACCACATCATCGGCCTGGATCATGCCGAGATCGCCATGGCTCGCTTCGGCCGGATGCACGAAATAGGCGGGCGTGCCGGTCGAGGCGAGAGTGGCGGCGATCTTGCCCCCGACATGGCCGGATTTGCCCATGCCGGTGACGATGACGCGCCCTTTCGAGGCGCCGATCAACGCCACGGCCTGGTCCAGCGCATTGCCGAGCTCGCCGGCGAGGGCTGCCGACAGGGCATCGAGCCCCTCGCGCTCGGCGTTCAGGGTGCGCAGCGCCGAGGCGACGGCCTCGTTGCCTTTGGGCTCGGGAGACTTCTCAGGAGACTTCTCAGGAGATTTGGCGAGACGTTGCATCTGTGTGTCCGGCTCCGTAGCGGCGCTCGATATATTCCCCGACCATCTGTTTGAAATCGGCGACCAGGGTCGGGCCGCGCAAGGTCGCGGCTTTGGCGCCGTCGATAAAGACCGGCGCGGTCGGCTGCTCCCCGGTGCCGGGCAGCGAGATGCCGATATCGGCATGCTTGGACTCGCCAGGCCCGTTGACGATGCAGCCCATCACCGCGACGTTCAGCGCTTCGACTCCGGGATAGCGCGTCTTCCATTCGGGCATCGATGCCGAGATCCAATCCTGGATATCCTTGGCGAGCTCCTGGAACACGGTCGAGGTGGTGCGTCCGCAGCCGGGGCAGGCCGCGACCAGCGGCACGAAGGTGCGAAAGCCCATCGTCTGCAGCAGTTCCTGCGCCACCTTGACTTCGACGGTGCGGTCGCCACCCGGCTCGGGCGTCAGCGAGACGCGGATCGTGTCGCCGATCCCCTCCTGCAGCAGCACCCCCATGGCGGCCGAGGAGGCGACGATCCCCTTCGAGCCCATGCCGGCCTCGGTGAGGCCAAGATGCAGCGCATAATCGGAGCGCGAGGCCAGCATGCGATAGACCGCGATCAGGTCCTGCACGGCCGAGACCTTGGCCGAGAGGATGATGCGGTTGCGCGGCAGCCCGATTTCCTCGGCCCGCGCCGCGGAGAGGAGGCAGGACTGGACCATGGCCTCATGGGTGATGGCGCGCGCCTCCCTGGGGGAGGCGGAGCGCGCATTCTCGTCCATCAGATGCGTCAGCAGCTCCTGATCGAGCGAGCCCCAATTGGCGCCGATGCGCACCGTCTTGCCGTGCTTCACCGCCATCTCGACGATGGCGCCGAATTGCCGGTCGCGTTTCTCGCGAAAGCCGACATTGCCGGGATTGATGCGGTATTTGTCGAGCGCCTCGGCGCAGGCCGGATGTTCGGCCAGGAGTTTATGGCCGATATAGTGGAAATCGCCGATGATCGGCACCGCGGCGCCCATCCGCGCCAGGCGGTCGCGGATATGCGGCACGGCGGCGGCCGCCTCGTCGCGATCGACGGTGATGCGCACGAGCTCGGAACCGGCGCGGGCCAGCGCCGCCACCTGACGCGTCGTCGCCTCGATATCGGCCGTGTCGGTGTTGGTCATCGACTGCACGACGATCGGGGCGCCGCCGCCGACGCGCACGCCCGAGACATCGACCGCGACCGTGCGATGCCGCGGCGCGATGCCGTGTTCCTGCGTGCGAAGGGCTTGGTTCATGGCTTTTCGCCTTTCGCGGCAGCTTTTCGACCATGGCGAGGGGCGGGTCAAGCCGGACGCGGCCGTGACGATGCCGGTGCCCACGGCGCCGCTATGAGTGAGAGCGATCCTAGGCCAGGGTTTTCTGCATACGGAAGTTCGTTAGCATCTGCCCGCGCTTCTCCACGCGCTGGGAGGCCAGGACCGAGAATCCTCGCTTCTCAAAGAACGGCCGCGCCGTGATGCTTGCCTCCGTAAACAGCCGAGAGATTCCCTGCATGTTCGCGGCTGCCTCGACGGTCTCAAGAAGCAAGGTGGCCACTCCGATGCCCTGGTGGGCTGGATGGACGAACATCATGTCGAGATGACCGTTAGCCTCCAAGTCGGTGAAGCCCACGGATGCTTGACCGAGGACGGCGACCCAGGTCGGTCTGCTGAGGCGCCGCTTGGCCCATGCGTCGCGGTTAACCTGAGCCCAGGCGTCAACCTGTGCCTGATCGTAGTCCTTGGACGCAACCTCCCGGATCGCTCCCAGAAATATTGCAATGACGACATCCAGGTCCGTGGACTGATAGGCCCTGACGGAGAGCTTGGCGTTCGACGGCATGGCAAACATATAACCGGTGTGAGGCGCGCACATTGGCGAGCTCTGCCGGTTCACAACCCTCGGCCGAGCCGCTCCAGCGCCGCATCGAGGGTGGCGTCGGTCTTGGCGAAGCAAAAGCGCACCACGGTCTTCACGGGCGCGTCCTCATAGAAGGCCGAGACCGGGATGGCGGCGACGCCGCGCTCCTTCACCAGGCGCTGGCAGAAGGCGGAGTCATCGCTCTCGCCCAAGGGGCCGATGTCCATGTTGAGGAAATAGGTGCCCTCGCAGGGCAGCACCTTCAGCCCGAGGCGCGACAGGCCTTGCGAGAAGCGGTCGCGGCTCGCCGCGAAGGCGCCCCGCATGCCGGCGAAATAGCCATCCTCCTTGCCGAGCCCGTAAGCGACTGCGCTCTGCAGGTTGGGCGGGGTGGTGAAGGTGATGAATTGATGCGCCTTGGCCAAGACCCGCATGAGCTGCGGCGCCGCGCAGACGAATCCGACCTTCCACCCGGTGAGCGAGAAGATCTTGCCGGCCGAGCCGATCTTCACCGTGCGCTCGCGCATGCCTGGGCGGGCGATCAGCGGCAGATGCCGGTGATTGTCGAAGACGACATGCTCCCAGACCTCGTCGCACAGCGCCACGGCGTCGAATTCGGTGCAGAAACGCGCCAGAAGGTCGAGATCCTCGGCCGAATAGACGATTCCGGCCGGATTCAGCGGGTTGTTGAACAGCACCACCTTGGTCTTGGGCGAGAAGACCTGGCGCAGCATGGCTTCGTCGAAGCGCCAATGGGGCGGAGCAAGCCGCACCAGCTTCGGCACGCCGCCAGCCCGCCGCACGAGCGGCAGGTAGGCATCGTACATCGGCTGGAACAGCACCACCTCGTCGCCCGGCACGATCAGGGCAAGGAGGGCTCCGGCGATCGCTTCGGTCGCGCCGGAGGTGATCATGATCTCGGCATCCGGATCGAAGGCGATGCCGTGATGATGCGAATAATGGGTCGCGACCGCCTGGCGAAGCTCGGGAAGGCCCATCATCGGCGGATATTGGTTCCAGCCCGAGATCACCGCCTCGGCGGCCTTGCGGCGCACATCCTCCGGACCCGGATCGTCCGGAAAGCCCTGGCCGAGATTGACGGCTTGATGCTCGCGCGCCAGGCGCGACATCACCTCGAAGATCGTGGTCGGCAGATTGGCGAAGGTCGGGTTCATGCGAAAAGCCAATGGTGAGGCGATGCAGCGGCATTATCGGCCGGAGACGGGGCGTCGAGCCGCCATCCGTATATAGCCGAATGATTAGCGAGGAACATTCCGGCCCTCGGGGCCTGAAGCGGCAGGCCGAATCCCTGTCTTGATCCGGTTCGCCTCATGGGCAACCACGCAAAAAGGCGGGTATCGCTTGGTCGCTGGAGCCGCTTGGTCGTCAGAGGCCGCGCTCGAAGCGCACCGTCCCGCCAAGTCCTTTGACGATCAGGATATTCGCCCCTTCCATGTCCCATTCCTTGGCGCCGCGGACGGCGTTGAGGAAGCTGCGCTCCGCATCGACGACAGGCTTGTCGCAAGTCTGCCTGGCGATGGCGAGCGGCCCAACCGCGATCTTCTGCTGCTTCAGCGGATAGGCGGTCACCGAGAACATGTTGCAGCCGTCGAAGCCGCGCATGCGCATCTGCTTGTCGATATAGATCGACGGCCGGTCGGGCCCGTTCCACAGCTGCTTGCCGTCCAGGCTATTGGCCACCCAATTCACATTGACCGGGAATAGCTTCTCCTTGCCGATCTGGACGGCCGGCGGCCCATCCCCCTCGTCGGGAGATGTTCTTCCGCCTGTCCTCGACCAGGCCGATGACGCACACGCCACCGCACCGATCACGACAGCACTCGCCAGCACCCGCGCGCATCGTTTCCACATGGTTCCTTCTCCGTGTTCGACGTGGTCACGCGATGGCGCCGACATGGCGCACAGGGGGCATTTCGTCAATATTTCGAGATGTCGCGACGGCTCTTACTGCACCCGTTCGACCGCAAGCGCAACGCCTTGACCGACGCCGACACACAGGGTGGCGAGGCCGAGCTTGCCGCCCATCGCCCCGAGCTGGCGAGTCAGCGTCAGGGCGAGCCTCGCACCCGAGGCCCCGAGCGGATGGCCGAGCGCGATGGCGCCGCCATTCACATTGACGTGCTCCGCATCGTCGGGGAGGTGCAGCTGGCGCACCACCGCCAGCGCCTGGCTGGCGAAGGCCTCGTTGAGCTCGATCGCGTCGATCTCGGAAATCTTGAAGCCGAGCCGATGGGCAAGCTTATGGGTCGCCGGTACCGGACCGATGCCCATGATGCGCGGCTCGACGCCCGCCGAGGCCATGCCGAGCACGCGCGCCTTCGGCGTCAGGCCATGGGCCTGCACGGCCTCGGCGCTGGCGAGGATGATGGCGCAAGCCCCGTCATTGACGCCGGAGGCATTGCCCGCCGTCACGGCGCCGTCCTTGCGCACGATCGGCTTGAGCTTGGTGAGCTGCTCGAGCGTGGTGTCGGCGCGCGGATGCTCGTCCTTGGCCACGCTCACCGGGCCGGCGCGACCGCCCGGCACTTCGACCGGCACGATCTCGCCATCGAAGAAGCCGGCGGCTTGCGCCTTGGCGACACGTTGCTGGCTGCGCAGCGCGAAACCGTCCTGATCGGCCCGCGACACCTGGAACAGTTCGGCGACGTTCTCACCGGTTTCGGGCATGGAATCGATACCGTAACCGGCTTGCATCTTCGGGTTGACGAAGCGCCAGCCGATGGTGGTGTCGAACATCTCGGCCGAGCGCTGGAAGGCCTGCTCCGCCTTGCCCATGACGAAGGGCGCGCGCGACATCGATTCCACCCCGCCGGCGATCATGAAATCGGCTTCGCCGGCCCGGATGCTGCGCGCCGCGAGGCCGACGGCGTCGAGGCCCGAGGCGCAGAGCCGGTTCACGGTCGAGCCCGAGACCGAATAGGGGAGCCCCGCGAGCAGCAGCGCCATGCGGGCCACATTGCGGTTGTCTTCGCCCGCCTGGTTGGCGCAGCCATAAATGACCTCGTCGAGCTTGCCCCAATCGGCCTTGGGCAGGCGCGCCATCAATGCCTTGATCGGCGCGGCCGCGAGATCGTCGGTCCGCATTTTGGCGAGCGCTCCGCCGAAGCGGCCGATGGGCGTGCGCACGCCCTCGCAGATGAACACCTCGCGGGTCATGACGCCTCTCCTGAGCTGCTACGCCGACACTGCTGTTAGGTGACAGAGGGCGCCAAAAGGGTCAAGCCGAGCGGGGCAAGCCAGCCTTCTGGAACGATGTTTGCCTCAGGCGAACAGGCCCATCGCCTGCAGGAAGAGCGGCGTGCCGGCGCGTCCCAGCTCCTCGACCACGTCGAAATGATGCCGCCCCGGAATGCTCACCGGCGCATGGCAGATTTCGGGCCAGGCGGCCGCGAGCTCGGCACTCTGGCGATGGAATTCGGGCGATTCCAGCCCGCCGACCGTAAGGAGGAGAGGCGCTGCCACATGCGGGCAGGCTTTGGGCAGGCTCCAGGCGCGCGCCCGCGCGACGTCGAGCCCGATGGCACTGTTCATGCTGGTGTTGACGAGCGGCTCGAGCTCGAAGACGCCCGAGATCGACAGCCCGCCGCAAAAGGGCGTCGACGGAAGTGCGTAATCCGCCCAATCCGTGGCGAACAGCGCCGCCGTCAAATAGCCGCCCGCCGAATGGCCGGAGACGGCGAGCTTGGCGCGTTCGGCCGGCGACAGAACGTCGCGCCACAATTTGGCGACGGCGCGCCTGCAGCTTTGCGCGATGTCGGCGACGCTCACTTCCGGACAGAGCGGATAGCTCGGCAGCGCGACCGAGATGCCTTCCTTCACCAGCGCCTGCGCCAGGAAGGAAAAATCATCCTTGGAGAAGCCGCGCCAATAGCCGCCATGGATGAAGACGAGGGCGCCGCGCGGATCGGCGGCATGGAACACGTCCATCACCTCGCGCGCATGGTCGCCATAGCGGATATCGGCCTCATGCGGCAGCTCGGCGCGCAGGCGCGCCGAATCGAGAGGCCAGCGCGCATAGATGTCGGTGGCGTTCGGCACCGCACCGCGCGGGTTGTACTGCGCTTCGCACCAGGCCGGGTCGGAATAGAGGGATGAGACCTGAAACGTCATGTCGGATCAGGATTTCGCCGGCAGCGGCCCCGCCTTGACGATGCCGAGATAGATGTCGACGCGCTGCCGCAACGCGGCAGGCGTCTCGGGATCGGTGATGATCTCGTCGAAATAGCGCCCGGCAGCCTCGTAATCCTGGGCCTTCAGCTGGGCGAGGCCGAGCAATTCACGGGCAAGATTGCGCCAGGGGCTCGCCGCACCGGTGAGCGGATCGAGCCTTTTGGCGAGATCGGCGGCCGGCTGGGTGTCGGCGAGCAGCATCGCGGCACGCAATTGCGCCAGGCCCTGCAGCGCCGCTCCGAGGCCGGCATCCGCCGCCAGCACGTCATAGAGGGTCACGCCCGCGGCCGGATCGCGCTTGCCGGTCTCGGCCGCCTCGCGAAAGCGTGCGAGCACCGCATAGCCCGAGGGGCCCTTCTTCATGATGTTGGCGAGCAGCGATTCGGCTTCGGCCGGACGACCGGATTCCGAGGCTTCGATCGCCGTCTGGAACTTGGCGGAGGCGCGTTCCTCCATCTTCAGCCGGAAATGGCCGTAGAGCTGCCAGCCCGCAGCGGCCGCGACCACGAGCAGGGCGGCCGCGACGACCAGGTTGCCATATTGCTTCCAGATCTGCTCGAACCGGTCGCGCCGGACATCCTCGTCGACTTCGCGGAAAATATCGCTCATGCGCCGTGTGATCTCGTCGTTCCAGAGGGCTGCCAAGGAGGCTGCCAAGGCGTCGGGACGCCGGGGCGGCCGGGTTTCGGCCATGGCCTAGCGGATTTCGGGCCTTTGCGCCAAGGGAAAACACTGAGGCGAAATCGCTTGGCGCCCTGCGCCTTGTCATCATCGGCGCGTTGCGGCGAGCGATGAGGCGATGATCAGCAGCGCACCCGCAATGGTGGTCCAGGCGGGCGTCTCGGCGAAGAAGACATAGCCGAAGATCACGGCGTAGATCATGGAGGTGTAATCGGCGGGAGCCATGCGCGCCGCCGGCGCCAGCGAATAGGCCTTGGCGATCACGAGATGTCCACCGATGCCGAGGCAGCCGATGGCGGCGAAATTGACCAGATCGGTCATCGTGACTGGCTGCCAGAACTCGGCTGGCGCGAAGGGCGCGAGCAACCCGAGGATCAGCAATGAGCCGAGATTTTGCACCGCGACGATGGTCATCGGATGGTCGCGCGTGGCGCGCGAGCGCAGCAGCACGAGCGACAACGAATAGGTGACGGTCGAGACCAGCACCGCAACCGTGCCCTCGAGCGCCGAGGTCGAGGCGCCGCCGAAATTCGGCGCGACGATCAGCAGCATGCCGAGGAAGCCGATGATCAGCGCGATGACGATCGGGCGCCCGACCGTCTCGCGCAGCAGGAGCGCGCCGAACACCACCGTGAAGCAGGGCGAGAGCAGCGACAGTGCGAGCGTCTCGGCGAGCGGCAGGCGGCCGAGCGCATAATAGAAGGTCAGCGCAGTCGAGACGCCAAGTACGGCGCGCCAGCTATTGGCAAGGATGGTGTCGAGACGCGGGCGCGGCGGGCGCGCTACCGCCGCCACACCGAGGATGGCGAGCGAGCCGAAGACGAAACGCATGAGCACGATCTGCGGCGTCGAGAAGGCGGCCGCCTGCGCCTTGATCATGGCGTCCATCCCCGACAGGAGACCGACCGCCAGGACCGCAAGCGCGAAGGCCCGGCTCATATGTCGCAGCGGGCGCGGCGGGCGCGCGCGGTCCTCGAGGAAAGCGACGCAGTCCTGGAGAAAAGCGAAGAGACGGTCATGGCGGGGAGCACGGGATCACGCATGGCGAAAGCGCACTGAGGCGGCGCCCTTGACCTGATGGACGCTTCGCGCCTCGCGCGCAACGTCTGCGGCGTCTTGCAGCGATGCGTCGGTCGAGGCTCACGAGGCTGTTGAGAAAGTGCTGTGTTCACCCTTTAGACTCTTGCGGGCGATTCAAGCGCTAGTGTAGCGTCCTCGTCACCAGCCACGAGATGTCGTGGGTGTTCATAGTTTCACCGAAATCGTCACGCCTGTGACGGTCGCCGCGTATGCGACCGGCGCGAAGAGGATTCCGATTGAAGGAGATAGGAATGTCCTGGGACGGCGAGCGCGTCGAGCTTCTACGGAAATTATGGCAGGATGGGATCAGCGCCAGTCGTATCGCATCGCAACTCGGCGCGGGCATCACGCGCAATGCGGTGATCGGCAAGGTGCATCGGCTCGGCCTTTCGGGTCGAGCCAAGCCCTCCGCATCTGCAGGTGTGCCGCGCCCCAAGAGGGTGGCGGCCGCCCATACGACCCAAAAGACCGTCGCGCTGCGAGGCAATACCGTGATGCTGAGAGAAGTCGTGGTCGCCGAGGACTATGAGCCTGAGGTGAGGCCCGAAGCCGTGGTGATCCCGATCTCCGCGCGAGTGACGATCACCGAGCTGCGCGACAATATGTGCCGTTGGCCGCTCGGCGATCCGTTGGCGCCGGAATTCCGCTATTGCGGCACAAATTGCGATCCGGCCGTGCCCTATTGCGTGCCGCATGGCCGCATGGCCTATCAGCAGGCACCCGACCGCAGGCGGCATTGAACGGCGGCCCTCCTTCTCCCGCTCTTTCGCGGGAGAAGGTGCCCGAACGTAGTGAGGGCGGATGAGGGACGCCGGTGAAGCGCTCGACCGCCGCCCCTCACCCGCCTCGACTACGTCTCGGCACCCTCTCCCGCAAAGGGCGGGAGAGGGAAGAAAGACCTCAGCCCCGGCCCTTGGCGATCTCGCCGTGCGGCACCGGCCGGATAAGCCTCGAGGTGTCGACCGGCTCGGGCACGCCGTGAGACGGTGATGCCGCCAGATGGCCTTTGGCGTTGAAGGTCTCGTCGAAGCCGTAGCCGCCGCCGCGCACCGTACGGATCGGGTCGCGCAGGCCGCCCTGATTCAGCACCTTGCGCAACCGCCCCACATGCACGTCGACCGTGCGCTCGTCGATATAGGCATCCTGGCCCCACACGGCATTCAGCAATTGCTGGCGGCTGTAGATCCGCCCCGGGACGCTCATCAGGAAGGCGAGCAGGTTGAACTCGGTCGGGCCGAGATGGATCTCGCCGCCGGAGCGGAAGACGCGCCGCCTTTCGCGATCGAGCTCGAGATCGGCCGCCTTGAACAGGTTGATCGACTGATGCGGCAGGGAGCGGCGCAACAAGGCCTTGACCCGCGCCACGAGCTCGCTCACCGAGAAGGGCTTCACCACATAGTCGTCAGCCCCGACGACCAGGCCGCGCACGCGCTCGGATTCCTCGCCGCGCGCCGTCAGCATGATGATCGGCAGCTTGGCCGATTGCTCGCGCAGCCGCAGACGCCGGCACAATTCGATACCCGACAGGCCGGGCAGCATCCAATCGAGGATCAGGAGATCGGGAACCCGTTCCTTCAGGCGCAGATCGGCCTCGTCGCCACGCGTCACCGCCTCGACCTCGAAGCCCTCGGCTTCGATATTGTAGGTCAGGAGCACGACGATCGCCTCGTCGTCCTCGACAATCATGACCCGAGGTTTCATGAGGTGCTCCCGCGCCGATCGCCGCCTGCGGATGAAGACGTCATGACGCCCCCATCGGCTTTTCGAGGCTCGTCGTGTCCGCCTTGACGCGCTCCGCCAGGAGCTTGTTGCCGGTCACGAGGTAATAGACGTTCTCGGCCACATTGGTGGCGTGATCGCCCATGCGCTCGATATTCTTGGCGCAGAAGAGAAGATGCGCGCAAACACCGATATTGCGCGGATCCTCCATCATATAGGTCAGAAGCTCGCGGAACAGCGACGTATAGAGCGCGTCGATATTCTCATCATGCTGCCAGACATCCAACGCCTTCTCGGGGTTGCGCTCGACATAGGCATCGAGCACATCCTTCAACTGGGTGAGCACGAGCTGCGACAGATGCTCGACGCCCTTGACGAGCTTCGGCGCCTGGACGAGGCCCGTGATGGCAAGCACGCGCTTGCAGATATTCTTGGCGAGATCGCCGATCCGCTCGAGATCATGGGTGACGCGGATCGCCGCGATCACGGCGCGCAGATCGACCGCGAGCGGCTGGCGCCGCGCGATGGTCAGAATGGCCTTTTCCTCGATATCCTGCTGCAAGGCGTCGAGGCGCGCGTCGAGCGCGATCACCTCATTGGCCATGGCGGGCGATTGCCGCACCAGGGCCTCGATGGCCCGCGTCGTCATCGATTCGGCGAGGCCGCCCAGCTCGGCGACGCCGCGGCTCAAGGCGTCGAGGTCGGCATCGAAGGCACGAACGATGTGATCCGCCATTATGGTCTCCGCATCATGCTGCCCCCAAGGAGCGAACCTGGGGCGCGAATCGGGCGTGAGCCCAAGGCCGAAATAGCGAATCGAACGCCGAAGCTGGAATTATAACGCAGCTGTGACATTAAGATGACGCCCCTTGTCACCCGGAGTCCAGGTGGCCTGCAACATCAGCTGGCGGCGAGGGCTTTCGGGAAGACGACCTCGAAGCTCGCCCCGGCGCCGAGCTCGCTGCGCACCACCAGGCGGGCCTTGTGCCGGTTGAGGATGTGCTTGACGAGAGCGAGCCCCAGCCCCGTGCCGCCTTTCTGGCGGCTCTCCACCACATCGACGCGATAGAAGCGCTCGGTGAGGCGCGGCAGATGTTCCGGCGCGATGCCGGGCCCATAATCGCGCACCGTGACGCCGACCACACGTTCCTTCTCGGTGAGCGACACCTCGACGCGGCCCCCGGACTGCCCGTATTTCACGGCATTCTCGATCAGGTTCTCGAAGACCCGGATGAGCTCGTCGCGATCGCCGCGGACCACCACCCGGCCGAGACCTTCGGCAATGATCTGCGTCTTGCATTCGAGCGCCAGCGGCGAAAGCGTGTCGATCACCTCGCGCAACACCGTGTCGAGCCGCACATCGTCGGTCGGATGGACATGCTCCTTCAGCTCGATGCGCGACAGCGAGAGCAGATCGTCGATCAGCCGCGACATGCGGCGGGCCTGCTCGCGCATGATGGCGAGGAAGCGCTTCTGGGCGGCCGGGTCGTTGCGGGCCGGCCCCTCGATCGTCTCGATGAAGCCGTAGAGGGAGGCGAGCGGGGTGCGCAATTCATGGCTGGCATTGGCGACGAAATCGACGCGCATGCGCTCGAGCCGGCGCGCCGCCGTGACGTCGCGGAACAGCACGACGATCTCGGTGCCGGGATTGACCAGGGAGGTCGGCGCCGCCTCGATCCTGACCGGGGTGGCGTGCACCTCGAAGCTGCGCTCGACCGGGACCTTCTCGTGGAACTCGGTCTCGGCCACGGCACCTTCACGCAGCACGCGCTCGACGGCGCTGACCACTTCGGGCGAACGGACCGCAAAGCTCAAGGAGCGCGCTACCTCCAATTGCGGCAATGCCGCCTTGGCCTTGGCGTTGAACATCGACACGTTGCCTTGCGGATCGAGGACCACGACCGGATCGGCGATGCCGGAGAGGATCGCCGCGATCCCGAGACGCAGGGTTTCTTGCGATTGCGCCTCCGCGGCGGCGACGGGGTCCCGACGGCGTGGACGCAGCAAGGCGCAGATCGCCATGCCTGCCAGGCCAGCCGCCATGGGCAGGAGGAGCGGTGCGCCAAGGGCTGCCAGCACGCAACCGATGAGAAGCGTCGCGATTCCGGCGCCTGCCACCGGCCCATAGCGCAGGCGCGTTCCCTCATTCGCCTCGATTTGCCGTTCCGTTGCCGCAACCATGCGCTGCGCTATCCTCCCCAGGACATATCATTCGTTCGGTGCGCGATCCGCCCGAACGGAAAGCCTTGCCGCGTAAAGCCTTACCGGGCCATGCATCACATCCATATCGGGTGCCTGATCGCATCGCAAAAGCGGTGGGCGCATTTTGCGGATCACGTTCGAGCAGCTCCCGCGCCGCTCGAATCGGATCGGAGGCTCCAGCACATCGATGGATGGATGACCCTTCGGCGAAGCGGAGGCCGCCTCGCCAGTCGATTCTAGGCGAGATTGACGATCACCATGTGACAGAGCTGGTGACAGAGCTCATGACAGAACCCTGCCGCGCCGTCAGCTTCGAGCCTCACAGCTTGACCGTATAGCCGATCTCGAGCGTGCGGCGGCGCGGCAAGTCGAAACGATCGACGGCGCGCTCGGCATTGCGGGCCAGGAAAGCGAAGACATGAGCGGTGAGATCGCGATATCCGCCTATGCCTTCCGGCGCCAGGATGCGCTCATGGCCGATGATGTAGACGGCCTCCTCGGGTTCGAGCCCGGCTCGTCGCAGCGCCGGAGCAAGGATCGAGGGCACATTGATGACCTGCATATAGCCGTAGCGCAGATCGACCCGGATCAGCCTTTCATCGAGCGTGGTGAGCACGACGCGCTCGCTGACCGGCACGCGCGGCCGCGAGGCGATCCAGACCGAGGCGATCACCACCTTGTCGAAGCTCATGTCGAGGAGCTCGTAGAGGCGCGCCAACGCCACCGGCGCCATGGCGCCGGCCCGCGACAGGAAGATGGCCGGCCGCGTCGAGCGGAAATTGGTGGCCCGCGCCTCGCGCCGCGCGAAAGCGTCGAGCGGCTCGGACAACCGCATCTGCTCCTCGACAACGCGCATCACGCCACGCCGCCAGCTCGCCATCAGGAAGATGATGATGAGACCGATGGTGAGCGGCAGCCAGCCGCCATCATGGATCTTGCTCAGATTGGCGAGGAAGAACGGCACGTCGACACCGAGCATCGCCAGCCCAAGTGCATAGACGAAGGGCGGGCTCCATCTCCAGGCGCGGCGGATTTCGGCGACCAGGAGGATGGTCGTGGTGATCATGGCGATCGAGACCGCGATGCCATAGGCCGAGGCCAGGCTGTCGGATGAGCCGAAGCCGACCACGATGCCGAGCGTGCCCATGCCGAGGAACAGGTTGACGCGCGGCACCACCACATGCGCCTGGGTATGGTGCGAGGTGTAGCGCATCCCCATGGGCGGCAGATAGCCGATCTCGATCGCCTGCTTCGCCAGGCTGAAAGCGCCCGTGATGATGGCTTGGCTCGCGATGATGGTGGCGGCCGTCGCCAGCACCACCATGCCGTTGCCGGCGAATTTCGGCACGAGCTCGTAGAACGGATTGGCGCCCGCCTGCGGATTGCCGAGCACCAATGCGCCCTGCCCGAAATAATTGAGGATGATCGCCGGCATGGCGACATAGAGCCAGGCGCGCGAAATGGCGGTCCGGCCGAAATGGCCGAGATCGGCATAGAGCGCCTCGCCGCCGGTGAGCACCAGGAACACGGCTCCGAGGATTTCGCCGGCGAGCAGCGTGTGGTTCATCAAAAGCTTGATGCCGTAGATGGGATTGAGGGCCTGGAAGACGCTCGGATCGCGGGCGACCTCCATGACGCCGAAGGCGCCGATGGTCAAAAACCACAGCACCATGACGGGCCCGAAGAAACGCCCGATGCCCTCCGTCCCGAAACGCTGGCTGACGAACAGGGCGAGCAGGATGCCGACCGTCAGCGGCACGATCAGCGTTTGCATCGAGGGGGTGAACACCCGCAGGCCTTCGACCGCCGACAGGACGGAGATCGCCGGCGTCAGCATGCCGTCGCCGAACAGCATGGCGGCCCCGATCAGGCCGATGCCGAGCAGGATGCGCTTGGCGCCGAGCGGCGCGCGATGCAGGTTGAGGAGCGTGATGAGGGCCAGGATCCCGCCTTCCCCGTCATTGTCGGCGCGCAGCACCACGGTCACATATTTGATGGTCACCGAGAGCGTCAGCGCCCAGACCACGAGCGAGAGCAGGCCCAGGACGTCGTCGACCGATGGCTGCGTCGTGCCGAGCGCCGCAAGCGCGGTCTTGAACGCATAGAGCGGCGACGTGCCGATATCGCCGAACACCACACCGAGCGCGCCGACTTCGGCCGCAAGCCGCATCGGCCGTCTAGAGGCTCGAACGCTCATCCGGCGATGTCAGAGGGATTTGGGCGCGTCTCGCGCGTCTCGGGTTGCGGTTCTGCCGGGGCCTGATCGGTGCAAGCTCGCCTCCAACCCCTCGACAAGCATGTCAAACCCATCGTTCCAGACGCCGCCGCTCGGTCGCTTGTGGTTGCTCCGACCGGGGCGTTATAGACGGTTCCGCCAGATGAGGCGAGGGGCGTCGAAGCGAGCGCTGTGAAAGCTCTCTTTCGCGCTAGCCTGACCGAATGGCGCAGGGGGATGCGCCGGTTGCGACAGATAGAGGGAGAGACCATGGCCAAGGGTTATTGGATCGCACGCGTCGATGTGGATGATCCCGAAGCGTACAAGAAATACGTCGCCGCCAACGCTATGCCCCTCAAGAAATATGGCGCGCGTTTCCTGGTGCGCGGCGGCACGACGCAATGCGTGGGCGGCACGATGCGGGCCCGCAATGTGGTGATCGAGTTCGACAGCCTCGAGACGGCGCTCGCCTGCTGGAACTCCCCCGAATACCAGGAGGCCGCGCGCCTGCGCGAGCCTCCCATCGCGGATGGTGATTTCATCATTTGCGAAGGCTATGACGGCCCGCAACCGGGCGATTGATTGCCATCGGAACGCACGCACCCTTCACCTCGCCCCGCTTGCGGGGAGAGGTCGATCCCGAGCGAAGCGAGGGAGCGGGTGAGGGGCTTGGTGAGTACGAACCGGCGCTGGCTCGCACTCACCAAGTTCTTCCTAATCACCCGGCCCCTCACCCCCCGCCCTCTCGCCGTAAAGTGGCGGGGAGAGGGGGCTGCGCCGGTGCCTCTCACCCCAACAGGCGATAGGCCGGCAGCGTCAGGAATTCCTCGAATTTCGGGGCGAGCGACATCTCGGCGAACAGGGCTTGCGCCTCCGGGAAGCGGCCCTTGTCGTAGACCGACGCGCCGAGCGCCGAGCGCAGCTTGGCCATCTCGTCGGCCATCACGCTCCTAAACAATTCGGGCGTCACCTCGCGACCATCGGCGAGGTCGGCCTTGTGGTACAGCCATTGCCAGATCTGGGCGCGGCTGATCTCGGCCGTCGCTGCATCTTCCATCAGGTTGTAGAGCGGCACCGCGCCGCGGCCGCGCAGCCAGGCCTCGATATATTGCACGCCGACGCGGATATTCTCGCGCAAGCCCGCCTCGCTGCGCGCGCCCTGATGCACTTCGAGCAGCATGTCGCGCGTGACCGAGACATCGGCGCGCAGCTTGTCGAGCTGGTTTTGCTGCGGCATCAGCCGGTCGAACACCGTATTCGCCACCGGCACGAGATCCGGATGGGCGACCCAGGTGCCGTCATGCCCGTCCGTCGCCTCGCGCTCCTTGTCGGCGCGCACCTTGGCGAAGGCCGCCTCATTGGCAGCGGGGTCGTTCTTCACCGGGATCTGCGCCGCCATGCCGCCCATGGCGAAGGCGCCGCGCTGATGGCAGGTCTTGATCACGAGCAGCGAATAGGCGCGCAGGAAGGCAGCCCCCATGGTCATGGCGCCGCGATCGGGCGTGAGGAAGCGCTTCTGCTTGCCGACCCGCTTGATGAAGGAGAAGATGTAGTCCCAGCGGCCGCAATTGAGCCCCACGATATGGTCGCGCATCTCGTACAGGATCTCGTCCAGCTCGAAGGCGGCCGGCAAGGTCTCGATGAGGATCGTCGCCTTGAAGGTGCCGCGCTTCACGCCGAGCTCAGCTTCCGCATGCGAGAACACTTCGTCCCATAGCCGCGCCTCGAGATGGCTCTCGATCTTCGGCAGATAGAAATAAGGGGCCGTGCCCTTCGCCATGCTGGTCTTGGTGTTGTGGAACACATAGAGGCCGAAATCGACGAGCGCACCCGACATCTCTTCGGCGCCGACCGTGATATGGCTTTCCGGCAGGTGCCAGCCGCGCGGCCGCACCAGGAGGACGGCGGGACGGTCCGACAGCCGATAGGCTTTGCCGGTGCTCTCATCGGTGAAATCGATCGTCCCGAGGAAGCGATCCCGCACATTGAGCTGACCCTCGATGATATTGTGCCAGGTCGGCGAGGTGGCATCCTCGAAATCGCCCATGAACACCTTGGCGCCCGAATTCAGGGCATTGACGATCATCTTGCGGTCGACGGGCCCGGTGATCTCGACGCGACGATCGGCAAGCTCGGCCGGAATCGGTGCGACCTTCCAGCTTCCCTCGCGGACATGCTTGGTCTCGGGGAGGAAATCCGGAATCTCGCCGGCATCGAAACGGGCCTGGCGGGCCGCGCGGGCCGCCAGCAGGCCACGGCGCCGCTCGTCGAAAGCCAGGTGCAACCGTGCAAGGAAGGAAAGGGCCTCTTGTGTCAGGATCTCCTCGAAGCGTGGCCCCATGGAGCCCGTGACGGTGGCGGTCTGAGTCATGAGTTGCGCGGTTCCCTGCTATGCTGTTGCGCAGTCATGCCGCAAAGCGCGCAGCGAGGAAAGCCCAGGCGGCGCCAGCGCCCGGCAGATGGGCGCGCCAAATGCCGCCAAGAGCGCGCTATTTGGGGGGCTTCGGCTGGACGATCCGACCGGGCTTCGCCGGCGCGACGCCGTCGGAGGGCGCCGATTGCGACGCGGGCATCTGGAGCTGCTTCTTGTTCTCGCGCGAGGCTTCGGCCGCCTGCTTGTCGAGCTGCAGGCAGGTGAGCAGCTCCACATAGCTCGGCGCCCCGCCGATCTTGGTCTCCTGCACGCAGGTCGATTGCGGGCCGGCCTTGAAGCTCGACCAGGTCTTGATGAGCTCCTTCTGCGCCTCGGTCTCGTCGTTGAGGCAGCCCTGATAGGCGCTCTTCTCGGCGCCTGACAGGGGTTGGGCGCGCCGGCATGTGGCCTGGACGTCGAGCTTGGGCGGCGAGCCCGCCAGCGCGGCGCCGGTGTCGAACAGCAGCAGAGCGATGATGGCCGCGAACCTGATCATGGCATTCCCCGGCTCGATCCGAAAAGGCATCGCCCTTTATCGACCAAGCCTCGCCGAAACGCCAGCGTCGCCACGCGAGCGGCAGCTTCTCCCGCCTTTTCAGGCAGGAGAAGGGAAAGCGTCAGATCACATATTGCTTCAGTGGCGCGAAGCCGTTGAAGCCGACCGACGAATAGGTCGTCGTATAGGCGCCCGTGCCCTCGATCAGCACCTTGTCGCCGACCTCGAGGCTGATGGGCAGAAGATACGGGACCTTCTCGTAGAGCACGTCGACCGAGTCGCAAGTCGGCCCGGCGAGCGCGCAGGCGGCCTTACGGTCCCCGTCGCGCTCGGTGCGGATCTTGTAGCGGATCGCCTCGTCGGCGGTCTCGGCGAGGCCGCCGAACTTGCCGATATCGAGATAGACCCAGCGCAGCTCGTCATTCTTCGACTTCCGGGAGACCAGCACCACTTCGGCCTCGATAATCCCGGCATCGCCGACGAGGCCGCGACCGGGCTCGATCACCGTCTCGGGCAAGGCGTTGCCGAAATGCTTCTTCAGCGAGCGGAAGATGGTGTCACCGTAAAGACGCACGGAAGGCACCTTCTTCAGGTATTTCGCCGGGAAGCCGCCGCCGAGATTGACCATGGCGAGGTTGATGCCGCGCTCGGCGCAGGCGCGGAAGACGCGCGCCGAAACGGCGAGCGCCGCGTCCCACATGGCCGGGTCGCGCTGCTGCGAGCCGACATGGAAGGAGACGCCATGCGGCGTAAGGCCGAGGCGCTTGGCATGCTCCAGCACCGCCAGAGCCATCTCCTCGTCGCAGCCGAATTTGCGCGACAGCGGCCAATCGGCACCCGCATTGTCGACGAGCAGCCGACAGAAGACGCGCGAACCGGGCGCGGCGCGGGCGATCTTCTCGACCTCGGCCCCACAATCGACGGCGAACAGGCGCACGCCGAGCGCGAAGGCGCGCGCGACGTCGCGCTCCTTCTTGATGGTGTTGCCGAAGGAGATGCGCTCGGGCGTAGCGCCCGCCGCCAGCACCGATTCGATCTCGGTGACCGAGGCGGCGTCGAAGCAGGAGCCGAGCTCGGCCAGCAGCTTCAAGATCTCGGGCGCCGGGTTCGCCTTGACGGCATAGAACACGCGCGTGTCCGGAAGCGCACCCGCGAAGGCGCGATAATTATCGGCCACGACGTCGAGGTCGAGCACGAGACAAGGAGAACCTTCGAGGCAAGCAACATCTTCTCGACGCTTGCGCAGGAAGGCGCGAATCCGTTCGGTCATTTGAGCACCCATTGACCTTGCGCGATCCCGGGCGAGGGAACCGCTTGGTGGACCAACTCGTCCAAGCACTGCTCAAAGAGCACCGCCCGGACAACGATCGCTTGCGGTTCTCGGGTGCCTCACCCCGCGCGATGGAGACGCGAGATGCGGTAGAGCCTTGAAACCGCGCCGGCCACGCCGACGACAAAAGTCGACGGCAAGTCCGGCTGGTGCGCCGTAACGACTACCCCTTGGGTCATAGGACCCAGTCGAGTAGCCCACGTAACGGATGAGAATGACCTCTTCCGCACGCCCGGCAAGATGGACAAGCCTCTTCGGTAACCCGACCTTTGGAGGGTCGGCTGGAGACCAAAAAAGCCCGCTCCGTCGTTGCTTCAAGCCGCGTCCACTCGTGGAGAACGAGTGTAAGCCGGTCGCCTCCGACCGCCGGTCTGGGTGTGGGGTCTTCGACCCCGGCGGCTGTCCGGCCTCTTGTCCGGATGCCCACCGACCGGCACGCAGCCACAGGCACGTGCGAATTAGGCGGGATTCACTTACGCAATCATCGCCGCAGATACAAGGCGAGATTTCGCCCCGACCCATCTTTTTTTGGGGGCCTCTTCCCTCGCCCGCGCTCTTCGCGCGGGAGAGGGTGCCGAGACGCAGTCGAGGCGGGTGAGGGTGGATCGGAGGGGCGACTATTCAGAAGGGTACCCGGACCCGCGAAGTATCACGGCGTCTATGAAGCTCAACCGCCCTCATCCGCCCTCACTTCGTTCGGGCACCTTCTCCCGCCCAAGAGCGGGAGAAGGAAATTGCGCTGCAAGCGACGACTATTTCGCAGGCGCGAATGCTGGTAAGGAAGCGGCGCTGCAACACATCCTTGGATCGAGCGGGCCGGAAGAATGTCAGGTGAGGAAACGCGCCGCCGCGTGATATTGGCGGGGCTCGGTTCGGCGATCGCTGCGAGCACGCATCTTTCGGGTTCGCGAGCCTTTGCCCAATCGGCCGATCCGGGGAAGCCCAATGCCCGCTTCGGCTATGAGGATGTGGTACGGCGCGCCAAGGACATCGCCTCCGTTCCCTACGAGCAGGCGCCGGCGCAGCTGCCACCGGCCATCGCCAATCTGGATTTCGATGCCTGGCGCGATATCCGCTTCCGCCCCGACAAGGCGTTCTTCCAATCCTCGGGCGGCCTGTTCCAGCTGCAGCTCTTCCATCTCGGCTTCAACTTCAGGCGCGCCGTGGTGGTCAACCTCGTGCGCGACGGCTCACCTGCGCCCATTCCCTATTCGGCGAGCCTGTTCGATTTCGGCCGCACCAAGATCGACAAGCCCTTGCCGGTGAATACGGGCTTTGCCGGCTTCCGCCTGCATTATCCGGTCAACGAGCCGAAGGTGATGGACGAGCTCGTCGCCTTCCTGGGCGCGAGCTATTTCCGCTTCCTCGGACGCGGCCAGCTCTACGGCCTCTCGGCGCGCGGCCTTTCGATCAATGCCGGTGTCGGGCGAGCTGAGGAATTCCCGTTCTTCCGCGAGTTCTGGATCGAGCAGCCGGTGCCTGACGCCGACCGGGCCACCATCTACGCACTCCTCGACAGCGAATCGGTCACCGGCGCCTATCGCTTCGTGATCTATCCGGGCGTCGAGACCGCAATGGAGACGCAAGTCACCTTGTTCGCCCGCCGCCCGATCGCCAATGCCGGGCTCGCGCCCCTGACCTCGATGTTCCTCACCGCCGAGGACGACCAGCGAGTGCGTGACGATTACCGCGCCGAGGTGCATGATTCGGACGGGCTCTTGATGCAGGCTGGCTCCGGGGAATGGCTCTGGCGCCCGCTCAGAAATCCGGCCGAGGCCACGACCTCGGTCTTCCTCGACAAGGACATCCGCGGCTTCGGCCTGATGCAGCGCGACCGCCTGTTCGACCATTACGAGGATATCGATCTGCATTACGAGCGCCGGCCGAGCTATTGGGTCGAGCCCTCGGGCTCCTGGGGGGAAGGCGCGGTGGAGCTCACCGAGATGCCGGCGCAGAACGAGGCGACCGACAATATCGTCGCGGTCTGGCGGCCCAAGGCGCAGCTCGATCAGGGCCAGTCGCTCAGCTTCGGCTACCGGCTGCGCTCGCTGCTCGAATCGAACCGGCTGCATCCGGGCGGCAAGGTGCGCGCCACCTTCCAGACGGTCGCCAAGGCGCTGGGCTCGACCGAGAACGAAGTGCCGGGCAGCCGCCGCTTCCTCGTCGATTTCGCGGGCGGCGATCTCGCCTATTACCTGTCCGCCCCCGACATCGTCGAGATCGTCGCCTCGGTGTCGAGCGGTCGGGTGCTGCGCACCTTCCTGTCGCCCAATCCCGACATCAAGGGCTTCAGGGCCGGCATCGACGTCGCGCTCGAGCCCGGACAATCGGCGGATATCCGCGCCTTCCTGCGGGCCCGCACGCGCGCCTTGACGGAAACCTGGACAATGCCGTGGAAAGCTCCCTGAGCGATGGCCATGCCCTGTTGCATGGCCTTTGCATCGCGCTAACGTGAAGGCTCCCGTCAGCGCCCGTATATGTCGCACCCCTTCACCATCCGCCCCGCGACCCTCGCCGATCTCGATCGGCTTGAGGCGCTGGAGAATCGCGTCTTCGACATGGACCGCTTGTCGCGGCGTTCGTTGCGCAACTTCATCGTCAACCCCAAGGGCGCCTTGATCGTCGCCGACCGCGGCGATCATCTGTCCGGCTATGCGCTGCTGACTTTCCGTTCCGGAACGGCGCTGGCGCGTCTCTACTCCATCGCGGTGTCGCCCGAGACCGGGCGCTCAGGCGTCGGGCGGGCGCTGATGCAGGCCGCCGAGAAGATCGCCATCGATCGCGACTGCGTGCTGCTGCGCCTCGAGGTGCGCGCCGACAATCACGGCGCCGTCGCGCTCTACGAGAAGCTCGGCTACCGGCAGTTCGGCATCTACGAGCATTATTACGAGGACGACCAGGCGGCGCTGCGCCTCGAAAAATTTCTGGTGGCCCAGGTCGCACCCCCTTCCAGGCCGCCGCCTTATTATCGCCAAACCCTCGAATTCACTTGCGGGCCCGCATGCCTTCTCATGGCGCTCGGCTGGGCCGATCCCGACTTCCATCCCAGCCGCGTCGCCGAAGTTCAGCTATGGCGCGAATCGACGACGATCTTCATGACTTCGGGGCTGGGCGGCTGCGAGCCCTACGGCCTCGCGGTGACGCTCGCCAAGCGCGGCCTGCACGCCTCGCTGCATCTATCCCATGAAGGTCCCTTCTTCCTCGACACGGTCCGCAATGACGAGAAGCGCGAGGTCATGCGGCTGACCCAGGAGGAATTCCGTCGCGAAGCCGAGGAGTGCGGCGTCCCGATCGCCCTGCAGCCGCTCGATGCGCTGGGCCTGCAGCGCGTCTTCGACGAAGGCGCGATCGCGGTGGTGCTGGTTTCCGGCTACCGCATGTTCCACGAAAAATTCCCGCATTGGCTTCTCGCCTATGCGGGTGATCAGCGCCATGTCCTCGTGAACGACCCCTATATCGAGCCCGAAGACGAAGGGAGCCTGGTGTCGGCCGCCAACCTGCCGATCCCGACGGGCGAGTTCCAGCGCATGGCGCGCTTTGGCAAAGGCAATCTGCGCGCCGCGATCGTGGTGCGGAAGGGTCCCCGATGAGCTGGGTCATCGTCGTCGATAATCTCAAGGACTTCCCGAACGCCGACACGCCGCACAAGGTGATCACCACCTCCGACTACATCGTGCGGCCGAAGCTGTTCGAGACCGATCGCGCCAAGGTGGTGAACCTGTCGCGCTCCTATGCCTATCAGTCCAAGGGCTATTACGCATCGCTGCTCGGCGAGGCGCGCGGCCACCGCGTGCTGCCCGAGGTGCAGACAATGCTGGAGCTGCGCGAGGCCAAGCTCTACGAGCATGTCATTCCGGAATTGGAGGATGCGCTCAACCGCTGCTTCTCCAAGAGCCGGATGGAGAAGACCGAGTGCCGTATCCTCGTCTGCTTCGGCCTCGTGCGCGAGACCGCCTTCGAGAGCTTCGGCAAGCTGCTCTTCGACTGGTATCGCTGCCCGGCGATCGAGGTCTCGGTCGAGATCGATGCGGTGCCGTCCGGCGCCTGGGCCTCGATCGAGAGGCTGCGGCCGCGCCCGATCGTCAAGCTCGACGTCGAGGAGACGCAGTTCTTCCGCGACGCCCTGCACGCCCACACCAAGCGCGAATGGCGCGATCCCAAGGCGCGCCTGCCGGCCCGCTATTCGCTGGCGGTGCTGCACGACCCCGAGGAGGTGCTGCCGCCCTCGACCCTCGATACCCTCAAATATCTCGGCAAGGTGGGCGAGCGATTATCCGTCGATGTCGAGCCGATCACCAAGAAGGACCTGTCGGATCTCGCCGAGTTCGATGCGCTCTTCATCCGCGAGACCACCTCGATCGACAACCACACCTATCGCTTCGCGCGCCGCGCCGCCCAGGAAGGCATGCCGGTCATCGACGACCCGATCTCGATGATCCGCTGCACCAACAAGGTCTATCTGATGGAGCGCATGGCGGCCAATAACGTGCCCATGCCCAAGACCGTGATGCTGGCGGCCGAGGACGATCTGCCCAAGGCCATCGCCGAGCTCGGCCTGCCGCTCGTGGTCAAGATCCCGGACGGCTCCTTCTCGCGCGGCGTGCACAAGGTCGAGACCGAGCGCGACATGCGCAAGCTGTTCGAGGAGCTCTACGAGGACACCGATCTGCTCATCGCCCAGAAATTCATGCCGACCACCTTCGACTGGCGGGTCGGCATCCTCGAGGGCGAGCCGCTCTTCGTCTGCCAGTACATGATGTTCCGCGGCCATTGGCAGATCGTCAAGCACGAGAACGGCTCGGCCCCGAAGGAGGGCCGCTTCAAGACGATCCCGCTTTCCGAGGCGCCGCCCAAGGTGATCGAGATCGCGGTGCGGGCGGCGCGCGCCATCGGCGACGGGCTCTATGGCGTCGACCTCAAGGAGACGCCGGAGGGCGTGTTCCTGATCGAGGTCAACGACAATCCCAATCTCGAGCACGGCGTCGAGGACGCGCATGGCAAGGACGAGATCTGGGAAAAGCTGCTCAGATGGTTCATCAAGCGCATCGACGCGTGAGCTTTTCGCGCGCCTCCTTCTCCCGCTCTTTCGCGGGAGAAGGTGCCCGAACGCAGTGAGGGCGGATGAGGGACGCCGGTGAAGCGCTCGACCGCCCCTCATCCGCCTCGGCTTCGCCTCGGCACCTTCTCCCGCGGAAGAGCGGGAGAAGGGACGCGCACGAATGGCCCGCCCTTAGTTGTTTCCGGCCAAGACAAGATCTGCGCATCCCGTAGTCATGGGGTGAGAGCGATTTCAGGTTCTCCCAAACGACGAGTGACACATGCCCTCCCACACGCCCCGCCCGACGCGCCCCGCCGAGAAGCCGAAGCGGCAGCGTTCGCGCACCATTTATGACGGGGTGATCCGCGCCACGACGAGGAGCTTCCTCTTGGCGCTCGGCCAATCGGATGCCGAGATCGAGCGGCCTCATGTCGGGGTGTTCCACACCGGGGGCGAGATGAGCCCCTGCAACCTGAACCTCGCCGAGCAGGCCCTGCACGCCAAGACCGGCATCTATGCGGGCGGCGGCATGGCGCATGAATGCCCGGTGGTGTCGGTCTCGGACGGGCTGTCCATGGCGCATTCGGGCATGCGCTTCTCGCTGCTCTCGCGCGAGCTGATCGCCGACAGCGTCGAGGCGAGCGTGCGCGGCCATCAGTTCGACGGCATCTTCGGCATCGGCGGCTGCGATAAGAACCTGCCCGGCCTGATGATGGGCATGGTGAGATGCAATGTGCCGTCGGTGTTCATGCATGGGGGCGCGGCCATGCCCGGCCGCTTCCGCGGCGCCGACAAGACGGTGATCGACACCTATGAGGCGATCGGCGGCGTCATCGCCGGCACCACCTCGATGGCCGATCTCGAAGCGCTCAGCCATGCCTGCCTGCCCAGCGCCGGCTCCTGCCCGGGGCAGTTCACCGCCAACACCATGGGCATGGTGTCGGAGGCGATCGGGCTCGCCCCGCTCGGCTCCTCGATGATCCCGGCGGTGTTCAGCGCCCGCGCCCCGCTGCTGCGCCAGGCGGGCGCGATCTTGATGGGCGCCGTCGAATGGCAATGGCCGCTGCCGCGCGACATCGTGACGCGCCAGGCGCTCGAGAATGCCGCCGCCATCGTGGCCGCGACCGGCGGCTCGACCAATGCGGTGCTGCACATCCCCGCCCTCGCCAACGAGGCCGGCATCGCCTTCGACATGGACGACGTGGCCGCAGTCTTCGCCCGCACGCCGCTGATCGGCAACCTGCAGCCGGGCGGCAAATATCTCGCCCGCGACGTGTTCGAGATCGGCGGGGCGCCGGTGATTCTCGCCGAGCTCATGCGCGGCGGCTTCATCCATGGCGGGGCCCTGACCTTCACGGGCCGCCGCCTCGACGAGGAGCTCGCCACAGCGAGGCCAACGGACGGCGAGATCGTCAAACCGCATGGCGCGCCGATCGCTGCGACCGGCGGCCTCATCATCCTCAAGGGTAATCTCTGCCCGGACGGGGCCGTGTTGAAGACGGCCGGCCTCAAATCGCTGACGCATCGTGGCCCGGCCCGCGTCTTCGACGGCGAAGAGGCCTGCCAGGCAGCCGTGCAGAACCGCCGCTATGAGGCGGGCGAGGTGATCATCATCCGCAATGAAGGCCCGCGCGGCGGACCCGGCATGCGCGAGATGCTTGGCATCACCGCCCTCATCTACGGCCAGGGCATGGGCGAGAAGGTCGCGCTGTTGACCGATGGGCGCTTCTCGGGCGCGACGCGCGGCCTGTGCATCGGCTATGCGAGCCCCGAGGCTGCGGCCGGTGGCCCGATCTCGCTGGTGCGCGACGGCGACATCATCGCCATCGATGCGAGGCCGGGCATCGGCCAGATCACGCTCGAGATCGAGGAGGCCGAGCTGCAGAGGCGGCGCCTCGCCTCGCAAGGGCCGCTCCCCGCCCCGCGCGGCGGAGTGCTCGAGAAGTACGCCAGGACGGTCGGCCCCGCCAATAAGGGTGCGGTCACCCATTCGGGCGACGTCGTCTGGCCGCTGGACGATTGAGCGCAAGGCGTGGTCCTGAGGGCGACAAATCGCCGATGACGGCGTGCGCGGGCGCCGTCAAGGATGGTTGCAAGGTGCAATTTCGCTTATTTTTTGAGATGTGATAAGTTACACGTTACACATGATAAAGCGATTTCGACATAAAGGGTTGGAACGCTTCTACTCTAGCGGCGACACTCGAGGCATCAACGCGAAGCATGCTGGTTGGCTCCGTATCTTGCTCACGGCCCTCGATGCTGCCGGCAGACCCGGTGATTTGAGCAACCCCGGTTTCGGGCTCCATCCCCTGAAGGGCGACCGTAAAGGACAATGGGCAGTGTGGGTTTCCGGCAATTGGCGGTTGGTCTTTGCCTTCGACGGCGAGGATGTGACGAACCTCGATCTCGTTGATTACCACTAGCTGCTGGAAAGGAAGCGACGATGCAGATGCACAATCCCGCACACCCCGGCGAGGTCATCCGGGCGTCGTGCCTTAAGCCCCTCAATCTCACTGTCACGGCGGCAGCTGAGGGCCTCGGCGTGACACGCAAGGCTCTGTCCGACCTTCTGAACGGGCATAGCGGCGTATCGCCGGACATGGCAATCCGGCTTGAGAAGGCAGGGTGGGGCACGGCCGACTCTTGGCTCCGGATGCAAACGACCCGGAACCTTTGGGAAGTCCGCCAGCGAGCCCATAAGATCAAGATCAAGGGGTTTGAGCCGCAAGCAGCCTGACTTCGCTCCTCTTCAGCGATCAAAACCGGACGACTCGTGTGCTACCGACACTGTCCCGCTCGACCCTTGCACGTTGCTTGCGGCTGCGCGATATAGGGCGCGGGAGGTTGGCGAGGGACGTTTCACTCGCCAACCGGGTCAGGTCCGGAAGGAAGCAGCCCTAACGGGACCGAGCGGGTCTTCGTCCAGCCTCCCACTCTCATCGGGACATCAGCGATGCAGGAACCGCCTCCTTCCGCACCGGCGAGCCTAGCGCCGCTGGCGGAGGCGCACGCGGCCCAAATACCGTCCTTGGAGCCGTCTTTGCCCGGCTTCGCGGCTCCGCCGGACGTCAGGCCTTCCAAGACCGGCTACCGGGTGCTGGCGCGCAAATACCGGCCCTCGAGCTTCAACGACCTGATCGGCCAGGACGCGATGGTGCGCACCTTGCGCAACGCCTTCGCCAGGAACCGCATTCCGCAGGCCTGGATGCTGACGGGGGTGCGCGGCGTCGGCAAGACGACGACCGCCCGCATCCTGGCGCGCGGCCTGAATTTCGAATTGCCCGACGGCACGGGCGCACCGACCGTCGACATGGACCGGCTCGGCCTGCATTGCTCAGCCATCATCGAGGGCAACCATATCGATGTGCTGGAGATCGACGCCGCCTCCAATAACGGCGTCGAGAATGTTCGCCAGATCACCGACAGCGTGCGCTATGCGCCGACCTCGGCGCGCTACAAGGTCTATATCATCGACGAAGTGCATATGCTCTCGGCCGGCGCCTTCAACGCCTTCCTGAAGACGCTCGAGGAGCCGCCCCCGCATGTGAAGTTCATCTTCGCGACGACCGAGATCCGCAAGGTGCCGGTGACCATCCTGTCGCGCTGCCAACGCTTCGACCTGCGGCGCGTCGACGCAGCGACCCTGGTGCAGCACCTTCGGCGCATTTGCGGCCTTGAATCGGTGACCATCGAGGACGAGGCCCTGGCGCTGATCGCACGCGCCGCCGAAGGCTCGGTGCGCGACGCGATGTCGCTGCTCGACCAGGCGATCGCGCATGGGGTCGGCACGGTCCTCGCCGAGGATGTGCGCCAGATGCTCGGCCTCGCCGACCGGGCCCGCCTGCTCGATCTGTTCGAAGAGCTGATGGCCGGACGTGCCGCCGAGGCGCTCGGGCAATTGCGCGCCCTCTACGATGTCGGCTCCGATCCGGCGCTGGTGATCGCCGACCTCGCCGATATCGCGCATCTCGCGACCCGCCTGAAGATCCTCCCCGAGGCCGCCAAGGACGCCTCGCTGTCGGAAGCCGAGCGGGTGCGGGGGCTCTCCTTCGCGGAGCGTCTGTCGATGCCGGTCCTGTCGCGCGCCTGGCAGCTTCTGTCGCGCGGGCTCCTCGAGGTGCAGGCAGCCGGCAAGCCGATCGCGGCGGCCGAGATGCTGCTGATCCGCCTCGCCTATGCGGCCAATCTGCCGACGCCCGACGAAGCCCTGAAAGCGCTCGCATCGACGCCAGGTCCGGGCAGCGGCGGAGGAGCGCCTGCCGGCATCAGCGGCGCGGGCCCGGCCGGCGGCGCGTCTTCCGCGTTACAGCCGGCGGCAGCGCCGTCGAGCCGCCCGCCGACCAGCCTGCGCCTCGCGGCCTCGGGTGGTGGCACCGGAGCTTTGCGCCGCGAGGCGGCTCCGCAAGCCGTGGCCGCGCCGCAGCTCGCGAGCTTCGCGGATGTGGTGGCGCTGGCGCGCGAGAAGCGCGACCTGACCTTGACCTATGCGCTCGAAACCGATGTGCGGCTCGTCGCCTTCGAGCAGGGCCGCATCGAGTTCGAGCCGGGGCAAGGCGCGAGCGACGATCTCGCCAAGACCATCGCGAGGCGCCTGCTCGAATGGACTGGCGAGCGCTGGCTGGTGGCGGTGTCGCCGGCTTCAGGGACCCAGAGCGTCGCCGAGAGGCGCGACCTCGAGCGACGGAGCGCGCTCGAAGACGCCAGGGGCCAGCCGCTGGTGCGCGCCATCCTCGAACGTTTCCCGGGCGCCGAGATCGTCGATGTCCGCGACAGCCTCGCGCCGCAGGACGAAGAGGGCGACGAGAACGCAGCCGTGCCGCAGGATTTCGACCCTGAGAGCAGCGATGACGATGATCCGTTCGAATTCCTCGATTCGCTGCAAGACTGATGCTGCAAGACTGATTGCCGGAAGACTGATTGCCGCACCGCCTGAAGGAGAAAGCATGCGCGACATTATGGGCCTCATGAAGCAGGTGCAGTCCGCCCAGGCGAAGCTGCAGGAAATGCAGGCCGAGCTCGAGACGGTCGAGGTGGATGGCCAGGCGGGTGGCGGGCTGGTCAAGGTCCGTCTGACCGCCAAGGGCGAGCTGAAGGGCATCTCGATCGATGCCAGCCTGTTGAAGCCCGAGGAGGCCGAGATCCTCGAGGACCTCGTGGTCGCGGCGCATGCCGAGGCGCGCAAGAAAGCCGAGGCCGTGCTCGCCGAGAAGATGAAGGACGCAACCGGCGGTCTGCCGCTGCCGCCGGGCCTCAAGCTGTTCTGAGGGCCGCCTTGAACGGGTGCGGCTGACACGTGTCGCCGCCGCTACCTCTCATCACGCCCGAGCTTTTGCTGCGGGCCTATGAGATCGGCCTCTTCCCCATGGCGGAGGATGCCGACGATCCGACGATCTATTGGGTCGAGCCCGAACGGCGCGGCATCATCCCGCTCGATGGCTTCCACGTGCCGGCGCGGCTGGCCCGGACGGTGCGGTCCGACAGGTTCCGCATCGAGATCGACCGGGATTTCGACGCCGTCATCGCGGGTTGCGCCAGCATCGGAGACGCCAAGCGACAGCGTACCTGGATCAACGCCCGTATCCGTGCCCTCTATGGCGAACTCTTCGCGATCGGCCATTGCCATACGGTCGAGGCCTATCACGGCGAGGAGCTGGTGGGCGGGCTCTATGGCGTGTCGCTCGGCGCGGCCTTCTTCGGGGAGAGCATGTTCTCGCGCCAGCGCGACGCCTCGAAAGTGGCGCTGGTGCATCTCGTAGCGCGGCTCAAGCGCGGCTCCTATCTCCTGCTCGACACGCAATTCGTGACGCCGCATCTCGCAAGCTTCGGGGCCCGCGAGCTGCCGCGCCCCGCCTATCTGCGGCATTTGCAGCGTGCCACCCAGGAAAGCCCATCCGCCGATGCCTGGCGGCCCGACCGGGCGTTGAACGGCGCCGAGGCCTTGGCGGCGATCGGCGATGGCGACGCGCCGAGGTTGGGGCCGAAGGGCTGAGAGCCCGGGACGGCCGATGGGCACTCACCTGTCCCCGATCTAACTTATTGATCGGACTTATAATTCAGTCGCAGGGCCGCCGCTGAAAGACGGCAAGGCGTGGATGGCCGGGACAAGCCCGGCCATGACGAGTGCGAGACGAGCACGGGCTTCACTTGATCAAAAGCCAATTCTTGCTATATCCCCAGCGTTCCATTTGATGTCGTAGGCGCCTTGCCGAAGGGATGAGCGCCGCTCACGGGCCGAAAGAGATCTTTGATCCCAAGGAGACTTGGATCCCAAGGAAACTTGGATCCCAAGGAAACTTGGATCCCAAGGAAACTTGGATCCCAAGGAAACTTGGATCCCAAGGAAACTTGGATCCTCTTGCGGCCAGTGCCTTTCGAGACAGGTGTACCGATGAAGATTCGCAATTCCTTGAAATCGCTGCGCGGGCGTCACCGCGACAACCGGCTGGTGCGGCGTCGCGGGCGGCTCTACGTCATCAACAAGACGCAGCGCCGTTTCAAGGCTCGCCAGGGCTGAGAACGCCATGCTCCCCAAGCGCATCGTAGCGACGACGCGTCTGGGGGGAACGATGCCGGCTTGTGCCGGCAAGCGCGCGGCCCGTCAGGGCCGCGCTGCATTTGCGGCTGCGCTGATCGCTGCCGGAACCCTGTCCTTTGCGGCGTTGACGGCGCTCCCGAGCGCTGCGGCGTATGCCGCCGACCGTGACGGCATGGTGGCGGTGCCGAAGCCGCTCGACCTCGACGGCCTGTTCGAGAAGCTGAAGCAGGCGCCTGATGCCTCCTCCGCCGCCATCACCAGCCATGCGATCGCGCAGCGCTGGGCGAAATCGGGCAGCGACACGGCCGATCTCCTGATGCAGCGGGCCGATGCGGCGCTGGCCGCCGGCGAACAGCCGCTCGCCATCGAGATTCTCGATCGCGTCCTGGTCATCGAGCCGGATTGGGCCGAGGCCTGGAATCGGCGCGCCACGGTCTTCTTCCTGCAAGAGGATCTGTCGCGCTCGGCGGCCGATATCCAGGAGGTGCTGGCGCGCGAGCCGCGCCATTTCGGAGCCCTGATGGGGCTTGGCGGCATTCTCGAGCGCATTGGCGATGACCGCAAGGCGCTGATTGCCTATCAGCGCGTACTCGCCATCTATCCCCTGTTGCCCGCCGCCCAGAAGGCTGTCGAGCGCCTGACGGTGAAGGTCGGCGATACTCCGATCTGACCGGCCGCAAGGCGACGCCCTTCAAGCCATGACGCTCTCCGAAACGAGAAGCGTATGCCTGTGAGCTTGGCGACCGCCCTCTTTGCCGTTCTGGTTGCGCTCTTGGTCATCGCGGCGATCTCGCTCGCGATCACGGCGATCATCAATCGGCGCTTTCCACCCGAGGGAAAGCTGTACGGGATGCCGGGCGGACGCCTGCATATCGCGGCGCGCCAGCCGGCCGATCGCCCGGCCGAGGCCACGGTGCTGCTGATCCATGGCGCCTCGACTTCGCTCGGCGACCAGTTGCTGGCTCTGTCGGATACGCTTGCCTCGCGCTACCGGGTGCTCGCCGTCGACCGGCCGGGCCAGGGCTGGAGCGACCGCAAAGGCGGGGCGCTCGACGCCTCGCCGAGCCGCCAGGCCCGCCTCATCGCCACGACGCTGCGGAGCGCAGGCATCGAGGGCGCGGTCGTGGTCGGGCATTCGTTCGGCGCCGCGGTCGCCGCGGCTTTGGCGATCGAGGATCCGGGCTTCGTGGAGGGCCTCGTCTTCGTGGCGCCGGCGAGCCATCCCTGGCCCGGAGGGATCGCCTTGCACTATCGCCTCGCCGCCATGCCGGTGCTGGGACCGGTCTTCACCTTGCTCGCGGCGCCCATCCTCGGCCGGCTGAGCCTGAAGGCCGGCATCCGGGAGGCGTTCGCGCCACAATCACCGCCCGAGGCCTATGCGCGCCGCAGCGGCGCTGCCCGCGCCCTCACGCCGCTGCGCTTTCGCGCCAACGGGCAGGATGTCGCCAACCTCAAACGCCATGTCGAGGCGCTGTCGCCGCGCTATCGCGAGATCGCGGCGCCCTGCGTCATCATCACGGGTGATGCCGACGCCATCGTCTGGCCGAGCATCCATTCGGAGGGGCTGGCGCGCGACATCGCCGGCGCCAAGCTGGTGACGCTCCCGGGCGTCGGCCATATGCCGCACCACTCCCATCCCGAGACGGTGCTGGCGGCGATCGATGATGTTCTCGGTCGCCGCGAGGGCGGTTGATGACAGATCAGACCTTGCGGTCACGCCAATAGAGCGGGGCACGATGCAAATGCGCGACGGCAATCACCAGAAGCTCATCGGGCTCGTAAATTATGCCGTACGGGAAGCGCATCAATCGACACCGTCGAAGGTCTGGCGTCAGAGGGGGCCATGTATGCGGGTGTCGCTCGATTCGACCCAATGCCTTGATGATATCTGCAAAAAACACTTGCCCCAATCCCGGCGCTTGGGCGCCGTACCAGGCGATGGCCTCATCCAATTCCGCCTGAGCTATGGCGAGAAATCGCAGGCTCACCCTGGGGTGTGCTTGGCAAGCACCGTAACCATGGGCACAGCCTCGATTTCTCCTCGCCGATAGGCGGCCACCCGGTCTTCAGCTTCGCCGATCCAGAGCGCATCAACAGCCTTGTCAGGGGCGTCCAGGCTATCGAGAAGCTCCTCTACCAATGCCAATCGCTGCATCGGCGAAAGCTTTTTGGCCGTGGCGGAAATAGCCTCGATACCGTCAGTCACCGGCGGTTCTCCGAGTTGGTCCATCCGCAAATTCTATCAGTAACGAGACCGGCTTGCCATCGCCCCCATTTGGAAGTGTCCGCGCCGCAAGCCCTGCCATCGACCTCACATACGCGGCAGGTCGAGCCAGCCGGCCGCTCCGCCGGCGGTCCCGAAGGCGAGCTTGGCGCCGGCCGTGTCCCAGCCGAGCGCTGAGACCGCGCCGGTCAGCGCCGAGGCGCGCCGCACCAGGAGCTCGGCGCCGTCCGTCAGCCGGCACATCAGGATGCAGCCATCCTCATAGCCGATCGCCGTCACCAATGCCTTGGGATGGCTCGCCACCGCGGTGACGCGCGAGCGGCGCACCCCGCATTCGCGCGGCGCCTTGCCCATGGGTCCATCCTTGTCGGCGAAGGGCCAGATGATGCAGGCCTCGGCGCCGCTTGAGGCGAGCCATTTGCCGTCATGCGACCAGGACAGCGAGCGGCTCTTCCCCGGATAACCGGTCATCCGCATATGCTTCTTGTCGGCGAGCCTCCAGCCATGCAGGGCGTTCTCCTGCATCGAGGTGACCAGGAAACGCCCATCCGGCGAGAAGGTGACGTCGAGATGGGAGCCCTTCCACTCGAGAGACTCGGGCGCCGCCGCAGCGTTCGGAAACCACAGGCTCGCCCCGCCATTATGGGCGTAGGCGAGGCGATGGCCCTTGGGCGCGAAGGCAAGGCCGCGCACGCTCGAAGGTGCGGTCATGTCCTTGATCCCGCCGGACTTGTCCATCACCTTGACGTTGCGTCCGGCCGACCAGGCGAGCGCGCCAGCGGGCGACAGCGCCACGGCGTCGATCCATTTCCCCTTCTCGTCGGCAACGGTCTCGATCACGCCCGCAGCATCGATCCGCTTGAGCCGGCCGTCATCGCCGCCCGTGTAGAGGTGCATCGCGTCATGGGCGAAGACCTGCACCGCCCCTTCATGGGCAGGGACCTCTTGGCGCATCTCGGCGCCGCGCTGCAGCACCACGCGCCCATCGCCCAGCGCGAAGGTCGCCGCCTCGCCGAGGAAGCAGGCGCCCGTCACATGGGCGTCGAGCGCGAGGCTCGTGACATGCTCGGTGAGCGAGATGGTATCGGCGATCGTCACGATGGCGGATCTTTCGCGTCGCTCTCAGGCCGCGCAGGCCAGGAAGCCCTTGCGGATGGCCGCCTCGTCGAGATGGCGGCCGATGAACACGATCTTGCTCTCGCGCTTCTCGTCATCCTTCCACGGGCGCTGCAGATCGCCGTCGAGGATCATGTGGACGCCTTGGAAGACGAAGCGCTTGGGCTCGTCCTTGAAGGCCAGGATGCCTTTCGAGCGCAGGATGTCGACGCCGCGCGTCTGGGTTAGCTCTTGGATCCAGGGCATGAATTTCTCCGGATCCACCTCGCCCTCGATCCTGGCCGAGACCGACTGCATCTCCTCGTCATGATAGTGCTTGAGGCCGCGATGCGAATGCGCCTTGCCGGCCGAACCCGCATGCCCGTTCCCCTTCGCGTCATGGTGATGGTCATGCTCGTGGTGGCCATCATGATGGTGATCATGGCCGTGGGCGTGATCGTGACCATGATGATCATGATCCTCCTCGTCGTCGAGGAAGGCCGGCTCGATCTCCAGGATGCGCTCGAGGTCGAAGGCGTCGCGACCGAGCACCGCGTCGAGCGGCACGGCGCAGTTCTGGGTGCGGTGCAGCTTGGCATAAGGGTTGATGCCGCGGATGCGCGCTTCGACCTCCTCGAGCTGCTCGCCCGTCACGAGATCGGTCTTGTTCAGCAAGATCACATCCGCGAAGGCGATCTGGTTCTTGGCTTCGGGCGCGTCCTTCAGCCGGTCGAGCAACCAGCGCGCATCGGCGACCGTCACCACGGCGTCGAGCTTCGCGGCGGCGCCGACATCGGCATCGACGAAGAAGGTCTGCGCCACCGGGGCGGGGTCGGCGAGGCCCGTGGTCTCGACGATGATGGCGTCGAACTTGCCCTTGCGCTTCATCAGCCCTTCGACGATGCGGATCAGGTCGCCGCGCACCGTGCAGCAGATGCAGCCATTATTCATCTCGAAGATTTCTTCGTCCGCCCCGACGACGAGCTCGTTGTCGATGCCGATTTCCCCGAACTCATTGACGATGACGGCGAATTTCCGCCCGTGCTCCTCGGTCAGGATGCGGTTGAGGAGCGTGGTCTTGCCGGCGCCGAGATAGCCGGTGAGGACGGTGACGGGGATCTTGTCGGACATGGATGAACTCGCGAGTGCTGCGCAAGGCTGCTGCGGAAGGCGGATCGGGGATAGATAGTCGGTGAAAGCCCGAATGGGAATGACCTCAGGGCTCCCATCCCGATTCGCATGAGGGAATCGGGCTTCCGCGCATGCCCTCTCCCGCTTGCGCTCAGCTGTCCGGGGAAAGTATCGATCGTAGCATATGCACGGATGGCCGGGCCAAGCCCGGCCAAGACGCAGTTGCTGTGGCGAGCGCAATCAAGAGCTGGTGGTCATTTTGCTCAGGCGAATGGACTCTTGGCCGGGCTTGTCCCGGCCATCCACGCCTGTCCGCTGCGAATTCCGGACCTGCGCGTCCTACTCCCAGTGGACGACTGACATGTCGTTGGCGAAGACAGCGGAATCCTTCCACAACCCCCTCAGCTTGGCATTGGCCACCGTGATCTGCTGCGGCTGGAACAGGAAGGCGTTGACTGCGTCGGTCGCCAATTGCTTCTGCGCTTGCGCCAGATAGGTCTTGCGCTCGGTCTGATCGACCGTGCTGTTCGCCTTCTTCATGATGTCGCGGAAGGTCTGGCTGTCATATTGGAAATAGTAGCTGGGGTCGGCATAGATCATCAGGTCCATGGGCTCGACATGGCTGATGATGGTCAGGTCGAAATTCTTGTCCTTGTAGACGCCCGACAGCCATTGCGCCCATTCGACATTCTCGATCTTGGCATCGACCCCGACCTTGGCGAGCTCGGCCGCGATGACCTCGCCGCCCTGGCGCGCATAGGCCGGGGGCGGCAAGGTCAGGGTCAGCTTGAGCGGCGTCGCGACACCTGCCTCCTTGAGCAAGGCCTTCGCCTTCTCGGGATCGTAAGGATAGGTGCCGGCGAGGTCGACATAGCCCGGATCGAGCGGCACGTAATGCGAGCCGATCGGTGCGCCATAGCCGTTCATGGGTCCATCGATGATCGATTTGCGGTCGATCGCATAGGCGAGAGCGCGGCGCACCCGGACATCGTCGAGCGGCTTCCTCTTGTTGTTGATCGACATGATCGTCTTGCTCTCCGTGCCCCCGACAGTCACCTGGAAGCGCGGATCGCTTTTGAACTGGTCGACGCTTTGCGTCGAGGTGAAGCGCGGGATGGCGTCGACATCGCCGGCGAGTAGCGCAGCGACCTGGGCGGCCGGATCGTTGATGATGCGGAACGTCACCTTGTTGAGCTTGATCTTGGCGGCGTCGCGATAACCGTCCCATTTGGCCATGGCGACGGATGAGCCTTTCACCCAATTGACGAATTTGAAGGGGCCGGTGCCGACCGGATTGGTCGCGTTGGTCGGCTCGCTCTTGGGGTCGACGATGACGGCGGGTGACAGGCCGAGCTCGAACAGCGCATCGGGCGCTGCATCCTTGAAGGTGATGGCGACGGTCGAGGCATCGGGCGTCTCGATCGTGCTTACCGTCTGGAAGAAGGCCTTGAGCTTGTTGGTCGAATCGGCGGCGGCGGCGCGCTCGAAGGAGTATTTCACATCGGCCGAGGAGAAGGTTTCGCCATCCTGGAACTTCACCCCGGACAGGAGCTTGAACGTATAGGTCTTCACGTCCGGCGACACGGTCCAGCTCGAGGCGAGCAGCGGCGTCACCGAGCCGTCGCCATTCACCTTGGTGAGGCCCTCATAGATGTTGTAATCGGTGATTTCGCCGATCGCGGCGGCGGCGCCTGTGGTGGCGTCGAGGCCGGGCGGCTCGAGTACCATGCCGATGACGATGGAGTCCTTGCCGGATTGCGCCTGTGCGGCCAAAGGCAAGGCGGCGAACGGCAGGGCGGCGGCGAGCGCCAGCGCCGTCGCGGTGAGCGAAATTTTGACGATCATTATGGCCTCCACCGGGCACGCCCGGGAACACAGGTTTCGCAGGTCTGGCACGTCCTCTCCGAAAGGAGATGCGATCGTGCCGCCCGCTCGGTCGCGAGTGTGCCCGGTGGATCGGCGGCGTCAAGAGGGCAGCGAGGCGCGCCAATGCAGCCCGGGATCGCGGGCGTCCCGCCCGCCCTTGCGAACGGCGAGGCTGCCGCACCGCCGCGAATAGGGCGACCGAGACGGTCGCGGTCCCAGGAGAAAGGTGGGCGCCGGCGCGAAACTGAGGTCAGGCGGCGCGCGAGACGTTCTGCGGGAACATGTGGCGACGCGCCTCGTCGTCCATCTCGGTCTTGAAGGCGAACTTCTCCTTCAAGGCCCTCGCCCGCTCGGCCGCCGGGCGCGCGCTGATCTCGTCGAAGAGCCGTTTCAGGTTCGGCAGCTTGGCCCAGGCGGTGTCGCCCAAGATGTACGGCACGACGCCCGCCCAACCCCATACCGCCATGTCGACGATAGTGTAGTCGCCGCCCAGCATGTAGCGGTGCTTGCCGAGCTGAGTGTCGAGGATGCCCCAATGACGCTCCGCCTCATGCCGATAGCGGTTGATCGCATAGGCAAGCTGCTCGGGGGCATGGTGCTTGAAGTGCACCGCCTGGCCCGAATAAGGCCCGATGCCGGTCGCGACAAACATCAGCCAGGACAGCATCTGGCCCCGAGCGGCCGGCGCGTTCGGCGGCAGGAACTTGCCGCTCTTCTCGGCGAGATAGATGAGGATCGCATTGCTGTCGAACACGGTCGCGTCACCGTCGACGATCGCCGGCGTCTTGCCATTCGGGTTGATGGCAAGGAATTCCGGCTTGAATTGCTCGCCCTTGCGCGTGTCGACCGGCACGACCTCATAGGGCAGGCCGGATTCCTCCAGGAACAGGGCGATTTTCGCAGGGTTGGGCGAGGGGTGGTAATAGAATTTGATCACGAGAGATCTCCTGTTTGTAGGCGCGTGATAGAAGCCACACTGCGAGCCCGATACAAGCCAGCCCTTCTGCCGCTGCGAACCCCCTCATTTCTCGACGATGCATGGCGAATTGTGCTGGAATGACAGCCGGTTCCGCCGAAAATTCCGCCGCGGGGGTCGCGAATTCTTCAGATTTTGCGCACATGAATGTGAGCTTGCTCCCATGTTCGTGAGAGCCGCCGTGCACCGGGCCTGCTAGATGAAGGTGGTTGCCTCTTTTCAGATCGGACATCCGTCATGCGAAGCGGATTTTTGGCCCTTATGGGGGGCAGCATCTTAGCGAGCAGCATCTTGTGCGCCGTCGCGCTTCCGGCCAAGGCCGAGCCGGTGCGCAAGGTCATCGAACTGTTCACCAGCCAGGGCTGCAATTCCTGCCCGCCGGCCGATCGCCTCGCGGCGCAAATGGCGCATGAGCCGGGCACTGTGGTGATCTCGCTGCCTGTCGACTACTGGGATTATCTCGGCTGGAAGGACAGTTTCGCCTCGCCCGCCTTCACGGCGCGGCAAAGGGCCTATTCGAAGGCGCGCGGCGACATGCAGATCTATACGCCGCAAGCGGTGATCGACGGCATCGCGCATGCGGTGGGGTCCGAGCGCGACGCCATCGAGGCCGCGGCTGCGGCGAGCCGCGCGCCGGAGGTTGCGATCACCGATACGCTCAACGGCGATCAATTGCGGATCGATGTCGCCGCAGGGCCTGATGCCGGCAAACAGGCCAAGGTCTGGCTCGTTCCTATCCTCTCGGCCGCAAGCGTCGCCATCGGCCGCGGCGAGAATGCCGGGGCGACGGTCACCTACACCAATGTCGCACGCGAGCTGCGCAAGCTCGGCGATTGGGATGGCGGGGCGCGCAAGTTCGATGTCTCGGCGGCCGAGCTGCGCAAGCTCGGCGCCGACAGCGCCGCCGTCCTGCTGCAGGCAGATAGCGGCGGCCTGCCCGGTCGCATCCTCGGCGCCGCCATCGTCAAGCTGAAATAGACCTCACTCCCTCGCATAGGTGGCCTTCTGCCCCGGCCACTGGCAGCTCGCGACGAACGGCGCTAGCGTGCGGCCCGGCCGGGCGGTACCGCTTGGCCGTCAAGATCTTGGCCCATCAAGATCGCACGCCACTTCAACGGTTTGAGCTTGGCCTTGTCGCAAAAGTGATGTCCACTTATGCGGATCATGCTCTAAACGTCGAGGCGCAATCCAGCGAGGCTCTCATGTTCACCACCCGCCCCGAGATCAAAGGCACCTTTGGCGTCGTCGCCTCGACGCATTGGATCGCGAGCTCGGTCGGCATGTCGATGCTGGAAAAGGGCGGCAATGCCTTCGATGCCTGCGTGGCGGCGGGCTTGATGCTGCAGATCCTCGAGCCGCATCTGTGCGGCCCGGGCGGTGACTTGCCGGCCATCTTCCACTCGCGGCGCAGCGGCAAGACCGAGGTGCTGTGCGCACAGGGCGTGGCGCCGGCCGGCGCCACCATCGCGCATTATCGCGGCAAGCTCGGCCTCGATCTCATCCCGGGCTCGGGCTTCCTCGCGACCGTCGTGCCCGGCGTCTTCGACGGCTATATGGCGCTGCTCCAGGATCACGGCTCGCTCGACATCGAGGAAGTGCTGTCGCCCGCCATCCATTATGCGCGCCACGGCCATCCGGTGTTGCCGCGCGTCTGCCAGACGATCGCCGATATCGGACCTTTCTTCGCGCAATATTGGCCGAGCTCGGCCGCCACCTGGATGCCGGGCGGGCAGGGTCCGACAGCCGATTCCCTGTTCAAGAACCCAGTGCTCGCAGACACCTATGAGCGCATCCTCGGCGAGGCCAAATCCGCCAAGGGCGGGCGCGAGGCGAGGGTCGCGGCAGCGCGGCGCGCCTATATGCAGGGCTTCGTCGCCGAGGCGATCGAACGCTTCGCCACCGGCTCGGAGCTGATGGATTCCTCGGGGCAAGCCAATAAGGGCGTGATCACCGCTCATGACATGGCGAGCTGGCAGGCAAGCTACGAAACGCCGCTCACCTATGATTACGACCGCTGGACGCTGTGCAAGACCGGGCCCTGGGGCCAGGGGCCGGTGCTCGCCCAGACGCTGTCGATCCTCAAGGGCTTCGAGATCGCCAAGATGGATCCGGCAGGCCCCGATTTCGTGCACACCGTCGCCGAGGCGATGAAGCTCGCTTTTGCTGATCGCGAAGCCTATTACGGCGACCCCAAATTCTCGATCGTGCCCATGGAGAAGCTGCTCGGCGAAGCTTATGCGGCCGGCAGGCGCCAGCTCGTCACCGATCGCGCCTCCCATGAGCTGCGTCCGGGCGTGCTGCCGGGTTTCGAGGAGCAGATCGCCAGGACCTTCGCGGCGCTGGCCAAGGGCGGCGGCAAGGCCGCGAGCGTGCTGACGCGCGAGCCGACCATGGCGCATCTCCTGCCGGGCGCGCAGCGCGGCAACGCGCCCGTGACGCCGCTCGCGGCGCGCAGCGCCAGGCGCGGCGACACGGTGCATATCGACGTCATCGACCGGCACGGCAACATGATTTCGGCCACGCCTTCGGGTGGTTGGCTGCAATCCTCGCCGGTCATTCCCGAGCTCGGCTTCTGCCTCAATACGCGCGGCCAGATGTTCTGGCTGGATGAAGGCCTGCCCTCGAGCCTCGAACCCGGCAAGCGGCCGCGCACCACGCTCTCGCCGTCGCTGGCGCTCGAGGACGGCGAGCCGCGCCTGGTGTTCGGCACGCCGGGCGGCGACCAGCAGGACCAGTGGCAGGCTTCGCTCTTCCTGCGCCATGTGCATCATGGGTTGAACCTGCAGGAGGCGATCGACCTGCCGATGTTCCACACGGCGCATTTTCCGGGCTCTTTCTATCCGCGCGACAGCCGGCCCGGCCATCTTCTGGTCGAGGAGACGGTCGGCAAGGACACGATCAAGGAGCTCGAGAAGCGCGGCCACGAGGTCGAGGTGGCTCCGGCCTGGTCGGCCGGACGCCTCACTGCCGCCAAGCGCGGCAAGGACGGCGTGTTGCGCGCCGCAGCGACACCGCGCCTGATGCAGGCCTATGCGGTCGGCCGGTGAGGGGCCGGTGGCGCTGATCCAATACATCAACAAGGCCTGGCTCGAAGCCGGCGCCGTCAAGCGGCTGCCGCGCGAGCTCGCCGAGCTCGGCGTGAAGCGCCCGCTGCTCTGCACCGATCCCGGGGTCTTCGCTGCGGGCCTCGAGGGGAGACTGCGTCCCCATTGGCCGCAAGACGCTCCCTTCACGATGTTCGGCGCGACGCCGAGCAACCCGACCGCCGCTGCCGTGCGGGCCGCGCGCGACGTCTATCTGCGCGAAGGCTGCGACGGGCTCGTTGCGCTCGGCGGCGGCTCGCCCATCGACCTCGCCAAGGGCGTCGGGCTGATGCTGACGCAAAAGGAGCCCTTGGAAGAGCTCGACGTGATCCGCAAGGGCGGCGCCAAGATCGGCAAGCAGCCGCCGCTGATCGCTATCCCGACCACGGCCGGAACCGGCAGCGAGGTCTCGATCGGCGCCATCGTCATCACCGATGACGGACGCAAGGCGACTTTCGCGAGCCGCCATCTGGTGCCGGCCGTGGCGCTCTGCGACCCCGAGCTGACGCTCGGCCTGCCGCCCGGGCTGACCGCCGCGACCGGAATGGACGCGGTGGCCCATTGCATCGAGACCTATCTGTCGCCCGTGGACAACCCGGTCGCCGACGCCATCGCGCTCGACGGACTGAGGCGCAGCGTCAAGAACGGAGCGCTGAAGCGGGCCGTCAAGCATGGCGACGACCTTGCGGCGCGCACCGAGATGATGACGGCGGCACTCGAAGGCGCGCTCGCCTTCGCCAAGGGGCTCGGGGCCGTGCATGCGATGAGCCACTCGATCGGCCGGCTGAAGGCGCTCAACCTGCATCACGGCACGCTCAACGCCGTGATCCTGCCCTCAGTCTTGCGCTTCAATGCGGACGCGGCGCCGGCCAAGATGCAGGCTCTGGCGCAAGCGATGGGTCTTCATCCGGGCGAGGATGTCGCCGGCGCGATCGAGACGCTCAATCGCGAGATCGGCATGCCGGCCTCGCTCGGCGCCATGGGCGTGACGGCGGCCCTGATGGAGGATCTGGTGGCGGTCGCGCTCACCGATTCGGCCGGCGCCACCAACCCGATCCGCGCCTCGGCCGAGGATTACCGGCACCTCTATGCGCAGGCGATCGGGTAGTGCAGCCGCTCACCCCGCTGCCTGCAGATCCTTGAGGGCGGCGGCTCCCGCCTCGAATTGCAGTCGCGCGAGGCGCGCGTAGAGGCCGTAGCGGGCGACCAGTTCGGCGTGCTTGCCCTCTTCGACGATCCGCCCGCTGTCGAGCACGAGGATGCGATCGGCCGACAGCACGGTCGCAAGCCTGTGCGCGACGACGAGCGTGGTGCGCCCCCGCATCAGCGTGTCGAGCGCTCCCTGCACCAGCGCCTCGCTTTCGGCGTCGAGCGCCGAGGTCGCTTCGTCGAGCAGCAGGATCGGCGCGTCCTTGAGGATGGCGCGCGCGATGGCGAGACGCTGGCGCTGGCCGCCCGAAAGCGTGACGCCGCGTTCGCCGAGCATGGTGTCGTAGCCTTTCGGCAAGGCCCGGATGAACTCGTCGGCCGCGGCGAGCTCGGCCGCCCGGCGCAAGGCGGCATCGCCGGCGCCCGGCGAGCCGTAGCGGATATTCTCGGCGACGGTCGCACCGAACACCACCGGGTCCTGGGCGACGAGCGCGACGCGCTTGCGTGCTTCGACCGGATCCGCGAGGGTCAGATCGACGCCGTCGATCGTGACCCTGCCCGATTGCGGGTCGTAGAAGCGCAAGATGAGCTGGAACACCGTGGTCTTGCCGGCACCCGAGGGCCCGACGAGGGCGATGCGCTCGCCCGGCGCCACGTTGAAGGAGAGATGATCGAGCGCCGAGGTCGTGCCCTTCCCCGCATAGGCGAAGCTGACATCCTCGAAGGCGACACGCCCCTGCGGAGACGGCAGAGCTTGCGGCCGCGCCGGCGCTGCGATCGCCGGCCGGGTCGCGAGGATGTCGGCGAGGCGCTCGGCGGCGCCGGCGGCCGACGATAATTCGGCCCAAACCTCGGAGAGCTGTCCGAGCGCCGAGGCCGCGAGCACCGCAAACAGCACGAATTGCGACAGCGTCCCGCCCGTCATGCGGCCTGCGAGCACATCCTGCGCGCCGACCCACAGGACCGCGACCACGCTGGCGAGCACCAGGAAGATGCCGACCCCGGTGAGGACGGCGCGCGCCCTCGTCGAGGCCCGGGCGGCCTCGAAGGCGCCTTCGACCGCCGAGGCATAGCGCGCGATCGTCATGCGCTCGGCGCCGAAGGCCTGCAGGGTGCGGACCGCGCCGACCTGCTCGACCGCATAGGCGGCCGTATCCGCCAGGCGGTCCTGCGCGGCGCGCGAGCGCTTGCGCACGGCACGGCCCGAGAAGACCAGCGGCAGCACGATCAGCGGGATGGCGAGAGACACGAAGCCGGAAAGGCGCGGGCTGGTATAGACCATCAGCGCAGCCGCACCGACGAACAGGACGAGGTTGCGCAGCAGCACCGAGGCCGAGGCGCCGAAGGCGGATTTGATCTGCGTCGTGTCGGCCGTGAGCCGCGACACGATATCGCCCGAGCGACTGGCGTCGAAAAAAGCGGGTTCGAGGCGGGTGAGGTGGGTGAAGACCTCGCCGCGCAGATCGGCCACGATGCGTTCGCCCAAGGTGATCACGAGGTAGTAGCGCGTGGCGCTCGCCAGCGCGAGCACCACGGCGACGGCGATCAGGGCGCCGAAATAGCTGTCGATGAAGCCTGCATTATCGGCGTTGAAGCCGAGATCGATGACCCGGCGCACCGCAAGCGGCAGGACGAGCGTCGCCGCGGAGGCCGCCAGCAAAGCGAGCGCGGCGAGCGCGATCCGGCCCCTATAGCGGCTGGCAAAGGGCAAAACGGCCTTGAGGGCGCCGAGATGCGGGCGCTTGCGCTCAGGCGCCGCCGCTTGCGTCGTGCTCAAGGCCGCGCCGTCCTGGTCTGCGATCGTGCTCATCGGCCCTCACTAGACTGCCGAGCGATGATGCGCCATGCGACAGGAGGTGTCGATTGGGGGCCCAGCGGCGCCCTGCTGCCTAGGTCTCGACCAGCCCCGTGGTCGAGCCGCTGGCGCTCGAATCGGCATGGCCATGTGGCAAGGCGAGATAATCGCGCGAGCGCATCTCGATGAGGCGCGAGGCGGTACGCCGGAACTCGAACATCTCGGCACCGGTATCGCCGACATAAAGCGCCTCGGGCTCTGATTCGGCGGAGGCGATGAGCTTCACATGGCGCTCATAGAGCGTATCGATCAGGGCGATGAAGCGCTTGGCATGGTTGCGACGGTCGAAATTCATGACCGGGACCGCATCGATGATCAGCGTGTGGAAGCCCTGGGCGAGCGCGATATAGTCGGAGGCGCCGAGCGGGTCGACGCACAGGTCGCGAAAGCTGAAGCGCGCGACGCCTTGCGCCTGCAGCGGCACCTTCACGGCATGGCCCTTCACATGCAGGGTCAGCGCCGCAGGCTTCGCCCCGCCGGTGAGACGCACGAAGACACGGTCGAGCGCGGCCCTCGCGGCGGCGTCCGCCGGGCAATACCAGACCTGCTCGCCCTCGAGCTTCTCGAGGCGGAAATCGGCGCGCGCCTCGAGCCGCACCGTCTCGACCCGCTCCTCCAGGAGCTTGAGGAAGGGCAGGAACAGGGCCCGGTTCAAGCCGCCCTCATAAAGGCGGTCCGGCTCGACATTGGAGGTCGCGACCAGCACCACGCCCTGCGCGAACAAGGCGGTGAACAAGCGCCCCAGGATCATGGCGTCGGCGATATCGGTCACCGCGAACTCATCGAAGCACAATAGCCGCGACTCCTCGGCGATCGTCTGGGCGACCGGCCCGATCGGATCGCCGTTCCGGATGTCGCCTGTCTTGATCTTGTCGCGGACGATGCGGATGCGCTCATGCACATCCGCCATGAAGACGTTGAAATGGGCACGCCTTTTGGCCGAAAGCTCGACGCTGTCGAAGAACAGGTCCATGAGCATCGTCTTGCCGCGCCCGACCGGCCCGTAAATATAGAGCCCGCGCAGGGCTTCCGCATCGGCCGCGCCATTGCCGCGGCCGAACAGCCGCGCCAAGCGCAAGCGCGAATTGGCGTTGCGGCGCTGCACCAGCCGTTGCGCCAGCTCGTCGAGCCGGCCGATCAGGTCGAGCTGGGCCGAGTCGCGCTCGAGCGTGCCCGCCGCCACCAGGGCGTCGTAACGCGTCAGGACGCTGTGCTGCTCGGCTGAAGTCTCGGAAAGGGCCATCGAAACGGGGTGGAATTTGGGGGGCCGCATCCCCTAGCCCCCTTGGGCGGCGCTGCCAAGTGGCAGTGGGAGCGCGACCGTCTCGGTCGCCCTTCTTCCCAGCCGTGCTGACCTGCCCGTTCGCAAGAGCGGGCGGGACGCCCGCGATCACTGGGACCGCGACCGTCTCGGTCGCCCTTCTTCCCGGCGTGGAGGCCTGGCCGTGCCCAAGGGCGGGCGGGACGCCCGCGGTCCCAGAGCGGACCCCAAAGCCTTGGGGCGACATCGAAACGTCATCGCAGCGACGTATTCCACCCGGGGACTTGCCGGGCTAGGATGGCGTGAAGCGCCGCGGATGAGGGACGGGTGGCCCGCCTCGCTAAGCGGCCGATGGGCAAGGGTTGGGAACAAGCAGTTGTCGCGCATCGCTGTTGAGCATCTGGTCAAGGATTTCGGCGAGCGCGCCGCGGTCAGCGACGTCTCCTTTTCGGTGGAGCACGGCTCGCTCTGCGTGCTGCTCGGGCCGTCGGGCTGCGGCAAATCCACCACATTGCGCCTGATCGCCGGGCTCGAGGAGCCGACTTCCGGGCGCATCGAGATCGAGGGCCGCGACGTGACGCAGCTCCCCTCGCGGGACCGGCGCATCGCCATGGTGTTCCAGTCCTACGCGCTGTTTCCGCATCTTTCGGTGGCCCAGAACATCGTTTTCGGGCTCGAAGTGCGCGGCGTGCCGCGGGCCGAGCGCGAGACGCGTATGCGCAAGGTGGCCGAGCTGGTGGGGCTCACCTCTTATCTGGCGCGCAAGCCCGGCCAGCTCTCGGGCGGCCAGCGCCAGCGCGTGGCGCTGGCGCGCGCCATCGTCAGCGAGCAGCCGGTCTGCCTGATGGACGAGCCGCTTTCCAATCTCGACGCCAAGCTCCGCCATGAGATGCGGGTCGAGATCCGGGCACTGCAGCAACGCCTCGGCATGACCATGGTCTATGTGACCCATGACCAGATCGAGGCGATGACAATGGCCGATCAGGTCATCTTGATGAATGACGGGGCGATCGAGCAGACGGGCACGCCGGCCGAGCTCTATGAGCGCCCGGCCTCCATGTTCGCGGCACGCTTCATCGGCGCTCCTCCCATGAATCTGATCGAATCAGGGTCGGCCGGGGGCGAGGCCGGCATCGTCACCGGCGTGCGCGCCGAGGATATGCGGCTGCGGCCGGCGACCGGCAATGGCAGCGACGCGGAGGTGGCGAGCGTGGAATATCTCGGCGCCGACACCATCGTCGGCCTCAAGGGCAAGTCCGGAGAGGCGATCGCGGTGCGCGTACAAGGCCGCACCGAAGCCCGCATCGGCGAGCGCGCCGGCTTCGCCTGGGACAGGACGCGCGAGCATCGCTTCGACCGCGCCTCGGGAAAGCGCATCGATGCGCCGGCAAACTGACGTGCCAAATTGAAGTGACTCGCCAAATTGAGGTGACCAAGTTGACCTGACTGGCAAGCCCGCCCGCGACCAGCATTGCGACATGACCGAACGAGACAGGAAGAGATCCATGACCAGCTTCACCCGTCGCATCGCTCTTGCGGCCATGATCGCCGGAGGCGTCGGGCTCAGCCTGGCGCAGGCCCGCGCCGAAACCCAGATCAGCTTCTACTATCCGGTCGCGGTCGGCGGCCCGGTGACCAAGCTGGTCGACGGCATGGTGGCGGAGTTCGAGAAGGGCAATCCCGGCATCCGGGTGAAGCCGATCTATTCCGGCTCGTATCAGGATACGATCACCAAGATCCTGACCGCGCTCAAGGGCGGCGATGCACCGCAAGTCGCGGTGGCGCTCTCGACCGACATGTTCACCCTGATCGATGAGGACGCCATCATCCCGTTCGATGAGGTGGTGAAGGGCGCGGACGGCAAGGCCTGGTTTTCGAGCTTCTATCCGGGCTTCATGGAGAACAGCCAGACGGGCGGCAAAACCTGGGGAATCCCGTTCCAGCGCTCGACCGTGGTGCTCTACTGGAACAAGGAGGCCTTCAAGGAAGCCGGCCTCGATCCGGACAAGGCGCCGGCGACCTGGGAGGAGATGCGCGACTTCGCCAAGAAGCTGACGAAGCGCGACGCGTCCGGCAACGTCACGCAATGGGGGATCGAGATTCCGTCTTCCGGCTTTCCCTATTGGTTGTTCCAGGGCCTCACCACGGAAGCCGGCGCCGTTCTCATGAATGCCGAGGGCACCAAGACCGCCTTCGACAATCAAGGGGTGGTCGAGGCGCTGCAATATTGGGTCGACCTGTCGCGGACGGACAAGACGCACCCGCCGGGCATCGTCGAATGGGGCACGACTCCGAAGGACTTCTTCGAGAAGAAGACCGCGATGATGTGGACCACCACCGGCAATCTCACCAACGTCAAGGAGAACGCCAAATTCCCCTTCGGCGTCGCCATGCTGCCGGCGAAGGCCCGGCGCGGCTCGCCGACCGGGGGCGGCAATTTCTACCTCTTCAAGAAATCGACGCCCGAGCAGCAGGCGGCGGCGGTGAAATTCGTCGGGTTCATGACGTCGCCGGAGCAGGCAGCAAGCTGGTCGATCGCGACGGGCTATGTGGCGACCTCGCCCGCCGCTTTCGAGACCAAGGCGTTGAAGGAATATCTCTCGACCTTCCCGCCGGCGGCGGTGGCGCGCGACCAGCTGCAATATGCGGTGGCCGAGTTCTCGACGCATGACAATCAGCGCGTCGTGAAGGCCTTGAACGACAATCTCCAGGCGGCGCTCAACGGCACGAAATCGCCGGCCCAGGCAATGAAGGACGCGCAGACCGAGGCCGACCGGCTGCTGAAGTCATATCAATGAGACTTTTCGCCGGAGCTTTCGCGAGTGGAGTTTTCGCCAGTCTTGGCGAGTAGGGGGGACCCGGCGCAAAGGATCGAAAGCGACGAAGCTGACCAGACGAACGACAAGAGGAGGCTAAACCCCAATGACAATGTCCACTCGGACGACCATCACCCGCCGCACCGCCGTCGCATCCGGTCTCGCGCTTGCCGCGGCCAAGGCCGTGCCGGCACGCGCCGCCGATATGGAGATCAGGTTCTATTACCCGATCGCCGTCTCGGGACCGATCACCAAGCTGATCGACGGCTACGGAGCCGATTTCGAGAAGGAGAACCCGGGCGTCAAGATCAAGCCGATCTATGCCGGCGACTATGTGCAGACGATCGGCAAGGCGCTGATCGCCGTGAAGGGCGGCGACATTCCCGAATGCGCCATCCTGCTCGCCGCCGATATCATGACGCTCACCGACGAGAACGCCGTCATCGCGCTCGATGATCTCGTCAAGACGCCGGAGGACAAGGCCTGGTTCGAGAGCTTCTATCCGGCCTTCATGGAGAATGCCCGCCTGAAGGGCAAAACCTATGCGATCCCCTTCCAGCGCTCGACGCCGGTGCTCTACTGGAACAAGGCGGCCTTCCAGGAAGCCGGGCTCGATCCGGAGAAAGGGCCGTCGACCTGGCAGGAAATGCTGGATTTCGCCAAGAAGCTCACCAAGAAGGATGCGAGCGGCAACGTCACCCAATGGGGGCTCGAGATCCCTTCCGACGGCAATACCTCCTGGCTGTTCACCGGCCTGACCACAGGTAGCGGCGTGCGCCTCATGAACGCCGACGGCAACAAGACGGTGTTCGACGATCCGCGCGTCGTCGAGGCCCTGCAATTCTATCTCGATCTCTCCAAGGTGCATGGCGTGCAGCCTCCCGGATTGACCTCCTGGGGGACGGCGCCGCGCGACTTCCTGGAGAAGAAGCTCGCCATGATCTGGCAGACGACCGGCAACCTCACCAACATCAAGACCAATGCCAGCTTCCCGTTCGGCGTCGGCTTGCTGCCCAAGAAAGCGCAATTCGGCGCGCCGACCGGCGGCGGCAATTTCTACATCTTCAAGGGCATCGCGCCCGAGAAGCAGGCGATGGCCTTCAAATTCGTGAAGTTCATGACGCAGCCCGAGCGTGCCGCCGCCTGGTCGATCGCCACTGGTTATGTGGCGACCTCGCCGGCCGCCTATGCGACCGATGTGATGAAGGCCTATATCGGCGGCTTCCCACAGGCCGCGGTGGCGCGCGACCAGCTGCAATATGCGGTGCCGGAGATCACCGTGCATGACGGCCAGCGCGTCATGAAGGCGTTCAACGACAATCTGCAGGCGGCGCTCACCGGCGGCAAGACGCCGGAAGCCGCCATGAAGGATGCGCAGCGCGAGGCCGACCGCATCCTCAAGGACTACACCTGAGGCCTTGGCGGACGCTTAAGTCATGGTCGACCAGCCGGTGAGGCGCGACAGCGTCGTCCCGCCCAGCCCCGCGACGCAGGGGTGGACGGGGCAGCGTGCCGCGGCGGCGCAAGGCGAGCCCGCCCGGCGCGGCGGGCTCGGCAAGCTGTTCCCGCGCCGCAGCGTCGAAGCCTGGCTGCTGCTCCTGCCATCGATCGTGCTGCTCGCGACCTTCACGCATATCCCGATCATCTCGACCCTGATCGACAGCTTCTATTCGACACCGAAGGCCAACCGGCCCTCGCGCTTCGTCGGCCTCGCCAATTACGACGACATGTTCGCCGACCCGATCTTCTGGAAATCGCTGATCAACAACTTCATCTACGCGCTCGGCACCATCCCGCTCTCGGTCGCCATCGCGCTGGCCATGGCGATCTTCGTCAACGGCCGGTTGCCGGGCCGCGCCCTGTTGCGCATGGCCTATTTCACCCCGACCGTGCTGCCGATGATCGCGGTCGCCAATATCTGGCTGTTCTTCTACACGCCGAGCTACGGCCTGCTCGACCAGATCGCCAAGGTCTTCGGCGGCCACGCCACCAATTGGCTCGGCTCGCAATCGACGGCGCTCGGCGCCATCATGGTCGTGACCGTGTGGAAGGAAGCCGGCTTCTTCATGATCTTTTATCTGGCGGCGCTGCAGCAGATCCCGCCCGACCTCAAGGAAGCAGCCGACATCGAAGGCGCCTCGCGCTTCACCTTCTTCCGCCGCGTCACCTGGCCGCTGCTCATGCCGGTGACGTTGTTCATCCTGGTCAATGCCGTCATCAACGCCTTCCGCACCGTCGACCACATCTTCATCATGACGGGAGGCGGGCCGGACAACGCCACCAATGTGCTGCTCTTCCACATCTACGAGATCGGCTTCAAGTTCTGGGACCAGGGCTATGCGACGGCCTTGACGATGGTGCTGCTGGCGATCCTCGGCGGGCTGGCTCTGGTGCAGTTCCTGACGGCCGGCCGCAAGGTGCATTACCAATGAGCGCGGTCGATCGCTCACCGCCGCTGGCGCATGCGCTCGAGACCGCGGCCGCCTGGGCGCTCGGCCTGTTCTGGCTGGCGCCGCTGCTCTACGCGATCTGGACCGCCTTCCATCCGGCGCTTTACGCCACGCATTTCGATCTATTGGCGCCGTTGACGCTCGAGAATCTCGACCGCGCCTGGCATGCGGCGCCCTTCGCGCGCTACTTCCTCAACACCATCATCCTGGTGACGATGATCGTCGGCGCCCAATGCGTGTTGTGTACGCTCGCCGCCTTCGCCTTCGCGCGCTTCGAGTTCCGCGGCCGCAACCTGCTCTTCGCGCTGGTACTGATCCAGCTGATGATCGCGCCCGAGATCCTGGCGGTCGCCAATTACCAGACGGTGAGGGCGCTCGGCTTCGTCGACACGCTGGTCGGCGTCGCGCTGCCCTACCTCACCTCAGCCTTCGGCATCTTCCTGTTGCGCCAGGCCTTTCTCGGCGTGCCCAAGGATCTCGAGGAGGCGGCCCGCATCGAGGGCTGCGGCACGCTCGGCGTCCTGTGGCGCGTCTATGTGCCTTTGGCGCGCCCCATCTATCTCGCCTATGGGCTGGTGCAGGTGAGCTTCCACTGGAACAACTTCCTGTGGCCGCTGATCATCACCAATTCGGTGGAGACGCGTCCGCTGACGGTCGGCCTCTCTGTGTTCTCCTCCACCGATCAGGGCATCGACTGGTCGGTGATCACGGCCGCGACCATCATGACCTCGGGGCCGCTGCTGATCGGCTTCCTGCTCTTCCAGCGCCAATTCGTGCAGAGCTTCATGCGGGCCGGCATCAAGTGAAGCTTGCGCTCTCTTTGCCTGAATCTCGGCCTCGTGCTTGAAACGGCGCGGGATCCGAGGGGGCGAGGTGTATGACCCTTTATGAGCTGAAGCCGCGTTTCCAGGCGCTGCTGCGGCCACTTGCGGCCCGCCTTGCTGGCGGCGGCGTCACGGCGAATGCGGTGACCTTGACGGCGGCGCTCGGCTCCGTGCTGCTCGGCCTTGCGCTGTGCCGCTGGCCGGAGCAGCGCGCCCTCTTCCTGCTCCTGCCCGTCTGGCTGTTCATCCGCATGGCGCTCAACGCCATCGACGGCATGCTGGCGCGCGAATTCGGGCAGAAGAGCCGGCTCGGCGCCTATCTGAACGAGCTCTGCGACGTCGTCTCGGATGCGGCGCTCAGCCTTCCCTTCTGTTTCATCGCCCCCTTCCGGCCGGCCGAGGTCGTGGTCGTGGTGCTGCTCGCCCTGATCGCCGAATATGCGGGTGTGATGGCGCCGCTGATCGGCGCCGAGCGCCGCTATGACGGGCCGCTCGGCAAAAGCGACCGTGCCCTGGTCTTCGGGGCGCTGGGGCTCTGGACCGGGCTTCGCTTGCCGATGCCGGATCTGCTGCACTGGCTGATGCCGCTCATGGGTATTTTGTTAGCCGCCACCATTTGGAACCGCGTGCGCCGGGGAATCGCCCAGATTTGAAGCGCATGAGCTGATCCACTGCGTGGCGGACGGAATAGCGCTCGGCGCTGGCAAGTTCGTCGAGGCGAGCCGAAGAGGCGTTGAGCGATGCGGCAGGCGCAAGAGCGGAATTTCACGACGCATGACGGCGTCGAGCTCTTCTATCGGCTCTGGCCGGCGCTGACCGACAAGCCGCGCGGCGCCATCCTGCTCTTCCATCGCGGCCATGAGCATGGGCAGCGCATGGCGCATCTGGTCGACGAGCTGAACCTTAAGGACTTCGCCTTCTACGCCTGGGACGCGCGCGGCCATGGCCGTTCCCCTGGCGAACGCGGCTTCTCGCCCTCATTCGCGGTGAGCGTGCGCGACGTGCAGAACTTCGTCGATCATGTGGCCGAAACCGACGGCGTCGCCGTCGCCGACATGGCGGTGATCGCCCAATCGGTCGGCGCCGTGCTGATCGCGACCTGGGCCCATGACTATGCGCCGCGCATAAGGGCGATGGTGCTCGCTTCGCCGGCCTTCTCGGTGAAGCTCTATGTGCCCTTCGCCCGCCTGGCGCTGCAGCTCAAGCGCAAATGGCGCGGCAATTTCTTCGTCAATTCCTATGTCAAGCCGCGCCTGCTCACGCATGACGCGCAACGCATCGCTTCCTATCGGAGCGATCCGCTGATCACTCGGGCGATCTCGGCCGATATCCTGCTCGGCCTCTACGAGGCGGGAGAGCGTGTGGTCACCGATGCGCGCGCCATCACCATCCCGACGCAGCTGCTGATCTCGGGCTCGGATTGGGTGGTGCATCATTCGCCGCAGCACCGATTCTTCGTCAATCTCGGCGCCAGGGTGAAGGAGCGCCATGTGCTCAAAGGCTTCTTCCACGACACGCTCGGCGAGCGCGACCGTGCGGACGCGGTCGACAAGGCGCGGCGCTTCATCCTCGAGCAATTCGACGCGCTCGCGCCGCGGCTCAGCCTGCTCGATGCCGACAAGGCGAACTATACGCGCAATGAGGCCGACGACCTCGCCTCACCCTTGCCGGCCTTGTCGCCGCGCGGCCTCTACTGGGCGGCGACGCGGCTCGGCCTGAAGCTCGGCGGCCTGGTGTCGAAGGGCATCGCGCTCGGCCATCGCACCGGCTTCGATTCCGGCTCGACCCTCGATTATGTCTACCGCAACACGCCGTCGGGGCTCGGCGCCGTCGGGCGCGCCGCCGACAGGGCCTATCTCGACAGCATCGGCTGGCGCGGCATCCGCCAGCGCAAGCGCAATGCCGAGGAATTGATCGGCATCGCCATGGAGAAGCTGCGCGCTGGGGCTAAGCCCGTGCGCGTCCTCGACATCGCGGCCGGCCATGGACGCTATGTGCTCGAGGCGCTGGCCGAAGGCGGCCCTAAGCCCGATTCCATCCTGTTGCGCGACTATAGCGATCTCAATGTCGAGAGCGGCACGAAGCTGATCGCCGAGAAGGGCCTTTCCGATATCGCGGGGTTCCGCAAAGGCGACGCCTTCGACCGCGCCGATCTCGCCGCCATCTCGCCGAGGCCGACGCTCGCCATCGTCTCGGGCCTCTACGAGCTTTTCCCCGACAACGACATGATCCGCGCCTCGCTTTCGGGCCTCGCCGAGGTGGTCGAGCCCGGCGCTTATCTCGTTTACACCAACCAGCCCTGGCACCCGCAGCTCGAGATGATCGCGCGGGCGCTGACCTCGCATCGCGGCGGGCAGGCTTGGGTGATGCGCCGGCGCAGCCAGGCCGAAATGGACGAGCTCGTGGCCGCGGCGGGCTTCCGCAAGCTCACCCAGCGCATCGACGAATGGGGCATCTTCACCGTCTCGCTGGCGCTGCGAGAGGATGCGAGCCGCGAGGATCCCGACGGGAAGAGCGAAGCTTGAGCATAGTGACACCCACGGCTTCGGCGGAGGAGGAGCGGCCGACCCGGGCGGCGCTGCTATGGCTCGCCGGCCTCGGTGCGTTCTTCTACCTCAGCTATGGCGGGGCAAACTGGCTCGCTTCGCTGCACGCCCATGTGCCGGCGATCGCCTTCGCCTGGGAGCGGCAAGTGCCGTTCCTGGATTGGACCATCCTGCCCTATTGGTCGACCAACGCCTTCTATGCGGCTTCCGTCTTCGTCTGCGCCACGCGGCGCGAGCTCGACACCCATGTGCGGCGGCTGCTGACGGCGCAGATCGTCGCGGTGATCTGCTTCATCATCGTGCCCTTGCGCTTCTCCTGGCCGAAGCCCGACACCTCGGGGCTGTTCGGCTTCCTGTTCGCGGCACTCGGCGCCTTCGACAAGCCGTTCAACCAGGCCCCGTCGCTGCATGTGGCGCTGACGGTGATCTTATGGAGCCTTTATGTCAGGCATCTGCCGCGCCGCGTCCTGCCGCTCTTCCATGCCTGGTCGGCCCTCGTCGTCGCCTCGGTGATGACCACCTTCCAGCACCATTTTGTCGACATCCCGACCGGGGCGCTGCTCGGCCTTTTCTGCGTCTGGACCTGGCCATGGGAAGGTGAGCCGCCGCTGGCGCGCCTCTCGCTCACGCGCTGTCCCGACCGGCTGTGGCTTGCGCGCTATTACGGCGCAGGCGCGGTCACGCTCGCCACAGTGGTGATCGCGGCCTTCAGCCTCGGCGCCGACGGCGCCTGGTTATGGCTGCTCTGGCTGGCCTTCGCGCTCGCCATGGTGGCCTCGGGTTATGCGGCGATCGGCCCCGCTTTGTTCCAGAAGCGGCGGGATGGCGGCATGAGCGTGTCGGCCCGCCTCCTGCTCGCGCCCTATCGGCTCTGCGCCTTCGTGAATTCCAGGCTCTGGACCTATGGCGACGCCAAGCCGGCGCTGATCGCCGAGGGCCTCCATATCGGCAGGTTTCCGACCAGTGCCGAGCTGCGCCGGGGAAAGTTCCGCTGCGTCGTCGACCTGACGGCGGAATTCGCGGCGCCGCGCTTTGCAAGTAACTTGGCAGGTCGATGGCAGTCGGTGCCGATGCTCGATCTCGTGGCACCGCCCCCGGACGCACTCATCGAAGCCGCGACCGCAATCGAGCGGGCGCGGCCACAGGGGCCGATCCTCGTCTGTTGCGCGCTCGGTTATGGGCGCAGCGTCGCCGCCGTCGCGACCTGGCTGATCCGCAGCGGGCGGGCGCGAGATGTGGCCGAGGCCGCGGCACAACTGAAGGCAGCGCGGCCGAGGCTTGCCTTGTCGCGAGCTCAGCTCGCAGCCATCGCGGAGGCGGTGCGTGAACCCTGAGGAACGCGCCATCTGCGTGGTGATGGCGGCGCTGCTCCGGCGCGGCCGCCTGATCCATGGTCTCAGCCTGCCCGTCACCCTCCTGGCTCTCGTTGCGGCGCCGCTCGTCGCGCTCGAGCTCGACATACGTCTTGGTTCGGCTGTTCTGGTCGCGACTGTGATCGCCGGGTTTTGCGAGGCGGTGCTCGCCGCGCGCGTCGCCTTCGATGCCGATCTCTTCGAGCGCCTCGGCGCCGGCGACCTCGACCTTCCCACCCTCGACGCCGCGCTCGCAAGGCTGCGTCTCGCGCCAGCCGCAAAGCTCGGACGGCCCCTCGATGCGCGCCTCGCCGGCGCCAGGCGCCTATTGGCGCTGCAGCTCACCGCGCTCCTCTTGCAACTCATCCTCGTTATGGCCTGGCTCGTCCTGTTCCGGCTCTCGGGAGGGCAGATATGATCGCCCGCTGCGCGGCGGGACTGCTCGCGGCGCTCGTCACCATTCTGGCGCGGCTCGTGACCGGCGTCAGGGCCGATTGGCGGGGCTGCCTGCCGGAGCTGCGCCAGCGCATCTATTTCGCCAATCACGGCAGCCACGGCGATTTCGTGCTGGTCTGGACGGTGCTGCTGCCGAGCTTGCGCGCCGTCACACGTCCGGTCGCCGGCGCCGACTATTGGGACAGGCCCGGCTTGCGCCGCTTCATCGGCCGCAATGTCTTCAACGCCTTGATGATCGACCGCAATCCGACGCCGAGCGGGCCGCATCCGGTAGCGCTGATGGCGGAGGCGGTGCGGCAGGGCTCCTCCCTGATCCTGTTCCCGGAAGGCACGCGCAACACCACCGATCAGCCGCTATTGTCGTTCCGCAGCGGGCTCTTCCATCTCGCCAAGGCCGCAGCCGAGGTCGAGCTCGTGCCGGTCTGGATCGACAATATCGCGCGCGTGATGCCCAAGGGTGAGATGTTCCCGATCCCGCTCCTGTGCGGCGTGATCTTCGGTGAGCCGCTGCGGCTCGAAGAGGGCGAACAGAAGGACGCTTTTCTGGATCGCTCCCGTGCCGCCCTGCTGGCGCTGCGGCCCCGAGATTCCTCCAGAGAAGATTCCTCCAGGGACATGCATCCATGAACATGCCGCGCGAGAGCTTCATGCTGTTCGGGGGCGTCGTGGCGGTGCTCCTCCTCGCCTCGGTGATCGGGGCCGTCCTGGCGAAGCGGGCGGGGCCGGAGCCCAATGCGGCGATCGAGAACCTTAATGCCCGCGTCAAGGCCTGGTGGGTGATGGTGCTGCTGATCGCGCTCGCCTTCCTGTTCGGCAAGGGCGGCGTCATCCTGCTCTTCGGCTTCGCCTCCTTCACGGCCCTGCGCGAATTCATGACGCTCACCCCGACCCGGCGCGGCGACCATTGGGCGTTGGCGGCCGTGTTCTTCGTGAGCCTGCCGCTGCAATATTATCTCGTCTGGATCGAATGGTACGGGCTCTACACCGTCTTCATCCCGGTCTATTGCTTCCTGCTCCTGCCTATCATCGCCGCATTGCGGGGCGACACCACCCATTTCCTCGAACGCATCGCCTTCGTGCAATGGGGGTTGATGATCTGCGTCTTCTGCGTGAGCCATGCGCCGGCCCTCCTCGACTTGCCGATACCGGGCTTCGAGCAGCACAACCTGCTGCTCATCGCTTTCCTGGTGCTGGTGGTGCAGGGCTCGGACGTCCTGCAATATGTGTTCGGCAAGCTGTTCGGGCGCCACAAGGTCGCGCCTTCGCTGTCGCCCTCTAAGACCTGGGAAGGCTTGATCGGCGGCGTCGCCAGCGCCACGGCGCTCGGCGCGGCGCTTTGGTGGATCACGCCCTTCACGCCGCTTCAGGCCGCCGCCATGGCGTTCGTCATCTGCCTGCTCGGCTTCTTCGGCGGGCTTGTCATGTCGGGCATCAAGCGCGATCGCGGCGTCAAGGATTGGGGCCGCATGATCGAAGGCCATGGCGGCATGCTCGACCGACTGGACAGCGTGATCTTCGCCGCCCCGATCTTCTTCCACATGACGCGCTACTGGTTCAGCGTATGAGGCTCATGCCGCGAAGGCGTGGATCCCCGCTGGCGCTGGTCAGGCCGCCCGATCCGGAAACAGCGCCCGTAGGCCTTCGCGTGTCGCGGGCGCGACGCCGCGCTCGGTGATCAGGCCGGTGACGAGGCGCGACGGCGTCACGTCGAAGGCGTGATTGGCGGCCCGGGTCGCCTCGGGCGTGATGCGCACCCGCGTCATTTGCCCGTCCGGGCCGAGGCCTGCCACATGCGTGACCTCGTCGCCGGAGCGCTCCTCGATCGGGATGTCGCGCACCCCGTCCTCGACCGAAAAATCGATGGTGGGCGAGGGCAGCGCCACATAGAAGGGCACGCCATTATCCTTGGCGGCGAGCGCCTTGAGATAGGTGCCGATCTTGTTGGCGACATCGCCCTTGGCGGTCACCCGGTCGGTGCCGACGATGACGAGATCGACAAGGCCGTGCTGCATCAGATGGCCGCCGGAATTGTCGGAGACGAGCGTATGCGGCACGCCCTGCTCGCCGAGCTCGAAAGCCGTCAGGTAGGCGCCCTGATTGCGCGGCCGCGTCTCGTCGACGAAGACATGGATGGGCAGCCCCTTCTCCTGCGCCGCATAGATCGGGCTCGTGGCGGTGCCGCGATCGACGGTCGCGAGCCAGCCCGCATTGCAATGGGTGAGCACATTGACGGGCGCGCCGCCAGCTTTCTTCGACGCGATCTCCTCGATCAGCTTGAGACCGTGCCGGCCGATCCCCTCATTGATCGCCACATCCTCATCGCAGATGGCCCGCGCTTCGGCGAAGGCCGCCTCGGCGCGCCGTGCCGGAGCCAAGGGCCGCACCCGCGCCGCCAGCCGGTCGAGCGCCCATTTGAGGTTGATGGCGGTCGGGCGCGAGCGCACCAGGAGATCATAGCCGGCGCCGAGCCCCGCATCGGACGGATCGGCGGCGAGCGCCAGCGCCAGCCCATAGGCGCCGGCCGCCCCGATCAGCGGCGCCCCGCGCACCTGCATCGAGGAAATGGCATGCGCCATCTCGCCGGACGTTGTGAGGCGCAGCCGCTCGATGCGGAACGGCAATTTGGTCTGGTCGAGGATGCCGACGCTTTTGCCGTCCTCCTCGAGCCAGATGGTGCGGGTATGGCGACCTTCGATCAGCATGGCACGGCTCCTTCCGGAAGGCCCTATCTAGGCCCGCCGGCCGACGAAGGGAAGTTCGCTCAGGCAATCGCCTTGATCAGCGCCATGGCGGCGGCGGGTGCCCGCACCTTGGCGCCCGAGATCATATAGATGAACACCTCGCGCTTGCCTTTGGCGGCCTCGGTGGGATCGATGCGCGGCAGGTCTTTATGCGTCTCGCCCTTCTCCCAAGCCCGGGCGCGGCTGAGCCAGGCCTTGATCTCGGCAGGCTCATAGCCAGTCTCGACCTCCTCGCGGGTGCGCTGCAGGCGCGCATAGACGAAATCGGCCGTGACATCGGCGATGCCCGGGTATTTGTCCGAATCGGCGAAGACGATGGCGACGCCATGCCGGCGCGCCAACGCAATGAAGGCCGGTACGCAGAAGCTCTCATGGCGCACTTCGACCACATGGCGCAGGCGAACTCCGTCCTGTTCCTTGGGCAGGAGCGCCAGGAAGGCGCCGAAATCTTCCTCGTCGAATTTCTTGGTCGGCGCAAATTGCCACAGGATCGGCCCGAGCTTGTGCTTGAGCTCCGTGAGGCCGCTCGCCAGGAACTTCTCGACCGAGGAACCGGCCTCCGCCAGGATGCGGCGATTGGTGGCGAAGCGGATGGCCTTCAGCGAGAAGACGAAATCATCCGGCGTCTCCTGCGCCCAGCGCCTGTAGGTATCGGGCTTCTGAGTCGAATAATAAGTGCCGTTGATCTCGATCGAAGTGAGCTTGCGGCTCGCATATTCGAGCTCGCGCGTCTTCGCCAGGCCATCAGGGAAGAAGCTGCCCCGCCACGGCTCGAAGGTCCAACCACCGATTCCGACCCTGATCATCTCAATTCCCCTCTTGCGATCACGGCTCCGCTGATGCGCTTGCAACGCCACCGGAACCTCTTCGTTGCCATTCCGTTTCAGTGTCGACGAAGCTGAGGAGGATCGCAATGCCGAGCGACGGCAAATCCGAATAGGCCGGCATGCGGAAACCACAGGCCAGCATATCGGGTGGGCCATCAATGCCGTGGGCCGGGGAGGGGCCGCGGCGACGCGCAAGCGCGACGCCGGGCATTGATCGGCCAGCGGGCGCTATTCGGCGATCACCACGCCTTTGGCGGTGTCGGTATTGTATTCGCCGACGAACGGGTAGGTGCCGGGATCGAGGGCTCGCAGCCGCATCACGGCTTCGCTGCGCCCGGCGATCACCTTCTCGATCTTGAGCGTGGTCGAGTCGAACTCTTCCGCCGTCGAATCGAGGTTCTTGATGAGGATCTGCGTCCTCTGCCCAGCCGGGACATGGATCTCGGCCGGAGTGAAGACATGCTTCTCCAAGATGACGACGATCTGGCCGCTCTCATTCACGGGGGTGAGGCGCGAGGGCGCCGCGGGCGCACCGGCCGTCTGGGCCAGGATCGGCTCGCTTGCGAAAACCGCAAGCGAAGCCGCGAGCGCCAAAATCCCGAGCCGCATCGTCCCGCTCATTATTTCTTCGGCTTGCTCGGATAATCGAAGGTCCAGGAGACGGTGATCGGCTCCCACCAGGCCGGCACGCCCGTCGCCTTGTCGACATGGCGCAGGAAGCCGGCTTTGGAGGGCGGCGAGAGCACATAGGTGATCTTGTAGGAGCCCGGCCCGTCCATCTTGAAGTTGTTGGCATAATGGGGTCCGTCGCCGGCCGTCATCGCGGCGAGCACCTTGCTTTCCTTGTATTTGCTGCCGGCCTTCTCGACCGTGGTGGCGATGGTCAGATAGGGAATCCAGGCATCCTCGGCAAAGCCGTGCTTCTCGTCTTTCGTCGCATGCACGTCGATCTCGACATGGATGGCGTTCGGATCCATCGACATGCCGGGCGGATGCCGGTCCATCTCGATACCGGTGAGATAATTGGGCACGAGCTGAATGCCCTCCTTCACGACCGGCTCGCCGATATAGAACTCGGCCGCCAGCGCGGCGTTCGCGCCAAATGCCAGCCCCGCGCACAGGGCCGAAACCGCCATCACTCGTCTCACCGCAGCACCTCTCCGAAACGGCATCATCGCCTGTTGGCGGGCTACGCGCCTGGCGGAGAAAGGTCAATGATTTCCGCTAATTATAGAATTATTCCAGTTCCAAACTGGCTACGCATTCGCCTCGACGCGCATCCAATCGAGCACGGCCTGATCATGCGGCGCCAATGCCCGGCCGGCCTTGTGGGTGATGAAATGCCCGGCCTCGCCGGCGAGCTCGATCTCCGACAGCCGCAGCAGGCGCCCCTCCGCCAGCGCCGCGTCGGCCAGAGGACGCGAGGCCAGCAGCACACCGGCGCCTGCCCTTGCGGCTTCGAACGCGACCACAAAACTGTCGCAGGTGAGGAAGGCCAGGCCGGGAGGGGGCAGGCCGGCGCAGGCGAACCAGGCGGGCCACATCTCGCGTGCGCCCGAAACCGAGAGCAGCGGCAGATGGGCCCAGTCCGCCGGCTCATGAAGACGGCGCATGAGCTCCGGCGCAGCCGCTGGCACCAGGCGCTCGAAGGTGAGACGATAGCTCTCGCGATCCGCGAACGGCCCGATGCCGAAGCGAATGTCGAAATCGATGTCGAGGTCTTCGGGCTCGCCCGCATAATCGGCCGGAACATGGATGGTCGTGATCTCGAGCCGCGTATCCGGAAAGGCTTTGGCAAAAGCCGGCAGGCGCGGCGCCAGCCAAAGAGCCGTGAAGGAGATGGGGCTGCGGATCGTCACGACCCGGCCGGCCCGCGGCCCGAACAGCTCGGCCGTGCTGCTCGCTAATGAACGGAAGGCCGCCTGGACATGCGGCAGATAGGCGCCGCCCTCGGGTGTCAGCTCGACGCCACGCCGCAGGCGGCGGAACAGCGCGGCTCCCAAAGCCTCCTCCAGGCATTTGATGTGCTGGCTGACGGCGGCCTGCGTCAGGCCGAGCTCCTCGCCCGCGGCGGTGAAATTCTGGCGGCGAGCGGAGGCCTCGAAGCTGCGCAGCCAGGTGAGCGGGGGCAGATGCATCTGGTTTGCCATAATGAAAAAAGGGCCAATGCTCGTTTTTTCATTGTTTGTGCGATGGCAGGGCTTTTCGCAAGATCCGCAAGAATAATTCTGTGGCAACCGATGGGTGGGCTCTCATGAAGGCAGACAGCATCGAGATCACGGATGGGGGGCGGGCCGCGCGCATCACCTGGACGGACGGGCAGGCGAGCCGCTTCCACGCTCTCTGGCTGCGCGACAATGCGCTCGATCCCAAGACCCGCAGCGCCGGCAACGGCCAGCGGCTGATCACCGTGCTCGACATCCCGGCCTCGACCGTCATCGGCTCGGCCTCGGTCGCGCCGAACGGCGATGTCTGCGTGAGCTTCGCGCCTGACGGCCACGAGACGATCTTCCCAGCCGCATGGCTGCGCGAACGGGTCTATGACAAGAGCGCCGCGGCCGGAAACGGCTGGGTGGCGCCCGAGATCGAGCTCTGGAACGGAAAGCTGCAAGGGAATGTGCCGACCGGCTCCTACGCGCAGCTGCGCCAGGACCGGCGCGCGCTCCGGGAATGGCTCGCCGCGGTGCGCCGCTATGGCTTCGCGATGCTCAGCGAGGTGCCGCGCCAATCCGGCAGCTTATGCGAGGTGGCCGAGCTGTTCGGCTATGTGCGGGAGACGAATTACGGGCGCTGGTTCGAAGTCAGGGCCGAGGTCAATCCCACAAATCTCGCCTACACCAATCTCGGCCTGCAGGCCCATACGGACAACCCCTATCGCGATCCCGTACCGACCCTGCAGCTCCTCTGTTGCCTCGAGAACTCGGTCGAGGGCGGGGATTCCACGGTGGTCGACGGCTTCATGGTCGCCGAGCGGCTGCGGCGGGATAATCCACGCGGCTTCGAGCTTCTCAGCCGCTATCCGGCGCGCTTCGAATATGCCGGATCGGCGGGCGTACGTCTTGGCGCCAAGCGCCCCTTCATCGAGCTCGGCCCGGACGGCGAGATGATCGCCATCCGTTTCAACAACCGCTCGGCGGCACCTTTCGTCGATGTGGCTTATGCCGACATGCCGGATTTCTACGCCGCCTACCGGCAATTCGCCGAGATTCTCGAGGACAGCAGCATGGAGGTGACCTTCAGGCTCCTGCCCGGTGAGCTCTTCATCGTCGACAACACCCGCGTCCTGCATGCCCGCAAGAAGTTCTCCGGCAGCGGCCAGCGCTGGCTGCAGGGTTGCTACGCCGACAAGGACGGGCTGCTCTCCACTCTTGCGGCCATCGAGGCCGAAAGCTTCAGCGAGGCGGCCGAATGACAAAGCCAACTCTCGACGCCAGAAGCATCGTCCCCTTCCTCACCGACATCTTCGAGCGGCGCGGGGCCGAGGAATATCTCGGCGAGCCCGTGACCATGGCCGAGCACATGCTGCAAGGTGCCTGGTTCGCCGAGCAGGAGAAGGCGAGCGACGAGCTGGTGGCGGCGGCGCTGCTGCACGATATCGGCCATTTCACCAGCGAGTTCGGCACTTATTCGCCGGATGACACCGAGGACAAGCATCACGACGAGGCAGGGGCCGAGGTGCTGGCGCCGTTCTTCCCACCCATCATCACCGAATGCGTGCGCCTGCATGTCGCGGCCAAGCGCTATCTCTGCGCTACGGATCCCGGCTATCACGCCAAGCTCTCGAAAGCCTCCGCCCACACCCTTTCGCTGCAGGGCGGCCCGATGGATGCGGCGGAAGTCGCAGAATTCCGCCGAAACCCCTTCCACAATGATGCGGTGCGGGTGCGCCTCTGGGACGAAGCCGGCAAGGTCGCCGGCATGCAGACCCGCCGCTTCCGCGACTATGCGCCGCTGCTGCAGCGCGTCGTCGACCGTTTCCTCGGCAGAGGGGCGGCAGCGAGCGCTGCCAGGAGCTGAGCTAAGCGCTCGCGCGCCTAACCTTCTCCCGCTCTTTCGCGGGAGAAGGAGAGCGCCCAGCCGCTTCGCGCCCACAGATTTCGGCTTTGCCGGGATCGCGATGGCGGCTAACCTCTCCTCTTGCTGCCGGCCAAGCCAGAAGATCTTGGGCCGCGCCGGAAGGGAGGAGGGCGACGCCATGTCGATAACTCTCAAAGCCGGTGCCGGCGATCTCGCCGCGACCAAGCGGGCCTTGGCGCCGGCGGCTCTGGCCTGCATGGGGGTGGTGTTCGGCGATATCGGCACGAGCCCGCTCTATGCGCTGAGAGAAGGCGTGAAGGCCGCAAGCCCGCAAGGCACCGTTTCGCCTGAAGCTGTGCTCGGCGTCGTCTCCTTGATCTTCTGGTCGCTGATCCTCGTGATCTCGATCAAATATGCGATCCTGATCATGCGCGCCGACAATCACGGCGAAGGCGGCATCCTCGCCCTGCTGGCGCTGATCTCACCACGCCGGGCGCATCCCAGCCGCCGGCGCACCGTCATCCTGGTGCTCGGCCTCATCGGGGCGACGCTGCTCTATGGCGACGGCGCCATCACGCCGGCGATCTCGGTGCTCAGCGCCATCGAGGGCATCGAGGTCTATGCGCCGCAACTGCACAAGGCGATCGTGCCGCTCACCGTGGTGATCCTGATCCTGCTCTTCCTCATCCAGCGCAAGGGCACCTCCTTCGTCGGCGGCATCTTCGGGCCGATCATGCTGTTCTGGTTCGCGATCATCGGCATCCTCGGCCTCGCCGGCATCGTGAGCAACCCGGCGGTGCTCGCAGCGCTCAGCCCCTGGCCGGCCATCACCTATCTGTTCCACGCAGGCCCCCTGGCGCTCGCGGTCATCGGCGGCGCCTTCCTGGCGGTCACGGGTGGGGAGGCCTTCTATGCCGATATGGGCCATTTCGGCCCTTTGCCGATCCGCGTCGCCTGGTTCGGCGTGGCGCTTCCCTGCCTCACCTTGAATTATTTCGGGCAGGGCGCGCTGCTCTTGAACGATCCCGCCGCCATCGAGAACCCCTTTTACCAGCTCGCCCCGCACTGGTCGCATTACGGGCTCGTCCTGCTCTCGACGGTCGCGACCGTGATCGCCTCCCAATCCATCATCTCCGGCGCCTATTCGCTGACGCAGCAGGCGGTGCAGCTCGGCTTCCTGCCGCGCATGAAAGTCATCCACACCGCGAGCCATGAGATCGGCCAGATCTACGTCCCGCTGGTGAACTGGGCGCTCGCCGTCGCGACGCTGATCGCGACCATCGGCTTCGGCTCGTCGGACGCGCTCGCCGGCGCCTTCGGCATCGCGGTCTCGCTGCTGATGGCGATCACCACGCTGCTCGCGACCTTCGTGGCGCTGCATTGGAAGCATAACCGCCTCATCGTCTACACGGTGAATGGCAGCTTCCTTTTGCTCGACCTTCTGTTCTTCGCCTCGACCTCGACCAAGCTCTTCGATGGCGGCTGGTTCCCGCTCATCCTCTCCTTCGTCATCGCCTTCCTGATGCTGACCTGGCGCAAGGGCGAGGAGATCCTCGACCACCGCCGCGTCGAGATCCGCCAGAAGTCGGCCCAACTCCTCGAGGAGATCGAGAAGGACCCACCTTTCCGGCTGCCCGGCACAGCGGTGGTGCTCGGCCGCATGGCCAAGGGCGTCCCCTTGGCGCTGACCCACAATCTCAAGCACAACCGGGTGCTGCAGGAGCATGTCTATCTGGTCGCCATCGAAACCAAGGGAATTCCGCGCGTCGCCGACGATCAGAGGGTCGAGGTGACGCCGATCGCCGAGGGACTGACGCGCATCGCGCTGTGGTTCGGCTATATGGAGCGCCCGGACGTGCCCAAGGGCCTGGCGCTAGCCGTCGCCCAAGGGCTGATCCCGGCCTGCGACCTTGCCAAGGTGACCTATTATACCGGGCATGAGACGATCATCCCGGTCTCGCGGATGTCGGGCATGTCCGTCTGGCGCGAGTCGCTGTTTGCATTCATGCATCACAATGCGCAGCGTCCCGGCACTTATTTCAACATCCCGAGCGCGCAGATCATGGAAATCGGCATCGAATTCGAGATCTGAGAGCGCCTACTCTTGCGATGGAGAGCCGGTCCGGGCTCGACTTTGGGCCGGTCGATGCCTAACTCGTCGGCGCTAACGCCAATCCTTGGGAGCGTCAGGATGGACCGGATCGAGAGCGACAGTTTCGGCGAGATCGCCGTGCCGGCGGCGCATTACTGGGGCGCGCAGACACAACGCTCCTTGCAGAATTTCCGCATCGGCGGCGAGCATATGCCGAAGCCGCTCATCCGAGCGCTGGCATTGGTCAAGAAGACCGCGGCGCTGGTGAACCAGGAGCTCGGGCTTCTCGACGAGCGGCTCGCCAAGGCCATCGTCACGGCCGCCGACGAGGTGATCGCCGGGCGCCATGATGGCGAATTCCCGCTCGTCGTCTGGCAGACGGGCTCGGGCACGCAGACCAACATGAACGTCAACGAGGTGATCGCCAATCGGGCAAATGAGCTGCTCGGCGCGCCGCTCGGCGCCAAGAAGCCGGTCCACCCCAATGACCATGTCAATCTCGGCCAGTCCTCGAATGACAGCTTCCCGACCGCGATGAACATTGCGGGCGCGACCGAGATCGCGGCGACGCTGTTGCCGGGGCTCCAGCACCTGCATGCGGCGCTTCTCACCAAGCAGCGTGCCTTCGCCGATATCGTCAAGATCGGGCGCACCCATCTCCAGGATGCGACGCCGGTGACACTCGGCCAGGAATTCTCGGGCTATGCGGCGCAGCTCGAGCTCGGCATCGCCCATATCCGCCAGGGGCTTGCCGCACTCTACCCGCTGGCGCAAGGCGGCACGGCGGTCGGCACCGGGCTCAACACCCATCCGCAATTCGCCGAGCGTTTCGCTGCCGGCATCGCGGCGGAGACGAAGCTGCCCTTCACCTCGGCGCCGAACAAATTCGCGGCGCTCGCCGGCCATGACGGCATCGTCTTCGCGCATGGGGCGATCGTCAGCGTTGCGACCTCGCTGTTCAAGATCGCGAGCGATATCCGCCTGCTCGGCTCAGGACCGCGCTCCGGCCTCGCCGAGCTGATCTTGCCCGAGAACGAGCCCGGCTCCTCGATCATGCCCGGCAAGGTCAACCCCACCCAGGCCGAGGCGCTCACCATGGTGGTGGCACAGACACTCGGCAATCAGACGACCATCGCGTTTGCAGGTTCTCAGGGCCATCTCGAGCTCAACGTCTTCAAGCCGGTGATCGCCAATGCGTTCTTGCAATCGGTCCGGCTGATCGCCGAAGCCTCGGTGTCGTTCGCGGATCATTGCGTCGTCGGCATCGAGCCGAACGCCAAGCGCATCGAGGAGCTGTTGTCGCGCTCGCTGATGCTGGTGACGGCGCTGACGCCGGCCATCGGCTATGACAAGGCCGCCGCCATCGCCAAGGCGGCCCACCATAACGGCACGACCCTGCGCGAAGAGGCGCTGGCTTCAGGCGCCATCACGGCGCAGGAATTCGACCGCCTGATGCAACCGCGGAACATGGTGTGAGGGGGGCCTTCCTGCGCTCACCTTCTCCCGCCCTTTTGCGCGAGAAGGAAGCGCCCTGCTACAGCGCCGAGTTCGCCCTGGCCTCCTGGCGCGCCGCCTCGATATAGATGTCGCGCAGGCGGCGAACGACCGGGCCGGGCTGGCCGCCGCCGATCCGGCGACCATCGACTTCGACCACCGCCTTGACGAAGCTCGTGGCGCTCGTGACAAAGCATTCCTGCGCGGCGAACACCTCGTCGAGCGTGAACAGGCGCTCCTCGATCGCCAGCTCCTTCTCGCGGGCGAGCCGGATCACCGATTGGCGCGTGATGCCGGGCAGGATGGCGTTTGAGTTCGGCCGCGTCACGATGCGCCCCTCCTCGGTGACGATGAACACCGTCGAGGAGCCGCCTTCGGTCACCACGCCGTCCTCATGCATGATGGCCTCCTGGCATCCGGCCGCGGCCGCCGCCTGCTTGGCCAGCACCTGGGCGAGCAGCGCCACGCTCTTGATGTCGCGACGCGCCCAGCGGATATCTGCGACCGCATGCAGCTTGATGCCGGAGACGGATTTCGGATCGTCGACCATGACGCGCGCCTGGGTGAACATCACGAGGCTCGGCTTGGCATCGGCCGGGAAGGCGAACTCGCGGTCCGCGGCGCCACGAGTCACCTGCAGGTAGATCGAGCCCTCGACCAGGCGGTTGCGCGAGATCAGCTCCTTTTGCACCTTGACGATCTCGGCCTTGGAGCAGGGCATCGCGAGATGGATCTCGCCAAGCGAGCGCTCGAGCCTGGCGAGATGCGCGTCATTGTCGACGAGCCCGCCATCGAGCACCGCGCTGACCTCGTAGATGCCGTCGGCGAAGATGAAGCCGCGATCGAAGATCGAGATCTTCGCTTCCGCTTCGGGGACGAAAGCCCCGTTGACATAGACGATGCGGGACAAGGCGCGGCTCCTCGAGGCAGGTTGCGACGATGAGGCGACATAAGCCGCAAAACCATTGGCTGCAATTCTCTTGGCCGCAAATTTCGCTTGCGCCAGCAGCCAAATTTCTCTTGCGCTAGCTTTTTTCTGGGCCTTTTATCGCGCGCCTCGCTAAAGAACACCCTTCCGGAGGTGACATGCCGCAGCTGACGACCGACGCCTCAGGCGTCCATGTGATCGCGCCGACGCCTTTCGACGAGACGGGCGCGCTCGACCTCGTCTCGACGGCCAAGATGGTGGATCGCTACCTCGCAGCGGGCGCCACCGGCCTCACCATCCTCGGCATCATGGGCGAGGCGCCGAAGCTGACGGCCGCCGAATCCCGCCTCTTCGTCAAGGAGGTGCTGGCGCGCGTCGGTGGGCGGGTGGCTGTGACGGTCGGCGTCTCCTCGCCGGGCTTTGCGGCGATGAGCGACCTCACCAAAGCCGTGATGGATATGGGCGCCTCGGGCGTCATGATCGCACCCACCCCGGCGCTGCGCACCGACGACCAGATCGTTTCCTATTTCGCCGATGCCGCCGAGGCCATCGGCGCTGATGTGCCGTTCGTGCTGCAGGATTACCCGCAGACCACCAATGTGGTCATGACGCCCAAGGTGATCGCGCGCATCATCACGGCGAACTCGTCCTGCGTCATGCTCAAGCATGAGGATTGGCCGGGCCTCGACAAGATCACCAGCTTGCGGCGCATGCAGGCGGCAGGCGAGCTGCGCCGCGTCTCGATCCTGGTCGGCAATGGCGGCATGTTCCTCCCCTACGAGATGGAACGCGGCGCCGACGGCGCGATGACGGGCTATGCCTATCCGGAGATGCTGGTCGGCGTCGTGGCGCTGTGCCGGGGCGGCAAACGGGCCGAGGCGCATGACCTGTTCGACCGGCATCTGCCGCTGGTGCGCTACGAGACGCAGCCGGGCATCGGGCTCGCCGTGCGCAAATATGTGCTGAAGCGGCGTGGATTCATCGCCCATGACACGCAGCGCAAGCCCGGGCCGAAATTATCGACCGAGACCATCGCCGATATCGAATGGCTGATGGCGCGCATCGAAGCACCGCAAGCCGCCCGGGCGCAGGGCATTGCCGCATAGAGAGCTGGCCGCCCAAAGAACTGGCCGCACAAGGAACGGATGAGCCGCATGAAGATCGGGTTGAAGGATAAGCGCGCTTTGGTGCTGGGCGCGAGCAAAGGGCTCGGCTTCGGCATCGCCAAGGGGCTAGCCGAAGAAGGCGCCAAAGTCGCGATCGCCAGCCGCACGCTGGAAGCCGCGAGCGCCGCCGCCGCCAAGATCGGCGCCAAGGGCTTTGCCTGCGATACCGGCAAGCTCGAGCAGGTCGAGGCGCTGCATGCGGCCGTCGTCAAAGATCTCGGCGGCATCGACATCCTGGTGCTGAATTCCGGCGGGCCACCGCCCGGCGGCGCCCAAGGCGTGTCGAGCGCCCAATGGCGCAGCTCCTTCGAAGGCATGTTCGTGGGGCTGGTGCGGCTCGCCGATCTCGCCCTGCCCGGCATGATCGAGCGCCAATGGGGCCGCATCATCTCGGTGATCTCGTCTGGCGTGATCGAGCCGATCCCCAATCTCGCCATCTCCAACGCCATCCGGCCGGCGCTCGTCGGCTGGGGCAAGTCGCTGGCGAACGAGGTGGCGCGCCACGGCATCACCGTCAACGCGGTGGCGCCGGGACGCATCGCCACCGACCGCTTGACCCAGCTCGACAAGGCCAATGCCGAGAAACAGGGCAAATCGGTCGCCGAGATGGAAGCCGCCGCCAAATCGCGCATCCCGGCCGGCCGTTACGGCGCGGTCGAGGAATACGCCAATGCGGCCGTGTTCCTGGCAAGCGAGGCCGCCGCCTATATGACCGGATCGATCCTGCGGGTCGATGGCGGACAGATCGCCAGCCACTGAGCCTCTGGCGTGACTGCACCGTTAAGGCCGCGTTCACCACGACGACGCCACAGTCTTGGCCCCAGGGTCGATCCTTCCGCTGGTAAGCGATAGCCCTGCCCGCATCGGGGGGATCACGGACGAACGAGCCATGTGCCGATTCCTCGCCTATCGCGGGGCGACGATCTTCCTCGAAGACCTCGTCTCCTCGCCCTGCCATTCGCTCATCCGCCAATCGCTCAGCGCGGAAGAATCGAAGGCCCCCACCAATGGCGACGGGTTTGGCGTCGGCTGGTACGGCGAGCGCGACGAACCCGGCCATTATCGCGAGGTGAGGCCAGCCTGGTCGGACGAGAACCTTTTGTCGCTGGCGCGCCAGGTGCGCTCGGGATTGTTCTTCGCCCATGTGCGGGCCGCAACGGGCACCGCCACCACCCGCGCCAATTGCCACCCCTTCGTGCGCGGCCGCTTCATGTTCATGCATAACGGCCAGGTCGGCGGCTGGAGCCGGGTGCGGCGCGCCATCGAGAGCCTCATTCCGGACGAGCTCTATCTCGACCGGCTCGGCACCACGGACTCGGAAGCCCTGTTCCTGCGCATCCTCGCCCGCATCGACGAAGGCCTGGCGCCGCTCGACGCCATGCAGGCGACGCTCGCCGAGGCGCGCTCCCTGATGCGCAAGGCCGGCGTCAAGGAGGCCTTGCGCTTCGCGGCCGCCCTCACCGACGGGCGCGACCTGTTCGCGGTGCGCTGGGCGAGCGACGACAAGCCGCCGAGCCTCTATCTGTGCGAGCGCGAGGACTGCGTCATCGTCGCCTCCGAGCCGGTCGACGAGGCCCGCGAATGCTGGCAGGCGCTCGGTCCGCACAGCGCCCTGATCGCCAGGGCGGGCGAAACGGCGCGCATTGCCCCCTTCGAGATCGAGAAGGCCGCGGCCGCTTGATCAGGGCGAGTAGCGAATGGCGAATAGCGAGTGACCGTCGACCGCTCAAACCCCCACTACTCGCCATTCGCTACTCGCCATTCACCCTCCGTCCGCTTTACCGCACCTTAATCCGCCACATTCACAGTCGAGACGAAAGCTCGGCTCGGGACATGGTGAACGGGTAGGGTACAAGCCTCGATGGGGTATGGCGGACGTGGAGCGAATTCCCGCCCGCGCCGGGAGCCGTCCTTTGGCGCCGGTCGCGGTGGTGAGGATTTGCGCCTGGCTCCGGAGGATCGCGCCGTCCAGCCGCGCAAATCGGGCGGCCAATCGCCGCAAGCGGGCCGGGCCGCCGCGGATCGGCCCCCGTCGCGCGCCAAGGCCTCATCCGGCGGCTCGGGCGGCAATCGCGGCCGTTCGCGCCGCGGCAAGGCCGGAAACCGCTCGCTGATCAAGCGCCTGTTCGTCTGGTGCCTGACGCTCGGCGTCTGGGGAACGATCGCGCTTGCCTGCCTCGTCGGCTATTATTTCACCAAGCTGCCGCCGATCGACCAGCTCGCAGTGCCCAAACGGCCGCCGAATATCGCCATTCTGGCTTCCGACGGCACGCTGATCGCCAATCGCGGCGAGACGGGCGGGCGCACCATCTCCCTGACGGAACTGCCGGCCTATGCACCGAAGGCCTTCGTCGCCATCGAGGATCGGCGCTTCTACAAGCATTTCGGCATCGATCCGCTCGGCCTGGCGCGCGCCATGGCGGTCATGGCCTGGCGGCGCGGCCATGGCGGATTGCAGGGCGGCTCGACGCTCACCCAGCAGCTCGCCAAGAACCTGTTCCTGACCCAGGAGCGCACCTTGTCCCGCAAGATCCAGGAGGCGATCCTGGCTGTGTGGCTCGAGCGCAAATACACCAAGGACCAGATTCTCGAGCTCTATCTCAATCGCGTCTATTTCGGCGCCGGCGCCTACGGCCTTGAGGCCGCGGCGCAACGCTATTTCTCGAAGCCCGCTCGCGCCTTGTCGCTCGCCGAAGCGGCGACGCTCGCCGGCGTCGTGCAGGCGCCGGGTCGGCTGGCCCCGAACCGCAATCCGGACGCGGCCGAAAAGCGCGCCTCGATCGTCATCGCCGATATGCGCGATCAGGGCTTCATCACCGACGGCATGGCCAAGATCGCCCTGGGGCATCCGGCCCAAGCGGTCGAGAATGTCGGGGGGAGCGCTGCGAATTACGCGGCCGATTACGTCATGGACGCGCTCGACGAGAAGATCGGCGCGCTCGAAGGCGACATGACGGTCGCGACCACGCTCGACAGCCGCATGCAGTCGCTCGCCGAGCACGTGCTCGGCGAAGAGCTCGACGCCAAGGGCGCGAAGCTCGATGTCAGCCAGGGTGCGCTCGTGGCGCTGGCGCCGGACGGCGCCGTGAAGGCGCTGGTCGGCGGACGCGACTACACCAAGAGCCAGTTCAACCGCGCCACTTCGGCGCGCCGCCAGCCGGGCTCCTCCTTCAAGCCCTTCACCTATCTGACCGCCATCGAGCACGGCCTCACCCCCGACTCGGTGCGCGAGGACGCGCCGGTCAACATCAAGGGCTGGATGCCCGAGAACTACACGCATCAATATTTCGGGCAGGTGACGCTGCGACAGGCGCTCGCCATGTCGCTGAACACCGTGGCGGTGCGGCTCGCCAATGAGTTCGGGCCGAAGGCGGTCGCGGCGACCGCGACGCGGCTCGGCATCCAGAGCCAGCTGCAAGCGACGCCCTCGATCGCGCTCGGCACCTCCGAGGTCACGCCGCTCGAGCTGGTCGGCGCCTATGCGCCCTTCGCCAATGGCGGGCTCGGCGTCGAACCGCATGTGATCACGAGCGTCAAATCGGCCTCGGGCCAGATCCTCTTCCGCCAGCCGGTCGAGAGCCATGGCCGCGTCATCGACCAGAACGCGCAATCCATGATGGTCGACATGATGCGCGAGACCATGCGCAGCGGCACGGCGCGCAAATACGAGATCGCCAATTGGGATACGGCCGGCAAGACCGGCACCACCCAGGACTATCGCGACGCCTGGTTCGTCGGTTACTCGGCCACCCTTGTGACCGGGGTCTGGGTCGGCAATGACGATGATTCGCCGATGAAGAAGGTGACGGGCGGCGGCTTGCCGGCCGAGATCTGGAACCGCTTCATGCGGGCGGCTCTCGCCGGCTCGACTCCCGTGCCCTTGCCGACGGTGCAGTGGGAACGTGCCCCCGGCCTCGCCGATCCGTCACCGCCGCTGGCCTCAGGCCCGGCCCCGATCAACCCCGGCGGCGGCGCACCGCCCTCCGTGCAACCCGGCCCGCTGGTGCTCAATGCCGGCGGCGTCGCCGGCCAGGCCCAGCCCATTGCGGGCGGCGTGCCGCGGCCGCCGGCCCCGATCCCGAACGTATCGTCGGATCGCACCTGGGCGCCCCCACCGCCACGCCAGAAAAGCCTCTTCGACGCGCTCTTCGGCAATTGACGTCGCGTTGAGCCTATCTCGGTGAGGCTGTGAACAAAGCGCCTGGCCGGCCGCTTTTCAGGGCGGCCGGCCAAGCAGGGGCGTCCCCGACACCCCTCCCGTCACTCACGCGGCGATGACCCGCTCCCGCGGAAATACGACCTCGACCAACGTGCCCTCATTGCTGGTGCTCGAGATCGACAGGTTCGCCTGATTGGCTTTCACCAGCGCTTTGGTCAGCGACAGGCCGAGCCCGCTGCCGCCGGGCCGCAAGGTGGTGGCGAATTGCTTGAAGGGCTCCATGGCCTCGGCAAGCTCGCGCTCGGACATGCCGATGCCGGTGTCGCGCACCCGGAAGATCACCTCGCCCTTGTCGGACAGCGCCGTCGAGACGATCACCTGGCCGCCGGGTTCGGTGAACTTCACCGCATTCGACAGAATGTTGAGCACGATCTGCTTGACGCTGCGGGCATCGGCGATGATCGCCGGCAGGCCTTGCGCGAGGCTCTGGCGCATCAGCACCCGCGAACGCGCCGCCTCCATCTGCACCAGCGCCGCGCTGGCGCCGACCTCGGCGTTGAGGCTCACATTCGAGAAGGACAATTCCATGCGTCCGGCCTCGATCTTCGACAGGTCGAGGAGGTCGTTGACCAGGCTGATGATGTGCGTGCCGGAGGAGCGGATGTCCCTGACATATTCCTTGTAGCGCTCATTCTGCAGCGGGCCGAAGCGCTCCTCGGCGATGATGTCAGCGAAGCCCACGATCGAGTTGAGGGGCGTGCGGATCTCGTGGCTCACCTTGGCGAGGAATTCCGATTTCTGCGCCGTGGTGCGCTCCGCCGTGACGCGCGCCTCGACCAGCCCCGCCTCGGAGGACTTCACCGCCGAAAGATCGCGGAACACCACATTCAGGCGCGGCGAAGGCCGGCTCGCATGGCTGAGGAACAACTTCATCGACAAGGGGAGGCGCCGACCCTGGCGCTCGCGCCCGGTGATCTCGACCGGCTCGGGCAGGGCGGCTTGCCGGCTGGGCGACCGCGCGACCGCGAGCGCCGCGCCGATCGCATGATGGCATTCGGGCGCGATGAGGACGGCCAGCGCCTCGCCGGCGATCTCGCCTGCCCCATAGCCGAACAGCTTCTCGGCGGAAGGGTTCATGGCAAGGATGCGCCCGAGCTCGTCGACCGTCACCACCCCGTCGCTGGTGCCGTCGAGGATGGCCTGCAGATCATCGATCCGCGTCTGCTTGGCCGCAAGCGCCAATTGGTGGCTCGCCTCCAATCCCTTGGTCTCGCTGGCGAGCGAGCGGCGCAAGGTCATGAGGGTGGCGGATTCGCCGCGCCATTTGATGGCCTGGCAGCGGGCATCGACTTCGATGACCTCACCGTCGCGGGTCTTGATCGCCACCGCATGGTCCGTGCCGCGATCGGCGTGATCGGCGAACAGCTTCTCGATGCCCCCATGCGCATCGAACTCGGCGAGATTCGCATAGCCGAGGAGATCGAGCAGCGTCTTGTTGGCTGCGACCGCCGCACCGTCGCGATGCACCAGGATGCCGACCGGCAAGCGGCTGATGATGGTGATCAGATCGGCCGCGGCCACATCCGCGAGGCCTTGGGCGTCACCGGCAGCTTCGGACTGCGGTTCCGCGTTCGTCGGCGCGCCGGCATCGAAGCCGTTGCCGGAGGACGGCGGCTGGGTCCAGGCAGCGCCGAGCGCTTTGGCGATATCGGCGAAGGCATCGCGCTCGGCAGGCGAAAGCGGCGGCCCCTCCGCATCCTTGAGACGGCTCGGCTCGGCCCCAGGCGGACGCAACGTGATGACATTCGACGCACGCGCCTGAGGCTCGATCGGCGGTTCGATCAATTTGGGTAAAGCGATGACCGTCTCGCCATGGCCGGCGGCAGTGCGGAAGGGCGCCATGGCCTGCAGGAGCGGCGCCATCTCTCCCGACGCCAACTCCCTCGATGCCAGCTCGCTCGATATTTGGCTGGCCGAACCGAGCGAAGCCGCCCTATGCCCGAGCGCGCCTGATTGCGCAGCCTCGGAGATCTCACTGAAGGCGGGCGTAGCGACGCCGGCCTCCGCCTCATCGGCCCCTTCATCGGCCGGAAACTCCGCCCCGACCGGGTCGGCCGTACCGCCATCGTCGAAGGCCGCTTTCGAAGCCTCCGGCTCGGTCATTGCGCCATTGGCAAGCGGCGGATCAGCCCAGCCTGCTTGCGTCCGCCCGGCGCTTGCGACCGCCATGAAGCCGCGATAGCCGGCAGCCCGACGCCCGTGATCGAGCACCGGGGCGCCGAACAGGGCGCCGATGAAGGAGGTGCCGTCGGGCGCCGCGAGCGTCACGACCGGCAGACCGGCGATCGGCTGGCCGGCCGCGATGGCCTCAGCGACGGCCGCGCCGTTCTCGGCGAAGAGTTCGCCGAGCATTGCCGGCTGCATCGGCGCGCCACGCCCGAGCGCCTGTGACAGGCTGGCGCCGGGACCCGCGAGCAGGCGTCCGGTCTCGTCGGTCTGCCAGGTCAGCCGGCGGCTCGACACCGCGATTGCGGTCTCGCCCTGATGCTTGCCGCCATCCGCAGCGCCTGGAGGCGAGGCGAGATGGGACGCGTCAGAATCTGCAGCCTCGGCGGCGGCCGACACCGGCCTGGCGGGCGGCACGGCGCGGCCATCCGGAACGATCGGCGGCGCGAGCACGGTCGCGACCGCGACCAGGGCTTCGCCGCCATCCGCGAGACGAGCCCGGCTGAACAGCAAGGTGGCGCCGGAGGGCCTGCGCCCATGCGAAATCCGCCGACGCTCGAGCCAGGGGCGTTCCGTGCGGGAGGCTCGATCGAGCGCGGCATCGATATCTGCAGGACTGGCTTCTGCAGGATTAGCTTCGGCTCGGGGCAGGCCGAAGACCGCGGCGCCGAGCTCATTCCACCACAGCGCCCTGCCGTCGGCGAGCGCCCAGACCGCGGCGGCTGCGCCTTTCGCCAGTAGGGCCTCGATCGTCGACCCGTTCGTGCCTTGATTCGTGCCCAGCACCGCGCCTTCGGCCGAACGACCTTGGGCCGAAAGATTTTGGGCCGAAAGATCCTGGGCCAAGGGGTGATGTGGCCAGGCATCCGTGACGTTATCGGGGCGAGATTGCCCGCGGTCCGGCGGCGACATTACGTTGAACACCCATCCTCTTCGCGAAACACCACGTCAAACCGCGCATCCCGATTCGGGACATCCTGGGTCAAGCCTCGGTAACGCTTTATAGACCATGTTGCCCGCGCCTGTCGCATCGAATCGCCGGCCTGTCCAAAGCCCGATGGACGTAGGGTTAATGCTGGGTATGGCATTTAAGGCTCAGGTGACAAATCGGTTGCGACGCTGCTAGCCTTCAGCGCAGCTGCGATCTGATTCGCGCGCCAACCGGGCAAAAGCTGCGATGGTGACCGATCAACTGAGCCGCGCCGTGCCCTACGAAGTTCGCGACTTCGCCGATAGAAGCGTGGAACAAGCGAAAAAGGCCTTTGACGGCTTCATCGGTGTGGTCAACGCGGCCATCGACGACGAATCGCCGCGGCCGGCCGAAAGCCCGGCATCGGCGGCCAACCTGTCGCGCCTCGCCGTCGGTTTCGCGGAACGCAACGTGCAAGGCGCCTTCGAACTCGCCCACAACATGCTGCACGCCACCGATCTCACGCAAATGCTTGAATTGCAGCGGGTTTTCCTCGAGACTCAGATGAAGGCGCTGAAAAGCCAGATGCGCAGCCTGGAACGGGCCAGCGCCGCCGGCTCGCCGCCTGCCGGAGTGACGCACAAGGCGAGGTGAGCGTGGGACCGCGACCGTCTCGGTCGCCCTTCCTTCCCGACGGCACAGCTCACCGTCGCAAGAGCGGGCGGGACGCCCTCGGGAGCGCCTGCCCATGCCCCGCGCCTCAGCGATGCAGTCACGTAAGGGTCATGCAACTGGCACGCTCGAGCGAAATCGGCTTTGATGCGCTTTCGCGCTGCCCTGCGACTCCGCGGAGCCGAGCCTGAGCGCCTGATGAGCAATTTCGCCCGATGACCGACATCGCCACCCGCGTCTACAACCATCAATGGCGCATCGACCCGATCATCCGGTCCGTGCTCGACACGGATTTCTACAAGCTCCTGATGGCCCAGACGATCTTCCGCCGCCACAAGGATGCGCGGGTCACTTTCGGCATCATCAACCGCACCGAGCGCATCCGGATCGGCGACCTGATCGATGAGGGCGCCTTGCGCGAGCAGCTCGACAATGTGCGCAGTTTGTCGCTGTCGCGCGGCGAATCGACCTGGCTGCGCGGCAACACCTTCTACGGCAAGCGGCAGATGTTCTCGCCCGATTTCATGGAATGGCTCGAGCGCTTCCGCTTCCCGCCCTACCATCTCGAGAAGCGGGCCGGGCAATATGAGCTGACCTTCGAGGGGCCCTGGATCGAGACCACCATGTGGGAGATCCCGGCGCTCGCCATCCTGAACGAGCTGCGCTCGCGCGCCGTGCTCGACGGCATGGGGCGCTTCGAGCTGCAGGTGCTCTATGCGCGCGCCATGACCCGCGTCTGGGAGAAGATCGAGCGCCTGCGGGCGCTGGGACGCCCGAGCATCGCGGATTTCGGCACCAGGCGCCGGCATGGCTTCCTGTGGCAGGATTGGTGCGTGCAGGCCATGATGGAAGGCCTCGGCTCGAGCTTCCTCGGCACCTCGAACTGCCTGATCGCGCTGCGCCGCGAGGTCGAGGCGGTCGGCACCAACGCCCATGAGCTGCCGATGGTCTATGCGGCGCTGGCCGAAGACGACGCGGCGCTCGCCCAGGCTCCCTATGATGTGCTCGAGGATTGGCAGGAGGATTATGACGGCAACCTGCTCGTCCTGCTGCCTGACACCTTCGGCACCACCGGCTTCCTGCGCCATGCGCCCGATTGGGTGTCGCGCTGGACCGGCATCCGCGTCGATTCCAAGGAGCCGATCGAAGGCGGCGAGGAGGCGATCGCCTGGTGGCGGTCGCGCGGCCAGGACCCGCTCAAGAAGCTCGCCATCTTCTCGGACGGCCTCGATGTCGATGCCATCGAGAAGGTGCACCGGCATTTCTCGGGCCGCATGCGGCTCGGCTATGGCTGGGGAACGCTGCTCACCAATGATTTCCGCGGCCTCGCCGATGATGGCGTGCTCGACCCCATCTCGATCGTCTGCAAGGTGAAGGCGGTGAATGGCCGCGGCGCCGTGAAGCTCTCCGACAATGCCACCAAGGCCACGGGGCCGAAGGACGAGATTGCCCGCTATCGCCGCGTCTTCGAGGCGAAGGACGCCCCCGCCATGCCGGTGCTGGTTTAGGGCTTTCGGTTGCGCCATCCAATTCGTTCACGTATAAGCCGCCCGTGCGGCGCTGCGCCGCCAAAGGGCCGAATTTTCGGGTGAATCGTGACCGCAACCGGTTTCCGCGCGATGGAGGACGAGGCTTTTGCCTCCACCCTCGCGCATGCCTTGTTGCCGGCGCGTGCCCTTTCGCTTCTCGGCCTTCTTCTCCTTAGCTGCCCCTGAGGGCCGGCCGGGCTGACGCCTGGGCGCTCAGGGGATGAGGTGAAGCATCTTCTGGAGCGTGACGGTTCTTCCGGCGCTCCGCAGCCGAGAAGGACTCAGACATGACCAGCACGAAAACCACCGGCGCCGGCAAGGCGAGCGTATCGCCGAAAGACCGCGTCATCATCTTCGACACCACCTTGCGCGACGGCGAGCAATCGCCCGGCGCCACCATGACCTTCGAGGAGAAGCTCGAGGTCGCCGATCTGCTCGACGAGATGGGCGTCGACGTCATCGAGGCGGGCTTCCCGATCGCCAGCCAAGGCGATTTCGAGTCCGTCCTGGCCGTCTCCAAGCGTGCCAAGAACGCCGTCATCGCCGGTTTGGCGCGGGCCAACGCCAAGGATATCGACCGCTGCGCCGAGGCCGTGAAGCCGGCCAAGCGCGGGCGCATCCACACCGTCATCGCCACCTCGCCGCTGCACATGAAGGCGAAGCTGCAGATGGAGCCCGAGGCGGTGCTGCAAGCCGTCATCGACAGCGTGACGCGGGCCCGCAACCATATCGACGACGTCGAATGGTCGAGCGAGGACGGCACCAGGAGCGAGATCGACTTCCTGTGCCGCTGCGTCGAGGCCGCCATCAAGGCCGGCGCCACCACGGTCAATATCCCGGACACTGTCGGCTACACCACGCCCGACGAATATCGGGCCTTGTTCGAGACGGTGATCCGGCGCGTGCCCAATTCCGACAAAGCGGTGTTCTCGGTGCATTGCCATAATGATCTCGGCCTCGCGGTCGCCAATTCGCTGGCCGGCTGCATCGGCGGGGCGCGCCAGATCGAATGCGCCGTCAACGGCCTCGGCGAGCGCGCCGGCAACACCTCGCTCGAGGAGGTGGTGATGGCGATGCGGGTGCGCCCCGACGTGCTGCCCTTCCAGACCCGCATCGACACCACGAAGCTGATGCGGGCTTCCAAGCTCGTCTCGGCCGTGTCCTCCTTCCCGGTGCAGTACAACAAGGCGATCGTCGGCCGGAACGCCTTCGCGCATGAGAGCGGCATCCATCAGGACGGCATGCTGAAGAACCCGCTCACCTATGAGATCATGACGCCCGAGAGCGTCGGCGTGTCGAAGACCTCGCTGGTGATGGGCAAGCATTCGGGCCGTAACGCCTTCCGCACCAAGCTCGCCGAGCTCGGCTACAAGCTCGCCGACAACCAGCTGGAAGACGCTTTCGCGCGCTTCAAGGACCTCGCCGACCGCAAGAAGATCGTCTACGACGAGGATATCGAGGCGCTGGTCGACGAGAACATCGCGACCGCCCAGGACAGCATCAAGCTCGTCTCGCTCACCGTGATCGCCGGCACGCGCGGACCGCAGCGCGCCACCATGCGCCTGTCGATCGACGGGCGCGCCGTGACCGAGGAGGTCGAGGGTAACGGCCCGGTCGACGCCACCTTCAACGCCATCAAGGCGATCGTGCCGCATGAGGCGGTGCTCGAGCTCTACCAGGTGCATGCGGTGACCGAAGGCACGGACGCCCAGGCCGAAGTGTCGGTGCGCCTCGCCGAGGAAGGCAAGACCGTGACGGCGCGCGCCGCCGACCCCGACACTCTCGTCGCCTCGGCCAAGGCCTATCTCGGCGCGCTCAACCGGCTCCTGATCAAGCGCAAGCGCGGCAAGCCCGAGGCCATGTCGGCCGCGGAGTGAGGCGGGCACCTCGGACCGCCACCATCCTGGTGGCTCTTCCTTTTCGGCCGCCACCGATCTGGAGGTTGGCAAGAGCCGCCTGGAAGCCGGCGATCCGAATGGCGCTCTGGCCGGCTTGATCCCGAGCGGGCTTCTGCCTTAGCCTGAGAATCGACGGTGCCCTCACGGGTGAAACGGGAACGCGGTCAGGCTTAGGTGTCATGCCTTGGCCGATGCCGCGGCTGCCCCCGCAACTGTAGGCGACATAGCCGCGCCAATAGCCACTGGAGCGATCCGGGAAGGCGGCGCGACTCGGCAGGATCGGGATCGGCATGCGCAACATGCCGGCACCGATCGGGCCGTGCCGAGGTCGGGCGATCGACGCCAGTCGATCGGAACCGTCGGGTGTCGCGAGCCAGGAGACCGGCCGTCTGAACGTCGACGCGTGCCAACGCCGGCCGGGGTGTGCCGACGGATGGTCCCGGGAGCCGTCAGGCTTTCTGGTCCTCGCTCGCGCCGACTGACTGTCAGGCGAGGACCACGGATGAAATCTCTACTGAATGCCATTTCCGACGACGCGGCGGGCGATCAGCGCAGCCGAGTCATCGGCATCTATGCCCTGCTCGGGGCGCTCAATATCGGGGTCTGGAGCTGGGCCATCATCCAGCTCTCGGACCGCCCGGCGCTCATCGGCACCGCCTTCCTCGCCTATGTGCTCGGCTTGCGGCACGCCGTCGATGCCGACCATATCGCGGCGATCGACAATGTGGTGCGCAAGCTGATGCAGGAGGGCAAGCGGCCGCTCGCGGTCGGGCTCTATTTCGCGCTCGGACATTCGCTGGTGGTGATCCTGGCGGCGGCCGCGATCGCGGCGACCGCCGCCGCCATCCAGGGCGAGTTCGAGAGCTTCAAGTCGATCGGCTCGGTGATCAGCACCTCGATCTCCGCCATCTTCTTGCTTGGCATCGCGGCGATCAACCTCGTCATCCTGCGCGGCGTCTGGCGCAGCTTCCAGAAGGCGCGGCGTGGCGAGAAAGTGCTCGAGGACGAGCTGAACATGTTGCTCGCCGGGCGCGGTCTGCTGGCGCGCCTGTTCCGGCCGCTGTTCCGCATGGTGACCAAGAGCTGGCACCTGTTCCCGATCGGCTTCCTGTTCGGCTTCGGCTTCGACACCGCGACCGAGATCAGCCTGTTCGCGGTGGCGGCGGGCCAGGCCTCGGGCGGCATGTCCTTCTCGACCGTGATGATCTTCCCGGCCCTGTTCACGGCCGGCATGACGCTCGTCGACACCACCGACAGCGTGCTGATGGTCGGCGCCTATGGCTGGGCCTTCCTCAACCCCATCCGCAAGATCTGGTACAACCTCACCATCACCTCGGTGTCGGTGGTGGTCGCCGTGCTGATCGGCGGCATCGAGGCGCTCGGCCTGATCGCCGATCGCTTCGGCCTCGATACCGGCGTCTGGAAGGTGATCGGCGACCTCAATGACGACCTCGCCAATTTCGGCTTCATCGTCGTCGGCGTGTTCGTGGCGAGCTGGGTGCTCTCCTTCCTGATCTACAAGCTGCGCCGCTTCGAGGAGCGACCCGTCTGACGCGGCGCCCGGATTTGGGCGGCGATCGGAACCTCGCGGGAAGTTGATGCCCGAGAGCCCGCCTCGGCCGCCTTAAAGCCTCGCACCTCAAGGCTCACGATCGGCGTTTCGCAGGTCGTTGGCCGGCCATTGACACAGGACTGTCAAGGAAGTGTGATACTTCCCTCGCTGCGCTCGCTCATAGACAGGAGCGCGCTCGGAAGAGAATTTCCAGGGACGCGTCGAGGTCAAAACATGAAGCATAAATTAGCACTTCTCACATCGGCCGCCGTCGTGGCGATCGTGGCGTCCTCGGGACTGGCGGTTGCCCAGGTACCCGATGCGCTCGTCGCAGCTGCCAAGAAGGAAGGCCAGCTCTCCGTCATCGCGCTGCCGCGCGACTGGTGCGGCTACGGTGCCATCATCGACGGCTTCAAGGCGAAATACGGCCTGACCGTCAACGAGCTCAACCCCGATGCTGGCTCCGGCGACGAGGTCGAGGCCATCAAGGCCAATAAGGGCAATGCAGGCCCGCAGGCGCCCGACGTGATCGATGTCGGCCTGGCCTTCGGCCCGTCCTCCAAGAAGGACGGGCTGATCCAGCCCTACAAGGTCTCGACCTGGGCCTCGATCCCCGACTCCGCCAAGGATGCGGACGGCTCTTGGTACGGCGATTATTACGGCGTCCTGACCTTCGAAGTGAACAAGGACATCATCAAGAAGTCGCCGGCCGATTGGTCGGATCTTCTGGGTGCCGACTACAAGAACGCCGTCGGGCTGGCGGGCGATCCGCGCGTCTCGAGCCAAGCCATCCAGGCCGTGCTGGCGGCAGGAATTTCGGGCGCCAATGGCGACCTCGCCAAGGCACCGGAAGCCGGGCTGAAATTCTTCGCCGACCTCAACAAGAAGGGCAATTTCGTCCCCGTGATCGGCAAGGCGAGCTCGGTCGCGCAAGGCTCGACGCCCGTCCTGATCCGCTGGGACTATAATGCACTCGGCGATCGCGACACCCTCAAGGGCAATCCGCCGATCGATGTGGTGGTGCCGAAGACCGGCGTCATCGCCGGCGTCTATGTGCAGGCGATCTCGGCCTTCGCGCCTCACCCTAATGCCGCCAAGCTGTGGGTCGAGTATCTCTATTCGGATGAAGGCCAGATCGGCTATCTGAAGGGTTATTGCCACCCGATCCGCTTCAAGGACCTTGCGGCCAACAAGAAGGTCCCGGCCGACCTGCTGGCGAAGCTGCCGCCGGCCGAAGCTTATGAGACGGCCGTGTTCCCGACGCTCGACCAGCTCGCCGTGTCGAACCCGGCGATCACCAAGCAATGGGACAGCGTGGTCGGCGCCAACGTCGTCAAGTAAGGTCGGGCTCCAGCGCAGCTCCTTCTCCCGCTCTTCGCGGGAGAAGGAGCTGAGACAAAGTCGAGGCGGATGAGGGCGTTTCCCGGTCCGCCCAGCTCCCTCACCCGACCTCATTGCGTTCGGCCTCCCCTCTCCGGCGAAAGGGCGGGAGAGGGGAGGCTCGTGACTCACCTGCCCCCTTTCATGCGTGACCGTTCGGGAAGGCCCTGATGGCGCAGATGCAAGCCGAAGCTGCTCTCCTGCCCGCCGCGGCGGCGCGCCCGCAGCGCATCTCCTTCGCCTTCCTCGGCGTCATCCCGTTCTTCGTCTTCGCCGTCATGTTCCTGCTTTGGCCGACGGCCTTCCTGGTCATCGGCGGCTTTCAGGATAGCGAAGGCCATTTCACCCTCGCCAATATCCGGCACCTCGCCGAACCGACTATCCTCAACGCCTATTGGATCAGCATCGAGATCAGCGTCGCCTCGGCGTTGCTCGGGGCCATATTCGGCTTCTTTCTCGCGGCCGCGGTGGTGCTCGGCGGGCTGCCGGGCTGGCTGCGCCCGACGCTGATGACCTTTTGCGGCGTTGCCTCGAATTTCGCCGGCCTGCCGCTCGCCTTCGCCTTCCTGGCGACGCTCGGGCGGACCGGCCTCGTGACCGCGCTGCTGGTCAAGTATCTGGACTTCAACCTCTACGCCACCGGCTTCAACGTGCTGAGCTTCACCGGGCTCACCATCACCTATCTGTATTTCCAGATCCCCTTGATGGTGCTGATCCTGACGCCGGCGCTCGACGGGCTGAAGCGCGAATGGCGCGAAGCTGCCGAGATCCTCGGCGCCAGCAACTGGCAATATTGGCGCCATGTCGCCATCCCGGTGCTGTGGCCGAGCTTCCTCGGCACGACGCTCTTGCTGTTCGCCAATTCCTTCGGCGCGGTGGCCACCGCAATCGGCCTCACGGGGTCCTCGCTCAACATCGTCCCGATCCTGCTCTACGCGCAGAGCCGGGGCGACGTGCTGCACGACCAGAACCTCGGCTATGCGCTGGCGCTCGGCATGATCGTCATCACCGGGTTGTCGAACGGCGCCTATATCTGGCTGCGCGCGCGCGGCGAGAGGTGGCTCAAATGAAGGTCTCGCGCCTCGGTCCCTGGCTCGCCATCGCCATCGGGACGGCCTATTTCCTGATCCCGCTGATCGCGACCTTCGAGTTCTCGCTGCGCATGCGCCGCGGCGAATATTCCTTCGACGCTTACCGCATCGTGCTCGCCGATCCGAAATTCCAGGCGGCCTTCGGCTATTCGACGCTGATCGCCCTTGCCACCATCGCGCTCGGCGTGCTGCTCGTGGTGCCGACTGCCTATTGGATCGAGCTGAAGCTGCGCAAGCTGCGCCCGCTGGTCGAGTTCATCACGCTCCTGCCGCTCGTCATTCCGGCGATCGTCATCGTCTTCGGCTATCTGCACACTTACAACTCGTCCTCGCTGATCCCGTTCACGGCGACCCCGCGCGGCACCGACCTGCTGCTGACGCTCGGCTATGTGACGCTCGCACTCCCCTACATGTATCGCGCCGTCGACACCGGCCTGCGCTCGATCGATGTGCGGACCTTGACGGAAGCCGCGGAGAGCCTCGGCGCCAGCTGGAGCACCATCCTGTTCAAGGTGATCTTCCCCAATGTGCGGGTGGCGATCCTGTCCGGTGCCTTCCTGACCTTCGCGATCGTGATCGGCGAGTTCACCCTGGCGAGCCTGTTGGATCGACCAGCCTTTGGCCCTTACATGCAGCTCGTGGGCGCCAACCGCGCCTATGAGCCCTCGGCGCTTGCGATCGTCGCCTTCATCGTCACCTGGGGCTGCATGGGCATCATCCAGCTCTTCGGGCGCGACCGGCGCGCCGCGATGGCGGGGCGCTGACATGACCACTGCTGTGACCTGGCCGCTGATATGATTTGGCCGCCGACATACGGGGCCGCTCGTTTGCGTCAATCGGAGCGAACATGAAATTTCTCGAGATCGAGAATTTGCGCAAAGTCTTCGCCGGCAGCGTCGGGGTGCAGCATTTCGACATCGCGGTCGAGCGCGGCGAGTTCATCTCCTTCCTCGGCCCCTCGGGCTGCGGCAAGACCACGACCTTGCGCATGGTGGCTGGCTTCGAACAGCCGACCGCCGGCTCGATCCGCATCGACGGGCGCGATGTGGTCGGCCTGCGCCCCAACCAGCGCAATATCGGCATGGTGTTCCAGTCCTATGCGCTGTTCCCCAACATGACGGTGGCGCAGAACATCGCCTTCGGCCTCAAGATCGCCAAACGCCCCGAGGCCGAGATCAAGCCGCGTGTCGCCGAGATGCTGGAGATGATCAAGCTGCCGCATCTCGGCGACCGCTACCCCTACCAGCTCTCGGGCGGCCAGCAGCAGCGGGTGGCGCTCGCTCGCGCGCTTGCCGGCAAGCCGCAGCTGCTCCTGCTCGACGAGCCGCTCTCGGCGCTCGACGCCAAGATCCGCGCCTCGCTGCGGAGCGAGATCCGCGAGCTGCAGCGCAAGCTCGGCATTACCACCATCTATGTGACGCATGACCAGGAAGAAGCGCTGGCGATGTCGGACCGCATCGTGGTGATGAGCGAAGGCCGCATCGAGCAGCTCGGCACGCCTTTCGAGATCTATAACCGCCCCAATACCCGTTTCGTGGCCTCCTTCGTCGGCACGCTGAACATTCTGCGCGGCGTGGTGAGCGACCCGCAGAAGGGAACGGCCCGCATCGACGAGCAGGAGATCCGCATGGCACAGCAGATCTCCGACGCCAAGGCTGGGGACCGGCGCGCCTTCGCGGTGCGGCCCGAGGCGGTGTCGCTCGCTGAAGCAGGCGGCGACCGCAACGCCCTGCACGGCACCATCGAGGATGTGAGCTTCCTCGGCGCCATCGTGCGCATCCGGGTGCGCCTCAAGGAGAATGTGATCTCGCTCGATACCTTCAACAACCCGGCCGCCCCACCGCCCGAGCGCGGCCGGCAGGCGACCATCTCCTTCGCCCCGGCCGATCTGCAGCTGCTCGAGGGCGCGGAGGCCTGAGCGGCATTGAGCTCCCCGTTCTAGTCGAGCGCGATTCTGATCCGCCGGTTGTGGCGGCCCTTATTGTCGATCTTGAGGATGCGCAGCCGCCTTTCGCCGCGGGTCGAGGGAAGATGCGTGCCGCCGCAGGCCTGCCGGTCGAGGCCGGCGATCTCGACGATGCGGACCAGCCCGTCGCTGGTGGGCGGGGGCGCCACTGAGCGGGTGCGGATCAGGCCGGGCTCGGCCTGCGCAGCTGCAAGCGGCACATAAGAGTCGCTGACGCGCAGATCCTCGGCGATCGCCGCGTTGATCGGCGCCTCGAGGGCACGCAGGCGGTCGTTATCGGCGTCCGGCAAGTCGAAATCCATGCGCGCCGTGCCGTCATCATTCATCTGCACGCCGGTGACCAGCGCCCTGTCGAAGCTGCGATAGACACAGGCATTGAGGATATGCGTGTAGGTGTGCATCAGCGTCATCATGCGGCGGAATTTTGCATCGACGACGACCTCGATCTTGCCGGTGATCTCCAGCTCCTGCGCCAGCAGCACCCAATGCCGGCCGTCGATGCTCTCGAAGCCGGCGATCACCGCCTCGCCGCCCGACCAGCCTATATGGCCGCGATCGGCGAGCTGGCCGCCGCCGCCCTGGAAGAAGGGGGAGCGCGAAAGGACCAACCGGCCGGGACGGCTCTCCACCACCTCGGTCTCGAGCGTCAGCTGGTCGGGATGGTCGTGATAGAAGGCGCGCGACATGTGCCTGCACTGGCACGAGATGGCGACGGCGTATTGGCGAAAATTGCACTGAGGTCGGCGGGTGCGCTATTCTGGTGCGGCTTTCCTCCTGGAACGGACCATGGCGCGTCGCAATCGCCGCAATTCGAGCCGCTATTGGTGGGATGGCGAAATTCCGGGCCTCAGTTTGCTGGAGGCCGATTTCACCACCCATGAATACCCACCGCATATGCATGAGGCGCTGGTGGTGGCGGTCACCGAGGATGGCGGCTCGAAGATCAAGAGCCGCGGCACGATCGAACAGGCGACCGCCTCGACCCTGTTCGTGTTCAACCCCATGGAAACGCATGCGGGCTGGATGGGACGGAGTGAGCGCTGGCGCTATCGGGCCTTCTATCTGACCAAGACGGCGATCGATGCGGTCGCCGCGATGCTCGGCCGCCAGACGGTCCCGTATTTTACCCGCAACCTCATCGACGATACGCAGCTGATCACGGCCTTTCTGGCCTTGCACCGCGTCATCGCCGAGGCAGGCGACCGGTTCGAGACCAGCGAGCTCCTGGTCGGCGCTTTCGGGCAGCTCTTCGCCCGTCATGGCAGCGGCGACCGCGCCATCGCGCGCGGGCCGCGCGACCGCAATTTGCTGCTCGGCATCTGCCGGCGCATGCAGGAGGAATACGGCCGGGAGCTGAGCCTCAAGGAGTTGAGCCGGGCCGCCGGCCTCACGCAGTTTCAGCTCATCGGCCTGTTCAAGCGCGGGCTCGGCGTGACCCCGCATGCCTATTTGACGCATCTGCGCCTATGCGCTGCCTGCCGCGACCTGCGCCGCGGCGCGCCGATCGCCCGGACGGCGCTGGAATCGGGCTTCTACGATCAGAGCGCGCTCACCAAATCCTTCAAGCGCTGGTATGGCATCACGCCCTTGCAATTCGCGAGCGCCGCCAAGCTGCCGGGAGCCTCGGCCGGCCACTGAAACTAGCGCCTTTGCACGGCGCCGCCAGTCTCTATAAGACGGTCCCCGATCGCGGTTCTTATTTTGCTATCGCATCATTTTGTCCCGAAAAGCGGAAGGCCACTTTTCGGAATGATGCTTGGAGGAGGCAGCCCATGAGCCTGACGCAGCACAAGCCGAGCGGAACGCAGACCGAGGCGCGCTTCGACTGGTCCGACCCCTTCGAGCTCGAGCACCAGCTGCACGAAGAGGAGCGCATGGTACGCGACACGGCGCGCGATTATGCGCAGGGCAAGCTGCTGCCGCGCGTCACCTCCGCCTATCTGGACGAGCGCTTCGACCGCGAGATCATGACCGAGATGGGCGCGCTCGGCCTGCTCGGCTCGACCATCCCGGAAACCTATGGCGGGGCGGGGCTCGGCTATGTCAGCTATGGCCTCGCGGCGCGCGAGGTGGAGCGCGTCGATTCCGGTTATCGCTCGGCGATGAGCGTTCAATCCTCGCTCGTGATGTACCCGATCTACGCCTATGGCGATGAGAGCCAGCGCAAGAAATACCTCCCGAAGCTCTCGACCGGCGAATGGATCGGCTGTTTCGGCCTGACCGAGCCGGATGCCGGCTCCGATCCGGGCTCGATGCGCACACGCGCCGAGAAGATCTCCGGCGGCTATCGCCTCACCGGCTCGAAGATGTGGATCACCAATTCGCCGGTCGCCGATATCGCGGTCGTCTGGGCGAAATCGGCCGCCCATGAAGGCAAGATCCGCGGCTTCATTCTGGAGCGCGGCATGAAGGGGCTCTCGACCCCCAAAATCGAGAAGAAATTGTCGTTGCGCGCCTCGGTCACCGGCGAGGTGGTGATGGACGGGGTCGAGGTGCCGGAAGGCAATCTCCTGCCCAATGTCGCGGGGCTGAAGGGGCCGTTCGGCTGCCTCAACCGGGCCCGTTACGGCATCGCCTGGGGCGCCATGGGCGCGGCCGAGGCCTGTTTCCATGCGGCACGCGACTATACGCTGAACCGCAAGCAGTTCGGACGGCCGCTCGCCGCCAACCAGCTCATCCAGAAGAAGCTCGCCGATATGCAGACCGAGATCGCGCTCGGCCTGCAGGCGGCGCTCCGGGCCGGCCGCATGTTCGACGAGGGCAAGCTCGCCCCCGACACGATCTCGCTGATCAAGCGCAATAATTGCGGCAAGGCGCTCGATATCGCTCGCCAGGCGCGCGACATGCATGGCGGCAACGGCATCTCCGCCGAGTTCCATGTGATGCGCCATCTCACCAATCTCGAGACGGTGAACACCTATGAGGGCACCCATGACGTGCACGCCCTGATCCTCGGGCGCGCCATCACCGGTATTCAGGCCTTTTCGTAAGGCCTGAAGCCGGCAAGCGCCCCCTAGAGCAAACGTACACCGTCAACGTCGCAAGTGAGTGCCGCAAGTGAGTGACCCACGCCTGAGTTCGCCCTTGCGACCGCGCAGCGGCGGCCAGATCCTCGTCGACCAGCTGCTGGCCCAAGGCGTCGAGCGCGCCACTTGCGTGCCCGGCGAGAGCTATCTCGCCGTGCTCGACGCGCTGCATGACGCCGCGATCGACGTCATGATCTGCCGCCAGGAAGGCGGGGCCGCGATGATGGCCGATGCCTATGGCAAGCTCACCGGGCGCCCGGGCATCTGCTTCGTGACGCGCGGTCCCGGCGCCTCCAACGCCTCGCCCGGCATCCATATCGCGATGCAGGATTCGACGCCGATGATCGTCTTCGTCGGCCAGGTCGAGCGCGGCATGCGCGAGCGCGAGGCCTTCCAGGAGCTCGACTACAAGGCGGTGTTCGGCACCATGGCCAAATGGGCCGTCGAGATCGACGATGCGGCCCGCATCCCCGAGATCGTGGCGCGCGCTTTCCGCGTGGCGCTGCAGGGACGTCAGGGGCCGGTGGTGATCGCGCTCCCCGAGGACGTGCTCACCGATATGGCGGCGGTCGCCGACGCGCCGCGCGTCGAGCCGGCTCAGCCCGCACCGGGCGACACCGAGATGGCGAAGCTGCAGGCCCTGCTCGCCGCGGCCGAACGCCCGTTCGTCATCCTGGGCGGCTCCGGCTGGTCGGAGGAAGCACGGGCCGCGATGATCCGCTTCGCCGAGCGCTTCGACCTGCCGATGACCACGAGCTTCCGCCGCTCGGCGCTGTTCCCGGCCGACCACGCGAATTATGCGGGTGATCTCGGCGTCGGGCCGAGCCCGAAGCTCGCGGGGCGCGTCAAGGAGGCCGACCTCGTCCTGTTGGTCGGCGGACGCTTCTCCGAACAGCAATCGGCCTCCTACACGCTGCTCGACGTGCCGGTGCCGCGGCAGAAGCTGGTACATGTCTACCCCGATGCCGCGGAGCTCGGACGCGTCTACCAGCCGACCCTCGCCATCAACGCGACACCTGCCGCCTTCGCGGCGGCGCTCGACAAGCTCCCAACCCCGAACCGGCTGGCCTGGGGCGAACGCACCGCCTCAGCTCGCGCCGAATTTCTCGACTGGACCGGCGAGCCGCGCGCCTTGCCGGGCGCCTTCCAGCTCGGCGAGGCGATGCTCTGGCTGCGCGACCGCCTGCCGGCGGACGCCATCGTGGCGAACGGGGCCGGCAATTACGCCACCTGGGTGCACCGCTATTATCGCTTCCGGCAATTCGGCACCCAGCTCGCGCCGACGTCCGGCTCGATGGGCTATGGCACCCCGGCGGCCGTGATGGCCAAGCGCCAATGTCCGGAGCGTATCGTCGTGGCCTTCGCGGGCGATGGCTGCTTCCTGATGAACGGCCAGGAATTCGCGACCGCAGTGCAATATGAGCTGCCGATCGTCGTCGTCGTGGTCGATAACGGCATGTACGGCACGATCCGCATGCATCAGGAGCTGCATTATCCGCGCCGCATCTCAGGGACGGCGCTGAGGAACCCGGATTTCGCCGCCTATGCGCGGGCCTTCGGCGGCCATGGCGAAAGAGTGGAGAGAACCGAAGACTTCGCGCCCGCCTTCGAGCGGGCGCTGGCCTCCGGCAGGCCCTCGATCCTGCATTGCATCGTCGATCCTGAGGCGCTGACGCCAGCCCGCACCTTGTCGGAGATCCGCGCCGCCGGCGAGAAGGCGCAAGCGGGCTAAGTAGCGGTCACGAGGAAGGTCACTGCATGCTGGAGATCGAGAAACCGAGCGACATTGCGGCCTATGTGGGCAAGGAGCTCGGCACGAGCGAGTGGCTGACGGTCGATCAGGCGATGATCGACACATTTGCCGAGGTGACCGGCGACGACCAGTGGATCCATATCGATGTCGAGCGGGCCAAGCGCGAGATGCCGGACGGCAAGACCATCGCGCATGGCTATCTGACGGTGTCGCTGATCCCGAAGCTCTTGCGCGGCATCTGGCGGGTGAAACAGCGCTCGCGCAGCATCAATTACGGCTCGAACAAGATCCGCTTCCTCAACCCCGTGCAATCGGGCGACCGCATCCGCCTGGTGCAGAGCCTGAAGGCTGCCGATCCGGTCGAAGGCGGCCAGCGCCTCACCTTCGAGTCCAAGGTCGAGATCGAAGGCAAGCCGCGCCCGGCGGCGATCGCCGAGACCATCGCGCTCGCCTATGATTGAGGGGCTATCCCGTCATGGCCGGGCGTCGGCCCGGCCATCCACGCCTTCCTCGGGCTGATCGGATAAACTCTCAACCATAAGGTTAGGCCCTGCCACCCTTGCGGGCGCCGCATGACCTCGCCTACATCGGACAGATGAGCGCCGGCGAAGACCTTCCCCCAAACGAGATCGAAGCCGAGGCCGAAAGCGAGGACCTCGAGGACGGGCTCGCGCCGCTCGAGCCTGACGACGCAACCGAGGAGGACGAGGCCTCCCCGGCCGCGCTTGGCGGCGGCGCGGCGGTCATCCGCCGGCAGCTCAAGACCGCGCCCAACGCACCCGGCGTCTATCGCATGTTCGCGGCCAATGGCGACGTGCTCTATGTCGGCAAGGCCCGCAATATCCGGGCTCGCATTGCCGCCTATGCGCGCGGCCAGGCCCATACCAACCGCATCACCCGCATGATCGCCGAGACGGCGACCATGGAATTCGTCACCACGGGCACCGAAACCGAGGCGCTGCTGCTCGAGGCGAACCTCATCAAGCAGCTGAAGCCGCGCTACAACGTGCTGCTGCGCGACGACAAATCCTTCCCCTATATCCTGGTCACCAAGGACCATGTGTCGCCCCAGATCACCAAGCATCGCGGCGCCCGCAACCGGCCAGGCGATTATTACGGCCCCTTCGCCAGCGTCTGGGCCGTCAACCGCACGCTGAACGCCCTGCAGCGCGCCTTCCTGCTGCGCTCCTGCTCGGATTCCTTTTACGAGAACCGCACCCGGCCCTGCCTGCTGTTCCAGATCAAGCGCTGCTCCGGGCCCTGCACCGGCGAGATCCCGCATACGGCCTATGCGGAGCTGGTCACCGAGGCGCGCGATTTCCTCTCCGGCAAGAGCCGCACCGTGCGGGCAAGGCTCGGCACGGAGATGCAGGAAGCTTCGGACGCGCTCGAGTTCGAGCGCGCCGCCAGATTGCGCGACCGTATCGCGGCACTTTCCGCGATCCAGGCGAGCCAGGACATCAACCCGCAATCGACCGAGGAGGCCGACGTGTTCGCGCTGGCGCGCCAGGCGGGCCATGTCTGCGTCGAGGCCTTCTTCTTCCGCAACTACCAGAACTGGGGCAATCGCGCCTATTTTCCCAAGGCCGATCCGTCCTTGCCGGATGCCGAAGTGCTCGGCGCCTTCCTGGCCCAGTTCTACGACGACAAGCCCACACCGAGGCTGATCCTGCTGTCGCATGAGGTCGAGGACCAGGAGCTGTTGCGCGAAGCCCTGTCGGCGCGCGCCGGCAGGCGGCTCGAGATCATCGCGCCCAAGCGCGGCGAGAAGCACGATCTGGTGGCGCATGCCGCCAAGAACGGCGCCGAGGCCCTGGCGCGCCGCCTCGCCGACACCTCCTCGCAGGAGAAGCTGCTCGCCGCGGCAGGCACGACCTTCGGCCAGACGACGCCGCCGCGCCGCGTCGAGGTCTATGACAACTCCCATATCATGGGCACGAATGCGATCGGGGCGATGATCGTCGCAGGCCCCCAGGGCTTCATGAAGACGCATTATCGCACCTTCAACATCAAGTCCGAGGAGCTGACGCCCGGCGACGATTACGGGATGATGCGCGAAGTGCTCAAGCGCCGCTTCGCCCGGCTGGTGAAGGAGAATCCGCGCGCGGAGTCGCCGCAGGCCGTAGCGGACAGCCAGCCGGGTCTCGAGGAAGCAAGCGGGGCGCGCGTCTTAGGGCTTCCGACGGAGTTGGGGCTTCCGGCGGAGTTGGAGCTTCCCGCGGAGTCCTCGGCCGGTAAGGATGGCCAAGATCTGGATCCGGACGCCTTTCCGGCTTGGCCGGATCTCGTGATCATCGATGGCGGCAAAGGCCAGCTGCAGGCGGCGCTCGACGCCCTTGCCGAGGTCGGCGCGGCCGATGTGCCGGTGGTGTCGATCGCCAAGGGGCCGGACCGCAATGCCGGGCGCGAGAGCTTCCATATTCCGGGCCGCGAGCCCTTCCGGCTGGAGCCGCGCGATCCGACGCTGTATTTCATCCAGCGCCTGCGCGACGAGGCGCATCGTTTCGCCATCGGCACGCATCGCGCCAAGCGCTCGCGCGAGCTGGTCAGGAGCCCGCTCGACGAGATCGGGGGCGTCGGCCCGCGCCGCAAGCGCGCCCTGCTCTTGCATTTCGGCACCGTCAAGGCGATCGAGCGCGCCTCGCTCGACGATCTCGCCCATACGCCGGGCGTGAACGAAGCGACCGCCAAGGCCGTCTACGGCTTCTTCCACCCGCAGTCCTGAGCCGGGCTGGCCGCGGCTGTCCCCATCGCCGTGGGTAACGATAGCGCTTATGTGATAGGTCAGCGATTTATGTCGGCCCGAAGCCGGCATAAGAGGGCGCGGCCGCCTTTGCGCGGCCGCTTCGCAGGCATCGATCAAGAAAAACCACCGACCAAAGGCAACCGAGGATCGACATGATCACGCTTTATGGAATGACGAGCCCCAATGTGGTGAAGATCATCATCGCGCTCGAGGAGCTGCAACTGCCTTTCGAGCTGAAAACCGTGGATGTCTTCGCCGGCCAGCAATTCGATCCGGAGTTCGTCAAGCTTAATCCGAGCGCCAAGGTGCCGGTGATCACCGATTCGGACGGGCCCGGCGGCAAGCCCTATACGCTGTTCGAATCGGGCGCGATCCTGCTCTATCTCGCCGAGAAGACCGGCAAGTTCCTGCCGACCGAGCCTGCGGCGCGCTATGACGTCCTGCAATGGCTGATGGTGCAGCTGACAGGCGTCGGGCCGATGTTCGGCCAGTTCGTGCATTTCTTCCGTTTCATGCCAGGCGATGAGTATTCGGTGAGCCGCTACCGCACCCAGGTCAAACGGCTCTGCGAGGTGCTGGATGCGAGGCTCGCCCAGGTGCCGTTTCTCGGCGGCGCCGAATATTCGATCGCCGACATCGCCACTTTCCCCTGGGCGCGCAACATCAAGGCGTTCCCCGGACAGGACGCGAGCGCCTACCCGCATATCGCGGCCTGGGTCGAAAAGATCGCGGCGCGTCCGCCGGTGGCGCGCGCCATCGCCATGATCGAGAAGGTACGGCCGACGCTCACCACCCCCGACACGGCGGCCCCGGATACGCTCGACAAGCTGTTCGGGCGCGGCAAGCACGCGCTGGCTTGAGCCCGTGATATCGGTCCAGTGCTATTCCGGCTAAAGCCGGGGCGGCGTCGACAGGAAGCCGATCTCGCTGCCCTCGATCACGGCGCAAGTGAGGCGCCCGGTCGCATAGGCGCCGGTATCGACATTCACCCGGTTGGCGCGGAGTTCGGGCTGCGCCACCGGCGTATGTCCGTGCACGATCGTCATGCCGAAATCCTGTCCCCAATACAGGAACTCCTCGCGGATCCAGATCAGGTCATGGGGGTCTTGCGCCTCGAGCGCCACGCCCGGCCGCACCCCGGCATGGCAGAAGAAGTAATCACCGATCCGATCGCAGAATTTGAGCGAGAGGAAGAAATCCCGGTGCGGCTCCGGCATCGCGGCCAGCAAGGCGTTACGCGCTTCGCCAAAACCGCGGCCGAAGCGCATCTCGCCGATCTCGACGCCATAGGAGATCAGCGTCTCGAGCCCGCCGAAGCCGCGCCATTGGTGACCGTCGAGCGGATCGGCGAGGAAGCGCAGCATCGCCTCCTCGTGATTGCCCATCAGGAAGATCGAATGAGGCCGCGCTTCGGCAAAGCCGATGAGCATGTCGATCACCTGGCGCGAGGCCGGGCCGCGATCGATATAGTCGCCGAGAAAGACCACCGTGACCGAGGGTGACGGCCTGCGCGCCGCGTCGGCCGCGATGATCTCCTGCATCTCGGCGAGGAGATCGGCCCGGCCATGGATGTCGCCGACTGCATAGACGCGTTCGCCCGGGGGCAAGCGCTTGGGCACCCTGTAACGCACCCGCCGCGCCACCTGATCGCTCAAGCCGATATTCCTGGCGTCGCTCATCGATCCGCCTGCCAACCCATTGCCCGCGCAGGGCCGCTCTCGACTCTTGGGGCGCTAATGATCATCCTGGATCGTGGCAGGCTGGTGTCCAGCCGATTCGCAAGGGGAGTGAGCCAATGTCAGCCGACTACTGCCACCCGACCGCGCCGCATAAGAAGCTCCGCATGCCGAACTGGTATGTGTCGAGCCTGATGATGGATCGCGCCCTCGATGCGGTCGCCCGCCGCGTCAAGAAGCTCGATCGCAAGCACGACATCCCCTATGTGGCCGGGTATTCCAAGGACGGCAAGACGATCTATATCGACCGCCATTTGCCGAGCGAGATGGAATATAAGGGCCGCAAGATCAACACGGACCGCTTCCTGCTCCTGCATGAGGAGGTGGAGAAGACGCTGATCGATCAGCTGAACCTGCATTATCTGCATGCCCATCAGATCGCCACGCGAGCCGAGGAGGCCGCCGTGCGCGCCGCCGGGATCAACTGGCGCGACTATGACCGCTTCATGCAGAAATACGTGAAGAAGATGGGCGATGAGGGCCTCAGCAAGATTCCGGGCGATCTCGACCTCAAACCCTATCGCGACGAGCACGACACGGAACTGCTCGAGCGCATGGCGACCTCGGTGGCCAAGGGCGAACACCCGCCGGGCGTCGACAAGGCCAAGCTGCACACCAAGATCAAGTCGCATATCGCCCATCTCGCCACCCACGCGCATTCGGCGAAGGCCGGAGGCGTAGCGATCGCCAGGAAGGCGGCTCCGGTGAAGAAGGCGGCAGCTAAGAAGGCGGCGGCTAAGAAAGCCCCTGTGAAGAAGGTTGCTGCGAAGCGCAAATAAGGGACACCACTCGCGCGCTTACCTTCTCCCGCTCTTGGGCGGGAGAAGGTGCCGAGGCGAAGCCGAGGCGGATGAGGGGCGGTTGAGCGCTTCACCGGCGTCCCTCATCCGCCCTCACTACGTTCGGGCACCTTCTCCCGCAAAGAGCGGGAGAAGGAAGAAGGTGTCACTCCTCCATGGTCAGGAGGCTCGCATTGCCGCCCGCCGCGGCTGTGTTGATCGAAACGACCTGCTCGGTGGCAAAGCGCTTCAGATAATTCGGGCCGCCAGCCTTCGGGCCGGTGCCCGAGAGGCCGTGACCGCCGAAGGGCTGCACGCCGACGACGGCGCCGATCATGTTGCGGTTGATGTAGAGATTGCCGGCATGGGACAGCTCGGTCACCAGCTTGGCGGTGTCGTCGATGCGCGAATGCAGCCCCATGGTCAGCCCGTAACCGGTCGAGTTGATCTCGCCCATCAGGCGCGCCAGTTGTCCGGCCTTGTAGCGCACCACATGCAGGATCGGCCCGAACACCTCCTGCTTCAGCTCGGCGGCGCGCTCGAGGCGGATGACGCAAGGCGCGACGAAGCTGCCGGTCGAGGGCGCGGCCCCCGCATAGAGCACCTGCCCTTGCGCGCGCCTCTCCGCCACATAGGCGTCGAGCTTCTGCTTGGCCTCGGCATCGATGACGGGGCCGACCTGCACCGAGGGATCGCGAGGATCGCCGATCTTCAGTTCCTTGGCGGCGCCGATCACCATCTCCAGCATGCGCTCGGCAACATCTTCCTGCAGGCAGAGCAGCCGCAAGGCCGAGCAGCGCTGGCCGGCAGAGCGGAAGGCCGAGAGCACCACATCGTCGGAGACCTGCTCGGGCAACGCGGTGGCGTCGACGATCATGGCGTTGATGCCGCCGGTCTCGGCGATCAGCGGCACGATCGGCCCGTCCTTGGCGGCGAGCGCCCGGTTGATGAGCCGCGCCACCTCGGTCGAGCCCGTGAAGGCGACACCGGCTACCGCCTCATGCGCGACCAGCGCCGCGCCGACATCGCCCGCGCCCGGCACGAAGGCGAGCGCACCCTTGGGCACGCCGGCTTCGTGCAGCAGTTTCACGGCCTCGAAGGCAATCAGCGGCGTCTGCTCGGCGGGCTTGGCGACCGCCGCATTGCCGGCCGCCAGCGCCGCCGTCACCTGGCCGGTGAAGATCGCCAGCGGGAAGTTCCAGGGGCTGATGCAGACGAACACGCCGCGCCCGCGCAGGCTGAGGCGGTTCTCCTCTCCGGCAGGCCCCGGCAGCACCTCGCCATCGGCGAAGCCGAGCCGGGCCTGCGCCGCGTAATAGCGGCAGAAATCGACCGCTTCACGGATCTCGGCGAGCGCATCGTCCAAGGTCTTGCCGGCCTCGGCCTGCAGCAGGGCGGTGAAGCGCCCCTGGCGCGCCTCGATGAGGTCGGCGGCGCGATCGAGGCAGGCGGCACGCTGCGTGGCGGGAGTGGCGTTCCAGGACGGGGCGGCGCGTGAGGCGCTGGCCATGGCGCGCGCCACTGTGGCGCGATCGGCCTCCACCACCTGCCCGACCGGCTTGCCGTCGATCGGGCTGTCGACGCTGCGCGCCGAGCCGGTGCCCTGCTTGCCGTCGATGAGGGGCACGGCGCACAAGCCCTGCCCGGCTCCTTGCCGCGCCGCGCCGAGAAAGGCCGCGAGGCTGTCGCGATGGCCGAACTCGACACCGGCCGAATTCTTGCGGGCCGCGCCATAGAGAGCGGCCGGCAGCGGCAGACGCGGATTGGCAGCCTTGGCGGCGCTGCCGACCCGCACCAGGGGTCGCTCGATCAGGCTCTCGACCGGCACGTCGGGATCGGCCGCCATACTGACGAAGGAGGAATTGGCGCCGTTCTCGAGCAGGCGACGCACCAGATAGGCAAGGAGATCGCGATGCCCGCCGACCGGCGCATAGGTGCGGCAGGCGACGCCCGGCGCCATCTCGGCGAGCTCGCCATAGAGCGCCTCTCCCATGCCGTGCAGCCGCTGGAACTCGAAGCCTTCATCGGTGGCGCCGTTGGCGCGCTTGGCCTCGCCCGCCGCATGCAGGGCGCTCGCGACCGTCAGCGCGTTGTGGGTGGCGATCTGCGGATAGATGCGCGGGCGCAGCGAGAGCAGCTTCTCGGCACAGGCGAGATAGTTGAGATCGGTCATCGCCTTGCGGGTGAAGACCGGATAGCCGTCAAGCCCACGCTCCTGGGCGCGCTTGACCTCGGTATCCCAATAGGCGCCCTTGACGAGGCGCACCATGAAGCGCCGGTCGAGCGTCTCGGCGAGCGAGGCGATCCAGTCGATCACCGCAAGGGCGCGCTTCTGATAGGCCTGGATGGCAAGCCCGAAGCCGTCCCAATCGGCGAGCGACGCATTGGCCGCGACGGCGCCGATCACGTCGAGGGAGAGCTCGAGCCGGTCGGCCTCCTCGGCATCGACGGTGAAGTTGAGGTCATGGGCCTTGGCCATGCGGGCGAGCTCGACGACGCGCGGCACGAGCTCGGCCATGACACGCTCGCGGCTCGTCGCCTCATAGCGGGGATGCAGCGCCGACAGCTTGACCGAGATGCCCGGCCGGTTGGGCAAAGGCGTGTTGCCGGCAGCCCGGCCGATGGCTTCGATCGCCTTGGCGTAGCTGTCGAAATAGCGGGCCGCATCCTCGGCGGTGCGGGCGCCTTCGCCGAGCATGTCGAAGGAATAGCGCGCCAGCCTCCCGGTTCCGGAGCGAGCCCGCTTGAGGGCCGCCTCGATGGTCTCGCCGAGCACGAAATGATTGCCCATGACGCGCATCGCCTGGCGGGTCGCGGTGCGCACCGCCGGCAGGCCGATGCGCTTGGCGAGGCCGGCAACGATGCTGTGCGGCGTCTCGCCCGGCTGGATGATGCGCGAGGTGATCGACAAGGCCCAGGCCGAGGCGGAGACGAGAAGCGCATCCGACTTCGTCTCGTGATGGGCGAAATCGCCCTGGCCGAGCTTGTCCTCGATCAGCCGGTCGGCGGTTGCGGCGTCCGGCACGCGCAGCAGCGCCTCGGCGAGCACCATCAGGGCGAGGCCCTCCTTGGTGGAGAGCGAATATTCGCGCAGCACTTCCTCGACGCCGCCGATGCCGCCGCTTCTGCCGCGGATGGCGCCGATCAGGCGGCGCGCATCGGTGTCGATCGCGGACTCCTCGGCCGGCGTGCCGTCGGCGCGGCCGAGCAGGGAGCGGGCGAGCTTCTCGTCATCGGGCGCGAAGGCCGCCGTGAATTCAGGTATCGGACAGGCTGAGGGCTCGGTTGCCGGCATGACAAGCTCCTGACGTCGCCGGGCCGGAGAGGTCGGCGGCTCGGGCGTGGTGAACTCAAGTCGACGTCGTCTCATTCGGACGTCGTATTCTCGTTGTCGTATTATCGGTCTTGGCCCGCATGAAGATCTTGGCCGCTACGAGGTTTCTTGGCCGTTGTCTTTGGCGAGCGCCAGCACTGCGGTCGCGGTGATCTCGTCGGTGATGAACACGGTCGGGCGCAGCGCCCGCATGGCGCTCAAGATGGCTTCGGTCTTATGGGCGCCGCCCGAGGTCAGGATGCGTACCGGCGTCGAGGTCAGGGTCTCGATCGGCACCGCCATCACGGTCTCGTTGATCGGGTGATCGACGAGATGGCCCTGGCGATCGAAATAATGGCAGAGGAGATCGCCCGCCGCGCCCTTGGCGATGAGGGATTTGCGCTCGCGCTCGGAGACGAAGCCGAAGCGGAAGATGGTGTTGTCGGTCGACATGCCGCCGGCGCTGACCACGACGGCGTCGAGCGACCGCGCAAAGTCGAGAATGTCCTTCAAGCCGCAGCGCTCGACCAGGGCCCGCTTGGTCGCCACGCTGTCGACGAAGGCGGGGGCGGCGATCAGATAACAATCGGCATGGAACAGACGCGAGAACTGCCAGGCGAATTCGGAGGGGTTGTACTGCCGGGTCTTGGTGATGCCGCCGAGCAGCGACACCACCGACAGATTGCTCACCTGCTTCTCGCTGATGAAAGGCAAGGAGTTGATCAGCGTCCGGCCCCAGCCGAGCCCGATCTTCATGTCGCTGCGCAACAGCTTGGAGATATAGTCCCCGGTGGCGGCGCCGATCGGCAAGGTCGGGTCGGCGGCGCTGCTCGAAACCGGCGCGACGATCGCCTCCGTCACCCCAAAAACCCGCTGCAGCTCGAATTCGAGCCGCAAGAGCTCGGCCACATTGCGGCTGACCGATACGCGCACCTCGTGCAAGGCCCGCGCATCGCTCAACAGTCGCACCACCGTGACGCGCCCGACGCCCAATGTCTCGGCGATGGCGTTCTGCGTCATCTCCTCGACATAATACATCCAGGCGGCGCGCAATCTCAGTCGCGCGGAGCGGCGCCCGGTGCCGAGATCCGACACATCGAGCTCCGTGTCCGCCCCGGCCGGCTCCGATCTCGCCTTGCGTCTCGCCATGCCTTCCTGCTCCCGATCCCCATGCAGTACAAGGAAATTCCGCCCGTGCAAGAGGCGGTCGCGAAACGGCGCCACATCCCGCCTGCCGAGCGCCGCAACCGTCCTATGGCCGCGAGCCTTCATCGTGACCCTCGGCCCAGTACGTGCTATGCTGAAACGGTCATGTTTCATCCATTCCCAGGTTTTCGATGCGGCATTTGACCGACGATATCGTGTTGTCCGTGAAGGACGCGGTGCGCAATCTCCGCTACGCGATCCGCAGCGAGGCGGAGTCATCGCGGGCCTCCGCCTTCGGTGATGCCGGGGCGAAGCCGGCCTTCGACCGCATGATGCCGCGCGGCAGGCGGCGCAGCCATATGGCGCGCTTCGTCGACAGCGTCTTCACCGAGGTCGAGAGCGGGGCGCTGGCGCTGGTCTCGCCGGCTCGCGATATCGGGCACAGCATCGTCTTTCCGCGACCGGTCTCGGCTTATTTCCGGCCCGGCGATGCGGCCCGGGACGAGGCGGCGGAGCGGCTGTTCGCGCGCACCCATTATCACGCCGTGAAGGCGCTGTTGCGCAGCTTCGGGCTCAACAACATGCTGATCTTCGAGCATGCCATCGGACGGGCCCGCGACGCGGTGCTGACGCGCCAAGCGGATCTCGTCGCAAGCGTCTGCGAACGGCCAATGCTTGCCGGCGAGGCCGAGCGGGTGCGCCTTTGCGCGGCCTTGGCCTGCGGCCTGGTCGCGGCGCGCCCTATCAAGGAGATCGACCTCTCCATGGCGGATGCGGCGCTGCCGCGCGGCCTCCTCGCCTCGCCGAACGCCTATTGCTTCGCGGTGATCGGGCTTTCGACCGCGATCGCCTCGACCCATGAGCAGGCCGAGCTTCCGGCCGGTTCCGAGATCCTGGAGAGCGCCAATGCGGTGGTCGATGTGCGCTTCGAGCGCTTTGCGACCGCGCTCGAGGCCGAGGATCCGGTCGCGGCCTTGACGGTCGAGTTCGCGGAGGTCCTGCCCTTCCTGCCGTGACGCGGCGCAGGCGCGCCATGAGCGGCCATAGACGACCGTCATCGCAGATCCGGAAACCGGGCTGTCGGCGCTTCTCCCATGCTGGCCCCTTCACGCGAATGTGGGATTTGCGTTAGCGGCGGGCCTTGCTTCAGGCAAACGAATAGATTTGAAGGTTGCTATTCGTTATGCTGATAGCGACATGAGCGCGCCTCTGGACCTCGACCTCTTGAGAAGCTTTGTCGCCGTCGTCGAAAGCGGCAGCTTCTCGAATGCCGCGCCAAGCATCGGGCGCAGCCAATCCGCGGTCAGCATGCAGATGCAGCGGCTGGAGCAGGCTGTCGGCAAGCAGCTCCTGATTCGCACCCCGCGTTCGGTGACGCCGAGCCAGGCCGGCGAAGGCTTCCTGACCTATGCGCGCCGGCTGCTCAAATTATCGGATGAGGCATGGGCGAGCGTCACCCGACCGGAAGAGGCCGGCTTCGTCCGCCTCGGCGTGCCGGACGATTATGCGGCTTTCCTGCTGCCGCCCGCTTTGTCGCGCTTCGCGGCCGAGCATCCGCTTGTGACGGTGGAGCTGATCTGCGAGCCCTCGAGCGCGCTGGTGCGCGCCATCGAGGAGGGGCGGCTCGATCTCGCCATCGTCACACGCCTGCCGACCCAGCCTCTCGAAGTGATGCGGCGGGAGCGCTTCGTCTGGGTGGCCTCGCCGCATCATGTCGCCTGGGAGAACGACCCGGTCCCGATCGCCTTGTTCGAGCCCGGCTGCGCCGCCCGCCTCAATGTGTTGCGGACGCTCGGCGATTCGGACCGCTCCTATCGCTGCACCTATTCGAGCCCGAGCCTGTTCGGCCTCATCGCGGTGGTCCAGGCCGGGCTCGCCGTCGCGGGGCTTTGCGAGTGCAGCGTGCCCCCTTCATTGCGCGTCATCGGCGAGAATGAAGGGCTGCCGCCGCTCGACGAGCTGGAGATCGGCATCTTGCGCAATCCCACCTCGGCGACGGCCGCCGTCGAGCGGCTGAACGAATGTCTTCGCCGGGATCTGTCGCAGAGAGCGCCTTTTGCATAATTCTGAGTGGCCTCACAGAGACTAACCCGCGACACGTCGAACGGAGGGGCCGCCGATCTCGACAGCCCCTCCGCCATCAGGTCGTCTCGGGCGCCTTCAGGCGCACGAGCTTGTGCAGGAGCGCGTCGAAGCCCTGCCCCTCGCCGGCATGGAGATCGATGCGACCGACCTTCTCCACCAGCCGCTCGAGCGATTCGAGCTCCTTCAGCCTCAAGAGGAGAGGGTTCTCCTCCATCAGCTTGGCGGTGTTGAGGAGCGAACGCGTCGCCGCGGTCTCCTCCTGGCGGCGGATGAGGTTGGCCTTGGTCGTCCGCTCCGCCTCCACCACCTTGTTCACGAGCTCGCGGATCTCGCCGGGAAGGATGACGTCCTTCACGCCGAGCTCCGTCACTTCGACACCCGCCTCCGAGGTGCGCTCGCGCACGAAGACGCGAAGCTCCTCGTCGAGCGTGCTCTTGGCCGACAGCACCTCGTCGAGCGTGCGTCCGGCAACCGCCTCGCGGATCGCGAACTGCACCAGACGGTACAGCCACGCATCCACATCCGCGACCGTGGCCACGAGCCGCTCCGGATCGATGATCCGGCGGAAGGCCGTGAGCGTCACGCGCAGCGCGATGCGATCCTTGGTCAGCATCTCTTGCGCCGTGATCTCGACTGCCTGCGGCCGCAGATCGAGGCGCTTGACCTCGATCTTCCGACCGACCGTCCAGTAGGCGTGCCGGCCGGGCGGCAAGCGCTCGACGAGCCGCCCCTCGACATGCAGCAGGCCAGCCTCGTGGTTCTCCACCACGACCTCGCTGACGAGCAGGTTGCGCTCGCGCGTGATCATGGCGAGATGACGCGCCTCGACCTTCGGCTCGCTCGCAATGTCGATGCGCTCGACATCGACCTTGGTCGCGACCTTCCAGAAGACGCGGACCTGCCACGGCGCCATCAGGACATGCGGGCGCCGGTCGAGGCTCACGATGGCGATCTCATTCGCCCTCGTCTCGACCGCCTCGAAGAGTTCAGCCGCGATCTGCGGCTGCCCGGCCTTCAGCACGGCGTAACGCTCGGCAGGGAATTCCGCCCGCGTCGCCTGATGCGTTTCGACCGTGTACTCGCCCCACGGGTCGAACAGACGGTGCCGTCCGGGTTCGAGCACTCGCTCCAACCGGCCGTTGCGCGACAGGAGGGCGCGCTCGCCATCCTTCACCGTCAGACGCAACATCAGATGCCGGTTCATGGCACGTCTCCTTTCTGGGCCACGCGGTAGAGCCGCGTGCCTTGGCTTCAGGGACAGGATGCGGGTTCCGGACGCGTCTTCCCGTGCGAAGGACGGGCCGAGGCTTGAGCCTGCCTGAAGGACGGGCGCGCGACAGCGATCACCGCGCCGTGGCGCAGCGGTCGAATAGCGGACCCGGCATCCGGCGCAGGCGGTATCCGCCGCGGCGCAGGGCCGATCTCACGGTGTCCAGGTACGATCGAAGAGCCTTGCGGCTAACGGCCGGACCGCGACTGAAGTGCGCGTCCGGTCCCCTGAGAGGTAATCAGCTTATCAGGCTGAACCGGAGCGTTGGAGCGGGATTCGAACCCGCGACACGATGATTAGAAGTCACCTGCTCTACCCTACTGAGCTATCCTGTTGGCACAATCGACTGGACTCGAACCAGCTACCTCCGGGACATCCCGGCGCTCTACCGTTGAGCTACGATCGTCTCTTCGTTCAGCGGAACACGAAGCCGCAGAGCGGCCCGCGCCAGCCGGGATCTCACGAGCCCGGACACATGGCTGAGCGAAGGGCCGCGTCTATGCAGCGACTGGAAAGAAAACGCAACGGCCTGAATGCGAGTACTTCAAAACAAAACTGCTCTGTTGCTTCAATGCCACAGATGAATGCAGAGAATGAGAGGCGCGGCGCGGTTCTTCGTCCAAATATCTCATTTCTCGAAGCGCCGCCTGCCCAAGCTCTGCCGCCGGAGCGTCGGGCCTCCGCTTACGCTGTCGCAGCTGAGCCTTGCACCGCGCGACGCAGCGCCGCCTGCGCCAGCAAGCGTGTGGAATCGAGCGTCGGCAGCGGAGAGTTCGCGTCGTTCATGATCAACGGGATCTCGGTGCAGCCGAGAATGACGGCGTCGCAGCCCTCGTGTTTCATCCGCCCGAAGGTGCGTTGAAATTCGGCGACCGCCTCGGGCTTGAAGACGCCGTAAGTCAGCTCATCCATGATGATGCGATTGATCTCTGCACGTTCGGCAGTGTTCGGGCGCAGATACTCCAATCCGCGCGCTGTGAGCTTCCCGGGATAGACTTCGCTGTCGACGAGCCAACGGGTTCCGGTCAGGCCGAGACGGCGAAAGCCGCGCTCGACGGCCTCTGCGGCGACGACCTCGGCGATGTGCAGCCAAGGCAGCGGCGATCGCTGCTCGATGTAAGGAAGCGCCTGGTGGATGGTGTTGTCGGGGCAGATCAGGAAATCGGCACCGATCTTCGCCAGCTTCTCTGCGGAGGACAGCATCAGCTCGCCCACGCCCTGCCAGTCATCGCGGTCGAGGCATTTCACGTAATCGGCGAGCGAATGCGTGTGCATCGAGACCTCGGGATGGGCGTGCCGGCCGAGCAGCTCAGCGCCTTCCACGCAGATGGTCCGATAGCAAAGAGCTGCGCCTTCGGCCGAGCAGGCAACGATACCGATATGGTGAGGCATGGGGAGCGTCTTCCGTGACGTAATGGAGGCGAACCGATTGCGGGCTGCCATGGTAGGCACCCGTGGTTTGGATTATTGCCGAGACCGGCGGGGGTTTCCAGACTCATCTGACGGCGCTGCACGGCCCGTTCGTCGTTCTGCGCGAACCGAAGATGGCGGACCATCGATCCCCACGGCGGCGCCTGCTATGTCGGTTTGTTGCGAACATTGGCGACGAACCAAGTTCAGTGGAGAGGAGACGATGCCAGCGCCCTTCCGAGTCGAGCTCATGCCCCATGATTCTCGCTGGGCCCAAGCCGCCGAGGTTGAGTGCGATGTGCTCGCCTCCGCGCTCGGCTCAATTCTGGTAGCCGTGCACCACGTCGGATCGACATCGATTCCCGACATTTCGGCCAAGCCAATCCCGGACCTCCTCCCCGTCGTCACCGAACTTGACGAGCTGGACGGGCGCCGAGGGAGCCTGGAAGCCTTGGGCTATGTCTGGTGGGGCGAATATGGTTTGCCGGGGCGGCGCTATTGCACAAAGGATGATCACGCCACCGGTCGACGCCTGATCCAGCTTCATTGCTTCGGGAAGGGCAATTCCGAGATCGACCGCCATCTCGCCTTCCGAGACTATTTGCGGAATCGGCCCGGTGTTGCGCGGGCCTACGACCTCGAGAAGGCCCGTTGCCGCGCGCTGCACCCGGACGATTCCCATGCCTACGGCGCCTGCAAGAGCGACTGGATCAAGCGGATCGAGGCTGAGGCGTTGGCGGCGTCAATATCCTGAGGTCTGGGGCAGTCCCTGCCGCGCCCCATCGGGCGGCTTGTCAATGGTCGTTCGATTAGACCCTCCGCCCTCCGTTCGGTCTCGGCTTGGCCAGGCCATCTACGCCTTTGTGATCCTCGCGACGATAGCCGAGCTTGAATGACTCGACGATCATGATATATCTTGTGCGGATAAGATAAGATGCCGGGTTATGACGAACTCGAAGTGCTGCTCTCGCTGGATGGCGCAAGCTTCGAGGCGGCCGATGGGTATGTGGTCGAATTCATGGCGCAGCGGACGGATGTCACGCCGGAACGCCCGCACGGCATCAGCTACGCGCTGGTGTTTCGCCCCAAGGATGGTGAGCCTTAAGTGCGCTTCGACAATGCCCACGCAGTCGAGCGGCCGGGCGGACGATTCGTCAAGGGCTCGCCCGCTTACGACCATTGGCATCGGACTGGGAACGATACGGGTCGCCCCTATGCATTCACGACGGCGGCAAAGTTGCTCGAGGACTTTTGGCGAGAAGTGAAACGCGTGACGACGGAAAGGCGAATCCCCAATGACCTATAAGATAGGCACCGTCGGCGAATTCATGCGGTGGACGAAGCGTGTCGTCGCCAATCCCGCCACTGCGGCGGACACGCCCAAGCGTTGGTTCGACAGCAAGGCAAGCGCCGAGGCCGCCCTGGCGGAGACCTCGCCCGAGGCTATGGTGAAGCTCCTATCTCCGGAGAACCTGGAGATGCTGAAGATCATTGGCACAGTGCGGCTCAATTCCATGCGTGAGCTCGCCTCACTCGTTCGTCGCAAGGAATCGAATCTCTCCCGCACATTGAAGAAGCTCGAACGCGCCGGAATCGTGGGCTTCGAAAGCGGCCCTGGCCGGACGCTGACGCCACGGTTGCTGGCGCGTCGGGTGACGCTGGATCTCGACCTCGTCGGCACTAGCGGCAAGGTGTCCGTGCAACGGCCTGTGGTTCGATAGCGGTCCGATAGCGATAAGGGGTTTGCGCGAACCCGATCGATGCGCGCCGGACCGTGAACACCTCAGATTTCCGTCACGCATTTTTTGGCGCGCGGGATCGATGAGGGGCTCATGCTGAGCTCAGTGACGCCCATGCGGATGAAGGTCGCGATCAGATCGGGACGTGCCGCCGCCTCGCCGCAGACGCCGACCCAGATGCCGGCCTTGCGGGCGGCGCGGCAGACGAGATCGACGGCCCGCAGCACCGCCGGATGATCGGCGCGGTTGAGATGCGCGACGAGCGGATTGAGGCGATCGGCCGCCATCACATATTGGGCAAGGTCATTGGTGCCGATCGAGAAGAAGGCGACTTCCTTGGCGAAATCGGCCGCCAAAAGCGCGGCGGCCGGCGTCTCGATCATGATGCCGAGCTCAGGCTCGCCGAACGCAACGCCGCGTTCCGCAAGCTCGGCACGGCATTGCGTGAGGAGTTCCTTGGTGCGCTGCACCTCCTCGATATCGGCCACCATGGGCAGCATGATCTTGATGTTGCCGCTCAGCGACGCGCGCAGCAGCGCCTTGAGCTGCGGCTTGAAGATGTCGGGGCGATCGAGGCACATGCGCACCCCGCGCCAGCCGAGGAAGGGATTATGTTCCGCCGGGAAGTCGATGCCCGGCACCGGCTTGTCGCCACCGACGTCGAGGGTGCGCACGATGACCGGATGCGGCGCGAAGGCCGAAGCGAGCTTTGCGTAGACGGCTTCCTGCTCGTCTTCCGAAGGCGGCGATTTGCCTTCCATGAACAGGAGCTCGGTGCGGAACAGGCCGACCCCCATGGCGCCGGCGCCCAGCGCCTGATCGATCTCGTTCAACGAGCCGAGATTGGCCGCAATCTCGATCAATCGTCCGTCGCGCGTTCGCGGCTCGGCGCTCCGGAAGGCGTCGAGCGCAATACGCTCGCGCTGCTCCTCGGCGATGCGGGCCTCGAGGCGCGCTGCGTCAGCCTCATCCGGATCGAGGAAGACTTCGCCCGTGGCGCCGTCGAGACCGATCCTGGCGACGCCGCGCAGCCGGGCCACATCCCCGCCATAGCCGAGCACCGCCGGGATGCCGTAAGTGCGCGCCAGGATCGCCACATGCGAGGTGGCGGCGCCTGTCACGCACACGATGCCGGCGACGCGTTGCAGCGGCGCCTTGGCGAGATCGATGGCGCTGAGCTCCTCGGCCACGATGACGGCGCCTTGCGGCAGCTCGGCAAGCGTCACCGGCGCGCGACCCGACAGCGCCAATGTGATGGCACGCGCCAGACCCCGCACATCCTCGGCGCGGGCCCGCAGATAGGCATCGTCGATGCGCCCGAAGCGCGCCGCAAGCGCCGCGCCGACATCGAGCGTTGCCGAGATCGCATCGAGGCCGCCGCCGATGCGCGCCTCGATGGCGCCGGCGAATTCCGCGTCGCGCGCGAGCTCCGCCAGCGCCGCGATGATGGCGTCCTGCTCGTTGGCCGGCCGCGGCGCGGTGGAAGCGTCGCGCGAAGCCGCGATGACACTGTTTAAGGCGTCGCGGAAGCGCGCGATCTCGTCCACGGTTTCGTTCTCGGCGAGCCGGCAGGACTCGGGTTGCACAGGCTCCGCGAAAAACGCGAAGGCGGGCCCAAGGGCCGTGCCTTCGCTCGCCGGCACACCCCTCCCGGTCGGCGAAGCATCACCCTGTGGGGCAGACGCAGCGAATCCCAGACCGGAGATGCTGTTAGCAGCGGCCGCAGCTCCGAGCGGGATATGGCCGGCCTCCGGGGTCTCGATGAAGGCAACAAGCCTCTCGACCGCCTCTTGCGCGTCGGCGCCTTCGGCCCGAATGATGATCTCGTCGGCCTCCTTGACGCCGAGCAACATCAGCTTCACCGAGCTCTTGGCATTGGCGGCGCGGCCGTCGCGCAGGATTTCGAGGTCGCAAGCGAAGCTCTTGGCGAGCTTGACGAACTCGGTCGCCGGCCGCGCATGCAAGCCTTCCCGCACCCGAACCCAGGCCTTGCGCTGAATCCATGCTTTGCGCTCGAGCGCCATCATGTCCCTTCCTTCATTGGAGCGCCGGTCTCGACGCGCTGTCTCGCGGTAACGCGTCGTGACCGTGCTTCGGTCCGGTCATCCACGCCTTCCTACATTCCGTTAGAGGTGGCTGCGTTTGCACCACCTGCTTGCAAAAGGCATGGATGGCAGAGCCGAACCCGGCCCTGACGCGCTGGGGCCTCAGCCCGAGATGGAGATCTCGGCGCCGACCGCGATGGCAGCGGCCAGCGCTTCGCGATCGACCGGGGCGACATAGAGCTCGCCCGGCCGCCCGGTTTCGATGGAGCCGTTGAAGTTGATCACCACATGGCCGAGATCTGCGACCTTCTTCCAGGCCGTCTCGCCGATCGCGGTGAGCCTGGTCGACACGGAGCCGATCCTGAGCTCGGAGCCGACCGTGGGAGCCGCCACGGTCGGCCCGCTCTTGACCTGATGCAGGACGGAGATCTCGGCGAGCTCCGGCGGCGCACCCGCAGCAAACAGGATGAGCATGCCGCCGCCGATGAGATCGCGCGCCTCCGGCCCGATCTCGGTAATGGTTGTCGCGTAGAAGACCGTCACGTCTTGCTCTCTTTCACATCAGGAAGCTTGCGAGCCAGGCGATCAGGACCGAGACCGGCCCCATGACCTGGCGGCTCACCAGCACCGCCGGAACGCCGATCTCGATGGTCTTGGGTTTCGCCTCGCCGAGCGCCAGGCCGACGGGCACGAAATCGCAGCCGACCTGTGTGTTGTAGGCAAACAGCGCCGGCAGAGCCATATGCGGCGCGATGGTGCCGAGCGCGATCTGCGGGCCGATGATGGCGACGCCGATCACCTGGGCGATCACGGCGCCAGGTCCGAGGATCGGCGACAGGAAGGGCAGGCCGCAAATCACCGAGATGATGACGAGCCCAACGATGTTGTTGGCGAGCGGCCCCATCGGGGCGGCCAGCAGGTCGCCGATCCCCGTATAGAGGATGAGGCCGATCAGCATGGTCACGAAGGCCATGAAGGGCAGGACGTTGCGGATGATCTGATCGATGGTCCGCCGACCGGCATTGAAGAACACGTTGACGAAACGGCCCATGATGCGGCCGATGCCGGCGATGATGCCGATGAGCCCGCCTTGCCCGTCGGGGGGCGGGGCGGCTTGGCTCGCTGCGGCCACACTCGCGCCCGCGGCGCTCGCGACCACGGGAGCAGCGCTGCCATCGGCGAGCTTGATGCTGTTCGAGGTCACGCCCGACACATAGATGTCCTCGGTGATGAACTGGGCGAGGGGCCCCGATTGGCCGACCGGGGTGAGGTTGATGGTGGGGATGCGCTTGCGCGGATAGACCCCGCAGCGCGCCGTGCCGCCGCAATCGATGACCACGCAGGCGATCTCGCCCTCGACCGGAGGCGCCTTGAAGCCGTCGACCGCGGTGCCCCCCGTCATCTCGGCGATCCTGAGCGCCACCGGCGGGATGCCGCCGCCCGTCACCGCCACGATCTTGTCGCGCTGTGCATCGGGCGTGATCACCAGAGGCCCGCCCCAGCCGCCAGGACCCGCATCGATGCGCACCGCCTTGAATTGCTTCTCAGCCATGATGGATGCCTTCCCTGCCCCGCCGCTCATAGTTCCACACCCTGGCGGCGGGCCATGAAGGCGGTGATGCGCTCGGTGACGATGCCCTTGAGCAGGATCACCACGAGGCCGACGATGAAGTACCAGATAGCGACGGTGACATGGTAATTGGCCGGCACCTTGCCGGCCTTCTCGAGCTCGAGCAGCGCCACCAGCACGCCGCCCCAGACGAAATATTCGCCGGGATTGGCGTGCGGGAAGAGGCCGAGGATCGGATGCACGAAGGAGACGGCCGAATCATAGAAGGCCGGCTTGTGCTTCTCCTCCAGGAAGGTGCCGAAGGTGTAGGCCATCGGATTGGTCAAGAAGAACACGGCGATCAGCGGCAACACGGTGTAGCGCGTCAGCGCCACGCGGCCGGCCGCCCGGGCAAAGCCGTGCACGCGCTCCTCGCCGATCAGCCCGGTGACGGCGTAGAAAGCGGTCATCAGCACGACCAGCGTCGGGATGATGCCGGTGACGAAGCCCACGAACACCTGGCCGCCCTTCTGGAACACGCCGATGAAATGCGTGCCGATCAAGGTCAGCCAGCCGAGATGCTGCTCCTGGCTCACCTGCTTGACGCGCTCGGCATAGCTGGCAGCGTCGCCTGCCGGCGGCGTGTTCTGGGCGAGCACGATGAGGTTCGCGCCATGCTCGGCGAGTTGCGGCATCGCGCCATGGCCGATCGATTGCGCCCAAAGCCCGCCTTGCACGAAGGACGTGATCGCGTGGACCGGCGCGTCGGCATGCAGCGCCGCAAGCGAGAATGCCTGCGTCACGAACTCCGTCGATTGCGCCATCATCATCATCACCATGTCGCGTCCCCTTCCTCGCTGCGCCGGCTCTCGAATGGCCGACGTCTTGCCTCGAACTTTGCCTCGAACTTTGCCTCGGACCCGCTACACGGCGGCCGCGTGCGGCGCCGCGATTTCCGTCGCCTGGCGTGCGGCGCGAGCCTTATCGATCTGCGCGATCGCCTGAGCCAGCGCCGTCTCGCGTCCCTTGCCGTTGGCACCGAAAACCGCGCCGGAGCGCAACTCGTCGAGAGCACGGCCCTCGAATTCGCCGAGCGGCTTGAACTTGGCCAGCACGCTGCGCCCTTCCATCACGAGAAGCCGGCGCACCCGGGCATCGGGCCCGAGCACCAGCAGCAGGATGACGCCCTTGCCGAAGGCGGCGCGCGCATTGCCGGCGCCAAGATAGCCGTCCGACCATTGGCGGGTGATGGCGCCCATCACCTCGCGATAGTGGCGCATCTGCACGAAGGTGCCGAGCGCCTGGAGGCCCCAGGCGATCACCAAGACGATCAGCGCTATCTGCCAGAGTTGCACGCCTAGATCCCCGCCGGCTCGCGGCCGGTTGCGCTCCCATCCCTGCCCCGCGAGCTTCCGCCCCTGGAAGCGTGAAGGCATTTGGAGCTTGAGGGCAAATTAGAATATTTGTCTTTTCGAATGTCAATGTGTTCTTTTCCGCGCATCACGGAAACCGGCCTGGAATCTCTCCTGGAGTTTTGCCGGGTTGACCTTGCGCGCGCCGCGACGAATGGTTGTCCCGGCGGCGAATTCGGGATCGGTGGATATGGAGCTCGGCCTCACGGATGAACTGACGGGCGTGGCGGATCTGCGCCATCAGGTCCGGCATCTGCGTTGGTTCAAGAGCTCGTTCCGGCGCGATGCGGCGCTGATCGCGGAGCATCACGGCGTCGTCTTGAAGATCGACGACCGGCGCCTCACCGAGGTCTTCCTCAACTGGATCGAAGCCTTCAACCGGCAGAAATCCTATGCGGCGCTCGACCGGCGCGACTTCACCTTGTTCGCGGCAGGGCTGCTGCTGCGCGAGTTCCTGAGGGTCCGTCCGGTGACGGAAGCTGACCCGCGACCGACAGGCGCCGCGGTGGGTGACGCCTGGTCGAGCTCGATCGTGCGCTTCTGGCCGGAAGGCTTCCTCTACACCAATTACTGCCTGAGCGTGCTCAGCGCCGTGGTGCAGCAGGAATTCGGCGAGACGCTCAGCCTCGCCAAATGCGCCGACGATCTGCGCCTCTGGTGGTCCTACCGGGAGAATGTGCGCGAGGATCCCTCCATGGCCATTGCCTTCTTCGACAAATTCGTGGGCGAGGAGCCGAATTGGCGGGTTCCCGACTCGGCCGAAAGCCGCGCCGCCATGCGGCGCGCCACCAAGAAGCTGTTTGCCGGACAGGGGCTTCTGGGGCACTGACGGCGCCTAGGCGCTTGTGACGAGTGCTTGCACATTCCAGCATTTGGAACTACAAATGTACATGAGGCGCGCCTATAGGTCAGCGCTCTTGGCGGCGGCATCCGGGACCCTCGGGGAATGATGACCAATCAGATCGTCGGCAACGGCAATGCAGGAATAGGCTTGGCCGGAAATGGCTCGACTGGAATGGGTCTGGCCAAAATGGGTTTGGCGGCTGAGATCGCTGCTTATGCCGAGCATCACGGGCCGGTCACCATCGGCCTGGCCGGGGCAGGCCAGATGGGCACCGACATCGTGGTCGAGGTGGCGCTGATGCAAGGCGTGCGCATCGGCGCGATCTCGGAGATCCACCCGCAAGCAGCGATCGACGCGGCATTGATGGCAGGGCATGCGGCGGGCGACGTGGTGCGGACCGAGACCGCTTCGGCCATCGACGGCGCCATCGAAGCCGGCAAGGTCGCGGTCACGGAGAGCTACGAGGCGCTATGCGCTGCAGGTCACATCGATGTGGTGATCGATGCGACCGGCAACCCCAATATCGGCACCCTGGTCGCGCTCGAGGCGATGCGGCACGGCAAGCATGTGGTGATGCTCAATGTCGAGGCCGACATCACCATCGGCCGCTTCCTCAAGGAGGAGGCGAGGAAGGCCGGCGTCGTCTATACGGGAGCTGCGGGCGACGAGCCGGCGGCGACGCTCGAGCTCATCGGCTTCGCCCAGAGCCTCGGCTTCGAGATCGTGGCGGCCGGCAAGGGCAAGAACAATCCCCTGAAATTCGACGCCATGCCGGAGGAGTACGAGGCGGAGGCGCGCGCCCGCAACATGAATGCGCGCATGCTGGTCGAGTTCGTCGACGGCTCGAAGACGATGATCGAGATGGTCGCGGTCGCCAACGCCACCGGCCTCGTGCCCGACGTGCCGGGCATGCATGGCCCCTCGGCGACGCGCGAAGAGCTCGCCCAGGTCCTGGCCACCAAGCAGGATGGCGGCATCCTGACGCGCTCCGGCGTCGTCGATTACTCTATCGGCAAGGGCGTGGCACCCGGCGTGTTCTGCATCGTCAAGCCGCGCCATGAGCGCGTCAACGAGCGCATGAGCGATCTCAAGGTCGGGCCCGGCCCCTGCTACGCGCTGCTGCGCCCCTATCACCTGACGAGCCTCGAGACGCCGCTCTCGGCGGTGCGCGCCGTCATGCACAAACGTCCGGACATGCAGCCGCTCGATCACCCGGTCGCCGAATGCGTGGCGGTCGCGAAGCGCGACCTCGGCCCCGGCCAGAAACTCGGCAAGATCGGCGAGCGCGATTATCGCGGCTTCGCCATGCGCTGGATCGAGGCGCGCGAGGCGGGCGCCTTGCCGCTCGGCCTCGCCGAGGCCGCCAAGGTCGTGAAGCCGGTCAAGGCCGGCGAGAAGCTCACTTACGAGAATTGCGTGCCCGATGACGGTTTCGTGGTGACGCAGACCCGCCGCCGCCTCGACCAGAGCGATGCGCGCTTTCTTCCGGCGCGAGAGCAGGGTGCCCGCGCGGCGCAGAGGAGCTGACCATGGCGCTCGACACGATCGAGTCCCCCCGCGTCCGGGTCTCGCCCGACAACTCAGCTGTCGAGAACAGCCCGGCGATCTACCGGCGCCTGTCCGCCGAGGCATTGCGCGAGGCGTTGCGCAAGATGCATCTCATCCGCCGCTTCGAGGAAGGCGCCGAGGATGCCTATATGCGCGGCCTCGTGCATGGGACGATGCATTTGTCGATCGGCCAGGAGGCGAGCGCGGTCGGCATCTGCCTGCCGCTCACGGATGACGACTACATCACCTCGACGCATCGCGGCCACGGCCATTGCATCGCCAAGGGCGCCGAGGTGTCGCGCATGTTCGCGGAATTCTTCGGCAAAGAGGACGGCTATTGCCGCGGCCGCGGCGGCTCGATGCATATTGCCGATGTGTCGAAGGGCAATATCGGCGCGAACGGCATCGTGGGCGGCGGCATCCCGATCGCGGTCGGCGTTGGCTTGTCGATGAAGAAGCAGAAGCGGCAATCGGTGGTCGTCTCCTTCTTCGGCGACGGCGCCAACAATGAGGGCGCCTTCCACGAGGCTTTGAACATCGCCTCGATCTGGAAATTGCCGGTGATCTTCGTGTGCGAGAACAATGGCTACGGCATGTCGACCTCGACCGAGCGCTCGACCGCCGTCCGGGATGTGGCGGAACGCGCGCAGGCCTATGCGATGCCGGGCGTGATCGTCGACGGCAACCGCTTCGCCGAGGTGGCGCAAGCTTCCTTCGATGCGGTCGAGCGCGCAAGGCGCGGCGAAGGCCCGACCCTGATCGAGAGCAAGACCTATCGCATCCGCGGCCATTCGCGCTCGGACCGCAACCGCTACCGCACCAAGGAGGAGATCGAGGCCTGGCAGGCGCGCGACCCGATCCACGCCTTCGAGACGGAGCTCGCCGAACTCGGCCTCGTTTCGGCCGGCGAGATCGAGGCGATCCGCGCCGATGTCGAGCGCGAGATCGCCGACGGCATCGAATTCGCCAAGGCGAGCCCCTCGCCCTCGGTCGAGGAGCTGACGCGCTATGTCTATACGGATTGAGGCGGCACGCCGATGACCGCCAAAAATGCCCCCAAAAATGCCCCCATTCGCGAATTGAGCTATGCCCAGGCGATCCAGGAGGCGATGGCGATCGCCATGGAGGCCGATGAGCGCGTCTTCCTGATGGGCGAGGATATCGGCGTCTATGGCGGTGCCTTCCAGGTGACGGGCGACCTCGTGCACCGCTTCGGCAGCGACCGGGTGATGGACACGCCGATCTCCGAGCTCGGCGCCGCCGGCGTCGCGGTCGGCGCGGCGCTGACCGGGATGCGCCCGATCTTCGAGTTCCAATTCTCCGATTTCGCCACGCTCGCTATGGAGCAGATCGTCAACCAGGCCGCCAAGATCCGTTTCATGCTGGGCGGCGAGGTGTCGGTGCCGCTGGTGATGCGCTTCCCCTCGGGCTCGGGCACGGGCGCGGCCGCGCAGCACAGCCAGAGCCTCGAAGCCTGGTTCGCCCATGTGCCGGGCCTCAAGGTGCTGCAGCCTTCGACGCCCCATGACGCCAAGGGCTGCCTGCTCGCGGCCATCGCCGATCCCGATCCCGTGATGATCTTCGAGCATAAGCTCCTCTACAAGATGAAGGGCGAAGTGCCGGAAGGCCATTACACGGTGCCGATCGGCAAGGCGGAGATACGGCGCGCCGGGCGCGACGTGACCATCGTCGCGACCTCGATCATGGTGCATCGCTCGCTCGAGGCCGCCGAAGAGCTGGCGCAGGAGGGCATCGAGGCCGAGGTCATCGATCTGCGCTCGCTGCGCCCGATCGACACCGCGACGCTGGTCGAGAGCGTCAAGCGCACCCATCGCCTGGTCTGCGTCTATGAGGGCGTCAAGACGCTCGGCATCGGTGCCGAGGTGAGCGCCGCCATCGCCGAGAGCGAGGCCTTCGACTTCCTCGACGCGCCGATCCTGCGGCTTGGCGGCGCCGAATGCCCCATCCCCTATAATCCGGAGCTCGAGAAGGCCGCCGTGCCGCAGACGCCGGTGATCACCGCTGCCGTGCGCCGCCTCGTCTGCGGCAAGGTCTGAGCGCTATGCCGACCGAGGTGATTCTGCCGCGTGTCGACATGGACATGGCGGAGGGGCGGATTTCGCGCTGGTATGTCGAGAACGGCGCGAGCGTCGCCAAAGGCCAGCCGATCTTCGAGATCGAAACCGACAAGGCCGCGATGGAGGTCGAGGCGCCGGCTTCCGGCATCATCCGCGATCTCGCCACCACGCTCGACACGCCGCTACCGGTCGGCAGCACGGTGGCCTGGATCGATGCGGAGGGCGAGGCCGCAAGGACAGCGCCCAGCCTCGACTCGCAAACCGCAACGAAGCCGGCCGCGCCGGCCCGCGCACCCGCGACCAAGCCGAAAGACGGGGCTGGAATTTCGCATGGACCTCACGCGGATACGGTTGCGGGTGAGGCCTGGCCGCGCGCCACACCGATGGCGCGCCGCTTGGCGCGCGACAACGGCATCGACCTTGCGAGCGTCGCGGGCTCGGGGCCGAAAGGACGCGTGCAAGCAGCCGACATCACGGCCGCGGCGCCAAGCCGAGCCGAGACCAAGTCTACGCCGGCCGCCGCGCCGGCGTCAGGCGGCGAGCTGCACCGTCAATGGCTGCGCCAGGGCGAAGGCACGCCGCTGGTGCTGCTGCACGGCTTCGGCGGCGATCTCAATGCCTGGCGCCTGTTCCTGGCTACGGTCCGGCCGCAATGCCCGGTACTCGGCATCGACCTGCCAGGCCATGGTGGCTCCGCTGCTCGGCCCATGATCGGCTTCGACGATACGGTTTCCGCGGTCGCCGAGACGCTGCGGGCCGAGAAGCTCGATGCCGTGCATCTCGCCGGGCATTCGCTCGGCGGCGCGGTGGCGACGGCGCTCGCCGGACGCGAAGGCAGCGCGGCGCGCTCGCTCTTCCTCGTCGCGCCTGCGGGGCTCGGACCGGACATCAACGGCGCCTTCATCTCGGGCTTCCTGCGGGCGCGTAGTGCCGCGAGCCTCGCGCCCTGGATGCGGCTGCTGGCCTCCGATCCCACGGCGCTCGGATCGGCCTTCGTCGAGGCGACCTTGCGCCAACGCCAAGCCGAGTCGGCGCAGGAAGGGCTTGAGCAGATCTCGGCCCGCCTGTTTCCCGACGGCACACAGGCCTTCGATGTGCGGCCGATTCTCGAGCACCTCGCCATTCCGGTGAAACTCGTGTTCGGCTCGGATGACCGCATCATCCCGGCCCGCCACTCGCAGGGGCTACCGGGCCAGGTGGCCGTGCATCTCTTCGCCGGCATCGGCCATATGCCGCATTTCGAAGCGCGCGATCAGGTCGCGCGGCTGGCCCGTGAGCTGATGCGATCGGCATGAGACCCGGCCGAGGCACGGCGAGACCGGCCTCGATTGCGGTTGAAGGCGCCAGGCGCAACATTGCCGGATATGGTCCCGACGGTTAGCGTGCGCTCTCATGGAAGATGCGGATGCTGACAGGCGAATTGCGCAACCAGACCACCTTCCGAGGCGAGCTCTAAGCGATGCAGATCGACTTCGACTGGGACCCGGCGAAGGCGAAACGCAATGCTGCAAAGCATCGGGCGACCTTCGAGGAGGCCATGACGGTGTTTCGCGACCCGCACGCGCTCTCCATGTTAGACACGGACCACAGTATCGGGGAGGAGCGCTGGATCACCTTAGGGGCAACAACCAGTGGAAATCTTCTCTTGGTTGTGCACAGTTGGCGGGAGACCGCGGCCGGTCGGGTCGGGGTGCGGATCATATCGGCGAGACGGCCGACGAAAAGCGAGGCGCGCCAATATCGCGAGGGCTCATGAAGGACCAGTATGATTTTTCAAAAGCAGAGCGTGGCCGGTTCCACCGCCCAGGTGCGACGCTGGTGCCGCCGGTTCACCTCGATCCCGAGGTGCTGGCCTTCCTCGCGGCACGCGCCGAGGCACGCGGTGTGCCGCTGAGCGAGCTTGTCAACACCTTGCTGAAGAAAGACATTGAGCTGATCGAGGCAGCCGAATAACGCAACGCGCCATCAGGGACACCGGCAACATCACGTTGCGCAACAAGCCGGCTCATTCGGGAGCTTCAGTCGGAGGCCTCACTCGCTCCGCGACCAGGCCCTGAGCGAGCCGACGATCCCCGATGGGAAGAAATAGACCGAGGCGACGAACAGCACGCCGAGCCAGAACAGCCAGCGATCCGGGCTCAGGAGATCTGAGAGGAGCGGCACCGGGAGTTGCGTCGTTGACACCATCTTCATCAGATCCTGCAGGTAGTTCTGCATCAAGGTGAAGACCGTCACGCCGATGACGGCGCCGTACATGGTGCCCATGCCGCCGACCACCACCATCAACAGCACGTCGGTCATGATCTCGAGCGAGAGCGTGGTGGCGGGCCCGGTATATTTCAGCCACACCGCCAAAAGCCCTCCCGACAGGGCCGCAAACACGGCAGCCAGGATATTGGCGAGCATGCGGTAGCGCCCGACCTCATAGCCAATGGCTTCGGCTCTAAAACCGTTCTCCCGGATCGCCTTCAGCACGCGCCCGAACGGTGAATTGACGATGCGCAGCATCATCAGGAACAGCACGAGCGAAATGGCGAAGACCGCGTAATAGGCGATCAGCCGCCCGTCGATGCGCGCTCCGAGCACCGTGCCGTCGACGAGGCGGAACGCCGGCGTGAGCGAGCGCGGCACCGCATAGCTCAAGCCGTCCTCGCCGCCGGTCAGGAAGGAGAGCTGCGACACCAGTACCGCGAAGGCGGCGGCGACGGCGAGCGTCACCATCGAGAAGAAGATCGCCCTGACGCGCAGCAGGAAGAGGCTGAGCAGGACGCCGATGAGCGCTGCCGCCAGCGCTCCCGCCAGCATGCCGAGGCCGATCGCCGCGAAGCCCGGGCCAAGGCCGGTGAGCGCCAGCGCCACCCCATAGGCGCCGAGCGCGAAGAACATCGTATGGGCGAAGGAGACGATACCGGTGTAGCCGATCAAGAGATCATAGCTCGCGACGAGCACGATGAAGATGCAGATGCGGGAAGCGGTCTCGAGCGGGCGGGCGCCGGGAAACAGGAAGGGCGTGAAGGCAAGGCCGAGCAGCACCAGGACGAGCAGCGCCGACAGCACCGCATTGCCCGGCCGGTCGCCCGAGATCAGCCGCTGCGGCAGGCTCAAGGACGTCATCGCGTCTTCCCCGCCCCGTAGAGGCCTTGCGGGCGCCACATCAGGATCGCCAGCATCAGCGCGATATTGGAGACGAGGGCGAGCTTCGGCACGAGATACGCCGTGTAGCTCGCCACCAGCCCGACCAGCAGGGCGCCGACGAAGCAGCCCTCGATGGAACCTAAGCCGCCGATGATCACCACGATGAAGGCGAGGATCAGCGTCTCGGAACCCAGCCCCACATCGACCGTCTCCTGATAGAGGCCCCACATCAACCCGCCGAGCCCGGCGAAGGCCGAGCCCAGCGCGAACACGCCGACGAACAGCCGCCTGATGCGATAGCCGAGCGCCTCGACCATCTCCTTGTCCTCGACGCCAGCCCGCACCAGGAGGCCGATCTTGGTGCGCGACAGGAGCAGTTTGAGCCCGACCAGCAAGGCGACGCCGACGATGACGGCGACGATGCGGTAGCTCTCGACGATGGTCTGGCCGAACACCAATGCGCCCTTGAGCAGCGGCGGCCGGTCGAGATGGATGGCGACCGGGCCGAAGACCACGATCGTCAATTGCTGCAGGATGATCAGGCCGCCGGTGGTCACCAGGATCTGCTTGAGATGCGAGCCATAGACCGGGCGCAAGATGACTCGCTCGAAGGCAAGCCCGAGCAAGCCGGTCGCCAGCATGGCGGCGAAGGCCGCGGCGAGAATGGCGGCGAGATTGGGCAAGGCCCCGTCGGCGCCAGATAGCCCGGGCAGCTTCGTAAGGGCCGTATAGCCCATATAGGCGCCGATGGTGACGAAGGCGCCATGCCCGAAATTGATCACGTCCATCAGGCCGAACACGATGGTGAGGCCAGACGCGATGATGAAGATCAAGGTCCCCATGGCGAGCCCGGCGATCGTCAAGGTGAGCCAGGTGGAAGGGGCACCGATGGCCATGAGGCCGATGAGGCACAGGAGAGCGCAGAGGAGGATCGGCGCCTGGCGGCCGAGCGCCGCCGACAGCAGCGCGGATAGCGCCCCTTGGGCGGGCTTCGCCGTGGCCGTGACCTCGCTCATTGATGGGCCTCGAGCGACAGGCCCATCAGCTTCTCCTGCAGGCCGCGATCGGCCACGAGCTCGGCCATCGAGCCGCGATGCACGATGCGGCCGTCATCCATGATGGCGACCTTGTCGCCGACCGCTTCGGCAGTGGCGAAATTCTGCTCGACCAGCAGGATGGTCGTGCCCGAGCGTTTCAATTCGGCGAGCGCCTCGGTCATCGTCTTGACCATCGAGGGCGAAAGCCCCTTGGAGGGCTCGTCGATCAGCACCAGCCGACGCTTCTCGATCATGGCTCTCGCGATCGACAGCATCTGCTTCTGCCCGCCCGAGAGATTGCCGGCCGGCAGCTCGTAGAAGGTTTTCAGCGGCGGAAACAAAGTCAGGACCCGCTCCAGTCGGTCCGGATCGATGGGGCCGCTGGCGGCCGCGAGCACCAGGTTCTCGCGCACCGACAAGGTGCCGAAAATGCCCATATTCTCGGGCACGTAGCCGATGCCGCGCCGCGCGATCACCGGCGTCGCCTCCTTCTCGATGGCGGCCCCGCCGAACAGGATCGTGCCGGCTGAGGCGCGCCACAGGCCCATGATGGTGCGCATGGTGGTGGTCTTGCCGGCGCCGTTGCGGCCGAGCAGCACCGTCATCTCGCCCTCCGGCACCTCGAGATCGACGCCCTGCAGGATATGGTAGCGGCCGATATGTGTGTGCACGCCGCCGAGCTGCAGGAGAGGGCGCGTCACCTCGTTCCTCCCGCCGCAACGGCCGCGACGCCGAGATAGGCTTCCTGGACTACGGCCGAGGCAATCACCTCCTTCGGCTCGCCATCGGCGACGAGGCGGCCCTGATGCAGCACGATGATGCGGTCGGCGAGCGCCCGGATCACATCCATCTTGTGCTCGACCAGGAGGATGGTCTTCGTCGTATCGATCTTGAGGCTGGCGATCAGGTCGAGCACGGTCGGCACCTCATCGACGCTCATGCCGGCCGTGGGCTCGTCGAACATGAAGACGTCAGGCTCGAGCGCCACCAGCAGCGCCACCTCCAATTTGCGCTGGTCGCCATGCGACAGCACCGAGGCCGGCCGCTCGGCGAGGGCGCCGAGCTGCATGCGCGTCAGCACCGCATCGGCCGCATCGATCAGATCGCGTTGGGTCTCGGCGAGCGACAGGATATCGAAGCCGCGCCGCGCGCGTGCCTGCAGCACCATCCGCACATTCTCGCGCACCGTCAGGCTCGGGAACAGGTTGGTGAGCTGGAAGGCGCGGCCAAGCCCGCGTTTCGCGCGCTCGGCCGGCGGCAGATAGGAGATGTCCTCGCCCTTCAGGCTCACCGAGCCGGCGCTCAATCTGAGCTGTCCCGAGATCAGGTTGAAATAGGTGGTCTTGCCAGCCCCGTTCGGGCCGACGATAGCGGTCAGCGTGCCGCGCTCGAAGCCGCAGGAGACGCCGTCGACGGCGACATGGCCGCCGAAGCGGATGGTCGCATCCCTGGTCTCGAGCACGGTCGACATCGCGGTCGGGCGTTCCCTCTCATGGTGGCTACGTTATTCAACTATCTTCGAGGTTCATGACGGATCGCGCAACGACGATCACGCAAAATCCTTCGGAAGTTCGGCCCGTCGTCTTGGCCGTCAGGCGCGCTCTTCACCTCTCCCCGCCTGCGGGCTTCCTTGGGACCGCCGGCGTCTCGCCGGCCCTCGAGACCCGCGAGGCTGGCGCGCCGCTGGGAAGAAGGGCGACCGGGACGGTCGCGGTCCCAGGGAGCCGCTCACCCCCAGATCGCAACCGGCAAGCCATGTGCGTCGCGGCCGGGCGGCTCCGGATGGGGTTGCGCCCCGCCGTCGAGGATGCGCCGCGCGATGGCGAGCAGCGCCAGCGCATCGAGCAGGTCGTCGGTCGCGGCGCCGCGCGGAGGCTTGCCTTCCAGGATGCCGCCAGGCAGGCCGGCGGCGCGCAGGATGTTCCGGCGTTCGCTCATGCCGTCCGGATTGGGGCGGCCCTTGAGCTTCTTCGGGTGCAGCAAGGGGCGCTCACCATTGAGCCGCCAGAAGGCGAGCTCCGGATGCGCCTCGAAGACACGCCCCGACCAGGGCGGATCGATGCCCTGTGAGTCGGAGCGCAGCAGCACGTCGATTTCCCGGATCTTGCGAAACAGCATGAAGGCCTGTTTCGACACTTTGCGCGATGGCTCGGAGGTCGCGGCCGCGATGGCGCAGGCCGTGGCGTAATCTTGCGCCTCGACGGCACCGCGCGACGGGATGGCGAAGACCGAGGAACGCCTGGCGCCGATCAGGCGGCGCACTGCCGCTTCCGGCCCGCGCCCGCCCTCGCCGATGCGGGCCGGCAGGCCGATCGGCATGTCGACCGCGACCGCTGCGGGAGGATCGTGCCGGTCGAGGATGGTCGCAAACCCCGGATGGATGGCGATCTCGATCCGGCCCGGCGAGGCAAGCTGCTCTCTGGCCATGATCCAGCCGCCGCGGCAGCCATCGACGCCGGCGATCCAGCCGCTGCTCATCTGTTCCTCGGGTCCCTTAGCTGCGCCGCTCGACCGTGAAGCGGGCAGCCTCGCGCAACAACTCGGCCTCTGCGCCATAAGCGGACAGCGCCTCGATCGCCAGGCCGGCGAGCCGATCACGCTCGGCCTTGGCCCGCGCGATGCCGAGGGCCGCGACCAGCGTCGCCTTGCCCTTGGCGGCGTCCTTGCCGGTCGCCTTGCCGAGCGCCTCGGCGGTCGCCTCGACATCGAGGATGTCGTCGCCGATCTGGAAGGCGGCACCGAGAGCCTGCCCATAAGCGATGAGCCGACGATGTGCCTGCGCGTCCGCCCTCCCGAGCAAGGCGCCCGCCTCGACCGCGAAGGCGAGGAGGGCGCCGGTCTTCATCGCCTGCAGGCGCCGGATCTCGGCTTCGGCGTAAGGGGGCAGGCCTTGCGCCACGAGGCTCTCGGCCGCGAGATCGAGCATCTGGCCGCCGACCATGCCTGCGGCGCCCGCGGCCCGCGCCAGGGCGGCCGTGAGGGCGAGGCGGGTCCCGGTGCCGGCATCCACTTCCTCGCCGGCCATGACCTCGAAGGCGAGCGTCAGCAAGGCATCGCCCGCCAGGATCGCGGTCGCCTCGTCGAAAGCCTTGTGCACCGTCGGCCGGCCGCGGCGCAGATCATCATCATCCATTGCCGGCAAATCGTCATGCACCAGCGAATAGCAATGCACGAGCTCGAGCGCGCAGCCGGCGATGAGCGGGCCGTGATCGGCGCGCCCGAGGAGGCGCGCGGTCTCGATCACCAGGAAGGGTCTCAGCCTCTTGCCGCCGCCCAGCACCGCATGACGCATGGCGGCGCGCAGCCGGTCGGGCCAATCATGCTGGCTGGTGGGATCGGCGGACTTGCACGACAAGATGGAATCGAGGCGCTGCTCGACCTCGCCTGCGACTTGCGCCAGGTGCGTCTCGAAACTAGCCGTGCCCGGACGGGTCATGCGGCTCGCGCCTCATTCAGACCTTCGCGCGCCAGCTCGTCGGCGCGCTCATTCTCGTCATGGCCGGCATGGCCCTTCACCCAGTGCCAGTCGATGCGGTGGCGCTGCGCCGCCTGGTCGAGGCGCCGCCACAGATCCTCGTTCTTGACGGGCTGCCGCGCGGCCGTGCGCCAGCCATTCTTCTTCCAGCCTGCGAGCCATTGGGTGATGCCGAGCCGCAGATATTGCGAATCGGTGTTGAGCTCGACCGCGCAAGGGCGGGTGAGGGCCTCGAGCGCCGCGATCGCCGCCATCAGCTCCATGCGGTTATTGGTCGTATCGGCCTCGCCGCCCTTGAGCTCCTTGCGGTGGCTGCCGGCGATCAGGATGGCGCCGTAGCCGCCAGGGCCTGGATTGCCCGAGCAGGCTCCGTCCGTGAAGATGACGACCTTGCCGCTCATGCGACGAGGCCGTATTCGGCGGCGCCGGCGACACGCGCGTGGAAGCGCAGCTTGCGCAGATATTCGATCGGATCCTTAGGCCTGACCAAGGCGCCCGGCGGCACGTTGAGCCAATCGACCAGGCGGGTGAGCAGGAAGCGCAGGGCCGCACCGCGAGCGAGCAGCGGCAAGGCCTCGAGCTCAGCCGCCGCGAGGGGGCGCAGGCTGCGATAGCCCGCGAGCAGCGCCTGGCCCTTGGTGCGGTTGAAGGAGCAATCCGGTTCGAAGCACCAGGCATTGAGGCAGACCGCGAGGTCATAGGCGAACGCATCGGTGCAGGCGAAGTAGAAATCGATCACCCCCGACAGCTCCTTGCCGATGAAGAGGACATTGTCGGGAAAGAGATCGGCATGGATATTGCCGACCGGCAGATCGCGCGGCCAATCGCGTTCGAGCTCCGTCAACGCTGCCTCGATCTCGCCGGCGAGGCCTTGCATCACGCCGTTGGCGCGCGGCGCCGCCGCCTCGAAGAGCGGACGCCAGCCCTCGACGGAAAGCGCATTCTTGCGGCCGATCGTGAAATCGGCGCCCTCTTGATGCAGGCGGGCCAGAGCCTCCCCCAGCGCCCGGCAATGGGCGACCGTCGGACGCCTGACCGAGATGCCGTCGAGGAAGGTCACGATCGCGGCCGGGCGTCCCGCGAGCCGGCCGAGCGCCTCGCCACGCACATCGCGCACGGGGCGCGGACAGACGAGGCCTTTTCCCGACAGATACTCCATGAGGCCGAGGAAATAGGGCAGGTCGGCCTCGTGCACCCGCTTCTCGTAGAGCGTCAGGAAGAAAAAGCCGGTGCTCGTATGGATGAAGTAATTGGAATTCTCGACGCCTTCGGCGATACCCTTGGCGGCCAAGAGGTCGCCGATGCCGAAACGGGCGACGAACGCACTGAGCTCCTCATCGGGGACCTCGGTATAGACGGCCATGCGGAACGCTCAGGCGGCCGCGTCGTCCCGCAGCGCTCTCGGCAGCGGGAAGAACACGCTTTCATCGACCGCCGACAGCGTCTCGACCTTGACGTCGTGGCGTTCCGCGAAGGCCTGGATGATCTCATCGACGAGGATCTCGGGCGCCGAGGCACCGGCCGTGATGCCGAGCCTCTTGACGTCGGCGAATTCGCGCCAGTCGATATCGTCGGCGCGCAGCACCAGCCTCGCGATCTTGCACCCGGCGCGCTCGGCGACTTCGCGCAGCCGCTGCGAATTCGAGGAATTGGACGAGCCGACCACGAGGAGTGCATCCACCATCGGGGCGACGCGCTTCACGGCTTCCTGGCGATTGGTGGTGGCGTAGCAGATATCTTCCTTATGCGGGCCGGCGATCCCGGGAAAGCGACGCTTGAGGGCCGCGACGATCTCTGCCGTATCGTCGACCGAGAGCGTCGTCTGCGTCACATAAGCGAGGTTCTGCGGGTCGGCGGGGGCGACGCGCTCGACATCGGCCAGGGTCTCGACCAGCGTGATGGCGCCTTTCGGCAATTGCCCCATCGTGCCGACCACTTCCGGATGCCCCGCATGACCGATCAGGACGATGCCGCGGCCGCGCTTGTGATGAACCTCGGCTTCGCGATGCACCTTGGTGACCAGGGGGCAGGTGGCATCGATGGCGAACAGGGCCCGACCCGCGGCCTCCTCCGGCACGGATTTCGGCACGCCATGCGCCGAGAAGATCACCGGCGCCGAGGTCGGCGGGATCTCGGAGAGATCGTCGACGAAGATCGCCCCTTTGCGCTTCAAGCTCTCGACCACGAAGCGATTATGCACGATCTCATGGCGCACATAGACCGGCGGTCCATAAAGCGACAGCGCCTGCTCGACGGCATCGATCGCCCGCACCACGCCGGCGCAGAAGCCGCGGGGCGCGCAAAGCAGGATATCAAGGCGGGGCCGTTCGGCGGCAGTCATAGCGAGGGTTCCGGCAATGGCCGGCCGACTGGTGATGAGCTGCGCAGCGCCTGTCAAGGGCCGTGGCGTCGCATGAGCGACGGCAATTGCTGTCGAAGCCGTGATCTCGCGCCCGATCGGGAGCTCGGCGACGGATCGACTCCCCGGGCACGATGATGCGGCTTCACGCTGGCCCGGCTCTCGGCTAAAGAGGCGCGACCCAGACCAACCAACCGGATCCGACCCTCTGCAGCATGCCGCATGCGAGGATGATCGAGGACGCCCGCATGACCGGCGCTGACGCAGACGCCATCGAAGCCGAAGGAAACAGCGCCGTGGCCGGAGCTGCGGTCAAATACGCGCCGTCGCCTGCCGCAGAGCCCGGCCGCTCGCAAGCGCGTTTCACGCAAGGCTCGACGATGCGCCATGTGCTGGCCATGTCGCTCGCGAGCGGTGTCGGGCTCATCGCCATCTTCCTCGTCGATTTCCTGTCGCTGATGTATGTGTCCTGGCTCGGCTCGACCGAGAAGACCGCGGCGGTCAATTTCGCGAGCGTCGTGCTGTTCTTCCTGATGTCGTTCAACATCGCGCTGATGATCGCCATCTCGGCGCTGGCGTCGCGGGCGCTCGGGGCCGGAGACCGGGCGCAGGCGCGCCATTTCGCAGGATCGGGCGTGGTGCTCGGGGCGCTGATCGGCCTCGCGCTCACCATTGCCATCATGCCGTTCACCGACCTGATCCTCGCCGTCCTCGGCGCCAAGGGGGAGACGGCGAATATCGCGCATGGCTATCTGCTGATCGTGCTCGCCAGCAATCCGCTGCTTGCCGTCGGCATGGCCTATTCGGCGGTGCTGCGCGCTTCGGGCGATGCGCGGCGCGCCATGTGGGTGACCTTGTCGGGGGGCATCGCCACCGCCATCCTCGACCCGATCCTGATCTTCGGCTTCGGTCTCGACGTGACGGGGGCGGCGATCTCCGTTGTGTTGTCGCGGGTGATCTACGTCGCGGTCGGCTATCAGGGAGCGGTGGCCAGGCATGGCCTCGTGGCGCGCCCGAACCTCGCCGCGCTCATGCGCGATGCCGGCCCGCTCGCCCGCGTCACCCTGCCCGCCATGCTGACCAATCTCGCGACGCCGGCCACCAATGCGGTGCTGACGCATTTCATGGCCAATTACGGGGTCGCGGCCGTGGCGGCGAGCGGCGTGATCGACCGCGTCGTGCCTCTCGCCTTCGGCGGGCTGTTCGCGCTCTCCAGCTCGATCGGCCCGGTGCTGGGGCAGAATTGGGGAGCGCGCCTGTTCCCGCGAATGCATCGCGTGCTGAACGACGCGCTCATCTGCACGCTCGTCTATGTGGCGGCCATGTGGGTGCTGCTCGTGCTGATGCGCGAGGGCATCGTGGCGACCTTTCATTTCAGCGGGCAGGCCGCCGAGCTCACGCGCTTCTTCTGCCTGGTGAGCGGCCCGGGCTGGGCCGGGATCGGCCTGTTGTTTTGCGCCAACGCCGCCTTCAACAATCTCGGCTTTCCGCTGCGCGCCACCGCGATCAATTGGGGTCGCGCCACGCTCGGCACCGTGCCCTTCGCGCTGATCGGGGCCCACTATGCGGGGCCGCTCGGCGTGATCGCCGCAACTTTGGCGGCGGGCTCGCTGTTCGGCATCGGCGCCTTCATCATGGCGCATGGCGCGGTGCGGACGCTGGCGAAGCGCGACGCGGGCTGAGGCCGGCGCAGCTCCTTCTCCCGCTCTTGGGCGGGAGAAGGTGAGCGCTCGCTTCAGGCGCTCACTTCCATATGCGGCTCGAGCACGCCGCGACGCGACGGCTCGCCACGCTCGAACAGCATCCGGCGCTCGAAATAGGTGGAGCGGAAGAACGGGTAGCGCTGATGCACCTTCTCCTTGGCGGCGACGTATTCGAGGCCCATCAGCGAGATCGGCTTCTTCAGGCTCGGATAGTCGCGAGCTTCCGACATCGCCTTGTGGCCGAACATGCGCTTGTAGAAGGCCTGATGCTCCACCCTGACGGTCGCCAGCACCCAGTCGGTGTTGAAATATTCGCAGGCCATCCAGCCCAGCCGTACCGTCGCATAGGAGATCTTGGGGACGGTGCGGGCAATCACCGGCTCGACCACGAAACGGGTCGGATCGATGATCGTCTTGCCGGCTTCGATCTCGGGGAGGAGGATATCGCTGAACACGCCAAGAGCGGGCATCTCAGGCGAGTCGGGCCTGGAGATATTGAGCCGGATCGAGCTCGCGAGCTCCCCCTCGTAATAGACGCCGAATACATAGGCGTTGTCGACGGTGTCGAAATGGTCGGAGAAGCTGCGCGAGAGGCTAGGCTCGATGGCGCCCTCCTGCCGATAGGCGTCGTAGCGCAGCCGGTAGATCTCTTCTCTCTCTTCGGGAGTGTCGGCGCGCCGGTAATCGACCTTTTCGACGAGCTCGAGCACGCTATCGGCAAAACTCGGAGTGGGCATGACAGCCAACGCACCCATCGACACTCTCCAGTCGCGACCCGCCCCCCGGGCGGCTCGAAAGTTAACATTTTGTTACATGAAGTAAAGAGTTTTAACCTCATTTTAGCGGTGATTGGTTAATACGCATGGTTAAGGCGGGAGGGTGGTCTTGTGGGGGCTTCACAGTGGCCGCGACGCTCCAATTGTGTATAGCCGGCTCGAGGGAGAGGCGGCGCTCGAGGCCTGCGACACTACGCCGCTCATGAGCCGACGAAACCTTCCGCATCGGCGAAGGAACCGAAGCGGCGCACGCCGAGCAGGGTCTCGACCTCGACGCTGCCATCGGCGTAGCGCACGAAGGGCCGGTCCCTGATCCAGCCGCGCTCGACGACGGCATCGGGATCGACGCGGGCGGAGCTCGGTGGTGCAGGCGCCGGCTGCGCCTTGGCGGCGGCGGCACGTTGCAGCACCGCCTCGAAGAATTGCCGCAAGGTGCCCACGCCTGCCCGCAGAGCTCCGAGGATCGCGAAGCCGAAGCCGCTCATGATCAGGCTTTGCGCCACGTCGATCCTGCCGGGGTCCACCTCGATGGGCAGAGGCCGCCCCATGGCGCTCGAGGCGACGAGCGAGAGCTGGCCGCCGAACAGCAGGAGGATCCAGCCGAGCAGCACCAGCAGGAGGCCGACGAAGGTCATGCGGTTGGTCGCCACAGCCGGCGCGCCCTATAGGCGGGCTGTCGCGGGTCCGCCGGGGAAACCGGCATCGCCTGCGCAATGAGAATGCGGAGAATGCGGAAAGGGCATGATGGGGACGATCATCTCTTCATGTCGTCCTTGGACACATAGTTGAATTCCTGCACCAGCACGTCCTTGACGAGATCCAGTTTCAGCCGGTCATTCGTCTTCTGGACGAGCGTCTTCGTCAGTTTCGTGATGTCATACCTTTCGAGATGCCTGAAATCCAGCTTGTCATCCGAGTAAAGCTGGCGAAACGCCTCGTCGAGGAGGAAGATCTCGGGCGGAATGGGCAGCCTCTTCAAGGTCGAGGATTGAGCCGTGAAGTTGAATTGCGCCACGATATAGCCTTGGACCACGCCCTCGGCGATCATCGGCACGTTGATGGGCTTGGTCTTCTTGAATTCGAGGCCGGAGAAACTCTCCTCATGGGCCAGCGCAGTGCCCTGGCCGGCCCGCCAGTAGGTGGTGACGTAACTGGCGAGCAGAGTGATGGCGCAGGCCCATAATCCGCTCAGGACGAGCTTCAGCACGATTACCGGCTTTTGGTGCTGACGGAGGCCGAGTAAGTGCCGTCGGACTCGGCGTCCTGGATGGCGCGGGCGATGATCGAGGTGACTTCCTGGGCAGCGCGAAGATGCATGCGCAGCATCGAGAGGTTGTTGTCGAGCTTGGCGCGCAGCTCGGTGAGTCGCTCCGGCACCCTATCGTCCCGCACCCTCTCGCCGAGGCCGCGCATGGCGCGCGACAATTCGAGCAGGCCCTGGCTCTTGCGACGATTGAACTCGCGCAGATCCATCGGCTTGAGGCTGCGCAGCTCCAGCGTCTCCTGGTCGATCAACTGCTCGAGCCGATCGATGGTGACGAGGAAGGCCGACAGCGCCGGCGCCGGCGGTTCGGAGGAAGGCTGCCGCGCGCCGACGAGCGACAAGGCCACGGGATAGGGCGGCGAGGCGCCCGGAAAGCCGTCCTCGATTGTCATCATTGGCGGTTCGGCGGTCGTTATAGCGGGCTCACGCAGCATGGCTCAAGGTATCTGTGTTGCGGGTGCGGAGACATCACCCTTGGGGTTGATATTTTTGGGGTTGAGATTTCTGGGGCTGATATCGAGAGGCGCGATCTCGGCCGTGCGGGGTGCGACCGAGGGCGGCGGCTGGTCGGAATGGGCCGCCAAGGGCGCCATGAGGGCGAGATTGCTCTGCAGGCCCAGATTGCTCTTGAGACCCAAGGGGGCGCGATCGAGGCCGGCCGAAGCAGCAGCCCCGGGATGCGCCTTGGACACCTGGGCCGCGATGCCGATGCCGCCGGCCCTGGCGATCTGCTTGCCGAGCTGCTCGGCGAGGATCGACTTCCACATCTCGCCGGCCGTCCCATGGCCGAAAATGCCCTCGGCATCCTTGGGCAGCATGTTCTGGACGAAGGTCTGCAGCACCAGGGCCTCGAAATCCCGATAGGGCTTCATCTCCGGGCCGGAAAGTGCGGGCGACCTCTCCATTTGCGCCCCCTTCGGCCCGAAATCCGACTGCAGGCCGATGAGGCCGGGCGTCGAGATCACGGCCGGGCGCGACGCCAGGGAGGGATCGAGGCCGTCGACGAGGCTCGTGAAGTTGTTGCCGTCATCGTCGACGGCGCCCGTCAGCTTCAGCGCTGCCGCCTGCAGCTTGAGGGGGTCTGCGGCCCTGGCCACGTCGAGCACGATATCTGAGGGTGGGTTGATGGCCAAATGACGGATCCCATTGGCACAAGCTGCCGATCAGAATGTGCGGCCACTGTGGAAGATTAAGCTTACCGGAGGCTTGCGCGCCGACTTTGCGGCGCACCGTCACCTGCATCTTCCGGCGTGGGCCCGTCGTCTCGAACGGGGCCGACCGCAAGCGATCGCCCGCTTTCCGGCGTCCCTTGCGACACGAGGTGGTCGATCAACTCGGCGAGCTCCTTCTTGTCGAGCGCTGCCTGGTATTCGCGATCGAGCGAGCCGGCGATTCGCTCGGCACGCTTCAGGCGGCCCGTCTCCTCGCGCAGATGCTTGGCCTGCACCTCCTTGGCCCGCTCGACCTTGGCGAGGTCCTTGGAGAGGGAAGTGACGCGGCGCGCCATCGCCTCGATGAACAGGCCATGCAGCGCCTGGTCTTCATTGAGGGCGCCGACGAGCTCGCGCCGCGAGGTGTGCAGGCCCGCCTCGCGACGCGCGAGGTCGGCGAGCTTGCCCTCGGCCAGGCGCCGCAATTGCTCCTGGACAGCGATGACGCGCTTGATCGATTGCAGTCGCTTTTGCATCGCCGCCGCTAACCCGTCGCCAGCCAGGCGGCGAAGCCCGCCATGAACAATTGGAAGAATTGCTTGCTGACGAAATAGAACAGGAAGAGACCGCCCGCGACGACAAACGGCATCGAGATGAAATAGACGGGGATTTGCGGCGTCAGCTTGTTGGCGAGGCCGATCGCCAGGTTGATGACGATGCCGAAAATGATGAAGGGGCTCGAGATCCGCAAGGTCAGGTTGAAGGTCTTCGCCACGATATCGGCAAGCTGGATGAGACCTGATTGCGCGGTAAAGCCGTCGGCGACCGGCAAGGCCGTATAGGAATCGGCGAGCCCGCGCAGCACTTCCCAATGCTGGTCGGTGGCGAAGAACAGCATGGTGGCGGCGAGCGTGATGAAGGAGACGAGCGGCGGCGTGAAGTCCGAGTTCTCGATCCCGGCGGCGAGCGCATTGCCGAGCCCGATCGCCATCGCGCTCGCGGTCCCCATGGTCTCGAGCGCCAGGAAGAAGAAGCGGCCGAGGAGGCCGATCACGACCCCGATCAAGCTCTCGGAGAGCACGACGCGCGCGATGGTGACCGGCGAGTCGTCGGGCAGGCTGGGCTCGACCTTGGCGAGGAGGATCGGCGCCAACGTCAAGGTCACGGCAAACGCCAGGAACAGCCGGGCCTGCACGGGCACGCGGTCGCTGGAGAAGCCCGGCATCAGCATCAGGCAACCGCCGATGCGGCAGAACAGCACGAAGGTCGTCAGGATGGTGGTCGACCCGATCGACGTCACGAAATCGTGCCCAGGGGCTTGATCTCGACGCCGCGCGCGATCTCGAGATGCGACAGAACCGGCAAGGTGGTGAACAGGCGCTCGATGATCATGCGCACATAGGCGCGCGAATCCGGTGCCGCGACGAGCACGAAGGCATGGCCCTGATCCATGCGCTCGCGCACGGCGGCCGAGGCCTCGGCGCCGAATTGCTCCACCTGGCGCGGGTCGATGTCGAACTCGACATCGCCCTTGGCGTCGCGCTTGATCGCCTGATGGAAGGCGAGGTCCCAGCGATTGCCGAGGCGCAGCACCTTGAGCACACCGTTATCGGCGAGATCGCCGCAGATCTGGGGGGCGATGCGCATGCGCACATGCTCGGCCACCTGCTCGGCGCGTCGCACATGCGGCGCGATCTCGGCGATCGCCTCCAGGATCAGATGCAGATTGCGGATCGAGACGCGCTCGGCGAGCAGGAGCTTGAGCACGGCCTGCAGGCCCGAATAGGAAATCTGCGAGGGGCACATATCGTCGATGAGGCGCTTATATTCGGGCTCGAGCCGGTCGAGCAGGGCGCGCATATCCTTGTAGGAGAGGAGCTGGGCGAGGTTCGAGCGGATGACCTCGGAGAGATGGGTGAGCAAGGCCGACATGTTGTCGACGACGTTGAAGCCGTCACGCTTCACTTCGTTGGCGAAGGTCTCGGCGATCCACATCGCTTTCATCCCGAAAGCGGGCTCGCGCACCTCGTCGCCCGGCACGTCGGGCTTGCGCCCGTCGCCAGTGATGACCAGGAGCTGGCCGAGGCGGATCTCCTGGGCGGCGACGATCGTGCCGTGGATCTTCACCTGGTAACTCTTCGGCGGGACCGAGAGGCTGTCGGAGAGCTTGATCTCGGGGACCACGAAGCCGTATTGGCGCGCGAATTTGCGCCGCATCTTGGCGACGCGGTGGGCGAGCTCGCCATGCGAGGCGAGCACCCTGGTGGCGAGCTGCTTGCCGAGGACGAGCTCGACCTCGATCGTGCGCAACTGCTCCTTGAGCGATTCCCTTTGCTCCTTCTGCGCCTTCTGCTCGGCATCCGCCACCTTGACGGCCTCGGCGGCGCGCTGGTCGGCGAGGCGCTTGGGAATGGCGTAGCCGATGAAGGCCATCAGGCCGCCGAGGAGCGCGAAAGGCACGAGCGGCAGGCCAGGCACGAGCGCCAGGAGGAACATCAGGAAGGCGGCCACGAACAGGGCGCGCGGATAGTTGCCGAGCTGGCCCAGCACCGCTTCGTTGGCCGAGCCGCGCGTGCCGCCCTTGGACACCAGGAGGCCCGCGGCGAGCGAGACGATCAGCGCCGGCACTTGCGAGACGAGGCCGTCGCCGACCGACAATTTGGTGAAGACATCGGCCGCGCTGGAAAGCAGCATGCCGTGGCGCGTGACGCCGATGATGATGCCGCCGAAGATATTGACCGCTAGGATGATGATGCCGGCGATGGCGTCGCCGCGCACGAATTTCGAGGCGCCGTCCATCGAGCCGAAGAAGGCGCTTTCCTCCTCGAGCTCGCGGCGGCGGCGCTGCGCCTCCTTGTCGTTGATCAGGCCGGCATTGAGATCGGCATCGATGGCCATCTGCTTGCCCGGTATGGCGTCGAGGGTGAAGCGGGCGCCGACCTCGGCGATACGGGTCGCGCCTTTGGTGATCACCAGGAAGTTGACGGTGATCAGGATCATGAAGACGATGATGCCGATCACGAAATCGCCGCTCATGACGAGCTTCGAGAAACCGCCGATGATGTAGCCGGCGGCCGTCACCCCCTCGGCCCCGTTCGACAAGATCACCCGCGTGGTCGCGATGTTGAGCGCCAGCCGCAGCATGGTGGCGACCAGCAGCACGGTCGGAAAGGCGGAGAAGTCGAGCGGCTTCTCGATCCACAGCGACACCATCAGGATCAGCACCGACAAGGCGATCGACAGCGCCAGGCCGATGTCGATCATGAAGGCCGGTATCGGCAGGAAGAAGATGGAGAGGATGAAGACGATGCCGACCGCGAAGGCGATGTCGCGCGAGCTCTTCGCTTCGACGGGGGCGAGAACGCCGCCCGATACGAGTGTTTGCGCCATCAATGATCCCCGGCTCGACTCTGCGGACGACCTTGACGGGCGAAGCTTGTGTCAGGATGTCGGGGCGGAGTGCCTCTTTCTCCCGCTTGCGGGAGAAGGGAAGCGATCGAGGCCCCTCAGAAGCTCTTCTCGATGCGCGAATAGACGCGCTCGGTGAAGGAGTAGATCTGCGCCCCAATGAAGGTCGCCGACAGGCTGAGCACGACGAAGATCGCGATGATCTTCGGCACGAAGGTGAGGGTCATCTCCTGGATCTGCGTCAGGGCCTGGAGCAGCGCGATGATGATGCCGACCACCATCGCGGCGCCGACCGCGGGGCCCGAGGCGATGATGATGGTCCAGATCGCCCCGTGGATGATGTCGAGGGCGTCGGCCTCGTTCATCGTCAGCTGATCGTCACGCCGCTGTCGAGCGCAATGGTCTTGCCGCCGACGAGCGAGGCCGTGCTGCCGCTGGAGGTGACCGTCACCGAAGTGACCTTTCCGGTCACGCTGCCGTCCGCCGAGGTCAGCGTATGGCCGATGATCGAATCCGCCTGCGAGAGCGCGCTCGAGGTCAGCATGGCGCTGAGCTTCGAATTGGTCTGCACCTGCTGCTCGACCTGCGAGAACGAGGCGAGCTGCGAGATCGACTGCGTCGGGTCCATCGGCGAGGTCGGATCCTGGTGCTTCATCTCGGCGATCAAGAGCTGCAGGAACTGGTTGTAGTTGACCGTCGGGGAGGAAGCCGGGGAGGAGGACGGGGTTCCTGCGCCGGTCGCCGGAGGCGTGGATGTCACTTGCATGGGCTTGTCCTTTCTAGATCCGCTCGAGCTCGCGGGTGATGCGTCGCCACCCAACTCCCGGCTCTCTCACCTCGCCGGCAGGCAAACCGTTTTCCACCCCGGTCTCGGCATTGTCTTCGATCACGCGGGCCACGCCTTAGGCCGCCTGCTCGCGCGCCACGGCCGTGCTCTTGGCCGTGCTCTCGGCCAGGATGGCAGCCTCTGCCGGGAACAGGGAGCGGATGGCTTTGAGCGCCTCGAAGCGGCGATCCTGCTCGACGAAAATCTCGACGGCCTTGAGTCCGGCGACGATCTCCGGGCTGTCATAGGCCTCGATCATCAGCCCGATCGAATTCTTGAACATCTCGCGGGCCCGCTCGAGGCCCGAGGGATCGATCAGCATCGTCTGCACGACGAAATAGAGTTGCCGCAGCGGCGTGTTGGTATCCTGAGGCTGCATCACATGGGCTTCGAGGAGGAAGGTCACGTCGTTGAGAAGCTCGATGGAGACCTTCCGGTCGACGCGGACCACGGCGCCGTTCAGATAGATCTTCTCGCCGGAGCGCAGGGAGATATGCATAGCGGACCTCAGTTCAAGCCGTCGCGCAAGATCTGGTTGATTTCGATGAGCCCATCGAAGTTCTCGGATTGCTCCAGCCGGATCTGATCCGCCTCCTTCATGACCCACAGCCCGATCGAGATCAGGCTGGCGCGCAGGGCTTGCGGCAGCCCGTTTTCGGGGCTCACGAGATCATCCATCAGCGCGCCCCATAGCCGCCTCAGGAACAGCAGGGCCTCCGCGGCCTCGCGCGAACGGACTCCCTTTTCCTTCCCGAGCTTGAGCAGCGAAATGGCGCGCTCAAAGGCGCGCCGCTCCCGGTCGCGACAGTCTTGAGCCGTATCCTCGACAATTTCTGCGTATGAGAACTGGTACATGATGCACCCGATACCTTACAAACCCGACAGATACTTCGCGAGGCTCATCCTTTGCAGTTGAGCCGTCAGTTGGTAGGCAGTCTCGATCTGCGTCGTCAGATTGTTGACGCGGGTCGCCGTCTGGTAGGGATCGACATTCTCCAAATTGCCGTCCTGCGTCGTCAAGATGTTCATCTGCACCGACATCTGGCTGTTGGCGTTGCTGATGCGTTGCTGCGTCGTGCCGATATTGGCCTGGATGTTGGTCAGGTCCTGGACCGCCACGCCGGTGGCGTTGGCGGCGGCCTGCAGCACCACCTGCTGGGTGCTGGAACTCATGTTCTGGATGCCGAGATCGGTCACCATGGTATAGGCCATGGCGAGCTGCTGCATTCCCGGCTGGTTGGCGCTCACCGAAGTGTCGACCAGCTCGGAAGAGGAGATGCGGCTCGAGATCGCCTTGGTCGAGGCCGAGGACCAATCGCTCCAATTGGAGCTCGGCGGAGTGGCGGAGGCCGGCCCCGACTGGAACAGCTGGGCGAAGGGGCCGCTGAGGAAGGCCTGCATCTGGGCGGGCGTGATGTTGCCGACACTGGGGCTCGTCTGCGAGAAGCCGAAGGCGGTCGAGAAGGCCTGGTCCACGGCCTGCTTGTTGGCCGAGGGCGGCGTCGCGAAGTAGTCGGCGATCGGCTTCACGTCGGTGTTGACGCCGGAGAAGACGTATTGGCCCCCGAGCGTCGTGTTCAGGCCGGCGATCAGCGCCTGCAGGCCGTTCTGCGCCTGCTGCTGGATGACGGCCGCGCTGGTCTGGCCGGTCTGGTCCGTGGTCAGGTTGTTGAGGAAGGTTTGCGCCGTCTGCTGGATGCCGGTCAATGCCTGGACGGTGGTGCTGAGGCGCGTCGACACCAGCGCGTTGGTGTCCGTGATGGTCTGCAGCTGCGCCTGCTCGCCGCGCAGCGAAACCGTCTGGCCGGCCTGGGCGCCGAGGCTGAGGCCGACATCCGCCACTCTCCCGGTCGCCTGCTCCTTCTGTGCCTGAGCAAGGTCCGATTGCATGCTCAGGATGGATTGGCGCATCGCGCTGGTGATGGCTTGCGTCGAGATGAAGGACGTCTGCATGGGGCTAGGTCATCGCGTTGAAGAGGGAGGTGAACATGCTGCTGATCGTCGAAATCAGCTTCGAGGACGCGTCGTAGGAATGCTCGAGATCGAGCATCTTGGACATCTCGGTGTCGAGATTGACGCCCGTCGCGTTCGACAGCGCGGTCGAGGAGTTGCTCACCAGCGTATTCTGATAAGTGGAATTGTTGGTCGCCTTCTGGCGCGCCGCCTCGACCCAGCTGACCGAGGCGGCCGAGAAGCTGGTCAGGCTCGAATTGGTGTTGAGCCCGGTCGCGGAGCTGAAGGTTTGCGGAGCCGAGATGGCGCTGATCAACTGCTGGATGCGGCCCGTGAAGCTCGCATTGGGTGGGTTGGTGTTGTAGCTGTAATTGGCGTTGCCCGAGATGGCACCGTCCCGCAGCAGGTTGACGTTGCCGCCTTGGCTCGGATCGACGCTGGGATTGACGATGATCTGGCCGGCAAGACCCTGATTGAGGCCGGCTGCCGGCAGGGATGTGGCGCCCGCCGTGGTGAACAGGCCGGGCAGCGGCGTCGTCGAGGCTCCGGTCTGGTCCGTCTCCGCAAAGGCGTCGATCAGGCCGCGCGCGGTCTCGTCGAGCTGGTTCTGGTAGGTGACCGCGACGTTGTCACGCAGATTGGCGAGCCCGGCGAGCGTGCCGGATTGGATCGGCATCGGCGAGGTGCTGCCCGTGATCGGCACCCCGTCCACGAACACGGAGTTGCCGGTCGTGCCCGCCGAGTAGGTGCTGGTGACCTGGAAAGTCACCGAGCGGGCTGTGCCCTGGAAGAGCGTGACGCCGCTGTCGGTGTAGATCGACATGCCGCCATTGGGGCCGGTCGTGGTGGCGATGCCGACCTGCTGGGACAATTGCGACAAGATGGCGTCGCGCGAGTCCTGCGCGTCGGTGACGTCGGCACCCGACGCCGTGCCGTTGACGATGGTCGCGTTGAGGCTTTGGAATTGCGACAGCAGCGAGTTGATCTTCTGCACCGACGTCGCGATATCGGCATCGGCCTGCGAGCGAACCCCCTGCACGGTCGTGGTCGCGGTGTTGAGCGCGTTCGACAAGGCGGAGGCTGCCGCGACGGCGGTCTGGGCGACCGTCGTATCGTTGGGCGAGGCGCCATAGGTCTGCAGCGCGTTGCCGAAGCTTCCGATGAGGGCCGCGATCGACTTGCCGTTCGCCGGGTCCCCGACGGTCTGGTCGAGCTTGTTGAGGCCGCTCGCCACGGCGGCCTCGGAGGCCGCGCCCGACTGCGCGACCAGCATATTGTCAAACAGGGCCTGGCTCGCCGCGCGCGTGACCGACACCAGCTCGCCGCCGCCGGTCGACGAGGTGGTCAGATTGGCGATCTTGCGCGAATAGTTCGGATTGTTCGTGCCGTCGATATTGCGCGACACGATTGCGGTTTGCGCCGCGGTCGATGCGAGCGAAGATTGAGCGATGCTCGAGGCGAGGGACAGGCTCATGCGGCTGCGTTCACGTTAGAGGGATGTGGTGCCGTCACTGGACCTGCAGATTGACGATGACGTTCATCAATTCGGCGCCGGTCTGGAACACCTTGGAATTGGCCGAGTAGGCGCGCTGCGCCTCGACCATCTTGGTGAGCTCGGTGGCAAGATCGACAGTCGATTGCTCGAGCGACTTCGAATCGATGGCGCCGAGACCGCCGGCGCCCGCCGTGCCGACAGTGACCTCGCCGGAGGTGACGCTCGGCGAGTAGACATTGCCCGATTGCGGCGTCAGATTGTCGGGGCTCGCAACGGTCGCGAGCGGGATCTTGTAGCTCGGGATGCGGGTGCCGTTCTGATAGATCGAGAACAGCGTCCCGTCATTGGCGATGTCGACGCCGGTCAGCGGGCTCGGCGCATTGCCGTTGGCCTGGGCATTGATCGAGGTGAAGCCCGTGCCGAGCTGGGTCACCTTGGAAAAGTCGAGCGAGAAGTTCTGTCCATTCGGAATCGCGACGTTGATTCCATTGACCGGGGCAGTGCCGCCAACGCTCTGGGTGGTCGAGGCGAGGGCGCCTGTCGCCGGATCGAAGGCCAGGCTCGCGACCGACAGAGGCTCTGCACCACCCGCCGGGACAGTATATGGGAAGCCGCCGGAGGTGGCATTCGCGTCCGCATGGTTGAAGACCGAGACCTCCCAGGTCGGGGGGCCGGCGGCGGGTGACGTATTGGTGAAATAGACGTCGAGCGTCACCGGGTTGCCGAGATTGTCATAGGTCACCATCGAGGTCTTGTCGGTAAACTTGGCGCCGGCCGTATTGTTGGATGGCAGGGTCGGGTCGCCGGCGGGGACCGCAGTCGATCCTGACGGCAGGTTGGCCGAGAAGGAGCCTGCGGTCGAAGCCGTTGCCCGCAGCGCGCTCTGCGCGACATTGACCTTCTGCAGGCCGGTGAGGCCGTTCGCCACCCCGGTCGAGCCGCCATTCGTCAGGTTGTAGCCCATCAGGAAGAAGCCGGCCGCGTTGACGAGATTGCCCGAGGAATCGGGCACGAAGGAGCCGGCCCGCGTCAGATAGGGAGTGCCGGAGGAGCTGTTGACGACGAAGAAGCCGTTGCCGTTGATGGCGAGATCGGTCGGCGACGTCGTGCCCTGCATGTTGCCCTGATCGGAGACGCCGTAACGGACATCGGTGTTGACGCCACCCGAGGTGTAGCTGTTGGTATTCGTGCCTTGCAGCAGCGTCGAGAATTCCGCCGTCGCGCGCTTATAGCCCGTGGTGTCCGAATTCGAGATGTTGTCGGATACGGTACCGAGCGCGTTGGCCTGCGCGTTCATTCCGGACACGCCCGTCCGCATCATTCCAAAAAGGCTCATCGCTCATTCTCCGGTCTGTGGGGTCGCCCACCGAAACCCATGCTGGAAACTTAACCGAGGTAAACTTAACCGAGCTAGCCTGCACGAAGCTTGCCTCGAGGAGCCGACCGGCAGCGGCGGAGGCTTCCTGCCGCCGCCCTCGACGCCGGTCAGCGTCTTCACCAAATCCGGCGGTGCTTGCTGCCGGATGGGCCTGGCCATCGTCTGGCCCTGCCGCAGGTCGCGGCCGTCGCGGTGCCGCGCCGGGCCCGAACGCGACATGTCCATCCGCATCGGCGAAATTCCCCGCATGAGCCGCACCCCGCAGGAGAGCCGACGCTCAGGGCTCGAGCCGATAGCCGAGATAACGTTTGGAATCGATTGGATCGTAGCCCAGAAGATGTCGCAATTTCTTGCGCAGCTTGCTGATATGGCTTTCGACGACGTTCTCTTCGACATTCTCGTCGAAGATCCCATAGATCGAGTTGAAGATCTGGGATTTGCTGACGCGCCGGCCCTGATTATTGACGAGATATTCGAGAATTCTGCGTTCTCGCCGGGGCAAGGGCAGGACCTGCCCCCGGATCTCCGGATCGCGCCCGTCAAAATAGACGCGCATCTCGCCGACGATCGCATGGTCGGCTTTGGTCTCGACGCGGCGGCGGATGGCGCCGACGCGGGCCAGGATTTCGCGCACATGGATCGGCTTGCGGACCACGTCGTCCACGCCGGCCGCGAACAGGTCGAGCGTCTGCTCGAGGCACTGGCTCTCATTCATGGCGATCACCGGGGCGCGAGAGCGTTCCCGGATCATCTTCGGATAGACCTCACGGTTCCTGCAATCGCCGAGCAGGAAAGCTTCGACCGCAACCAGATCGGGCGCCGCCGCCGATCCGACCCATTCGCGGAACTCCTCCGGGCAGAAGCCCGTCGAGGAGATCCCCTCGCTCCCGAAACGGCTTGCATAGCCGCTCGTGACCATCTCGCGTTCGTCGACAATGATGAACAAGCGAAAACCCTCCGAACCCATCATGGTTTCGGCTGAACTACTTTGATTTTCTAGGTAGTGCTGTCGATCTGAAGATGATCGCCAACTCGCCCCTCAGCCTCACTAAAACTTTATTTTGTAATGGTTAACGGCGAGTTAAATCATTCGTTAACCGTAAAGAAAGTTTCCGCGAGCACGGATCGCCAAGCGCCGGCGGCAAGCCCGGCGGCTCGAGCGCCGCGACGGCAATACGGGATGTCGAAAGGGCGCCGAGCGAGCGCAGCTTCATTTGCGGGGCTGCAAGGCCTCGGCGAGCTCGCGGAAGGCATCATCGCTGCGCGAGGATTGCGGCGATTGCACCATCGCCTTGTAGATCTTCGGCACGAGCGTCACGGCCTGATCGAGCTCGGGATCGTTGCCGGCTTGGTAACCCCCCATCAGCCGCAGATCGCGCGTCTCCTCGAAGCGGGCGATCATGGCGCGCAGCTTGGAAACCAGGGTGCTCTGCTCGGCCGTCCAGACATGATGGGCGAGGCGCGACACCGAGGACAGGACGTTCATGGCGGGGAACCGGCCTTGATCGGCGATGGCGCGGTCGAGGACGATATGACCGTCGAGCGTGCCGCGAATCGAATCGGCGACCGGATCGTTGTGATCATCGCCATCGACCAGCACCGAGAACACGCCGGTGATCGACCCCGAGCCGTCTTCGCCGGGGCCGGCCCGCTCGAGCAGCTTCGGCAGGTCGCTGAAGACGCTCGGCGTATAGCCGCGCGCCACGGCGGGCTCACCCGCCGCGAGCGCGGCATCGCGCGCCGCATGCGCGAAGCGCGTGACCGAATCGAGGATGAGCAGCACCGAATCACCGAGGTCGCGGAAATATTCGGCGATGTTCATGGCCGTCTTCGGTGCCATGCGGCGCATCATCGGGCTCTCATCGCCGGTCGCGACCACGGTGACCGCGCGCTGACGGTTGGCGGCGAGCGCCTCCTCCAGGAATTCACGCACCTCGCGACCGCGCTCGCCGACAAGCGCGATCACCACGGTGTCGAAGCCCTGGCAGCCGGCCAGCATCGACAGAAGAGTCGACTTGCCGACGCCCGAGCCGGAGAAGATGCCGATGCGCTGGCCGGCGCAGAGCGGGCTGAAGAGGTCGATGATGCGCACTCCGGTGCGCAAGGGCGTCTTGACGCGCGAACGGCGCATGGCGGTCGGGGGCGGCGCGTCGGTCGAGAGGCGGCGCTCGCCGCTCGGCAGCGGACCTGCCTCGTCGATGGGGGCGCCGAGCGCGTTGACGACCCTGCCCTTCCAGGCCGGATGCGGCGAAATGGTGAGCCGTCCCAAGCGGTAGGCGACGCTGCCGAGGCCGGTGTCGAGCGTCGCTGCGTAAGGCTTGACGATGGCGCGCGAGGCATCCAGGCGCACCACCTCGGCGATCTCGGCGCGGCCATCGACCGTGAAGCTCACGCATTCGCCGAGCTTGAGGAAGCGCGACAGGCCGGACACGCAATAATGGCTCGGCGTCACCTCGGTGATGCGGCCGCCGATCCGCACCGACTGCAAGTCCTGGACGGCGGCATCGACTTCCGCCTCGAGACGTTGGAGGGCATGCATGGAGCGGTTCTTGTCCTTCAGGGTCGCGAGGATGCAGGGTCGCGGGAATGCGCCGCGGCGCCATCGCCGCAAGGCTAGGCTCGGATCGGCCGCGCTCAGGTCTGGCTGCCGAGCGTCTTGATGGCCTCAGTGAGCGAGGATTCGGAGCTCTGGATCATGCTGCTCACGCCGTCGAAATCATGCGACACCATGATCAGCTTCGTCATCTCCATGACCGGATTGACATTGGCGTTCTCGACGAAGCCCTGCACCACGCCGTTCTGCGCGAAGTCGAGTACGGCGGTCGCCGGCTTGTCGGGAACGACCCCGCCGAAATTGGAGCGCGAGAGCTTCGCCTGGTCGTCGATCTTGAACAGGCCGATGGCGCCGACCTGGTTGCCGTTCTGGGAGATCATGCCGTCGCTGGCGATCGTCGGAGGGCCGGCCGCGGGATCGATCACCAAAGGCGTGCCGCCTGCGTCGAGCATCTGGTAGCCCTGCACGTTCTGGAGCGTGCCGGTCTCGCTCAATTGCATGCGTCCGTCGCGCGTATAGGTGGTGCCGCCCGGCGTCTTGACGGCGAACCAGCCATCGCCCTGCACGGCGACATCCAAGGGATTGTTGGTGCGCGTCATGCCGCCGATACGGCGCGAGATGTATTCGCTGCCCGTCGAGGCGAAGGCGACGCTGTCGGAGCCGGCCTTCTCGACGAGCGCCTGGAATCTCACCTCGTCGGCGCGGAAGCCCGCCGTATTCATGTTGGCGACATTGTTGGCGATGGTGTCGACACGCTTCCTCAGGGCAAGCTGGGCGGAGAGCGAAACGTAGAGGCCTGATTGCATGGCTCACTAACCCCCGAGCTTGATGTTTTGCAGGCTGAACAGCAGGTCGGCGTTCAGCCCGAAGCCGCCCGAGCCGCCGAACAGGGTCGACACGGTCGTCTCGGCGGGCGAGTTCTGGGAATCGTAGACGGCCGTGAAGCGCTCGATGAATTTCTGCAGCTTCGCCGGATCCTGGAAATCCTTGACGTTCAACTTGCTCGATATGTTGGTGGCCTGCAGGTCGATGTTCTGCGCAGAGCTTGCGGCCGGAATGCCGAGCGTCGTCTGGACCACGCTGAGCAGCGCCTTGTCGGCGAGGATGCCGTAGGCGCTCTTCAAGGTCGGGGCCATGCGCTCGAAGTAAAGGGCGAGGCGGACGCCAGGCTGCTGCGCTCCGGCCTCGTCCTCCAGCGTCTGCTGGGTGAATTTGCTGACCGTGACCGATGTCGCCTGCGCCAGCTTGGTGGTTTCGGCGCCGTGGATGGCGAAATTGAAGGCGGTCACGAAGGCCAGGTAGCGCGGATCGGTCAGCTTGTTGGCGAGGCTCTTCGGGTCGGTGATGCCGCCTTGGAGAACCTTGCGCATGAGGCCCTTGGCATAGGTCATGTCGCCCAGGCCGTAGGCCTTCATCGCATAATTGAACAGGCGATCATTCTTGATGAAATCGTCGATCGACTTCACCTTGCCGATATTGGCGAGATAATATTTCGTCTGCACGGCGACAGCCGGCTCGGCCGCTGTGCTGGCGAGCGATTTGGTGAGGTTCCGGTTGATGGCCTGGAAACCCAGAAAGGTGGTCAGCACGTCGGCAGGACTCCAAGGGCGGCGAGAAGTGCAGCGAGTGTCATCGTTAGGCGAGCATGGTCATGGCCGGGTTGACGGGCAGGCGGCTCAGCTGCCGCCGAGCTTGAGGCCCTGCAGGCTTTCGAGCAGCGAAGGACTGATGCCCGTCATTTCCTGCCCGACAAGGAGCGCGTTGGCAGGCGCCGACGAAGAAGAATTATTGGCGTCATAGACCGCCGTGAAACGCCCGATGAAGGCCTGTAGCTTCGCCGGGTTCTGCAGGTCGGCGATGTTCATCTTGCCGGTGATGGTCTGCGCCTGCAGCGCGAGATCCTGCGCCGAGCTCGCCGCCGGGATGTCGAGCGTCGTCTGCACCACGGCGAGGAGGGCGGGATCGGCAAGGATGTTGTAGGCAGTCTTGATGGTGGGTGCCATGCGCTCGAAATAGAGCGCCAGGCGCACCCCCTGGTTCTGGTTGCCGGCATTGTCCTCGAGCGTCTGCTGCACATAGGCGCTGACGGTCGAGGTGGTCGCGGCGGCGGTCGAGGTGGTCGCGGCGCCGTTCGCCAGGAAGTTGAAGGCCGTGGCGAAGGCCTTGTAGCGCGGATCCGTCAAGGTGTTGGCGAGGCTCTTCTGGTCCGAGACGCCGCCCTCGAGCACCTTGGTCATCAGGCCCTTGGCATAGGTCATGTCCTCGAGCCCATAGGCCTTCATGGCGAAAGAGAACAAATTGTAGTTGTTCACGAAATCGCCGATCGTCTTCACCTCGCCGATATTCGCCAGATAATATTGCGTCTGGTTGGCGACGGCGGGCTGAGCCGCGGTGCTGGCCAGCGAGCTCGCCTTGTTCCTGACGATCGCCTCATAGCTCACATAGGTGCTCAGCATGGCTCGGACCTCTCCATCAGGCGCCGCCAAACTCCGCCAAAGAACTTGCCCCAGGCTGACCTCGCGGCCGGCCCACTTTTTGGGGACGGTGCGCGTCCCCCCGCTCTTGAGACGGCGAGGCCGCCGCGAGGGTCGCGGTCCCGGGCCGCTTCAGCCCCACACAAGGCTCGGCACCTACCCATGACGAAGGCGGGTTGAGGGACCGGTTTTCTCACCCGGCCTTCTTGGAGGTTGGCCTTGGGTTTCGTGATCGGTCTCGTCGTCGCCCTCGGCTGCATGTTCGGAGGCTTCGCGGCCCTCGGCGGCCATCTCGCGGTCATCTGGCAGCCCTGGGAGCTCGTCATCATCGGCGGCTCGGCGCTCGGCACCTTCATCATCGCCAATCCGACCTCGACCATCGTGGATGCCGGACGCGCCTCGGTGGAGGCGATCGTGGGCTCCAGCCTGAAGCAGCGCGATTACCTCGATGTCCTCGGCGTCTTGCATTCCCTGATGCGCGAGCTGCGCGGCAAGTCGCGCAACGAGGCGGAGGGCCATGTCGACAATCCCGAGGAATCGGAGATCTTCAAGAGCTTCCCCAAAGTGCTGGCCAACAAGGAATTGCTGCATTTCATCTGCGATTATTGCCGCCTGATCATCATCGGCAATGCCCGCACCCATGAGATCGAGTCGCTCATGGACGAAGAGATCCACACCATCACCAAGGACAAGCTGAAATCCTACAGCGCCCTGCAGACGGTCGCCGACGGGCTGCCCGCTCTCGGCATCGTGGCCGCGGTGCTCGGCGTGATCCACGCCATGGGGGCGCTCGATCAATCTCCCGAGCTGCTCGGCGGCCTGATCGGTGCAGCGCTGGTCGGCACTTTCGCGGGCATCTTCATGTCCTACGGCCTCGTCGGCCCGCTCGCCCATAAGATCAAGATCACGCGCGAGAAGAAGTGCCGCGTCTTCCTCATCGTCAAGCAGACGCTGCTCGCCTTCATGAACGGGGCGATGCCGCAGATCGCGCTCGAGCATGGACGCAAGACCATCCCGGCGGCCGAGCGCCCGACCATCGACGAGGTCGAGAACGAGACCATCTCGGTCGGCGGCTCGAAAGGCGCCGACCCCATGCCCCAAGCCGCGTAAAGAGACCGCGTGACCGCCATGCAGCCCATCTCGCCCACCGCCGTCATTTCCCGCGACATCGACCGGCTGCTGAATGCCGCCGGCATCTCCCTCGAGCGGCTGCCCATGCTGCGGCTCGCCATCGACCGCATGGCGACCTTGTGCTCGGACAGCTTCAGGCCGATGACGAGCTCGCCGGCGCTGTTCACGCCGACCAAGATCGCCACGGGGCGCATCGGCGACATTCTCGAATCCTATGCGGGCAATGTGGTGGCGGCCGTCTATTATGCGGCCGAATGGGATTCGCGCATCCTGCTCGGCTTCGATCGCAAGTTCCTGTTCACCGTGGCCGAGGCCGTGTTCGGCGGCGACGGCAACGAGCCGGAGATGCTCGAGGAGCGGCCCTTCTCCAACCTCGAGCTGCGTCTCGCGCAGACGATCTTCGACCAGGCCGCCAATGCCTTGAAATCCTCCTTCGCCTCGGTTGCCGAGACGCCCTTCAAATTCGAGCGCATCGAGACGCGCATGGATTTCGTGACCATCGGGCGGCCGAAGAATCTCGCAGTGGTCGCAAAGATCGCCCTGAAGGCGCTCAATCGCGGCGGCGAGATGTTTGTCGTCATTCCGCAGGCGGCTCTCAACCTGATGCGCCAGAATCTCGGGCAGGACCTGGTCGATGACGGCCGGACGCGCGACCCGCGCTGGACCAAGCAGTTCGAGAATGAGATCCGGCGCACCGAGGTCACCTTGAAGGCGATGATCGAGGAGCGCCAATTCACGTTGGGCGATATCGCCGACCTGCATGTCGGCCAGGTGCTGAAGCTGCAGGCGACCCCGAAGAGCCGCATCAAGGTCGAATGCAATGACGAGGCTCTGTTCTGGTGCCAGCTGGGCCAGGGAGAAGGCTCCTACACGGTCCGCATCGAGGACTTCGTCGACCAAGAGCAGGAGTTCCTGGATGACATCCTGTCGCGGTGATCGTCCCGGCATCGTTGCGAAAGGCGGCCTTCCGCCTTTCGGGACAAATGATGCGATCTCGAAGATCATTCCTAAAGTAGCCCATGATCTCGTCGGCCGAAGGGTCTCGCTCGGCCGGATCGCCCCCTAGCTCGCCTCTCGACCAAGCCCGTCGCGCCATTCGCCCCAGCCTCTCCCTCGATCGAAGAAAGCATCCGCCATGTCGTCCGAGCAGCCTTCCTTCGCCCAAGCCATCGCCGATATCGCCGAGGAGACCGAGATGCCGGGCGCGATCCGCAAGGACCCGCCTGGAGCGCTGCGCAACATCGACGCCATCATGCGCATCCCGGTCGACGTGCAGGTGGTGCTGGGCTCGGCCACCATGCCGGTCGCCAATCTGATCAAGCTCGGGCGCGGCGCCGTCATCCCGCTCGATCACCGGGTGGGCGAGCCGGTCGACGTGGTGGTCAACGGGCGCATCGTGGCGCGCGGCGAGGTCGTGGTGGTCGAGGACGACAATTCCCGCTTCGGCGTCTCGCTGACGGAGATCGTCGGGCCGACCGGCTCGGACCAGAATATGTGAGCGGGACGACGCAGGCATGGCACAAAGCAATTCGCTGAGAGGCGGCTCGCGCCCGAAGCAGCTCAAGGGGGCCGACAAGGTCGCGGCGCTTCTGCTCACTCTCGACAAGAACATCGCGACGCGGCTGCTTTCGAAATTCGAGCCCGCCGAGCTGCGCGAAGTGACGCGCGCCGCCGCCGATCTCGGCTCTGTCCCGGCGTCGACGCTCGAAGCCCTTATCGAGGAGTTCGCCGGCCATTTCTCGACGGGCGTCGACCTGATCGGCTCGGCCGGACAGGCCCAGAAGCTGCTTTCGGGCGTGGTGCCGCCCGAGCAGGTCGCAGACATCATGTCGGATGTGCTCGGCAACTCCAATCATTCGCTGTGGGAACGCCTGTCGGCGGTGTCCGACGCAGTCTTCGCGTCCTATCTGACGAAGGAGCATCCCCAGGCCGCGGCCCTCATCCTGTCGAAGGTCAATCCGAGCTGCGCCGCCAAGGTGATGAGCCATTTGCCGCGCGAGCTGCGCAACGGCCTGATGCGCCGCATGCTCAGCTTCAAGCCGGTGATGGAGCCGACGGTGCGCATCCTCGAAGGCGCGCTGCACGAGGATCTCCTGGCCAACATGGCCCGCAACACCAACCATGACAGCCATTCGCGCATGGCCGACATCATCAACAAGATGGAGCGCAAGCAGATGGAGGATGTCCTCCAGAGCCTCGCCGAAGTGCGCCCCAAGGAGGCCGAGGTCCTCAAGGGCCTGCTGTTCACCTTCGACGACATCATCAATCTCTCGGCCAAGGCCCGCATGACCTTGTTCGACCAGGTGCCGACCGAGCGCGTCGTGCTGGCGCTGAAGGGCACCGACCCGATCTTCCGCGATATGGTCTTGTCGTCGCTCGCTTCGCGCGCCAAGCGCATGGTCGAGGCGGAGCTGACCAACAGCGAGCCGGCCCAGCATCGCGACGTCGTGAAGGCGCGCCGCGCCATCGCCGACCTGGTGCTGGAGATGGCGGAAAAGGGCCTCATCGAGCTCAACGGCGCCGATGAGGAGAACGAGCTCGTCTGACGCAGGCGGCGCCAGGCTGAACGGAGCGGGCGGCCGCAAGGCCTTTCGCTCGAGAGCATCGGCCGGACCGCTCGGCCCGGCGGGAACAGGTCCAGGCAATGGCGGCGCACGACGACAAGACCGAAGAGGCGACCGAGAAGAAACTGCGCGACGCGATCGAGAAGGGCAACATCCCCGTCTCGCGCGAAGCCACGACCTTCGCCTCGATCATCGGCATCCTGATCGTCATGGCCTTCCTGGTGAAGGAAGGCGCCATGCAGCTCTCGGTGGCGCTGCAGCGGCTGATGGACGATCCGGGCGGCTGGTCGCTGCAGAACAGCGCCGATGCCGGGGCCTTGTTCGGCACCATAGCGGCGGAGGCCTTCAAATTCCTGGTGCCCATCTTCGCGACGCTGTGCCTCTTCGGCCTGATCGCCTCCTTTTCGCAAAATGTGCCGAATTTCGCTTTCGACCGCATCCAGCCCGACGCCTCGCGGCTGTCGCCCGCGCAAGGCTGGAGCCGCATCTTCGGCCAGCAGGGCCAGATCGAATTCCTCAAGAGCGCGCTCAAATTCGGAGGCATCAGCGCCGTCATCTTCGTGCTCTTGAACTCCGAGCAATCGAGCTTCATGAACGCCATGTTCACGCAGCCCAATGCGCTGCCGGACGTGATCTTGTCGATGACCACGCGGCTGCTCGCCGCGATCGCCATCGCGACCGTGCTTCTGGTCACAGCCGACATGCTGTGGGCGAGGATCAAATGGCGGCGCGATCTGCGCATGACGCGCCAGGAACTCAAGGACGAGTTCAAGCAATCCGAGGGCGACCCGCTGATGCGCTCGAAGCTGCGGTCGCTGGCGCTCGATCGCTCGCGCAAGCGCATGATCGGCGCCGTGCCGCGCGCCACCTTGGTGATCGCCAATCCGACCCATTACGCCATCGCCCTGCGCTATGTGCGGGAGGAGGGCGGCGCACCGCTCGTGGTCGCCAAAGGCAAGGATCTGATCGCGCTGAAGATCCGCGAGATTGCCGAGCAACATCAGATTCCGGTCGTGGAAGACAAGGCTCTGGCAAGGTCCATGTACGACAGTGTCGAGGTGGACCGGATGATTCCACCGGAGCTGTATCGGGCGGTCGCGGAGGTGGTTCACTTCCTCTACGCCAAGAAGACCGGTGGGACGACTGCAGGATGGAAACCATCGAACCATGTTGATCAAGCGGCGCGAAGACCATCTCCTGGCGCGTGAAAAGGCGTTGGCCGAGGGCGTGAAGAAGGTTGCGGCCGAGCTGCGGCTCGTCGACCTCGTCGACTTCATCACCTATATCCGGACCGAGCAGTTCGCGAATATCGAGGACATCGTCAATTCCTCGGTCGAGCTTCTGTTCAAGCCTGGCACGCTGACTTTCGGCTGGGGCGCCGATCTCCGCGTCGACTGGGGCGAGCCCCCGCAGATCATGCTGGACATGGAATTCCGGCACATGTCGGTAACGGTGTTCTTCGGCCTGGCGCTCGAGGCGCATCACGCGAGTGTCGAGATCCGCTACGTCTCCTTCGAGGACGCCGCTGACGATCCTGAAGTGAATACCAGGCGGCTTGCCGAAGCGATCGCCGATGCGCGCTTGTCGGTGCCGGTGGTCGGTAGCCGGCTGTGAGCGATTAGCCTCACCTCTCCCGCAAGGGGAGGGTGGGCGGCGGCGCTACCCTGCAGTATCGGTGATTTCGGCCGTCGCCAGGAAATTCTCGAGCCAGTGGATGTCGTAATCGCCGTTCTGGATATCGGCATTGCGCACCAGCGCGCGGAAGAGCGGCAAGGTGGTGTCGATGCCGGCGACCACGAACTCGTCAAGGGCGCGGCGCAGCCGCATCAGGCATTCGTTGCGGGTGCGCCCATGCACGATCAGCTTGCCGATCAGGGAATCATAATTGGGCGGGATGGTGTAGCCCTGATACACGGCCGAATCGACCCGCACTCCGAGACCGCCCGGCGGATGGTAGTAATCGATGCGGCCGGGCGAGGGGCGGAAGGTTCGCGCGTTCTCGGCATTGACGCGGCATTCGATGGCATGGCCCATGAGCCGCACCTCGTCCTGCCCGATCGGCAGATCGCCGCCCGCCGCCACCCGGATCTGCTCGTTGACGAGATCGATGCCGGTGATCATCTCGGTCACCGGGTGCTCGACCTGGATGCGGGTGTTCATCTCGATGAAGTAGAATTCGCCGTTCTCGTAGAGGAACTCGACGGTGCCGGCTCCGAGATATTGCAGCTCGCACATGGCCTGGCGCACCGTGTCCATGATCTGGGCCCGCTGCGTGCCGTTGAGCGCGGGCGAGGGACCCTCTTCCCAGACCTTCTGATGGCGGCGCTGCAATGAGCAATCCCGTTCGCCAAGGCAGATGGCGCCGCCGCGCCCGTCGCCGAGCACCTGGATCTCGATATGGCGCGGCTTTTCGAGATATTTCTCGAGATAGACCGCATCATCGCCAAAGGCGGCCTTGGCCTCGCTGCGCGCCGTCTGCACGGCGTTCGTCAGCTCTTCCTCGCTGCGCGCCACCTTCATGCCGCGTCCGCCGCCGCCGGCCGCCGCCTTGACCAGGACCGGGTAGCCGATCGCGGCAGCGATGCGCTTCGCCTCATCCTCATCGGTGATGCCGCCATCCGACCCGGGCACTACCGGAATGCCGAGCCTCACCGCGGTGCGCTTCGCCTCGATCTTGTCGCCCATCAGGCGGATATGATCGGGCTTGGGGCCGATGAAGCCGATATTATGGTCGACCAGGATATCGGCGAAGCGGGCATTCTCGGACAGGAAGCCATAGCCTGGATGCACCGCATCCGCCCCGGTGATCTCGCAGGCCGCGAGCAAGGAGGGGATGTTCAGATAGCTGTCGCGGGCCGGCGGGGGACCGATGCAGACGCTCTCATCGGCGAGGCGCACATGCATGGCGTCTGCGTCCGCGGTCGAATGCACCGCGACCGTCGCGATGCCGAGCTCCTTGCAGGCGCGCAGCACCCGCAGCGCGATCTCGCCGCGATTGGCGATGAGGATCTTGTCGAACATGCGTCTCAAGCCTGTGCCGGCGGACGCAGCCCGCTTCTCATTCGATCACCATCAGCGGCTCGCCGAATTCGACCGGCTGACCGTCCTCGACCAGGATTTCGCTGACCGTGCCCGAGCGCGGCGCGGTGATCTCGTTGAAGGTCTTCATGGCCTCGATCAACAAGATGCGCTCGCCTTCCTTCACGGTGGCGCCGATCTCGACGAAGGGCTTCGCTTCGGGCGAAGGGCGCCGAAAGGCGGTGCCGACCATCGGCGAGGTGACGGTGTTCTCCTTGCGGGCCGCGTCGGTCGCGGCCGCGATGGCGGGCGCCGGCGCCGCGGCCGCTGACGGCTGAGCGGACGGCGCCATGGCGACGCCCGGAGCGGCCGCGACCGTCAAGGTCACGTTACGCGCCACCCGGATGCGCAGATCGCCCTTCTGGACCTCGATCTCGGTCAGATCGGTCTCGGCGAGCAGTTTCGCGAGTTCGCGAACGTTATCGGCGTCGAAGGGATTCTGTTTGCGCATACTCTCTCACATCTTTTTCAGGCGCTAGCCTCGCTGCCGCAGCAGATCCGCCAGCGCCTCGATCGCAGCCTCATAGCCGAAAGGTCCGAGCCCGGCGATCACGCCCTTGGCGACGGGCGAGATGTAGGAATGGTGCCGGAAGCTCTCGCGCGCATGCACATTGGTCAGATGCACCTCGATGACGAGCGCATCGACGCCCCTGATGGCATCATGCAGGGCGACGGAGGTGTGTGTATAGGCGCCGGCATTGAGCACGATGCCGGCCTTCGCCCGGCCCGCCGCCTGGATCTGGCTGACGAGCTCGCCCTCGTGATTGGTCTGGGCAAACAGGATATCCAGCGACAAGGCCTTGGCCTTGGCCCGGCACCGCGCTTCGATATCGGCAAGCGTCAGCGAGCCGTAGATCGCGGGCTCGCGCGTGCCGATCAGATTGAGGTTCGGCCCGTTGAGGACGTGGACGGCAGGCATGCGTGCGGAAATACCCTCTTTGGCGCGCGGAACATGCGGCAACAGGCCGCTTCTAGCGTCCCGCGGCTGAGAGGGGAAGGGCCAGCAAGAGCTTAGCCATCGAAACGTCGTGGCCGGTCAGCAAGTCGCCGTCGTTTAGCAAGTCGTCCTGCCGCATTGGCGCACGGCCGCGATCTGCGCCTTCATCTCGTCATCCTCGAGGGCGCCGAACACCACATCCTCGCCGAGCACGAACGCCGGCGTGCCGCGCAGATTGAGGATCTGGCTGAGCCGGTCCGAATCGACGAGCGCCGCCTTGACGGCATCGCTTTCGGCATCCTTGTCGAGGCGCGCCATATCGAGCCCGGCCTCCTTGGCGACTTGCAGGGCCTGGGGCTTGGCGATGATGCGCGAGGCGGAAAACAGCTTCTTGTGGAAGTCCCAGAACTTGTCTGATGACAGCTGGTTCTTGGCCGCCATCGCGATCTTGGCGACTTCGATCGATTCGGGCGGATGCACGATCGGCAGATCGCGCAGCACGATCCTGAGCTTCGGATCGGATTTGAGGAGCGCGTCGAGCGTCGTCATCGATTTGCGGCAATAGGGGCAGTTGTAGTCGAAGAATTCGACCAAGGTCACATCGCCCTTGGGATTGCCGACGACCGTGCCGGCGTTGGTATCGTAGATGGCCTTCGCTTCCGTCTTGACGGCGGTCTTGACGGCCGCGTTCTCGGTCTCCTTCTGGCGCTTGTCGAGCTCGAGGAGCGCATCCTGCACAACCTCGGGATGAGCCATGATGTAGTCCTTGACCATCTGCTCGATCGCGATCTTCTGCTCCGGCGTGAAGGTCGGCGCCGTCTCGGCGCGCGCCGGCAGCGTCACGGCGCCGAGCGCAAGGACGGCGGCGAGCGCAGCGAGAACGCCTCTCAATCGTATCATCAGCATCGCAATCATCATCGTCCGATTCATCATGGTCTCCTGGCGCGCGGCGCCATCGGGCGTCCGGATATCGCGTGAACATCAAGGCGACAAACAAGCGGATTTCGTTGAAATTGCAACCATTCCGACGCAGCTTGGCCCAAGCCCCTCTTTCCCGCTCTTGTTCCGAGATCACCCGGGGTCAGGTTTGGAAAGCGTCGGCGCAGGTCTTAAGAAGGCAGCGCCGACCATCCGGGCCGGCGCTGCCATAGCGGATCGACAGGGAACCGGGAATGCGGCACGGCCAAGGCAAAACGGATGTGAAGCTGGAGCGGCCGGCGCCGAGCCTGGCTTTGGCGGCTCACGATGCTGCGACCTCGGCCGCGACCACGCTCTCGCCAGCTCGCCGGGCGGCGGTCGCGCCCTTCATCGCCATGGAGGTGCTGTCGCAAGCTGGCGCCATCGAGGCCAAGGGCGGCAGCGTCGTGCATATGGAGCTCGGCGAGCCGGGCGCGCCGGCGCCGCGCCTGGCGCGTGAGGCGGCCAAGCGCGCCATCGACCAGGGGCGCATCGGCTATACGCCGGCGCTCGGCCTGCCGCCGCTGCGCGAACGCATCGCGCGCCATTACCACGATCTCTACGGCCTGCGGCTCGACCCGACACGCATCGCGGTGACCACCGGTTCCTCGGCCGGCTTCATCCTCGCATTCCTCGCATGTTTCGATGCCGGCGACCGTGTGGCCATCGCCTCACCCGGCTATCCGGCCTATCGCAATATCCTCGAAGCCCTCGGCATCGAGCCCGTCATCATCGAGACCGGACCGGCCGATCGCTGGGCGATCACGCCGCAGGCGATCCTCGCGGCACATGCACAGAAGCCGCTGAAGGGGGTGCTGGTCATGAGCCCGGCCAACCCGACCGGCGTGATGATGGGCGCCACGGCGCTCGCCGCCCTCGCGGAGACCTGCAACGCCCAAGGGCTCTGGTTCGTGTCCGACGAGATCTATCACGGCCTCACCTATGAGGGGCCGGCGACGAGCGCGCTCACATCGGCGCCCCAAGCGATCGTGGTCAACAGCTTCTCGAAATATTTCTGCATGACGGGCTGGCGCATCGGTTGGCTGGTGCTGCCGGAGCATCTGGTGCGCCCGGTCGAGCGCCTCGCCCAGAACCTGTTCATCTCGCCGCCCTACATCTCGCAAGTCGCGGCCGAGGCTGCCTTCGAGGCGACGGCCGAGCTCGAAGCCGTGAAGGCCGGCTATGCGCAAAGCCGCGCCCTGCTGCTCGAGGCCTTGCCGCGCCTCGGCTTCACCGAGCTCCTGCCGGTCGACGGCGCCTTCTACGCCTATGGCAATGTGTCGCGCCTTAGCAATGATTCGGTCGAGTTCTGCCGGCGCGCTCTGGTCGAGGCCGGAGTGGCGATCACGCCCGGCCTCGATTTCGACCGGGAGCGCGGCGGCAATTATGTGCGCCTCTCCTTTGCGGGCTCGCCCGAAAATGTGCGCGACGGGGTGAAGCGGCTCGAATCATGGCTGAAGCACAAGGGCCGAGCATAGACCCGGAAAGTGGCATTCCGCCTTTCGGAGGAGATGATCAAAAATCGCCTCAATTGCGCCGGGTGCGGCCGCGCCCGAATATGCCGGCGATGACGCGCTCCGTCTCGCTCGACCAGCCGGGTCCGGCCTCGCGCGTCTCGGCATGGCCGGGACCCGGCACGATATGGACGATGCGGAAGCCGCGTGTCTTTAGCTGACGAAGGAGTTCCGGCATCATCGCCACCGTCTGGGCGCGGGTGTCGTGGAACAGGATGATGCCGCGCTTTTCCCGCTCGAGCCTCGCGAGCGTCGCGGCTGCCTCGGCCTGGGGCGTCATCGGCCACCAGTCGCCGGCCCACAGATCGGCGCCGAAAATGCCGATATTGCGTGAGGCGAGCCAGGCGTTCAGCGCCGGCGCATCGGCGAATCCCGGATAGCGGAAGAAGGGGGTGCGCGGCGCGGCGCCGGCGGCGCCATAGACCGCCTCGTCGACCGCCTTGAAGCCGCGATCGATGTCCTCCCGCGCCCTGCCGTCCGCGATCATGCCCATCAGCGGGTGCGAGAAGCTGTGATAGGCGACCGTGTGGCCCTCTTCGGCAACCCGCCTGGCCAGCGCCGGGGCGGAAGCGGCCATGCGGCCCACCATGAAGAAGGTGGCGCGCACGCATTGCGCCTTCAGCGTCTCGAGAAGCCTCGTCGTGGTGCCCGGCAGCGGGCCATCATCGAAGGTCAACACCACCTCATGATCGGCGAGAGCGAGGCTGCGCGGATAGGTCTTGAGCCCGACTTCGAGGCCGCCCTGCGTGCCGACCTGCAGCACCCGCGAGGTCCCGAGCGCCTCCGGCCCGCAATCGGGCGCGGCCGAGGCGGACAGAGCGCACACACATGCCGCCAAGAATGCGAAGAAGGATGCGGCCAGGGCCGCGGCGAACATGCGGCCGATCGCAGACGCGCCCAAAACGGCGTCGAACATGCTCACCTCACCCATCCCGGCGCGATCTGACGCGGCCATCGTGAACCCTTCATTAAGACGATGGCGCAAATTGTGGTGGCGGCGCGGTGAAGATTTCACGTTCCCTTTGGGATTTCACTGCGCCGGAATTTCGGTTATGGGTGTTGCGTCATGAGGTTCCAAACTGAGCGCCGCGGCGTTCCGTTGTCTGGGTTGCGCCTGATGAGCGCTCTCGTCGGCACGATGTGCGTGCTGGCGCTCACGGCTTGCTCGATGACGATGGGCGACCTGGCCGATCCGACACCTTCGAACTATCCGATTCACGGCATCGACGTCTCCTACTACCAGGGCACGATCGACTGGCCCTCGGTGAGCGCCAACGGCACCACCTTCGCCTATATCAAGGCGACCGAAGGCGGCGACCGAGCGGATCAGAGATTCGCCGAGAACTGGGAAGGCGCGCGCCAGGCCGGGTTGCAGCGCGGCGCCTATCATTTCTACTATTTCTGCCGGCCGGTCGAAGAGCAGATCTCCTGGTTCGAGGAGCATGTGCCGGTCGATCCCAACGCACTGCCCCCCGCCCTCGACATGGAGTGGAATCCGCAGTCGAAGACCTGCCGCATCCGCCCGCCGCGCGAGAAGGTGCTGGCCGACATGCAGACCTTCCTCAACGAGCTCGAGCGCCATTACGGCAAGCGCCCGGTGATCTATTCGAGCATCGATTTTCATCGCGACGTGCTCGAAGGTGCTTTCGTCGAATACCCCTTCTGGCTGCGCAGCGTGAAGGCGTTCCCGTCCAAGCGCTATGGCGAGCGCCGCTGGCATTTCTGGCAATACACCGAGAAGGGCTCGCTGCCGGGCGTTTCGGGCAATATCGACAAGAATGCCTTTGCGGGAACGCACGCCGATTGGGCGAAATTCGTCGAGGGCAAGCTCGATCCGCGCGAATGGCCGTAAGCGTCTATCTGGGATGCCGAGCGGAGATGCGGCCGACACGGCTCGCGCCTTCGTGATTTTCGCCGGGCGCTGACCGAGTGTTCTCGGCCGATATATGATGGGCCGGGAAGTTTCTCAGCCGGGGGCGGCCCTAAAGGAAAAGACAACGCCATGAACGTGCTGTGGCGCGGCTCCTCGGTGCAGCGGCTGCGGCTCGTCTCAGGCCTGGTGCTGTTCAGCTTCGCGCTCACGCATTTCCTGAACCATGCGGTGGGCCTCGTCAGCCTCGATGCGATGATCGCGGTCGACCATTGGCGGGTCGCGATCATCCGCTCGGCGCCCGGCACCGCGGTCCTGCTCGCGGCGCTCCTCATCCATGTCGGGCTCGCCATTTGGAAGCTCGCCTCGATCCGCAGCTGGCGGATGCCGCGCTGGCAGATCGTCCAGATCCTGTTCGGCTTCGCCATTCCGTTCCTGCTGGCGCCGCATCTGATCGGCACCCGTATCGCGGCCGCAGTCTTCGGCATCGACACCAGCTATCCCTATGTCCTGGCGCGCATCTGGCCAGCCATGATGCTTGATCAGACGGTCCTGCTCCTGATCGTCTGGGTGCATGGCTGCATCGGCCTGCATTTCTGGCTGCGGCTTGCTCCCGCCTATGACCGCCTGCGGCCGATCCTGCTCTGCATCGCCGTGCTGCTGCCGGCCGCGGCGCTGGCGGGCGCCATGATGCAGGCGCGCGCCCTCGCCGGCGATCTCACCGGCACGGCGGAGTTCGAGGCCCTTCGATCGTCATTGCGCGGGCCGGGGCCGGAGGTCAACGCCCAGCTGCTCGACTGGCGCGAGCTCGCCCGGCTTGCTTTCTACCTGCCGCTCCTGGCCCTGCTGCTTGCCCTTCTGGCGGTGCCCTGGTGGCGCCGCCGCTCGGGCGGCGTCACCGTCGCCTATGTGGAAGGGCCGACGCTGCGCGCGCCTGGCGGCATGACGCTCCTCGAGATCAGCCGCAGCTTCGGCGTGCCGCATGTCTCGGTCTGCGGCGGCAGGGCGCGCTGCTCCACTTGCCGGGTGCGGGTGCTCGCCCATTCGACCGAGCTGCCCGCGCCGAACGAGGCCGAGGCGCGCACCTTGCGGGCCATCGGGGCGGGGCCGGATACGCGCCTTGCCTGCCAATGGCGTCCAGGCGGCGAGGTCCTCGTGCTGCGGCTGGTGCAGCCGCTCGCCGGCGCACAGGCCTCCTCCGAGCGCGCCGCCGAGGACCAGGGAGTGGACAGCGACGCCGCCGTGCTGTTCGTCGACATTCGCGGCTTCACGGCCTTGAGCGAGACGAAGCTCGCCTATGACGTCGTGCATATCCTGAACCGCTTCTTCGCGGCCGCCAACGGCGCCATTCAGGGGGCGGGAGGCCGGGTCGACAAGTTCATCGGGGACGGCTTGATGGCGCTGTTCGTCGATCCGCGCGGCATCGCCTTTGCCTGCCGCGCCGCAGTCGCTGCTGCCACGGCCATCCGGCACGAGCTCGCCAGGGTCAATCGCGACCTCGCGGCCGAGCTGAAGGAACCCTTGCGGATCGCCATGGGCCTGCATGCCGGCCGCCTCGTCGTCGGGCGGATCGGCGCGGGGCTCGCCGCCGCGAGGACGGTGATCGGACCCGTCGTCAATGTGGCGAGCCGGCTCGAGACGCTGGCCAAACAGCATGATGCCGAGCTCGCGCTGTCGCGGGCAACCGCGGACTGGGCCGCCCTCGACATCTCGCAATTGCAGGTGACGCGCGAAGATGTGCGCGGCCTCGACCGCGCCATCGAGGTGGTGCTGATCTTCCGGCTGGAGGTCCTCGATGCCGCGGTCGGCGCCGCTCCAGCCGAACCTCAGCCGCTATAGGCCACGCACTGCTGGGTCTGCTCGCCCAGGTTCTCGATGCCCAGATGCATCACATCGCCGGCCTTCAGGAAGAGAGGCGGCTTCATGCCGAGGCCGACGCCGGGCGGCGTTCCCGTGGTGATCACATCGCCAGGCTCGAGCACCATGAATTTGCTGATGAAGGCGACGAGGTGCTTGACGCCGAAGATCATCGTCTTGGTCGAGCCGGTCTGCCGGCGCTTGCCGTTCACGTCGAGGAACATTGCGAGGTTTTGCGGATCCGGCACCTCGTCGGGCGTGACGAGCCATGGCCCGATCGGCCCGAAGGTCGGGGCGCTCTTGCCCTTGGTCCACTGGCCCGTGCCCTCCGATTGCCAGGCGCGCTCCGACACGTCGTTGCAGATGCAATAGCCCGCCACATGGGCGATCGATTGCGCCTCGGTGATGTTGTGCGCCCGGCTGCCGATGACGATGGCGAGCTCGACCTCCCAATCGGTCTTCTTCGAGCCCTTGGGAATGACGACCTGGTCATTGGGCCCCATGATCGAGGAGGGAGATTTGTTGAACAGGATGGGCTCGGAGGGGATCTTGGCGCCGGTCTCGGCGGCGTGATCGGCGAAGTTGAGGCCGACCGCGATGAAGTTGCCGACCTTGGCGACGCAAGGCCCGATGCGGGAGCGGGAATTGGCCAGCGGCAAGCTGTGCGGCTTGATCTTGCGCAGCTTGGCGAGCGTCTTGGGGCCGAGCGTCTCGCCGGTGATGTCCGGCACGATATCCGTCAGGTCTCTGAGCTTGCCATCGCCATCGATGAGACCCGGTCTTTCCTTGCCGGGCTTGCCAAATCGGACGAGTTTCATGCGCGTTTCCTCTGACTGGAATGGAGATGGCTAATCGAGCCCACATTGCGTCGAAGCCCAGGCGATGACAAGCGCGGCAGGCGCAACCCCGAATTGATGTTTCGCTGCCGGACAGGCTGCTCCGCCAAGGCCGAAATGGGCAGGCCCAGTGTTACCGAAACGCCACATGCGGCGGAATTCGACGTCTGGGCGCTTGTCATCGCCTCCCTGTGCCCACAAGCCAGCGAGCAAGAGGCGTGAAAAACGACTGTCAAAATCCGGTATTCGGCTGCGCCTCGCCATCGAATTCAGGTATTCGCGTCGGCGGTGTGCTGCGGGCAGCTTCGAACCTGCAGGTCGCATTGCTTGGCGTGCCCTGCCGGCGCGACACATTCGTGAGTTGCGTCACGCCCATGGATTTGTCACAAATCAGCAAAGCGGGGGGCCGGCCGATTCTCGGCCCTTGCAACGAAACTCTGGAAACGACGCCAGCTGGGGCCTTCACATGATCGCGACAAGACGGGCTCTGGCATCACTGGCGGTATCGGCCGGGCTGTTGAGTTGCACGGCTATTCCGGCCTTCGCGGGCGCCTTCGGCCTGCGCGAGCAGAGCGCGGAAGGCCAGGGCATGTCCTTCGCCGGCATGGCGGCGGGCGCCGGCGGCCTATCCTCGATGTTCTGGAACCCGGCGACAATGACCGACTCGCCAGGCATCACCAGCTCGATCGTCGGCAGCGGCATTTTCCCTGGCGGCTCGATCAATCCGAGCCCGGGCTCGCCGACGGCCATTTTTGGCGGCTCCAAGGGCGACATCCTCGAGGGCTTCGTTCCGGCCGGCTACGGCGCCTATCAGTTCAACGACAAGCTCTGGCTCGGCTATGCGATCAATGGGCCCTTCGGCCTCCAGAGCAAGCCGGGGTACAGCTGGGCGGGCCAGGTCTATGGCCGCTCCGCAAGGGTGTTCTCCTTCGACTTCAATCCGACGGTCGCCTACAAGATCAATGACTGGATCAGCGTCGGCGTCGGCCTGCAGGTCATGTATTTCAAGGCGAGGCTGACCCAGGCGCTCGGCATCCTGCCGAACGCACCGGGCGCCCTGCTCGAAGGCGACGATACCGGCGTCGGCTACACGCTCGGCGTGACCTTGAAGCCCACGGCCTGGACCGAGATCGGCCTCGGCTTCCGCTCGACCGTGCATGAAACGGTCAGCGGCACGCTGACGACGCCTTTCGGCGCGATGCCCGCCAAGGTCAATTTCAACATGCCCGAGAAGCTCTCGGCAGGCATCCGTCAGAAGATCAACGATCAATGGACGGTGCTCGGCGGCCTCGAATGGGACAATTGGAGTCGCGTCAACGTTTTGCCGATCACGTCGAACGGCTCGCTGGTCACCTTTTTGCCGTTCAAATACAAGGACGGCTACTTCGCCTCGCTCGGCGTCGAATATGCCTGGAACGAGGCGCTGACCCTGCGCACCGGCGTCGCCTATGAGCGCTCGCCGATCGATCTGGGCAATCGCCAAGTGCTGCTGCCCGACGCCAATCGCATCTGGGCCTCGCTCGGGGCGACCTATCACTACTCGAAGAAGCTGTCCTTCGATGTCGGCTACAGCCATGGCTTCCTCGCCAAGGGCAATATCGCCATCATCCCGGGCCATCCGCAGTTCCAGACAGTCGGGGTGCCCTTGGTGGCCAATGTGAAAGACGCGCATTTCGACATCATCTCGGCGGCCGTCACCTATCGCTGGGACGACACGACCCAGCCGATCCCGGTCAGCCAGCCCATCATCCGGAAATATTGAGCGGCGCACGCACTTCACCTCTCCCCTTGCGGGAGAGGTCGGATCACGAGCGCAGCGAGTGATCCGGGTGAGGGGGGCAGCAGCCGCCTTCGTCAGCCGGATCAGCGGCAGCCATTTGGGCCCAAAGCAAGCGGGTCTTCGGAGCAGGCGCTGCCCCCCTCACCCGGCTTCTCATCGCTTCGCTCATAGAAGCCGACCTCTCCCGCCAGGGGAGAGGTGCGCCGGCCCCGCTCAGGCCCTGACCTTCACATAAGTCCCCGGCGCATCGGCGAGCGCTGCGAGCTTGCCGCCGCCGGGCTCGCGGGCCTTGACGCGTTCGGGGGCCTGCTGCTCGATCCAGGCAGCCCAGTCCGGCCACCATGAGCCCTTATGCTCGGTGGCGCTCTGCAGCCAGTCCTGGAAGGCTCCGGCTACCGGGCCACCCGTCCAATATTGATATTTCTGCTTGGCCGGCGGGTTGACGACGCCCGCGATATGCCCCGAGCCCGCCATCACGTAGCGCACTTCGCCGCCGAAGCAGCGCGAACCCTCGAAGGCCGAGATCGCCGGCGCGATATGGTCCTCCTTGGCGGCAAGGTTGTAGATCGGGATGGTGACCTTGCGGAGATCGATCGAGACGCCGTCGATCCGCATGCGGCCTTGCGAGAGATTGTTCTCGAGGTAGCAATTGCGCAGGTAGAACGAGTGATTCGCGGCCGGCATCCGGGTCGAATCCGAATTCCAGTACAAGAGGTCGAAGGGCAAGGGAGCCCGGCCCTTGAGATAGACGTCGACGACATAACGCCAGATGAGATCGTTGGGGCGCAGCATGTTGAAGGCGGTCGCCATCAGCCTGCCGTCGAGGTAACCGCGCGTCTTCATCTCCTCTTCGACGGCACGCACCTGCGCCTCGTCGACGAAAACCTGCAGGTCGCCCGCATGCTTGAAGTCGACCTGGGTGGTGAACAGCGTGGCGCTGGCGATCCGGTGGTCGCGCTTCGTCGCCATATAGCCCAACGCCGTCGAGAGCAGGGTGCCGCCGACGCAATAGCCGATGGCGGTCACTTCGGTCTCGCCGGTCGCGGCTCGCATCGCCTCGAGGGCCGCGAAGATGCCGTCCTTCATATAGGCGTCGAAGCCCTTATCGGCGTGACGCCCATCCGGATTGACCCAGGAAACGACGAACACCGTCAATCCTTGCGCCACGGCCCAGCGGATGAAGGATTTCTCGGGGTTCAGGTCGAGGATATAGAATTTGTTGATCCAGGGCGGCACGATCAGCAAGGGCCGGCGCAACACGGTCTCGGTCGTCGGCGCATATTGGATGAGCTCGATGAGCTCGTTGCGAAACACCACCTTGCCGGGCGTCGTGGCGAGATTGACGCCGACCTCGAAGGTCGTGACGTCGGTCTGGCGCAGCCTCAGCTCGCCGCCGCCCGCTTCGACATCCTCGGCGAACATCTGCGCGCCGCGCGCCAGATTGGCGCCGTTCTGCTTGATCGTGGCACGGATGATCTCGGGGTTCAGCACCGGGAAGTTGGAGGGCGCGAGCGCACCTGCCAATTGGCGCACGTAGAATTCGGCCTTGTGGCGCGTATGGTCGTCGAGCCCGTCGGCCTCCTTCACCATGTCCTGCGCCCATTTGGCAGCGTGCACATAGGATTGGCGCAGGAAATCGAAGAAGGGATTCTCGGTCCAGGCCGGATCCCTGAAGCGCTGATCGCGCTGGTCGGGCGGCTGGGTCGGCGGCACGTCCTCGCCCTTGAAGCGACGCAGCGCATCGGCCCATAGATCGATGAGGCCGCCTGTCAGGCGCGCCTGCGCCTGCACGGCACGCTGCGGCTCCGCCAGCCAGCGCTCGGCGACCAGCCCGAGAGTGCGCGCGGCCTCGGCGATTTCGGCGCTCGCGAGGCTCGATTGGCCGCCCGCGAGCTGCGGCGTCAGATAAGCGTTGGAGGCGCGCGTCGCTTCATCGGCGAAACGGCCGAGATTGGCGGCAAGCTCTTCGAAATCAGGCGCCGACGGCCATTGATCCGCCTTGCCCGTGCCTTCGGCGGCCGGTTGTGGCGCAGGGTCGGGAGGCGCGCCGGCCGCTGCAGTCGTTTTGGCCCTGAGCTTGGCGGCTGGCTCGGCGGCGCCCGGCGCCGGCGTCGGCGAAACCTGGTCGGTTCGGCGAGGCATCTCGCCGTCGCGCCGGGACGCCGCCGCAGGCTTGGCATTGGCATGTTTCGCCTTGGCCGGCGCTTGCTTTGCTATGTTCTTGGCCGAGGCTTTGACCGGAGCCCTGACGGCCGTGGTTTCGGCGGTCGAAGCTTTGGCAACCGAAGTCTTGGTACCAACCGAAGTCTTGCTGGCAACCGAAGTCTTGCTGGCAACCGAAGTCTTGCTGGCAACCGAAGTCTTGCTGGCAACCGAAGTCTTGCTGGCAACCGAAGTCTTGCTGGCAACGGAAGCCTTGCTACCTGGTGTCTTGATGATAGCGCTCTTCGTGATAGCGCTTTTGGCGGTCACGGGCGTGGCCTTCGCGGCGGCTTGCGGCAAAGGCTTGGCCGGTTTCGCCGTATCGGGCGCGAGAGCCGCGGCCTTCATCTTGGGCAGGCCGGCCGCGAAGGCGGAACGGATCGCCTGGTCCGCCCGGGATGTCAGCCGGGAGGTGTCCCGGCCGCTTTGTCCTGCTCTCTTGCCCATGATGCGCTCGGCACCCTCCCCCAACCTGCCGGGCCGCGCGGCCCTGTTTGGGTCACATTAACCCCTCATGCACGATAACGAAACCATCGCGGACGAAACCCATCGCAGAAGCCATGGCGACTTGCCGCAACCCAAAACGCTGAGGCAGTTTGATGAAACGCGTGGCCGCAAACGGCCAAAAGCACCGTGCAGTCCTGACCAAGCACGCCAAACTTGGCGTCGTGATGACGTCGATCGCACTTCTGGCCGCCGGGTGTGCCGACATGCCCATCTTCCACGGGCCGGCCGAGGCGACGGGATTTGCCACCAAGCCGGCCGAAGGGGCCGATTTCGTCAAGACCTCACGCCCCGAGGAGATGGATTACACCTCGGTCGGCATCGAGCCCGGACACCCGCCGGACAAGCCCAGAGATGCAGTGGGCGTCAAGAAGCTGCAGGCCGAGCTCGAGGCGCAGCGCGACGCCGGACATGCCATCTTGCAGAAGCTGTCGCCAGGGGCGGCGGCGGCGCAGGACGCAAAGGCAAAATCCAAGGTGGTCGCCACCAAGCGCAAGACGCAGAGCGGAGCCGCCGAGAAACAAAAGGACGAGGGGCAGGCGCCGGCATCGCAGTGACCAGGGAGCGTGACCGACCGGTTCGGTGACCACTGCTCAAAGCGCAATGCTCGTGCTAGACGACGACAATCAGGATGCTCCGGCCGCCATTCTCAGGCCGAGAGCCCCAAGAGATGTGACGGCCAAGAGGTAGGCTGCGATGAATGATTTCCACCGGATCAGGCGCCTGCCTCCTTATGTCTTCGAGGAGGTCAACCGCTTCAAGGCCGCGGCGCGCGCCAAGGGTGCCGACATCATCGATCTCGGCATGGGCAATCCGGATCTGCCCGCGCCTCGCCATGTGGTCGAGAAGCTCGTCGAGACGGCCGGCCGGCCGCGCACCGATCGCTATTCGGCCTCGAAGGGCATCCCCGGCCTGCGCCGGGCTCAGGCCGGCTATTATGAGCGTCGCTTCGGTGTGAAGCTCAACCCCGACACGCAGGTCGTGGCGACTCTCGGCTCGAAGGAGGGCTTCGCCAATATGGCGCAGGCCATCACCGGCCCGGGCGATGTCGTGCTCGTGCCCAATCCGAGCTATCCGATCCATGCCTTCGGCTTCCTGATGGCTGGCGGAGCGATCCGTTCGGTGCCGGCGGCGCCGGGTGAGGCTTATTTCGCGGCGCTCGAGCGCGCCGTGGCGCATTCGATCCCGAAACCCATCGCGGTCGTGACCTGCTACCCCTCGAACCCCACGGCCGATATCGCGTCGCTGGATTTCTACAAGGACCTCGTGGCCTTCGCGCGCAAGCACGAATTGATCGTGCTCTCCGATCTCGCCTATGCCGAAGTCTATTTCGACGATGCCGAGCCGCCGCCTTCGGTGCTGCAGGTGCCGGGTGCGGTCGATGTCGCGGTCGAATTCACCTCCATGTCCAAGACCTTCTCGATGGCGGGCTGGCGCATGGGCTTCGCGGTCGGCAATGAACGCCTGCTCGCGGCGCTGGCCAGGGTGAAATCCTATCTCGATTACGGCGCCTTCACGCCGATCCAGGTCGCGGCTTCGGCGGCGCTGAACGGCCCGGAGGATTGCATCCGCGAGATGCGCGCGACCTATAGGAAGCGCCGCGACGTGCTGGTCGATTCCTTCGGCAAGGCCGGATGGACGGTGCCGGCCCCCAAGGCCTCGATGTTCGCCTGGGTGCCGATCCCGGACAAGTTCAAGGCGCTGGGCTCGCTCGGCTTCGCCAAGCTGCTGGTGGAACATGCCGATGTGGCGGTCGCTCCCGGCATCGGTTTCGGCGAGCACGGCGATGATTTCGTCCGCATCGCCATGGTCGAGAACGAGCAGCGCATCCGCCAGGCGGCGCGCAATCTGCGGCGTTTCTTCGACAACGCCGATCGCAGCCTGCACAATGTCGTGCCGATGGCGGCGCGCGGCTGAGGCGCTGTCGTCGGGCGGTCAAAGACATCGGATAACCGCCAGGGATCATGCGCTAGCTCGGGGTTGTCGATGTTTCGTCGCACGCTCTTCCTCGTCATTGCGCTCTCCGGGGCGATCGCCGCCTCGCAGCTTCCCGAATTCACTCAGCAATATGCGCAGCGCCTGGGCGGGGCGGTCGACGAGCTGAAGCGGGTGGTGCAGCGTTTCGACGCCGATTCGGTGGCGGTCGGCGAGGATCGCAAGAGCGCGCTGACGCGCCTGGCGCGCTCCTCCGACGAGCTCGCCCGGCGCCAGAGCAGCGCAATGCTCCTCAATATCGCGCGGCTCGACGCGCTGCAGGCGCAGCAGGCCGAGATGGCCACGACCGGGCCCTTCGGACGCATCCAGGCTTTCCTGTCCGATCTGGACCCCGATGTCGCCGAGGCGACCTGGAATGCCTTTCAGCCCGGCGTCCCGGCGACCGGCGAGGGCGCAGCGACCGGCGGGGCCGGATTCCTGGTCGGCGGAGGCCTGATGGCTGGGATCGGGCGGTTGTTCCGGCGCCGGCCCGGCCTGGTGGCGGCGAGATAGCTCTTTGGGACCGCGGGCGTCTCGCCCGCCCTTACGAACGGCGACGCCTCCGCGCCGATAAGGAAGGGCGACCGGGACGGTCGCGGTCCCAGGGCGGTGGGACCGCGGGCGACTCGCCCGCTCTTGCGAATCGCGACGCCTCCACGCCGGTAAGAAGGGCGACCGAGACGGTCGCGGTCCCAGGGCTTGGCCTCAGGACAACTTGCCCAGCACCGCGACCCAGCCGGCGACGTCGCGGCCGGCATCCTGGCGGGTGACCACCGGTTCGAGATGCAGGACGGAGAGCGAAGCGGCCATGGCGGCGCTGCGAATGTGATCTGCCGAATGCGCAAAGCGATTATCGGGGCCGAGCACATAGCCCGCGCTCGCCGCCTCGTCGGCCCAGGACTGCAGCGTGAAGGCAAAGAGGCCATGCCGGTCCAGCGCCGCGGCGGCCGCGGCGAATACGGGCGCGAGATCCGCCATATAGACGAGCACGTCGGCGGCGACGACGAGGTCGAGGCCGGCGGCAGGCTCCGCGCCCAAGGTCTCGACGAGGCCGCCGAGAATCAGTCGGTCATATGTGAGCCTGGCGCGCGCCTTGGCGATCATGCCGGCCGAGATGTCGACGCCCGCCAAGGCGCCGGCGAATGGCCGAATGGCCTCGCCCATCAATCCGGTGCCGCAGCCGAGATCGAGCACGTTCCCGAAGCGCAGCTCACGCCCGGTCGCTGCGCAGGTTTGGCGCAAGGCCGCGAGGATGGCCTGCGGGCCGCGATAATGCAGGACCTGCGTCAGATGCGCATCGAAGCGGTCCGCATAATCGTCGAACAGGGCGGCCACATAGCCGGGCGACATGGCCTCGTCGAGCGCCCGCGCCCCCAGACGGGCGAGATCGAGGCCGGCGCCGAGCGTGCCCGCGGGATCGAGCCGCGCCGCTTCCTCATAGGCAAGGCGCGCCGCCTCGCTCTCGCCGCAGCGCTGCAGCGCATCCGCATAGAGCTTCCAGGCCGGCGCCCAGAAAGGCGCTTCCTTAAGCGTCTGTTCCAGGATCTCGCGGGCTTCTTGCGCTTCGCCGGCTTCGAGCGAGGCCTGCGCCCAGCGATAACGCCGGTCGATCCTGACCTCGCCCGAGGACGAGAAGCCGGCAGGAAGCGCCGTCATCAGCGCGCCGGCCGCACATAGGTGGACAGGCCGCGCCGGTTCTCGTCGATCTCGAGCCGCTGGTTCAGCGACGGCATGGCGCGATCCGAGCAATCATCGCGCGGGCAGGTGCGGCAGGAGACGCCGATCGGCGTGACGATCTGAGGATCCTCGAGGTTGAGCCCGTCCGAATAGATGAGCTCGCGCGCATGCTGGATGGCGCAGCCGAGCCCGATCGAGAGCTGCCCGACCCGGTGCGGCAGGCCGCCGCGATGGGTCATGCGTCCCGCAGGCTCGATGGTGCGTGCCACGCAGAAGAAGGCCTGGCCGTCCGGCATCTTCGAGACCTGCACGCGCAGCATGCCGGGCGTCGCGAAGGCGTCATAGACGTTCCAGCGCGGGCAGGCGGCGCCGAAGCGGGCGATATGGATCCCCGATGCGGAAAAGCGCTTGGAGATGTTGCCCGCAATGTCGACCCGGATGAGATGGAACGGCACCCCCTCCTCGCCCTGGCGGCGCAAGGTCGTCAAGCGATGGCAGACCTGCTCGAAGGAGACGCCGAAGCGGTGCTGCAGCACGTTGATGTCGTAGCGCGTGGAGCGGGCCGCCGACAGAAAGCGCCCATAGGGCATGAGCAGCGCCGCCGCGAAATAATTGGCGAGCGCCGAGCGGGCCAACGCATCGGCCTCGGGCGTCAGGAACTTGCCGGACGAGACCACCGCCTCGATCTCCTTGCGCAGCGCCAGGAAGGCCAGCTGGTGGGCGAGCTGGAAGGTCCGGCTCGGCAGAGGCAGCATCTCGGACAATTCGAGGCGCCGGTTGAGCGGGTTGTAGCGGCGAAGCTCACCGTGCATGACGTCGGATGAGACGATCTCGACATCGACGGCGAAGCGCTGCGACAACAGGTTGATCAGGTCCTGTTGCAGCGTGTGTAGTGCGAGGCCATGCTCCAGCCAGAAGGCTTCGGCCGCTTCCTCGAGCTGCGGGAAATGATTGGCGCGCCGCTGCAGGAATTCGGTGATCTCTTCCGACGGGATGCCGGCCGCGGCGCTTTCGCTCGTGTCTTCGCCGGCCGCATTCGATCCCAGCACCGAGGCGCGGCGCCGATAGGCTTCGTAAAGATCGGCGATCGCATGGGCGACGGAAGGTAGGCTGGAGACGAGATCGCGCACATCCGAGGTCTTGACGTCCGCCCCGTCGAAGAGCGGATCGCCGAAGACCTCGAGCAGATTGGAGGCCAGGCGCTCGTCATCCTCGGGCGCCAAGGTCGACAGCTCGACCTGGAACCGCTCGGCGAGCTTGAGCAGGACGCGCACCGTCACCGGCCGCTGATTGCTCTCGATGAGGTTGAGATAGCTCGGCGAGAGGCCGAGCTCGGTCGCCATCTGCAATTGCGTCATGTGCCGCTCCTGGCGCATGCGTCGCAGCTTGCCCCCGATGCGGACGGCTTTCATGTCGGGCGCCTCATTCACAATAATTTACAAGTTACAATATCACAATTGTCCCATCATCGTCAATTTGCAGCAATTCTCCCAGAATGGGCGTGTTTCATTGACTTGCAAGGGTAGGTGCTCAATGTCTTCACAAGAATTTTCGAAAGGACCGACTGATGACCCCCACTGCGCATTCCAATCGCTTCGACGGCATCCGGCGCGATTACAGCGAAGCCGATGTCGAGCGGCTCTCCGGCAGCCTGCGCATCGAGCACAGCCTGGCACGGCTCGGAGCGGAGCGCCTGTGGGCGCTGCTGCATGACCGCCCCTTCGTGCGCACCTTGGGCGCGCTCACCGGCAATCAGGCAATGCAGCAGGTGAAGGCCGGCCTCGAGGCCGTCTATCTCTCAGGCTGGCAGGTGGCGGCCGACGCCAATAATTCCGGCCAGATGTATCCGGACCAGTCGCTCTATCCGGCTTCCTCGGTGCCCGAGGTCGTCAAGCGCATCAACAACACCTTCCGGCGCGCCGACGAGATCGCCAAGGTCGAGGGCGACAGCTCCACCTACTGGTATGCGCCGATCGTGGCGGACGCAGAAGCTGGCTTCGGCGGGCCGCTCAATGCCTTCGAGCTGATGAAGGCGATGATCGAGGCAGGCGCCGCGGGCGTGCATTTCGAGGACCAGCTGGCCTCCGAGAAGAAATGCGGCCATCTCGGCGGCAAGGTGCTGGTGCCGACCCAGGCCTTCATCCGCACCTTGAACGCCGCGAGGCTCGCGGCCGATGTCTGCGGCGTGCCGACCATCCTCTTGGCGCGCACCGACGCCCATTCGGCGACCTTGATCACGAGCGACATCGATGAGCGCGACCATCGCTTCATCGACCGGGCGAACCGCACCGCCGAAGGCTTCTTCCGCCTGAAGCAGGGCAACAGCCATTCGGTCGAGCACGCCATCGCGCGGGGCCTGAGCTACGCGCCCTATGCGGACCTCATCTGGTGGGAGACCTCGGAGCCCGATCTCGGCGAGGCGCGCGAGTTCGCCGAGGAGATGCACCGGCAATTCCCGGGGAAGCTCCTCGCCTATAACTGCTCGCCTTCCTTCAACTGGCGCGCCAAGCTCGACGGCAAGACCATCGAGGGCTTCCAGGAGGAGATCGCCGCGATGGGCTATCGCTTCCAGTTCGTGACGCTCGCGGGCTTCCACTCGCTCAACCTGTCGATGTTCGAGCTCGCCAATGGCTATTCGCGGCGCGGCATGGGCGCGTATTCGGAGATGCAGGAGCGCGAATTCGCGGCCCAATCGCAGGGGTTCACGGCGGTGCGCCATCAGCGCGAGGTCGGGACCGGCTATTTCGACGCGGTCGCCCTCGCCGTGTCGGGCGGCAAGTCGTCGACGACCGCGATGTCGGGATCGACCGAGACCGCGCAATTCGACGACCGCAAGGCCGGGCTCGCGGTCGCGGCCGAATGAGATGATCGAAGGCTTTCGCCACAACCTTGAAGGAGGCTCACATGCCTAAGCAATTCTGGGTGATCGGCGGCGAATATCGCGATGCCGACTTCCACGACATGGACCCCTCGACCTCGTCCGTGCATGGCCCGTTCCGCGATTACGACGAGGCCAACTCGGTCTGGCGCGAGCGCTCCATGCAGACCCGCTCGCAGCACCATATGCGCTATGCGATCGTGGTGTCGGCGCCCAATCCGCGCAGCCAGATGAGTGCGTCGGGCTGACGCGACAGGAGTGCGCGCTTACCTTCTCCCGCTCTTTCGCGGGAGAAGGTGCCGAGGCGAAGCCGAGGCGGATGAGGGGCGCCGGTGAAGCGCTCCACCGTCCCTCATCCGCCCTCACTACGTTCGGGCACCTTCTCCCGCGGAAGAGCGGGAGAAGGAGAGGCGCCGGCTCACTCCGCCGCCACGGGCTCCGGCAGACCGTCCTCGTCGTCGCCCAAGGCATCCCGGCGCTTCGCGACCGATCCTTTGTTCAGCCATTGCGACAGCCGGTCGAGATAGAGATATACCACGGGCGTGGTGAACAAGGTCAGCGCCTGGCTCACCAGCAACCCGCCCACCATCGCATAGCCGAGGGGCTGGCGGATTTCGGCGCCGGTGCCCTGGCCGAGCATCAGGGGGACGCCGCCGAGCATCGCCGCCATGGTGGTCATCATGATGGGGCGGAAGCGCAGCAGCGCGGCGCGGCGGATGGCCTCGAGCGGCGGCAGGTGGTCATCGCGCTCGGCGACGATCGCAAAATCGACCATCATGATGCCGTTCTTCTTGACGATGCCGATCAGCAAGATGACGCCGATCAGCGCGATCAGGCTGAAGTCGAAATGGAAGAGCATCAGCATCGCCAGCGCGCCGACGCCCGCCGAGGGCAGGGTCGAGAGGATGGTGAGCGGGTGGATGTAGCTCTCATAGAGGATGCCGAGGATCAGGTAGACGACGATCAGCGCCGCGAGGATCAGCATCGGCACCGTCGACAGCGAGTCCTGGAACGCCTGGGCATTGCCCTGGAATGTCGTGTTGATGGTGGCCGGCACGTTCAATTGCGTCATGGCGCGATCGATGGCCGCGGTCGCCTGGCCGAGCGCTGCCCCCTGGGCGAGGTTGAAGCTGATGGTGATCGCCGGGAACTGGCCCTGATGGCTGATCGACAGAGGCTGGATCGGCACCGTCGTCCATTTGGCGAAGGCCGAGAGCGGCACCTGGCCGCCAGTCGTCGGTGAACGCAGGAAGATCGTGTCGAGCGTGGTCGGGCTGCCCTGCAGCGAGGGCAGCACCTCCATGATCACGTAATAGCTCGAGAGCTGCGTGAAGATCTGGGCGATCTGGCGCTGGCCGAAAGCGTCGTAAAGCGTGTCGTCGATGAGCTGCGGCGTCAGCCCGTAGCGCGAGGCCTGGTCGCGGTCGATCGTCAAGGTGAGCGTGTTGCCTTCGGTCTGCTGGTCGGTCGCGACGTCGCGCAGCTCGGGCAGGCCCTTGAGCGTGTCGAGGATCTTCGGCGCCCATTCGTTGAGCTGCGCGATGTCGGCGCCTTGCAGCGTGTATTGGAACTGGGTGCGCGAGGGGCGTCCGCCGACCCGCACATCCTGGGCGGCCTGCAGGAACAGCTTCGCGCCTTCGACCTTGTCGAGCTGGCGTCTGAGGCGCGCGATGATCTGGTCGGCGCTGGCCTTGCGCTGGTCGCGCGGCTTCAAGGTGATGAACATGCGCCCGTTATTCGAGGCGTTGCCGGCGCCGCCGATGAACATCGCCAGATGGTCGACGTCGGGATCCTGCAACACCACCTGGCCCAGCGCCTCCTGGTGGCGGGCCATGTCGGCGGGGGAGACGTTCTGGGCCGCCTCCGAGATGCCGGTGATCAGGCCGATATCCTGCTGCGGAAAGAAGCCTTTCGGGATGATCACGAACAGGTAGCCCGAGAGCGCCACGGTGGCGAAGAACACGCAGAGCGTGATGAAGCGGAATTTGAGCACGAGATCGAGGCCGCGCTCATAGCCGCGCAGCAAGGCGTCGAAGGCGCGCTCGCTCAGCGCGTAGATGCGCCCGTGATGGGCTTCCTTGGGCGGCTTCAGGAAGCGCGAGGCCATCATCGGCGTCAAGGTCAGCGACACCGCGGCCGAGACCACGATGGTCATCGCCAAGGTGACAGCGAATTCGCGGAACAGGCGCCCGATGATGCCGCCCATCAGGAGGAGCGGGATCAAGACCGCGATCAGCGAGATGCTGATCGAGCAGATGGTGAAGGCGATCTCGCGCGAGCCCTTGAGCGCCGCCGCGAACGGCTCCTCGCCCTCCTCGACATAGCGGGTGATGTTCTCGAGCATCACGATGGCATCGTCGACCACGAAGCCGACCGCGATGGTGAGCGCCATCAGCGACAGGTTGTCGATGCTGTAGCCCGCAAACCACATCAGCGCGCAGGCGCCGAGAAGCGCGAGCGGCACCGTGACGCTCGGGATGATGGTCGCCCACAGGCTGCGCAGGAAGATGAAGATCACCATCACCACGAGCGCGATGGTGAGCAGCAGCGTGAACTGCACGTCCTTGACCGAGGCCCGGATGGTCTGGGTGCGGTCGCTCAAGGTGAAGATCTTGATCGCCGGCGGCATGGTCGCCTGCAGGCGGGGCAGCTGCTCCATGATCTTGTCGACGGTGTCGATGACATTAGCGCCGGGCTGCTTGAAGATGACCAGGATGAGCCCGCGCTTGCCGTCGGCCCAAGCGGCCTGCGTCGTGTCCTGCGGGCCGGTCACCGCCTGGCCGATATCGCGCACCCTGAGCGGCGCGCCGTTGCGGAAGGCGACGATGACGTCGTTCCAGTCCTTCGCCGCCGTCAGCTGGTCATTGGTGTAGATGGTGAAGGAGCGCGTCGGGCCCATGATGGTGCCCTTGGGATTGTCCACCGTCGTGACCGCGAGCGGCGTGCGCACATCCTCGAGCGACAATCCCTTGGCGACGAGCTTCGCGGGGTCGAGCTGGATGCGGATCGCCGGCTTCTGCTGACCGCCGATCGCGACCTGCGCGACGCCGGAGATCTGGCTGATCTGCTGGGCGAGCTTGGTCTCGACATTGTCGTCGACCTCGGTCAGCGGCAAGGTGTCGGAGGTGGCGCCGAGCAGCAGGATCGGCGAATCGGCCGGGTTCACCTTGCGATAGGTCGGCGGGTTCGGCAGGTTCTTCGGCAGCTGCCCGCCCGCCGCATTGATCGCCGCCTGCACGTCGTTTGCGGCCGCATCGATACTGCGTTCGAGATCGAACTGGATGGTGATCGATGTCGAGCCGAGCGCGCTCGTCGAGGTCATCTGCGAGACGCCGGGGATCTGCGCGAACTGGGTCTCGAGCGGCTGGGCGACAGCGGACGCCATGGTGTCCGGGCTGGCGCCGGGCAAGCTCGCCGAGACCTGGATGGTCGGGAAGTCGACTTGCGGCAGCGGCGCCACGGGCAGCCTCGGATAGGCGACGAGGCCGACGAACAGCACCCCGATCATCAACAACGATGTTGCGATCGGATGCCGGACGAACGGCGCGGAGATGCCGCCGTCTTCCGAGGTGCCTCCTGCCATGTCAGGGCACCTTCACGGGCGCGCTCTGCGCCGTGCTTTGCGCCTCTTGAATCGGCGCACCCGCAACCTGACCGTCCCTCGCCTGAACCAGCGCACCCGCCTGGAGCCGGTATTGCCCTGCGACCACCACCTTGTCGCCGGGCGAAAGGCCATCGAGGACGATCGAGCGATCGGCGCCCTGGTCGCCGACCTTGATGGCGCGCACCGAGACTTTGTTGGCGTCATCGACGACGAAGGCGTAGAGCCCGTTGGGCCCGCGCTCGATGGCATCATTGGGAACGATGACGGCCTGCTTCACCGTGTCGATCAGCAGCCGCGTCCTGACCGAAAGGCCCGGCCACAATACATTGTCCTTGTTCTCGAAGGTCGCCTTCATGCGGATGGTGCCGCTCGCCTGGTCGACTGCGTTGTCGACGAGGGCGAGCCTGCCTTGCGACAGCGTCTTGGTGCCGTCCGAGCTCATCGCCGTGACTGGCACGGCGCCGTCCGCGAGCGCCTTGTTGATATCCGGTACTTGCTCCTCGGGGGCCGTGAACACCACGGAGATCGGCTGCAGCTTGACGATCGACACGATGCCGGTGGTGTCGGAAGCGTGCACGATATTGCCGGGATCGACGAGGCGGAAGCCGGTCTTGCCGGTGAGGGGAGAACGGATGGTGGTGTAGCCGAGCTGCGTCTGGGCGTTGTCGATGACGGCCTGATCGCCCTTGATCTGGGCCGTCAGCTGATCGACCGTCGCTTGTTGCGTATCGAGCTGCTGGCGGGACGCGAAGTCTTGTCGCGCGAGGCTGTTATAGCGCTGCAGATTGAGCTGCGCGTCCTTGAGGGTTGCCTCATCCTGCGCCTTCTTGGCCTGCGCCTGCTCGAGGGCCGCCTGATAGGGGCGCGGATCGATCTGCACCAGCAGATCGCCCTCCTTGACCATCTGGCCCTGCTTGAAGCCGACCTTGAGCACCTCGCCGTCGACGCGGCTGCGCACCGTGACGGTGGTATAGGGCTGCACCGTCCCGAGCCCGGTCAGATAGACCGGAAAATCGGCCGAGGCGACCGAAGCGATGGTGACCGGAATTGGAGCCGGACCGGCCGCCGGGCGCGTGCTGCTCTGCTGCTCGACCGCCGCATCCGCGGCGCGGTTCGCGAGATAACGCCAGCCGACATAGCCGCAGGCCGCGCAGGTCAACAGCACGGCGATGCTCCGCCATGGGCCGCGACGACGTGTAGGGGGAGGTGGGGCCACCAGCTCGCTCCAATGCCTATTCTTCGGGCCCAGCATTTTCCGGGCCAGTGATAAGGTGAGGTTGCAGCGCAATATAAGGCGGCCACACGGCCAAACCATTACGGGATCATTAAATTACGAAAACGGCTGTCGACGGCAGGAGTTTTGCTTGTCCGAATGTCGGATACGCCCGGAACTGCGAGGGCCCAGGGAGCGTTAAGCCACGGGCACGTTCATGCGCAGGCATAGTGATGCACGGGCGCAGGCACATTGATGTACAGGCTCACACAGGCTCCTGGCGCCAGGCGCTCAAGCTTCTATGCTCAGGCTTCTATTCTGGGCTTGAACCGATGTGACAGCGCACGGGCGCGGGGCCCGTTCGGAGGAGGAATGCGTATGAATGCCAGCGGCCGGCCGGCGCCTGCGATCGACAGCCAAAAGGAGCTCGCCGTCGATGACGGGACCGGCGTGCCGCTGCCGGCGCCGAGGGTGCGACGCAATGACGCCGAGACCTTGCGCCAGGAGATCGTGGCCAAGCTTGCCTATTCGATCGGCAAGGACCCGATCGTGGCGCAAAACCATGACTGGCTGTTCGCCACGATCCTGGCGGTGCGCGACCGCATCATCGACAGCTGGATGAGCTCGACCCGCGAATCCTACAGGGCCGGCCGCAAGCGTGTTTACTATCTGTCTCTCGAATTCTTGATCGGGCGGCTGTTCCGCGAAGCCTTGAGCAATCTCGGCCTGACCGAGGCGGTACGGGCGGCCCTGAAGGAGCTCTCCGTCGATCTCGATGCGATTACCGGGCTCGAGCCCGACGCCGCGCTGGGCAATGGCGGCCTCGGACGGCTCGCGGCCTGCTTCATGGAAAGCATGGCGACGGTCGGCATTCCGGCGCTCGGTTACGGCATCCGCTATGATTTCGGCCTGTTCCGGCAGACCATCGCCGATGGCTGGCAGAACGAGACGCCGGAGGATTGGCTGTCTTTCCGCAATCCCTGGGAATTCGAGCGCCGCGAGGCCAATTACCAGATCGGCTTCGGCGGCACGGTGGCGGTGAGCGAGGGCTGGGACGGCGCGCCGCGCCACAATTGGGTGCCGGGCGAGACGGTGGTCGCGGTCGCCTATGACACGCCGATCATCGGCTGGCGCGGCGAGAAGGTGAACACGCTGCGCCTGTGGCGCGCGCGCGCCGTCGACCCGATCCATCTCGACACCTTCAACCGCGGCGATCATGTCGGAGCGCTTGCCGAGCGCACCCGGGCCGAGAGCATCTCGCGCGTGCTCTACCCGTCGGACACGACGCCGGCCGGCCAGGAATTGCGGCTGCGCCAGGAATTCTTCTTCACCTCCGCCTCGCTGCAGGACCTGGTGCGCCGCCACGTGCAGCAATTCGGCGACATCCGCACCTTGCCCGACAAGGCCGCGATCCAGCTCAACGACACCCATCCGGCGATCGCGGTCGCCGAGCTGATGCGCCTCCTCATCGACGTCCATAATCTCGCCTGGGAGGATGCCTGGGCGATCACCCAACGCACCATCGCCTACACCAACCACACCTTGCTGCCCGAGGCGCTCGAGAGCTGGCCCGTGACGCTGATGGAGCGCATGTTGCCGCGCCATATGCAGATCATCTTCGCGCTCAATGCGCGCCTCCTCGCCGATGCGCATCAGACGCATCGCGTCGAGGACATTCCGCCCTCCGAATTGTCGCTGATCGACGAGCGCAACGGCCGCAATGTCCGGATGGGGTTCCTGGCCTTCGCGGGCGCCCATAAGGTCAACGGCGTCTCGGAGCTGCATACCGAGCTCTTGAAGCGCACGGTGTTTCGCAACCTGCATCGGGTCTTCCCGGACCGCATCACCAACAAGACGAACGGCGTCACGCCGCGGCGCTGGCTGTTCGAGGCCAATCCCGGCCTGACGACGTTGCTCGCCGACACGCTCGGCGAGAGCATTCTGGACGATGTCGAGAGGCTCACCGATCTCGCCCCTTTCGCCGAGGATGCGGCTTTCCGCGAGCGCTTCGCCGCCGTGAAACGCGCCAACAAGGAGCGGCTCGCCGCCGTGATCGCGGAACGCACCGGCATGAAGGTCGATCCGCACGCCATGTTCGACGTGCATGTGAAGCGCATCCACGAATATAAGCGCCAGCTCCTCAACATCCTCGAGACGATTGCGCTTTACGACGCCATGCGGACCCAGCCGCATCGGGAGTGGGTGCCGCGCGTCAAGATCTTCGCCGGCAAGGCGGCGGCGAGCTACGCCCAGGCCAAGACCATCATCAAGCTGATCAACGATGTGGCGCGCATCGTGAACTCGGACCCCGCGACGCGCGGCTTGCTGAAAGTGGTCTTCCTGCCGAACTTCAATGTCAGCCTCGCCGAGGCGATCATCCCGGCCGCCGACCTGTCCGAGCAGATCTCGACGGCCGGCATGGAGGCTTCCGGGACCGGCAACATGAAATTCGCGCTCAACGGCGCCATCACCATCGGCACGCTCGACGGCGCCAATGTGGAGATCCGCGAGCGGGTCGGCCCCGACAACATCATGATCTTCGGCCTGACGGCGCGTGAGGTCGACGCTCGCCGTAGCAGCGGCCCGCCGGCTCGCCAGACCATCGAGGAGACGCCGGAATTGAAGGAGGTGCTCGACGCGGTGTCGGGTGGCGTCTTCTCGCCCGACGATCGCGGCCGCTACCACGCCATGGTGTCTGGCCTCTACGAGCATGACTGGTTCATGGTGACGGCCGATTTCGCGGCCTATATGCGCACCCAGCGCAAGGTCGCGGCGCTGTGGCGCGACACGCCGCGACTCTGGCAGCGCAGCGCCGTGCTGAACACGGCCAATGCGGGCTGGTTCACCTCCGATCGCGCCATCAGGCAATACGCCGAGGAGATCTGGAACGTGCCGGTGCTGCGCAAGAGCAAGGGCTAAGTCGATACATAGCTGATACGTGGATCGTGGGGCGCCCATCCAGGATGACGATCGTCACTGGCCCGCCGATTGTGGCGTGATATCATTTTCATATTGCACTTGGCCTGGCCTCCCTCAGGAAGGAGTCAAATGGCGATCGACATCGGGAGACGGGAATTCATACTCGCGTTCGGCGGTGCTGCAGTTGTCTGGCCGCTCGCCGCACGCGCGCAGCAGTCCAACCGGATGCGGCGGATGGGCGTGCTTGTGGGATATGCCGAGAGCGACTCCGATGCGCAGGCTCACATCGCGGCGTTGCGCGAGACGCTCCAGAAACTGGGGTGGACGGCGGACCATAACATCCAGATCAACGAGAGGTGGGCTTCTGGGGATGTCGTCAAGATGCACGGTTACGCAGCGGAACTCGTGCGCCTCAATCCGGATGTCATTGTCGGCGTCTCCGTTTCCGCCATTGTGGCGCTCCTCCATGAAACCCGAACAATTCCGATTGTGTTCACGCGAGTATCCGATCCGATCGGAAGCGGCCTGATCGAGACCCTGTCCCACCCTAACGGAAACGCGACAGGCTTCACCAATTTTGAAGCCTCGATGGGAGGCAAGTGGCTCGAATTGCTAAAAGAGATCGCCCCGGGCGTCAGGCGCGCAGCCATCGTTTTCAATCCCGAGACTGCGGCACGCGGTGGATCCTTTTATCTCGGCTCGTTCGAGGCTGCGGCGGCGTCGTTTGCAGTAACGCCGCTCGAGGCTCCTGTGCACCAGGTGGGCGAGATCGAAAGCGCCCTCAATGCATTGGCGTCCGAGCCGAACGGCGGCGTTGTCGTGATGCCGGACGCCTTCACGCCGGTTCATCGCGAGTTGATCGTCGCATTGACGGCGCGCTATCGGCTTCCTGCCGTCTACCCATTCCGATACTTCGCAACAATCGGTGGGTTGATGTCCTATGGTGTCATTCTGATGGAGCAATTTCCACGCGCAGCCGCCTATGTCGACCGCATCCTCAGGGGCGAGAAGCCCGCCGATTTGCCGGTCCAGCAGCCGACCAAATTCGAGCTCGTCATCAATCTCAAAACGGCTAAAGCGCTCGGCCTGACCGTCCCCGAGTCACTCCTGCAGCGCTCGGACGAACTGATCGAATAAGAGGCCGCTGCGTGTCGGCTTGGGGTCAACTGGCGTCATTGGGTTCTGGGCGACGAATGCCCGGAATGGGTCGATCGTGGCCATTCGAGCGGGAACGCGCCCCGCCTCGCAACCCAGTTTCGTCGAGCCGCGAATGGCCTTAGGGTGCCGAGATGAGCAAGCTTCGAGGGCGGCCGGCAGCGGCCCGTGCCGAATGACACCATGACTGCCCTCACTACGACCGCGGGCTCTCCCGAGCCCTCCTCACCCGAACCCTTGGGCGTCACGCTGGTCGAGGGCGGCGTCAATGTCGCGGTGTTCGCGCGCCATGCGTCCCACATCATCTTTTGCCTGTTCGACGAGAAGGGCGAGCGCGAGACGGCGCGGCTCACTTTGCCGGGACGCAGCGGCGACGTGCATCACGGCTTCGTTCCCGGCATCGGCGCAGGAGCGCGCTATGGGTTGCGGGCCGATGGGCCCTTCGAGCCTGCAAAAGGGCATCGCTACGATCCGGCAAAGCTCCTGGTCGATCCTTACGCCAAGCTTCTCGACCGGCCCTTCCGCTATCTGCCGCAGCTCGCGGCGCCGCGCTCGGCCGCCATCGACACCGCGCCCTTCGTGCCGCGCGCCGTGGTGGTGCGAAGAGCCGGCACGCCCGCGGCCCGGCTGGCGCAGAAGGCTGCGCCCGGGCTGATCTACGAGGTCGCCGTCAAGGCCTTCAGCAAGCGCCATCCGGGCTTGCGCGTGCCGTTGCGCGGCACGGTTGCGGCGCTCGCCGAGGCGCCGGTCATCGATCATCTCGTCAGGCTCGGCGTGACCCATGTCGAGCTGATGCCGGTCGCCGCCTGGATGGATGAGCGGCACCTGCCGCCGCTCGGCCTCGCCAATGCCTGGGGCTATAACCCGATCGTGTTCATGGCGCCCGATCCGCGCCTTGCGCCCGGCGGTCCCGAGGAGCTGCGCAACACCGTGGCGCGCCTGCACCAGGCCGGCATCGCGGTCATCCTCGACGTCGTCTACAATCACAGCGCCGAGAGCGACGCCGACGGCCCGACGGTCAGCCTGCGCGGCCTCGACAACGCCGTCTATTACCGGCATTTCGCCGATGATCCGGGCCGGCTCGTCAACGACACGGCCTGCGGCAACACGCTCGCCTGCGACCGGGCGCCGGTGCTGCGCCTGATCACCGATGCCATGCGCCATTGGGTGGAGGCGACCGGCATCGACGGTTTCCGTTTCGACCTCGCGACCGTGCTCGGCCGCGACGCGCAGGGCTACTCGCCGGAGGCGCCGCTGCTGTCGGCCATCCGCCAGGACCCGCTCCTGCGTGAGGTGCAGTTGATCGCCGAACCCTGGGATGTCGGAGAAGGGGGCTACCGGCTCGGTGAGTTCCCGACGCCCTTCCTCGAATGGAACGACAAATACCGTGACGATGTCCGTCGCTTCTGGCGCAACGATGCCGGCGCCGCAGGCGCGCTGGCGACGCGGCTCGCGGGTTCCTCCGATCTCTTCAAGGCGAGCTTCCGCCAGCCTTCCGCTTCGGTGAATTTCGTCGCCTGTCATGACGGCTTCGCGCTCGCCGACATCGTCGCCTATGAGCAGAAGCACAATGAACAGAATGGCGAAAACAACCGCGACGGCAACGGCGACAACCACTCCTGGAACAACGGCGTCGAGGGCGAAACCGGGGATGCGGCCATCAAGGAGCGGCGCGCCCGCGACCGGCGGGCCCTGCTGGCGACGCTGTTCCTGTCCCGCGGCACGCCGATGCTGACGGCCGGCGACGAGCTCGGCCGCAGCCAGAAGGGCAACAACAACGCCTATTGCCAGGACAATGAGATCACCTGGATCGACTGGGCGACGGCCGATCGGTCGCTGGCGGATTTCGTCGCCGGCCTGATGCAGCTTCGGGCCGTCCATCCGGCCTTGCGGCAGGATAGCTTCTTCACCGGCAAGCCTCTCGTCGAGAGCGGGCTGCCGGACGTCGCATGGCTCGACCCCTCCGGCCGCACGCTGCGCGACGAGGATTGGGCGACGGCGGATATCTTCGGCATGGCAATTGATTGCCAGCAAGAGAACGGACCTGAGGACCGCCTGTGCGTGGTCTTCAATCGCTCGGCAAAGGACGCGTCCTTCATTCTCCCGGATGCCGGACGGACGGGCTGGACCCGTGTCCTCGACAGCGCCGCCGGATCCTTCGACGGGCCGGGATCGGGGAACGGTGGCGAGGTTAAGGTCGCGCCGCGATCGGTGACGGTTTTCGCGCCGGCGGCCTAAGGCGCGGATCGCGCTCTTCCCTCTCCCGCTCTTTCGCGGGAGAGGGTGCCGAGACGAAGTCGAGGCGGGTGAGGGACGCCGGTGAAGCGCTCAACCGTCCCTCATCCGCCCTCACTGCGTTCGGGCACCTTCTCCCGCACAAGAGCGGGAGAAGGAAAGTGGGCGCGTTGTCATCTTCGCTGAATGATAAACCCTTATCGTCGCAGGCAACGAGCTGGCCATAAGAGGAGCGCATCATCCGCCTCTCCGATCAGCGGCCGTGCTTAGGGATCGATGAGCAGCGTGTTCGGATTGCAGCGATGATCTCGCAAGGTGATGCGCCCGATACGGCGACCCGACTTCAATTCCGCCATCATTGTTCTGCAGAAGGTTTGGAGGTGCTTGAAGCGACCGCCAACCCGGCCGGCAGGAGCTTCGCCGCAGAGCTCGCCTCGCAAGAATTCGCCTACTCCACGCCAGGCCCGCAATGCGCCTGCGTGCTGATCGATTCCGGCTTTGGCACGAAAAGTGAATCTCTCTCGCCGTCGCGAGCGGAACCTCCGCGCGCCTTCAACCTTCGCCTGCCTGCATCACGTCGAATCAGTTCAGGTCGCCATGCCAGAGACTGACGCGCATTCCGAGCTGCCGGCCCGCCTGTGGGGCTTTCACCCGATCGGCGATGCGATGCACGATTCTGCCACGGTCACCGATCCTCTCGCGGTGATCCGGAAGCCGCGCCCGGAACCTGCCCGCCGAGTGCTGTTCGTCACGCCCGAGATCGCCGATTTCGTGAAGGTCGGGGGGCTCGGCGAAGTCTCCGCTGCCCTGCCGCGCAGCCTGCTCGCGAATTGCGACGTCCGGGTTCTGGTGCCCGGCTACCGCTCCGTGCTCAGGCGGCGCGACGAGATCGAGCTCCTCGGCACGCTGCCGGCGCTGGCGGGCATTCCGCAATGTGGTCTCGGGCGCATCGTCATGTCGGACGGGCTCGTGACTTATGTGGTGCTCTGCGACGAGCTCTATGACCGCGACGGCACACCTTACAATGACAGGCATGGCGGCGACTTCCCCGATAACGACATCCGCTTCGCCAGGCTGTCGCTTGCCGCGGCCGATATCGCCGGCGGCCTGGGCGATCCGGATTGGACGCCCGATCTGATCCACGCCAATGACTGGCCGGCAGCGCTCGCGCCCGCCTATGCGCTGTGGCGCGGCGTCGGCAAGAGCTCGCTGCTCACCGTTCACAACCTCGCCTATCAGGGCGTGTTCGACGCGCATCGCCGCGGTTTGCTCGGCATTCCGGATCACGCTTTCTCGATCCACGGCGCCGAGTTCTACGGCAAGCTGTCCTTCCTGAAGGCCGGCATCTACTACGCCTCGCATGTCACGACGGTCAGCTCGACCTATGCGCATGAGATCACCAAGCAGGAGTTCGGCTGCGGCCTGCACGGGCTGCTCGCCGATCGTGCGCGGCAAGGCCGCCTTTCGGGCATCCTCAACGGCATCGACGAGAGCTGGGATCCGCGCGGGAGCACCGCCGCCCCGCGCCACCGTTTCGACGCCGTGGCCTGGAAGGGCCGCAATGCCGATCATGTGCGCGGCGCCTTCTCGCTCGCTTTGTCGCGCGGCCCACTCTTCGCGATCGTGTCGCGCCTCGTGCATCAAAAGGGGCTCGATCTCGCCATCGACGCTGCCGAGAGCATCGTCGACGGCGGCGGCCAGCTGGTCGCCACCGGCCAGGGCGAGCCGCGCTTCGAGGAGGCGATGCGCGATCTCGCCAGGCGCCATCCGGGCACGGTCGGCGTGCGCATCGGCTTCGACGACCAGGAAGCGCGACGCATGTTCGCGGCGAGCGATTTCCTGCTCATGCCGTCGCGTTTCGAACCTTGCGGCCTCAGCCAGATGTATGCGCAAAAATTCGGCTCCCTGCCCATCGCCTACAAGACGGGCGGGCTCGCCGACACCATCGAGGATGGGGTGACGGGGTTCTTGTTCAACAAGTTCAGCCATGACGGCCTCGCCTCAGCCATCAGGCGCGCCTTCGAGACACATGCGTCACAAATGGATCTGCGGCGCATGCGGCGCGTCGCGATGTCGCGGAAATTCGATTGGAAGCGCTCGGCCGCCCATTATCTCAGCCTCTATCGCCGCATGACGGCGGTCGCCTGAGGAGGCGACGGGTGCCGGTCCTTACCTCGCCCCGCTCTTGCGGGGAGAGGTCGATCCCGAGCGCAGCGAGGGAGCGGGTGAGGGGCTGGGTGAGTAGGGTTAACGCCGTCTCACGCCCGCCGAGTTCTTCCCCCTCGCTTCACAGCTCGTCACCCGGAGGCCAATCACCCAGCCCCTCACCCCCGCCCTCCCCCCGCTAAGCGGCGGGGAGAGGGAGCCGCGCCGCCGCCCGCCGCCGAAGCCGTCATCCTCCTGATAGGGTCCAAGATTATGAGCGTGCGGAGACCTCCCCGGGCGGATTCGCCGATGCCGATTGGATTCGGAAGCCCGTTTGATGAATGATGCGCGCATGACGCCACCTCTCGATGACGCGGCCCTCGAGGCCCAGATGATCGAGGCCTTGGCTGAAGGCAGCCACCCCAATCCTTTTGCGCTGCTCGGACCGCATCCGGCGCCGGGCGGCCGCGTCATCCGCGCTCTCCTGCCCGGCGCCATATCGGTGGATGTCGTGGCGCGGGGCGGCGGCCCGCTGCTGGCGCGATTGCGCAATCCGCGATCACCCGACCTCTTCGAAGGCGTGGTCGCCTCGGCGGAACCCTATCTCTTGCGCATCGAATGGCCGGACGCCATCGAGGTGACCGAAGATCCGTATTCCTTCGACCTGCTGCTCGGCGATCTCGACCTGCACCTCATCGGCGAAGGAAGCCATGCCGAGCTCGCCTCCTGCCTCGGCGCCGTGCCGATGCGGGTCGAAGGCGTCGACGGCGTGCGTTTCGCCGTCTGGGCCCCGAATGCGCATCGGGTCGCGGTGGTCGGCGACTTCAACTTCTGGGACGAAAGGCGCCATGCGATGCGCCTGCGTCACGCCTCTGGCATCTGGGAATTGTTCATCCCGCGCATCGGCACGGGCCAACGCTACAAATACGCGATCATCGGTCCGGATGGTGCGCCTCTGCCGCTGAAGGCCGATCCGGTCGCAAGGCAGGCCGAAACTGCCCCGGCCACGGCCTCGATCATCGCCGATATCGAGGCCTTAGCCTGGGGCGACGCCGAATGGATGAGCTCGCGGGCGGCGCGCCACGACCCGCAAGCGCCGATCTCCATCTATGAGGTGCATCTCGCCTCCTGGCTGCGCCAGCCCGGCGAGGAGAGCGAAGCCATCAACGCAGCCACCAACGCAGCCAGTTGGGATGCGGCGATCGAACGCCTCATCCCCTATGTGGCCGATCTCGGCTTCACCCATATCGAGCTGATGCCCGTCGCCGAGCACCCCTTCGGCGGCTCCTGGGGATATCAGCCGACCGGGCTGTTCGCGCCCAGCGCCCATTACGGCGCACCGGCCGATTTCGCGCGCTTCGTCGATGCCTGCCACGGCAAGGGTATCGGCGTCATCGTCGATTGGGTGCCGGCCCATTTCCCCTCAGATGCGCATGGGCTCGCGCGCTTCGACGGCACGGCGCTCTACGAGCATCAGGATCCGCGCGAGGGCGTGCACAGGGATTGGGACACGCTGATCTATAATTTCGGCCGCAGCGAGGTGCGGGGTTTTCTCGCCGCCAGCGCCCTGCACTGGCTCCGGACCTTCCATCTCGATGGGCTGCGCGTCGATGCCGTCGCCTCGATGCTCTATCGCAATTACAGCCGCGAGCCTGGCGAATGGATCCCCAATATCCATGGCGGGCCCGAGAACCTGGAGGCGGTCGCCTTCATCCGCCATGTCAATGTGATGGTGCATCAGCATTGCCCCGGCGCCATGATGATCGCCGAGGAATCGACCGCCTGGCCCCATGTGACGAAGCCGGTCGCGGAAGGCGGCCTCGGCTTCGACTACAAATGGAATATGGGCTGGATGCACGACACGCTGCGCTTCATGCGGCGCGATGCGGTGCATCGCCGCTGGCACCATGACGATATCGCCTTCGGCCTCGTCTACGCGTTCTCGGAGAATTTCGTGCTGCCTCTCTCGCATGACGAGGTGGTGCACGGCAAAGGATCGCTGCTCGCCAAGATGCAGGGCGATGATTGGCAAAAGCTCGCTTCGCTGCGCGCCTATCTCGGCTTCATGTGGACCCATCCTGGAAAGAAGCTGTTGTTCATGGGCGGCGAGTTCGGCCAATGGAGCGAATGGGACCATGACGGCGGCATCGAGCGGCATCTGCTCGCCTATGAGCGCCATCGCGGCCTGCAGCTTCTGGTCGGCGACCTCAACCGCGTCTATCGCGGCGAGGCGGCGCTGCATCAACTCGATGCGCAGCCCTCGGGCTTCCGCTGGCTGATCCGCGAGGATTACGACAATTCGATCTTCGCCTATCTGCGCCTGGGAACGGACCACGCCGGAGAAGACATGGCCGGAGACGACATGGCCAAACCCATCCTCGTCATCTGCAACATGACGCCGGCGCCGCAGCAGGCCTATCGGGTCGGTGTGCCGATGGCGGGCGGCTGGCGCGAGCTCGTCAACAGCGATTCGGCCCTCTATGGCGGCAGCGATCTCGGCAATGCCGGCTTCGTCGCAAGCCAGCCGATCTCGAGCAATGGCGAGCCCCACTCCCTCGAGCTCGTCGTGCCGCCGCTCGCGACCCTGATCCTGCGCCATGAGGGCGAATTGTGAGCGATGAGGAGTTGCGCGAGCTCGCCGAGAAGGCAGGCCTCGCGCCCCATTGGCAGGACCAGAAAGGCCTGGCGCACCAGGTCGCGCCGGAGACCCTGCGACGCCTGCTCGGCATTCTCGGCCTTCCTTGCGACAGCATCGGCGAGCTGCGCGATAGTTTCGCCCGTCTCGATGCACCAGCCGCGCATGGAGTGCCGACGAGCCTTTTCACGGCACGCCTCGGCGAGCCATTATGCCTTCCGGGCGGGAGGTCCGGCGCGCGTGCCAAGATCAGCTTCGAGGACGGCTCGCAACGGGAGCTTTCGCTCGCGGAGGGGTCTGCGGGCCAGGCGCTGCTGCCCGCGCTCGATCGGCCGGGCTATCACCGTGTCGAATGCGGCAGCCGGGAATTCACGGTCGCGGCGGCGCCCTCCCGCGCCTTCGCCATAGAGGATGTGGCGCCGGGCGAGCGCATCTTCGGGCTCGCCGCGCAGGTCTATTCGCTGCGCCGGACAGGCGATGGCGGGACGGGCGATCTCGGCGGCGCGGCCGCTTTGGCGGTCGCTGCCGGACGGCGCGGCGCCGATGCGCTGACGCTCAGCCCGCTGCACGCCCTGTTCACGGCTGACCCCACCCGCTTCAGCCCCTATTCGCCGTCGAGCCGGCTGTTCTACAATCCGCTGCACGCCGAGCCCGCCATGGTGCTCGGCGGCGAGCGCGTGCGCCAGGCCGTCGCCGAAGCCGGGCTGCACGACGAGTTGGCGCGCCTCGAGGCGCTCGAGCTCATCGACTGGCCGCAGGCGGCGAATGCCAAGATGGCGCTGTTCCGCGCCCTGTTCGATGATTTCGAACGCCGCGATCTCCAGGCTTCGCCCGAAGATGGGCTCGCGGCCGATCTGCGGCGTTTCCGAACAGAGGGCGGTGACCTGCTCACGCAGCATGCGCGCTTCGAGGTGCTGCACGCGGCGCGCCTGCGCCAGGACCGCGCCGCCTGGAGCTGGCGCTCCTGGCCGACCGAATGGCGTGACCCGGCGAGCCCGGCGGTTGCTGCCTTCGCGGCCGCCCATGCGCGCGAGGTCGAGTTCCATATCTTCCTGCAATGGCTTACCGAGTGCTCGCTCGCCGCCGCCCAGCGTGCGGCGATTGGAGCGGGCATGCGCATCGGCCTCCTTTGCGACCTCGCCATCGGCATGGATGGCGGCGGTAGCCATGCCTGGACCCGGCAGAAGGACGTGCTGGTCGGGGCGAGCGTCGGGGCGCCGCCCGATTATTACAACGCCGACGGCCAGAATTGGGGGCTGACCACCTTCTCGCCGCACGCCCTGATCGCCGACGGCTTTGCGCCCTTCATCGCGACCTTGCGGGCTGCTCTGCGCCATGTCGGCGGGCTGCGCATCGATCACGTCATGGGGCAGATGCGGCTCTGGCTCATCCCCGAGGGCGCCAAGGCCACCGAGGGCGCTTATATATCCTACCCGGTCGACGACCTGTTCCGGCTGATCGCGCTCGAATCCCTTCGCCATCGTGCCATCGTGATCGGCGAGGATCTCGGCACCTTGCCGCACGGCTTCCGCGAGCGCCTGGACCAGGAGGGCATTGCCGGCATGCAGGTGCTGCGCTTCGAGCGCGACCAGCAGGGTTTCTTCCGCGCGCCCGATAGCTGGCGGCCGGGCGCCGTCGCCATGACCTCGACCCATGACCTTGCGCCTACGGCCGGTTGGTGGGCCGGTCACGACATCGAAATCCGGGCGGCGCTAGGTGGCTTCGCCGATGAAGAGGAAATTGCGGCGGAACGCCTGCAGCGCAGCGAGGGCCGGAATTTCCTCTGGGGGGCCTTGCGACACGCCGAGGTCGCCTCCGGCGAGGAGCCGGCGCCAGCGACGACGGACCCGGTGGTGGACGCCGCGGCGCGCTATGCGGCGGTGACGCCTTGCCGCCTCGCCATCTTGCCGCTCGAGGACGTGCTCGGCGTGCTCGACCAGCCGAACCTGCCCGGCACAGTCGACGAGCATCCGAATTGGCGCAGGCGCTTGCCGGGCGAAGCCGCCCGTCTCCTCGATGCGCCATGCGTCAGGCCGCGACTCGACGCCCTGCGCCAACGCGGCTCGAACGGGGAGCGGCCGCAGGCTGATTCGGGTGTCTAAACGCCCCAAACTCGGTTAAGAAGGCGGGCAAGCGCGTCGGAAGGTTGGCGGCATGGCCTGGTCGAAGCTTGCAGCCATGCGCCCCTCCGCCGAACGTGCCTTTATGCCGTGCCTCGGGAGGGCAATGCCATGGCGGATTGGCTGAAGCGCAAACAGGAACGACCCGTGGCCCATATCGTCACGGGCAATCATCCGCCGGTGCATCTGGCGAGCGGTTTCGAGACCATCCTGTTCTCGCGCACCGATCCCGAAGATCTCGCCCGGCTCGACGCGCCGGGCCGAGCCGCCATCGCGAGCTCGGCGCTCTCCGCATTGGCGGCGCCGCGCGCCCGCGGCAAGGCCCATATCACGTTGCATGACGTCGCCACCGGCGACAGCGGGATGGACAAGCTCACGATCGTCGAGGCGATCAACGACAACATGCCGTTCCTGCTCGATTCCACGCTTGGCGAGGTCGCCGAGCAGGGATTCACGCTGCGCCTCGTCGCCCATCCGATCTTGAGCGTCGACCGCGACACGACCGGCGCCTTCGTCGAGCTTCGCGGCGAAGCGCATGGCCAGCTGCAGCCGGGCGAACGGCGCGAGAGCTTCATCCATCTGCATCTCGACCCGATCGAGGATGCGGCGGCGCGCGAGAGGCTGCTCGCGGGCCTCGAACGCGTGCATGCCGAGGTGCGCCGTGCCGTCTCGGATTTTCCCTCGATGCGGGCCCGCGTGTTTGAGGCGGTGCAGGCCGCCAAGATCGCCCCGCCGCCGCTCGCCGCCCAGGATGTGGCCGAGGGGATCGCGCTCATCGAATGGATGCTCGCCGATAATTTCACCTTCCTCGGCGTGCGCGAATACCGCTTCGTCGACGACGATCCGAATGGCGACCTGGTCGGCGCCAACGGGCTTGGACTGTTGCGCGACCCCGACCTCAGGGTGCTGCGCCAGGGCAGCGAGTTCGTCAATGTGACGCCGGAGGTGCGCGCTTTCCTCGCCGAGCCGACCCCCGTGATCGTCACCAAGGCCAATATCAAATCGCATGTGCATCGGCGCGTGCATATGGACTATGTCGGCCTCAAGCTCTTCTCCCAGGAAGGCCAGCCGCAAGGCGAGCTGCGCATCGTCGGGCTGTTCACCGCGAACGCCTATGACAGCCCGGTCGCGGCCGTCCCCTATCTGCGGCGCAAGGCCGATGCGGTGCTGGCCCGCGCCGCGCTCGATCCCTCGAGCTATGCGGGACGGGCCCTGAAGAACGTGCTCGAGACCTATCCGCGCGACGAGCTGTTCCAGATCGATGTCGACACGCTCTATCAATTCGTCCTGGAGATCCTGATGCTGGCCGAGCGGCCGAGGATCCGGGCGCTGGCGCGCCGCGACCGCTTCAACCGTTTCGTCTCGATCCTGGTTTACATCTCCAAGGACCGCTACGATTCGACGATCCGCCAGAAGGTCGGCGCCTTCCTGGCCACCACCTATGCGGGGCGCCTCTCGGCCGCCTATCCGACCTATCCGGACGGCCCCTTGGCGCGCACCCATTTCATCGTCGGCCGCGATGTGGGCGAGACGCCCGACGTGCCCCGCGCCACGCTGGAAGCGGGCATCACCGCCATCGTGCGCAACTGGGTCGACGAATTGCGCAGCACCGCCATGGGGGCTGCGCCCGATCATCCAGCCGTCGCGGCGCTCGATCGTTATCTGGAGGCCTTCGGGCCGGCCTACCGCGCCGCCTATGGGGCGCCGATCGCGCTCACCGACATCGCCATCATCGAAGGGCTGGGCGCTGATGGCGGACGCGCCGTGCGGCTTCAGCCTCAGGAGGGGGATGATCATTTCGCCTCCCTGAAGCTCTATACGCGGGGCGCCGCGGTCTCGCTGTCGCAGCGCGTGCCGATCCTCGAGAATTTCGGCTTCGAGGTGATCGACGAAGCGAGCTTCACGGTCGCGCCCGCCAGCGCCAAGCCGGTCTTCATCCACGACATGACGGTGCGCCGCGCCGACGGCGCCGCGCTCGACGCGAGGGCGCTCGCACCACGCCTCGAAGAGGCGATGATCGCGCTCGGCGACGGCGAAAGCGAGAGCGACAATTTCGACGCGCTGGTCACCGAGGCCGGGCTCGCCTGGCGCGACGTGGCGCTGATGCGGGCCTTGTCGCGCTATCTGCAGCAGGCGACCATCCGCTACACGCAAGACTATATGGCGCAGGCCTTGTCGCGCCAGCCGGCGATCGCGGCAGCGCTCGTCACCTTGTTCTATGCGCGCTTCAATCCCGATCTCGACGAGGGAAGCAGCAAGGAGGCCGTAGTCGCGACGCGCGCCCTGATCGCCGACAAGATGAAGGAGGTCACGAGCCTCGACGATGATCGCATCCTGACGCGCTTCCTCAATCTCGTCGACGCCATGGTGCGCACCAATTTCTTCCAGGGCACGGCCGACGGCAAGCGGCGCGAAGCCATGGCCTTCAAGTTTGAGAGCGGCAAGATCGACGGGCTGCCGCTGCCGCATCCGCTCTTCGAGATCTTCGTCTATTCGCCGCGCGTCGAGGCCGTGCATCTGCGCTTCGGGCGCGTGGCGCGCGGCGGTATCCGCTGGTCCGACCGGCCGCAGGATTTCCGCACCGAGGTTCTCGGCCTCGTCAAGGCGCAGCAGGTGAAGAACGCCGTGATCGTGCCGGTCGGCGCGAAGGGCGGCTTCTTCCCGAAGAAGCTGCCGCCGCCCTCGCAGCGCGATGCCTGGCTCACCGAGGGCACGGAGAGCTACAAGCTCTTCATCTCGACCTTGCTGGACGTCACCGACAATATCGACGCGACCGGCATCGTGCATCCGCCGGCGACGTTGCGCCTCGACGCCGACGATCCCTATCTGGTGGTGGCGGCCGACAAAGGCACCGCGACCTTCTCGGACACGGCGAATGCCATTTCCGTCGCCAGGCATCACTGGCTCGGCGATGCCTTCGCGTCGGGCGGCAGCCAGGGCTATGACCACAAGAAGATGGGGATCACGGCGCGCGGCGCCTGGGAGGCGGTGAAGCGCCATTTCCGCGAGATCGACATCGATATCCAGGTGACGCCCTTCACGGTCAGCGGCGTCGGCGACATGTCGGGCGATGTGTTCGGCAACGGCATGCTGCTCTCGCCCGAGATCAGGCTGGTCGCAGCCTTCGACCATCGCGACATCTTCATCGATCCGGCGCCGGACGCTGCGCGCGCGCTCGCCGAGCGCCAACGTCTGTTCGATCTGCCGCGCTCGAGCTGGAAGGATTACGACACTTCGATCATCTCGGCGGGCGGCGGGGTGTTCTCGCGCTCGCTGAAGGCGATCCCGCTTTCGGCGGAGATGCGCCAGCTCCTCGAGATCGATGCGACGCAGGCGACGCCCTTCGAGGTGATGAGCGCCATCCTCAAGGCCCGCACCGATCTTCTCTGGTTCGGCGGCATCGGCACCTATATCCGCTCGGCGGCCGAGAGCGACGCCGAAGTCGGCGACCGCGCCAATGACACGATCCGGATCACCGGGGCGCAGGTCCGCGCCAAGGTGATCGGCGAAGGGGCCAATCTCGGCGTCACCCAACGCGGCCGCATCGAAGCGGCGCGAGCGGGGGTGCGCCTCAACACCGACGCCATCGACAATTCGGCCGGCGTCAACACCTCCGACGTCGAGGTGAACTTCAAGATCACGCTCGCGAGCGCCATTCGCGACAACCGGCTGACCATGGAGGAGCGCAACACGCTCCTGCCCGAGATGACCGAGGATGTGGCGGCGCTGGTGCTGCGCAATAATTACCTGCAGACGCTGGCGCTGTCGCTCGCCGAGCGCCGTAGGGCCGAGGACGTCGCCTTCGCGCAGGGCTTCATGCGCATGCTCGAGACGGAAGGGCGGCTCGATCGCGGCGTTGAATTCCTGCCCGGCGACGAGGCGCTCGAGGAACGCGCCAAGCGCGGCGACGGCCTGACGCGGCCCGAGCTCTCGGTGCTGCTCGCCTATGCGAAATTATCGCTCGACGACCATATCCGCGCGAGCGACGTGCCGGACGATCCCTATTTCAACGGCGAGCTGACCCGCTATTTCCCGGCGGCGATGCGCGAACGTTTCGCCGGCGACATCGAGCAGCACCGGCTGCGGCGCGAGATCATCGCCACGCAATTGTCGAACGCCGTCATCAACCGGGCAGGCCCGACAGTGGCGGCACGGCTCGCCGGCGAGACCGGGCTCGATCCGGCCCTGATGACCCGCGCCTATGCGGCGGTACGCGATTCCTTCGGCCTCCTCGATCTGAACACCGCCATCGACGCGCTCGACGGCAAGATCGGCGGCGAGGCGCAATTGGGGCTCTATCGCAGCATCCAGGACGTGGTGCTGTCGCAGCTCGCCTGGTTCATGCGCAACGCCAAGCTCGGCTCGGGCCAGCTGACCGAGACGGTCGCGAGCTTCAAGGCCGGCATCGCCGCGGTGCAGGCGAGCCTCGATCGCAGCCTGCGCCCGGCAGCCGCGAGCGCTCGCGCGGCACGCACCGAGGAGCTGATCAAGGCCGGCGCGCCCGAGCCCCTGGCGCGCGCCATCGCCGACCTCGCTTCGCTCTCGAGCGCGCCCGATATCGTGATGATCGCGCAAAAGAGCGGCAAGCCGATCGAGGCGGTGGCGGCGGCGCATTTCGGCACCGACGACATGCTGGGAATCGGCACGCTCTGCGCGGCCGCGGCCCAGATGCCGCTCGCCGATGCCTATGACCGCCTGGCGCGCGACCGCGCGGTCGCGACCATCGGGGCGGCGCATCGCGGCATCACCGCCAAGGTGGTGGCGCTGCATGCGGGCGACGATGAGCCCACGGGCGGGCTCGAGGCCTGGATGGCGGCCGATGCCAATGTGGAGCGGGCCCGCCAACGCCTCACGGCGCTCGGCGGCTCGACGGCCTCGATCGCCAGGCTCACGGTGGCGGCAGGCTTGCTGGACGATCTGGCGAGGTAGGCCTTCAGCCGGAGCTCCGGGTCGGGCGCCCTTCGATCGGATAGGCCGGATCGTTATAGCCCGGCGTCGAGGGGTGGCCGCTGACCACCAGGCGATCGATCAGCGATTCATCCTTGGCCGTGAAGCGATAATCGAGCGCCTTGGGATAGTCCTCCCATTGCTCCTGGGTGCGCGGACCGGCGATCACCGAGGTGACGTGGCGGTTGTTCAACAGCCAGGCGACCGCGAAGGCACCCGTGGTGATGCCGCGCTCCTGCGCATGCTGCTTGATCTCCTGGGCGAGGCGCAGCGATTCCGAGCGCCATTCGCTCTGCATCATGCGGTGGTCGCGCCTTCCGGCCCGCGAATCTTCCGGAGGGGCGGCGTCCGGCAGGTATTTCCCCGTCAGCACGCCGCGCGCCAGCGGGCTGTAGGGCACGACGCCCAGGCCATAATAGGCGCAGGCCGGCAGATGCTCGGTCTCGGGCATGCGGTTCATGGCGTTGTAATAGGGCTGGCTCACCACCGGGCGGTCGATGCCCATCTGGTCGCAGAGATTGCAGATCTCGGCCACTCGCCAGGAGCGGAAATTCGACAGCCCGAAATGCCGCACCTTGCCATGGCGGATCAGGTCCGCCATGGCGCGCACCGATTCAGGCAGCGGGGTCTCGAGGTCCTCTTTGTGGAAATAATAGATGTCGATGCAGTCGAGGCCGAGGCGGCGCAAGCTGCCTTCGACCGCGCGCATCATCCAATGGCGCGACAGGCCGGCATCGCCCTGGCGCGTGCCGATCTGATTGCCGAGCTTGGTGGCGACGATCCAATCGGCGCGGGTCGCCGCGATGGCCCGCCCCACGATCTCCTCCGAGCGCCCATCCGCATAGACATCGGCGGTGTCGATGAAGTTGATGCCTTGCTCATGGGCTCTCGCGATGATGCGCCGCGCCGTCGCCTCATCGGTCTGCGCCCCAAACATCATCGTGCCGAGGCATAGGGGAGAGACCTTGAGGCCGCTGCGGCCGAGACGATGATAGTCCATTTCAGTCCCTTACTGTTCGACCGCAATCAGGACGTGGCTGATAACAAGACGGTTCACTTGCCGCTTGCTCGGCGTATTTATCGCGAAGGCGACGAAACACCGACTCGGCATCGATCGGCGGGCCGCTGGCAACCCCTTCGTTCCAGAGCTTGCGCAGTTCCCCGATTTCCATCTCATGCACCGTGCGGCGCATCTTCCACGCGCGTAGAGCTTCGCGCACCACTTCGCTTGTGGACGTGTATTCGCCCGTCTCGACAGCATCTTTCGGCATGGCAACTATTTCAGGTGTGAGCGCCACGCTTACCTTTTGGACATTGGACATGAAGAGTCCTCCTTGCCCCAATGGTAGCAAAATGGAAGCAGAGATAGATTAGGAAAAGGGCGCTCGGCTCAGCTGCGCAAGATCAGATTTATTTGTGGGCATCGCCTCAATGTCTGAAGTGACGCACGCCGGTGAGCAGCATGGCGATGCCGGCTTCGTCCGCGGCCGCGATCACCTCCTTGTCGCGCAGCGAGCCGCCCGGCTGGATCACCGCCGTCGCACCGGCCGCGATCGCGGCGAGCAACCCGTCGGCGAACGGGAAGAAGGCGTCCGAGGCAACCACCGCGCCCTTGGCGAGGCTTTGGGGCAGGCCCGCGGCTTTCGTGGCCGCTTCCGCCTTCCAGGCCGCCATGCGCGAGGCGTCGACCCGGCTCATCTGGCCGGCGCCGATGCCGACCGTGGCGCCGCCCTTGGCATAGATGATGGCGTTGGACTTGACGTGCTTGCCGACGAGCCAGGCGAATTTCAGGTCTTCGAGCTCGGCCTCGGTCGGCGCGCGACGCGTCACCGTCTTCAACTGCAGATCGGCGAGGCCGGCATCGTCGCGCGACTGCAGCAGGAAGCCGCCGGCGACAGTGCGCATCACGAGCCCCTTGGCGCCGGGATCGGGCAGGCCGCCGGTCAGCAGCAGGCGCAGATTCTTCTTCGCCGAGAAGACCGCGATCGCCTCGTCATCGGCCTCGGGCGCCACCACGACCTCGGTGAAGATGCCGGCGATCGCCTCGGCCGCAGCCCGGTCGAGCCGCCGATTGACCGCGACGATGCCGCCAAAGGCCGAATCCGGATCGCAGCGCAGCGCCTGGCGATAGGCATCGACGAGGTCGGTTCCGACCGCGACGCCACAAGGATTGGCATGCTTGACGATGACGCAGGCGGGCTTCGCCCGATCGAACTCGGCGACGCATTCGATGGCCGCATCCGTGTCGTTGATGTTGTTGTAGGAGAGTTCCTTGCCCTGCACCTGGCGCGCCGTGGCGACGCCGAAGCGCTTCTCGGCCAGACGATAAAAGGCCGCCCGCTGATGCGGATTTTCCCCATAGCGCAGCTCCTGGGCGAGAAGCCCGCCCAGCGCATAGGCCGGCGGCGCCTCGATCCCGGTCTCGCGCAGCAGCCAATTCGAGATCGCCGCATCATAGGCTGCGGTCCTGGCATAGGCCTTGGCGGCGAGGCGGCGACGCAAGGCGAGGCTGGTCGCGCCGCCATGCGCCTCCAATTCGGCGCCGAGCTCCGCGTAATCGGCCGGATCGACGATGACCGCGACGTCATTGTGGTTCTTGGCGGCGCCGCGGATCATGGCGGGGCCCCCAATGTCGATATTCTCGACGCAATCGTCGAAAGCCGCACCTTTGGCGAGCGTCTGCTCGAAGGGGTAGAGGTTGACGACCAGGAGATCGATGGCGCCGATGCCATGGGCCAGCATGGCGGCTTCATGCTCGGGATTCTCGCGGATGGCGAGCAGGCCGCCATGCACCTTCGGATGCAGCGTCTTGAGACGGCCATCCATCATTTCGGGAAAGCCGGTCAGCTCGGCGACGTCGATGACCTTGAGGCCCGCATCCTTCAGCGCCTTGGCGGTGCCGCCCGTCGAGACGAGCGACACGCCCCTCGCCTCGAGCTTGCGGGCGAGCTCGACGAGCCCCGTCTTGTCCGAAACCGAAAGGAGAGCCCGCGTGATGCGCCGAAAGTCGGTGGCCATGAACCGATGATCCCTGATCGATGGTGTATTGGGTCCCCGGCCATGGACAGTGCCGCCATGACCAGGGACGCCTGGAAGACATGCGCCGATATCACGAACCTGCCGCAGGCGACAGAAGCCGCGTTCATCCGCGTTCGTCTTGCGGCACCTCGGAAGCAGGCGCATCCGCGGAAGCAGGCGGCGGGTTCGCCTCCTTGAGGCGCGTGAAGCGCCAGGCGATCTCGCGGCTGGTCGAGGATTGCGCCTCGATGACGATCTGGCGAGCCCGACCGGCGCCGTCGGGGGCCGCGTAATAGATGCTGTCCTCGAGCGCGATCTTGTGGCCCGCCACCTCGAAGCGCCAGGAGGCCCCGCTCGGCAGATCGAGCGTCACAGTCGCATCCCCGGCATCGAGCCTCGCCTGGACGTTCGGATGCAAATGGAAGCGCAGCGCATAGGCCACGGCGCCGGCCGGCCGCCTCGGATCGGCATCGAGCAAGGCATCGAGCCCATGCAGGGTCGCGCCGTCCTTGCTCACGGCGAGGCCGCGCTCATGCAGCAGGCCGAAACGGCGTGCATAGCCCGAATGCATGGCGGTCAGCCGGGTTCCGGCCTCGTCCACCTCGCGCAGCAGCCTCGGCGCCGGCGGCTCCTCGACGATGGCCGCCCCCAAGGCGTTGCGGTTGCTGCGCGCCTCGAAATGACAGGACGAAGTGTCGGCGATGACCAATGTGGAATGCGCGGCCGTGTGGCGTGAAGCTTCGCGCGCCGCGGGCGAACCGGTCGCCGGCGCACCGCAATTGACGATCAGCCGCCAGGGCCCGTCCGATACTTCGAAGGCGAGCGTGCTGGCATGGGCGCTGCGCGAAAAGGCGAAGGGCGGCGGGCCGCCGACATCCATGAGCAGCGCGAGCGCGCCGCTCGTTGCCCGCTCGAATCCGGATTCGGGGGCGCTGACCGGCAGGGGCTCGGCCGACGCATGGTCGTAGCGAAAGACGATGGCGAGCGAATCGGCCGGCATATAGCCCATGCCGTGGAACAGGCCGAGCGTACCGTCGCCGAGGCGCAGCAGGCGCAACAGCGCCAGGCTGCGCGCGATCGTCGCCTGCAGCGGCTCGGGGGGAGCGAGATTCTTGGCGAGGAACAGATGGCGCAGCGGCAGGAGATCGAGCAGGAGCTCGACGAGCGTCCGGGGCGAGCGGCTGACATGGCCGCCATCCGGCAGGATGCAGCGCCTGATCTCGGTGAGCAGGGCGCGCAGCGACAGGCGCGTGAGCCCGGGTTTCGCGTCCGAGGAGAGCGCCAGCGCGCAGATGGCTATGGCGGGAAGGAAGCGGTCCTCGGCCGCGAAGCCGCCGCGCAGGCCGACCAGCAGATAGCGGCCATGCTGTCCGATGGCGCGCAGGAAACGCCGATAGAAGGCGAGATCCGCGCCTTCGAGCAGAAAGGGCGAGGCGCTGATCCAAGATATCAGCCGGCGTGCCGCGACTGGAGCCGCCCAAGCCGGATCGCCGTTATTCTTGCGCAGCCGGATGAACTCGCCGACCAGCGCCCGGGCATTGGCACGCGCCGTCGGGTTGTCGACCGCACGCAGATGACGCAGCCAGCCGAAGCCGTTGAGCATGCTCTCCCATTGCGGAGAGGGTGGCGCCATCTCGAAGGGCGAGCGCCCTTGGGCGTGCACGACCTTTCCGCCGAACACGAAGAAGCCCGCCAATATGTCCTCGGCGACCGTCGGGTCATGGGTGCGCGGATCGGGCGGCGCGATCAGAAGCCTTTTCGGCATCTGCAGCAGGGACAGCGAAAAGCCGGCCGGAATCGCGCGCAGGGCCGCGCCGGTGCGAACCAGGGCGCGGCCCAATGCCATCGCTCGCCACCGCGATCCAGCCACCACCGCTCCTTCACCCGAATCTCTCAAGACCTCCTATAGCCTGCCACGGGCTCAGCAGAAAATCGTCCCGGCCCGGCATCTATTCGGGGGGAGCGGCGGGCCGTCGCCCACCTCGTGCTCGCCCGATGCTCGCCCTCGGAGGCTTGCCTTTGGCCCCTTGAGAGCACATGTGCTGGTGAGGGGCGCAGATGACGGCCCTGACGAGCCTGCGAGATGACGATCTCAACCAGGACTTCTTCGATAATGACCACTCCTGCGGTTATGACCACTGCTGCGATCATGACGACTCCTTCGATCGAGATCCCGGTTCCGACGGGAGCCGCATTGGCTGCCGATCCAGCGGCCCGCCAGGCGCAATCCCCGGACGGCGTCGCGCAGCGGCGCCGCGAGGCCGCTTCCCGGGCCGCCGCGGAAGCCGAGGCGAGGCGGGCGCAGATCGACGAGCGCGCCAAGCTGGCCGCCAAAGAGGGCGAACGCCTGGGGCGCGGCGGCCTCGATCCGGTCCGCTACGGCGATTGGGAAGTGAATGGGGTCACGACGGATTTCTAGAACCGAAAGCCGGAATTTGGGGCTGGAATCTGGGCTGGTACTTGGGAATGGCGACGGATCGGTCCAAATGAGGCCGCCTAGTTTCGGCAATTTGCGTTCGCCCTGTGACGATAAGGAGCGAGATCGCCTCAATCCTCTTGTTTCTGCCCCAAATTCGTGGGCATGAGCATGGGGCGCGACCCTGAGAAGGCAAAGAGCCCATGTTCGATTCCATCGACGCCACAACCGTCGTTTTCCTGGCGCTTGCCGTATTCGTGGTCCTGCGCCTGCGATCGGTGCTCGGGCAACGCCCGCAACGGGATGCGCCGCCGCGCAACCAGGCCGCCCCCGCACCGCTGCGGCGCGACGCCGTCGGCCAGCCCGGTAATGTCATTCCGTTGGCGACGGCCGCCAATGATCGCGGCCCGAGTGGCGCGGACGCCGCCAATCCCGATCGCTGGAAAGGCACCGCCGAGCCGGGCACGCCGCTCGCCGGCGCCCTCGACACGCTCGATGCGGTCACGCATGGCTTCGACCCCGCGATCTTCCTGGCGGGCGCACGTGGCGCCTACGAGATCACGGTGACCTCCTTTGCCAAGGGCGACAGCAAGCGGCTGCGCGATCTGCTCTCCCCCGAAGTGTTCGAGGGCTTCTCCAAGGCGATCGCCGACCGCGAGGCGCGCGGCGAGAAGGTGGAAATGACGCTCGTTTCGATCGACGATGCCAAGATCCTCGACGCGCAGGTCAAGGACAATATGGCCCAAGTGACGGTGCGCTTCGCCTCGAAGCTGATTACGGCGACGCGCGACCGGGACGGCAAGGTGGTCGACGGCAACCCCGAAAAGGTGGCCGATGTGACCGATGTGTGGACATTCGCGCGCGATACGCGCTCGCAGGACCCGAATTGGCAGCTCGTCGCGACCGAAACTAGCCATTAAGGCCTGTTCGGCGCCGGCTGACGCGCAAATGAGCCCGGCGGAGCGGCCGACGCCTCCTGAAGCAAGCCCGCCCCTCCCGGAACCGCGAGCGATCCCCGGCGCCCGTCTTCAGCCGCTGGGTTTCGAAACGCTTCCCGGCTGGGGCGCGGATGACCTTCTGGCGGCCTTCCGGGTATTCCGGACGGGTGCGGCGCATCTCCTCGAACGGGGCGCCGAGCTGCGGCCGGCCGGGGCACCCAACGCCCCCCTGCTCGCTACATGCCGGGCGGCCTTGGCCACCGAGCCGCGCTCGACGCAAGAGGCACGTGCCTTTTTCGAGGCCAATTTCGCGCCGGCGGAAATCCTCCCTCTCACGGAAATGCCCTTCTTCACCGGCTATTTCGAGCCGCTGGCCGAAGGTTCGATCGAAAGACGCCCGGGTTTCGAGGCCCCGATCCTGGCGCGCCCGGCCGATCTCGTCACTCTGCCCCAGGGCGACACGCTTCCCGACGCCGAGGGGCCGCTCACCAGCGCGAGGCGGGTCGCCGACAACCTCCTGCCCTATCCCGACCGGGCCGCGATCGAGGACGGCGCGCTGGCCGGCCAGGGGCTCGAGCTCGTCTGGCTAAAGGACCGTGTCGAGGTCTTCATCATCCAGGTGCAGGGCTCGGCGCGCGTCGGCCTTACCGACGGGCGCACGGTCCGGCTGCGCTATGCCGGGCGCAATGGCTGGCCCTACACCTCGATCGGGCGCCTGCTCATTGAGCAAGGCGCGATCTCGGCCGGCGAGATGTCGCTCGAGGCGCTGACATCCTGGCTGCGCGACCATCCGGGCGAGGCGCAAGCCGTCATGCGGCGCAACCGCTCCTATGTGTTCTTCGCGATCGACGAGGCGCTCGGCAACGAGGATGGACCGATCGGCGGGGCCGGGCTGCCCCTGACGCCCGGCCGCTCCATGGCGATCGACCGCGGCATATGGTCCTACGGCCTGCCCTTCTTCATCGATCTCGAGAAGCCCCTGCCGGGTGGAGGGCCAGATGGCAGACTTGGGCGCTGGCAGAGGCTGATGATCGCACAGGACACCGGCAGCGCCATCGTGGGTCCCGGGCGGGTCGATCTCTTCTTCGGCAGCGGGCCTGCGGCCGGGATGCTGGCCGGGCGCCAGCGCCATCATGGCCGCCTGTTCGTGCTCCAGCCGCGCGGCAGCGCGTCGACGCCATGAATACCAAAGGAACGATGAGCACACCACGTCGCCCGCGCTGGCTCAGCGAGGATGACCTGCGCGTCTGGGCCGAGGTGGCGCGCACCGCCAAGCCGTTGCGCGGCAAGACGCTGCCTCTCGCCACGACGGCAAACAATGCCTCCGCGAGCGAAGAGGCGTCGCCCGCTGTCTCGGGCGCGTCGAATGCGAAAAGCCGGGCCAAAACCGGCCCCCATCAGCGTCAGTCGCCGCAAGGCGAGCTGCCGGGCGCCCCGCCGCTCGCCGCTCTGGAGCGCCGCTTCGTGCAACGGCTGCGGCGGGGCACCGCAGCTCCGGGCGCGGTGATCGATCTGCACGGCCTGCGGCAGGACGAGGCGAGGCACCGTCTGTTCGCCTTCCTGCATCGCTGCCAGGCGGAAGGCGCCAAGGCCGCAATCGTCATCACAGGCAAAGGCACGCGGGCGAACGCGCTCGCGGGCGAGCGTGGCGTGCTGCGCCGCGCCGTGCCGCTCTGGCTCGCCATGCCGGATCTGCGCACCCTCGTCGTCGGATTTCAGGAAGCAGGCGCCGGTCTTGGGGGCGCAGGCGCGCTGATCGTGCGCATCAGGGCGAAGCGGAGCGAGCGCCACGGATAAACGGCGCGGCTAAGGCTGGCCGCTTCGTGCCCATGCGCCGCAAAACTTGACCCCGCATGACCGCGAATGGCAGATGGCCACGCCGCCAGGCGGCTCCGCAGGCGATGTTCTTCTACTCCGACCTTCTTCCACCCCGACCTTCTTCCAACCCGCTCTTCTCTCATCCCGATCTCTCCACCAACGGACCGATGATGACCGACCTTCGCTATGACGTTCTGGGTATCGGCAATGCGATTGTCGATGTGATCGCGCACACCGAGGATGATTTCCTCGTGGCGCATGAGCTCAACAAAGGTTCGATGGCGCTCATCGACGAGACCCGCGCCGAGGCGCTCTATGCGGCGATGGGACCGGCCCAGATCATCTCGGGCGGTTGCGCCGGCAATACGGCGGCCGGCGTCGCGTCGCTCGGCGGCCGCGCCGCCTTCATCGGCAAGGTCAGGAACGACACGCTCGGCGATTTGTTCGCCCAGAATATCCGCGCTTTCGGCGTCGGATTTGCGACACTGGCGGCGACCGCCGGCCCGGCGACGGCGCGCTCCTTCATCATGGTCACACCCGACGGCGAGCGCACCATGAGCACTTATCTCGGCGCCTGCCAGGGGCTCGACCCCGCCGATGTGGATGAAGCGAGCGTGGCCGCAAGCGCTTATGTCTATCTCGAAGGCTATCTCTGGGATCCGCCGCTCGCCAAGGAGGCCTTCCGCAAGGCCGCCAAGATCGCCCATGCGGCCGGCCGGAAGGTCGCCTTGAGCCTCTCCGACGCCTTCTGCGTCGACCGTTATCGCGACGAGTTCATGGAGCTTTTGCGGTCACGGACGGTGGATGTGCTGTTCGCCAACGAGCATGAGCTGAAGAGCCTGTTCACCACCGAGGATTTCGACGCGGCAGTGGCGGCCATCAGGGAAACCGGAGCGCTCGGCGTGATCACCCGCGGCGCCAAGGGCGCGATGACGGTGACGCGCGCCGAGACCCTGTCGGTGCCGGCTTTCCCGGTCGAACGCCTCGTCGATACCACGGGGGCCGGCGACCTGTTCGCCTCAGGCTTCCTGTTCGGCCTGGCGAGCGGAGCATCCGGCACGGATTGCCTTCGCCTCGGCGCGCTCGCCGCCGCCGAGGTGATCTCGCATATCGGTGCCCGGCCCGAGCGCAGCCTGCGCGAGCTCGCTCAGCAGCAACAGCTCGTCGGCTGACAGGAGCGCTGCCTTGCGCTCGCTGTTGATACAGGCGATTTACAGCGCATGCCGTTGAGTTTTGCCGATGTGCGCGAGATGGCGCTGGCGCTGCCGGGCGTCGGCGAAGGCACGTCCTACGGCACGCCGGCCCTCAAGCTCGGCAAGAAGATGCTGGCCCGCCTGAAGGAGGATGGCGAGACGCTCGTCATCAAGCTCGGCTTCGATGAGCGCGACATGTTAATGGAGGCCGCGCCCGAGAGCTTCTTCATCACCGAGCATTACCGCGCTTATCCCTATGTGCTGGTGCGCCTAGCCCATGTGCACCCACCGACCTTGCGGCGGCTGATCGAGCAGGCCTGGCGCGAGGCCGCGCCGAAGCGCCTCCTCCAGGCCTTCGAGGGGAGGGGCTCCGCCTCACCTAAAGCCGGCGCAGCGCCACTTCGACGATCTCGTGTTCGGCGCCCTTGCGCAGGATGAGGCCGGCGCGCTGGCGCGTCGGCAGGATATGGTCGCGCAGATTGGGGAGGTTGATGCCTCGCCAGAGACCCTCGGCGGTCTCGCGCGCCTCGTCCTCGCTCAGCTCCGCGTAGCGCCGGAAGAAGGAGCGCGGGTCGCGAAACGCCGTATGGCGCAGCCGCATGAAGCGCTCCACGTACCAGCGATGCAGATCCCGCTCATCGGCATCGAGATAAATCGAGAAATCGAAATAATCCGAGACGAACGGGATGGCCGAGCCTTCCTTCGGCAGGCGGATCGGCTCGAGCACGTTCAGCCCCTCGAGAATGAGGATATCGGGCCGGTCGACGACGGTCTCCTCACCCGGCACCACGTCATAGACGAGATGCGAATAGACCGGGGCGCTCACCTTGCGCTTGCCCGCCTTCACCTCGCTGAGGAAACGCAAGAGCGCTGCCGTGTCGTAGCTTTCCGGGAAGCCCTTCTTGTTCATGATGCCGCGCGCAGTCAGCTCGGCATTGGGCAGAAGGAAGCCGTCCGTGGTGACGAGCTGCACCTTCGGCGTGTTCGGCCAGCGCGACAACAGCGTCGTCAGGATGCGCGCCGTCGTCGACTTGCCGACCGAGACCGACCCAGCAAGCCCGATGATGTAGGGCATCTTGCCGTCCTCGGCCATGAGGAAGCGCTGCGTCGCCTTGAACAGGCCTTGGGTCGCGGCGACATAGAGCGACAGCAGCCGCGACAGCGGCAGATAGATCGCTGCCACCTCCTCGAGCGAGATCGGATCGTTCAAGGATTGCAGCCTGACGAGATCCTCGAGTGAGAGCGTCAGGGGCGTGTCGGCGCGCAGCTTCGCCCATTCTTCGCGCGTGAAGACGCGATAGGGCGAGACGCCCCCCGCTGTGTAGCCACCGACCCGCTCATCCATGCGATGATCCTGTAATCTGGCCTAAAACCCTGTTCTCGCGGCGCAGTTCCTTCGAGGCGGCGTCAGCTATCGCCGCGTGCCGCTTTCTCGGCGAGGCCGGACTGGGCGCCGCGGCGCTGCAATTCGTCGAGCACATCTTGCACCAAAACGCCGCGCGAGCGAAGCACCACGAGGAGATGGTAGAGCAGGTCGGCGCTTTCGCCGATCAAGGCGGCCTTGTCGTTTTCGACGGCCGCGATCACCGTTTCGACGGCCTCCTCGCCGAGCTTCTTGGCGACCCGTGACGGACCCTTGGACAACAGCTTCGCGGTCCAGGAATCCTCCGGGCTCGCCGATGAACGCTCGGCGATCACGCGTTCGAGGTCCGCGAGCGTGAAACGGGATGCCATCAATCCATCCTCACGGCGATCCCGGCCTGGCGCATGCGCTCCTTGGCCTGGCCGATGGTGAACTCGCCGAAATGAAAGATGGAGGCGGCCAAAACCGCGCTCGCATGGCCTTGCGTCACGCCTTCGACCAGATGGTCGAGCGTGCCGACGCCGCCCGAGGCGACGACCGGCACATGCACGCGATCGGCGATGGCGCGCGTGAGCGCAATGTCGTAGCCGGATTTGGAGCCGTCCCGGTCCATCGAGGTGAGCAGGATCTCGCCGGCGCCGAGCGAGACAACCTCTTCGGCAAAGGCAATGGCGTCGATGCCCGTCGGCTCGCGTCCGCCATGGGTGAAGATCTCCCAGCGCAGCGGGGCGCCGTTCGGCGAGACGCGCTTGGCGTCGATGGCGACCGTGATGCACTGGTCGCCGAATTTCTGAGCCGCCTCCTTGACGAAAGAGCGATTCTTCACGGCCGCCGTGTTGATCGACACCTTGTCGGCCCCGGCCAGCAGGAGCGCCCTGATGTCCTCGGTCTTGCGCACGCCGCCGCCGACCGTGAGCGGCATGAAGCAGGCCTCGGCGGTGCGGCCCACGACATCGAGCAGGATGCCGCGCCCCTCATGGCTCGCCGTGATGTCGAGGAAGCACATTTCGTCGGCTCCGGCCGCGTCATAGGCCTTGGCGGCCTCCACCGGGTCGCCGGCATCGACGAGATCGACGAAGCGCACGCCTTTGACGACGCGCCCGTCCTTGACGTCGAGGCAGGGGATGATGCGGGTCTTCAACATGATGCCCCGTTCGCATGCCGGACGGCGCCAGTCCAGCGCGAACTCAGTGGATTCGGGCGTGAAAGCGTCATTTTCGGGATCGCGACTTGGGACTGCAAGCTGGACCGCCGGCTTCCAGCCGGCATCGTGCGGGCCGAGCCTCAGATCGTCAGCACCACGTCATGCCGCTGTTGCCGGCTGGAAGCCGGCGGTCCAAATAGGCCGGGATCACCGCAGCAGCGCCAGCGCCTCCCTGGCGTCGATGCGCCCGTCATAGAGGGCGCGCCCGACGATCGCGCCGCCGAGGCCGGCGCAATAGGGAGCGGCGAGGCGTTCGATATCGGCCATGGAGGCAAGCCCGCCTGATGCGATGACCGGGATGGCCACCGCTTGGGCCAGCGCCAGCGTCGATTCGAGATTGAGGCCGGACAGCATGCCGTCGCGGGCGATATCCGTGTAGATGACCGCGGCGACCCCGCTATCCTCGAAACGGCGCGCCAAGGTTGTGGCGGCGAGCTCGGATGTCTCGGCCCAGCCCTCGACCGCCACCCTCCCGTCGCGCGCATCGATGCCGACCGCCACCCGGTCCGGAAAGGCCTTGGCGGCGGCCCGCACGAAGCCCGGATCGCGCACGGCCGCGGTGCCCAGGATCACGCGTCGTACGCCGCGGCCGAGCCAGAATTCCACGGTCGGGAGGTCGCGGATGCCGCCGCCGAGCTGCATCGGCAGCGATACGGCGCGCAGAATGGCCTCGACCGCCGCGCCATTGGCCGGACGCCCCGCAAAGGCTCCGTCGAGATCGACGATATGCAGCCAGGCAAAGCCCGCTGCGGCGAAATCCGCGGCCTGCGCGGCCGGATCGTCGTTGAAGACCGTCGCCTGCGCCATGTCGCCCTGCCGCAGGCGGACGCAGCGGCCCTCCTTCAGGTCGATTGCCGGATACAGAATCATGGTAGCCAGCGCAGGAAATTGGCGATCAGCGCGAGACCGAGCTTCTGGCTCTTCTCGGGATGGAATTGCGTGCCGGCCATATTGTGGCGCGCCACCATGGCGGTGACCGGGCCACCATGATCGGTCTCGGCGACGAGATCCGCCATGTTGGCGGCACGCAGATGGAAGGAGTGCACGAAATAGGCGTGCCATCCCTCATCCTGCGTCGGGATGCCGGCAAGAAGCGGGTGATCCCGATGCTGGTTCAGCGTGTTCCAGCCCATATGCGGGATCTTGAGCGAGGCATCACGCGGCTCGATGACCACCACATCGCCCGGGATCCAGCCGAGCCCCGGGACCGTCTCATATTCGAGACCGCGCTCGGCCATCAGCTGCATGCCGACGCAGATGCCGAGAAAAGGGGCGCCGCGCTTGAGCACCGCCTCGTCGAGCGCTTCGGTCATGCCCGTCACCACGCGCAAGCCCCGCGCGCAATCGGCGAAGGCGCCGACGCCCGGCAGGACGACCCGATCGGCACGGCGCACCGCATCCGGATCCGCCGTCACCTCGATCGCAGCCGCGAGCTTCGCCTCAGCGGCCGAGCGCTCGAAGGCCTTGCGGGCCGAATGCAGATTGCCGGAGCCGTAATCGACGATCGCGACCCTCATCGCCCGCGATACTCCGGGAACAGCCCGACCACCTCATCCGTGCCTTGGCGGCGGCCCGCCATAGGTCCGGGCGAGGCCGGCGGCGGCGCGGACGCTTCCTTGGGCAGCGGGGGGACGGCGCGATGGAAATAGATCTCCTCGGCCTCGATCCGGTCATGGGCAGCGACGATCCCGCCATCCAGATAGCCTCGACGCCTGAGCCCGAAGCGGCGCAGATTCGCGGCTTCGAGGCCGACCAGCAAAGCGAGCACGAGCTGCACCAGGAACTGCGTACCAGGCGAGACATGCAGGGCCCGGCCGATCCCGTACAAGGCGGCGCAGGCGACCAGAATAGCGAGTGCCGGGATCCATAGGCCGCGCCACAGGCACCAGAACACGCTGAGCAGGAAGGCGGAGACATGGAAGCCGTCGCGCACGAATTCGGCCCCCTCGAGAGCCTTTCCGGATCCGGCGAGCGCCGGCAGATGCACCGTGAAGAGCCGCATGTCGGATCCTCTCAAAGCGTGCCCTTGGTCGACGGCACGCGCCCAGCTTCACGCGGGTCGATGGCGACGGCATGGCGCAAGGCGCGTGCCAGGCCCTTGAACAGGGCCTCGGCGATATGGTGGCTATTGGTTCCGCGCGCCGCCTCGGCATGCAGGGTGATCCGGGCATTGACGGCGAAGGCCTGGAACCATTCCCGCACCAGCTCCGTATCGAAGCTGCCGATCTTCGGCGCCGTGAAGGGCGCCTCGAACACCAAAAAGGGCCGGCCCGAGACGTCGACCGCGACCTCGGCCAAGGCCTCGTCCATCGGCAGGCGGATATCGCCGTAGCGGTTGAGGCCCTTCTTGTCGCCGAGCGCCTTCAGGAAGGCCTCGCCCATGGCAATGCCCACATCCTCGACCGTGTGATGGTCGTCGATATGGGTATCGCCCTTCGCCTTGACCGTGAGGTCGAACAGCGCATGGCGGGCGAATAATTCGAGCATATGGTCGAAAAAGCCCACGCCGGTGGCAATTTCGGCACGGCCGGAGCCATCGAGGCCGATTTCGACCTCGATCTTCGTCTCCGTCGTGGAGCGGCTGAGTTTGGCGCGGCGCATCTTCGCGGTCCCGATGGGCGTTTCCAGGGTCTCTTAGCGGTCGCGGCCCGTCGCGATCAAGCGAGCACGCCAAAGCTCGCGAGATCTGCGGCCAGCCCCTCGGCGTCGCGAAACTGTACGGCGTTCATCCCGACGCGTCTCGCGCCCTCCACATTGGTGAGCGAATCATCGACGAAAAGGCTGCGCGAGGCCTCGACACCGTAACGTTCCAAGAACAGCCGGTAGATCGCCGCATCGGGCTTCAGCAGGCGCTCCCGGCCCGAGACGACGACACCGTCGAAATCGGCGAAGAAAGCGAATCGCTTAGCCGCCTGAAGATATTTCTCGTAGGAAAAATTGGTGATCGCGTAGATCGGAACTCCAGCGCGCTTCAAACGCGCCAGAAGCTGGAGGCTACCTTGAATCTCGCCCGCGATCGTCTCTTCCCAACGCTCGTCGAAGGCACGGATCTCTTGCGCCCATTCCGGGTTGCGCTCTGTCAAAAGGCCGACGGCATCGGCGAATGAGCGGCCGCGATCCTGTTCGAGATTCCAGGCCGGCGTGCAGATATTGGCGAGGAACCATTCCATGCGATCCTCGTCGGCGAAAATCTTGCGATAGAGATAGCGCGGGTTCCAATCGAGCAGGACATTGCCGATATCGAAGACGACGGTATCGATCGCTCGCATGTCACCTCGCTTGGTCCAAGCCCTGTCGGGTCGATGAAATCGGCGCCGCGGCCATGCGGGCGGCCGCTCGTATGTAGAGCGGGTGGTGGCATTTTGAAATGACTGGAAGACCGCCGCGGGCCCCGATCGGCGCTGGCGCGGCGCGGCAGCGTCGCTATGATCCACGCCTTCGCGGATATCGGCTTCAGGGAGACCGGCATGGCTCAGGGCGGACAGATCAAGATTCTCGGCATTTGCGGCAGCTTGCGCCACGCCTCCTTCAACAAGGCTGCCTTGCGCGAGGCGATCAAGCTCGCTCCCCAAGGCGTGACCATCGAGGAAGCCGACATCTCGCAGATCTCGCCCTATAATGAGGATGTCTTCGCCAAGGGATTCCCGGCTCCGGTCGAGGCTTTGCGCCGGCAGATCGCCACGGCCGATGCGCTGCTCTTCGTCACGCCCGAATACAACTACTCGATGCCGGGCGTGCTCAAGAACGCCATCGACTGGGCCTCGCGCCCGCCCAGCCAGCCTTTCGCCGGCAAGCCGGTGGCCATGATGGGAGCCAGCATGGGCATGTTCGGCACGGGGCGGGCCCAATATCATCTGCGCCAGACTTGCGTCTTCCTCGACATGCACCCGATCAACAAGCCCGAAGTGATGATTCCAGCGGCCCAAACGAAGTTCGATGCCAACGGACAGCTCACGGACGAACCGACGCGCGGCTTCATCGCCGCCTTGCTGGTGGCGCTGCGCGATTGGGCGCTGAGGCTCAAAGGCTGAGGAAACCCGGCATTGCCGACGCCTCGCATGTTTCGCCTTGCGCATCTCTCCGACCCGCATCTCGGGCCGCTGCCGCCCGTGCACTGGCGAGACCTGATGGGCAAGCGGCTGACCGGATATGCCAATTGGCGGCTGGGCCGCGGCGACGCCCAGGATATGGAGGTTCTCGCGGCCCTGATCGCCGATATCAAGGCGCAACATCCTGATCATATCGCGGTGACGGGTGATTTCGCCAATATCGGGCTGGCGTCGGAATTCGTGACAGCCCGGCGTTTCCTGGAGGGGCTGGGCTCGCCAGGCGAAGTCAGCGCCATCCCGGGAAATCACGACATCTATGTGTCCGGCTCGGCAGCGGCGCTCGCTCCTACCATCGGCCCCTGGATGGCGAGCGACGGCGAGAAGGCCTTGAGCTTTCCGTTCCTCAAGCGTCGTGGGCAGGTCGCCTTGATCGGGTTGTCGACGGGCGTGCCAACACCCGCCTTCATCGCCTCGGGGCGCCTTGGCGCCGCGCAGATCGGGCGCCTGGAGGAGCTGCTGGCGAGGCTCGCGGCCGAGAAGGCGATCCGCATCATCCTCATTCACCATCCGCCGCATTTGGGGGGCGCGACGCGGCTACGCCAATTGACCGACGGGGCGAGATTGCGCCGCGTCCTCGCGAGATATGGCTGCGAGGCGGTGCTGCACGGCCATAATCACCGCGCCAGCCTGGCCTCGGTGCAGGGTCCGGCAGGCCCGATCCCGGTCATCGGGGCACCCTCGGCCTCCGCCCGCCCGGCCCGCCTCCACCGCCCCGGCTGGTGGCAGATCGAGATCGACGAAAGGGCTCCGCCGGAGACGGCCGTCAAGGCCCGCTTGCGCGGCTATGACCAGGCGGCTTCGGGTTTCGCCGAGCTCAACACCCATCTGGTTTCGGCCCCCCGCGCCTGATTGGAACGCTCGAGGATATTGCGCTCGACGGACAATCGCGACACATGAGACGGATGGGCAAGCTTTCGCACCCCAACTCGCGCTGCGCGATGACGGCCGCCGGCGGCTGCGCACCTCGTACGGTCACGCATTCGCCTGCCGAGGGCCGTCGCAACATTGGCTCGAGGTAAGCGCGCATGATGCGCCAATACGAGCTCGTCGATCGGGTCCGGAGGTATAATCCCGATACCGACGAGGCCTTGCTGAACCGTGCCTATGTCTATGCGATGAAGGCGCATGGAGCGCAGAAGCGTGCCTCAGGCGATCCTTATTTCTCGCATCCGCTCGAAGTCGCCGCGATCCTCACCGAGCTGCATCTCGACGATTCGACGATCGTCGCCGCGATGCTGCACGACACGATCGAGGACACGGCGGCGACGCGCGAGGAGATCGACCAGCTCTTCGGACATGAGATCGGGGCCCTGGTCGAGGGGCTGACCAAGCTCAAACGGCTCGATCTCGTCTCGAAGCGGGCAGCGCAAGCGGAGAATCTGCGCAAGCTCCTGCTCGCGATCGCCGAAGACGTGCGCGTCCTGCTGGTGAAGCTCGCCGATCGCCTGCACAATATGCGCACCTTGCATTTCGTGCCCGCCGACAAGCGCGGCCGGATCGCCCAGGAGACGCTCGATATCTACGCGCCGCTCGCCGGCCGCATGGGCATGCAGGACATGCGCGACGAGCTCGAGGAGCTGGCCTTCAAGGAGCTGATGCCCGAAGCGCATGACACGATCGTCCAGCGCCTGTCGGATATCTCCGGGCGCAGCGAGGCCGCGATCTCGGAGATCGAGTCGGATTTGCACCAGATCATGGAAAAAAATGGCATCGACGCCGCCGTGAAGGGGCGCCGCAAGAAGCCCTATTCGGTCTGGCGCAAGATGAACGCCAAGTCGATCGCGCTCGAGCAGCTTTCCGACATCTTCGGCTTTCGGGTCATCGTCGAGGATACGCAGACCTGCTACCGGGCGCTCGGCGTCGTCCATACGCGCTGGCCGATGGTGCCTGGCCGCTTCAAGGACTACATCTCGGTCCCCAAGCAGAATGATTACCGCTCACTTCACACCACCATCGTCGGGCCGGCGCGCCAGCGGGTCGAGCTGCAGATCCGCACCGAGAACATGCACAAGATCGCCGAGCTCGGCATCGCGGCGCATGCGCTCTACAAGGATGGGCTGTCGCCGGACAAGAAGCGGCTGGAGGCGGAGAGCAACGCCTTCGCCTGGCTGCGCCGCACCATCGCCAACCTGGCGGAAGGCGATCCCGAAGAGTTCCTCGAGAACACCAAGCTCGAATTGTTCCATGATCAGGTGTTCTGCTTCACGCCAAAGGGGCGGCTGATCGCCCTGCCGCGCGGCGCGACCCCGATCGATTTCGCCTATGCGGTGCATACCGAGCTCGGCAACGGCATGGTGGGCTGCAAGATCAATGGCCGCCTCGCCCCGCTCGTCTCCGAGCTGCGCAATGGCGATGAGGTCGAGGTGCTCTCGACCGAGAACCAGGCGCCGCCCGCGGCCTGGGAATCGCTCGTCGTCACCGGCAAGGCGCGCGCCGCGATCAGGCGCGCCACGCGCATCGCGGTGCGCCGCCAATATGGGGGGCTGGGGCGCCAGCTCGTCGAGCGCGCCTTCCAGAAGGCCGGACGCGCCTATAGCGACGACAATCTGAAGGCTGCCCTGCCGCGCCTCGCCCGCGCCTCGGTCGAGGATGTGCTGGCCGCGGTCGGACGCGGCGAGATGGCCTCGGGCGATGTGCTGCGTGCGCTTTATCCGGATTACCAGGTCGAGCGGGCCCAAATCGTTTCCGAGCCGCCTCCGAAGGATCCCGGCTGGTTCGCATTTCCGAAGTCGCTCGGCCTGATCTTCAAGCCCGCGGCCGCCTCCAACAAGGCGCAGCCTCCCTCGGACGTGCCGATCATCGGCCTCGACGCCAATCTGCCGGTACGCTTCGCCGATGGCGGCGCCGTGCCGGGCGACCGCATCGTCGGCATCCTGACGCCCGGAGAGGGCGTGACCGTGCACCGCATCGACTCACCCGAGCTCGCCCGCTTCGAGAATGCACTCGATGGCTGGTTCGACGTGCGTTGGAACGTCGACGGCAAGAATGCCCGGCGCTTCCCGGCCCGCATCAGCGTCATCGCCATCAACGAGCCGGGCTCGCTCGCTCAAGTTGCGGCCGTCGTCGCCGAGCATGACGGCAATATCGAGAACATCACCATGACGAGGCGGACCGATGATTTCGTCGAGATGACGATCGATATCTCGGTATGGGATCTCAAGCATCTGACGGCCATCCTGGCGCAACTGCGCCGCAAGCCGGTCGTCAACAGCGCCGAACGCGCCCACGGGTAGGGCTCCCCTTGGGACCGCGGGCGTCTGAGCTTGTGAGTTTTTGAAACTGTGGGAAAAACTTGCCGAGACCCGCCTGTTTTGCTGTGAGTAAATAACGAAAATGGTCGGAAAAGGCCTTCAAGAATTTGCTCTGTCGATGCCGGCCCCGTTCTCCGCGACGTTCTGGACACCGCCCTTCCTCATCATTTCAAAAACTCACAGCCTCTCTCGCCCGCCCCTGCGAACGGCGAGGCCTCCACGCCGGGAAGGAAGGGCGACCGAGACGGTCGCGGTCCCAGGGCCGCGGAACCAAGCCGACGCCCGGGCGTTTGATGACGCGTCGGAAAGGCTGATCATGCACCAACCCATCATCGCCACACAGGCTGTGGTTACTGTCCTCTGCGCCAGACCATACTGCCTGCGGTCATCGTCATGACGCTGCATGTCTTCTCGCCCGCTCCGGCGGCGCCGCACGCCGCCCGCCTGGTCCTCGACATCTTTCGCAGGCTTGCCGCATTTCGCGAGGATTATGACGAAGCGGTCCTGCATGGCCTCGCCGCCATGCTGCGCCGCCATATGCCGGAGGGCGCGGCCGATAAGGTGACGTCCGATGCGCTCGTCATGGACAATGAGATCCGCTTTCGCCTGCCCGCCGGGCTGGCGATGCAGCCGCAGGGCGAATTCAGGGCGACCCACGAGGAAGCCGCGCTGCTCTCATTGGTCCGCCATGCCGACGACGCCGACGATCGTCTCGCGGTCGAGGCGGCGGAGCGCCTCGGCATCGTCTATCATCGCGTCTTGCGGAACTGCGCGAGGATGCTGGCGCGCAGCCTGAGGCAAGGAGGCGTCGAGACAGAATGGGAAGCTGCGCCGGCGGCGATGCGACGGGCGCCACGCGCTCCACCTCGCGCCGATATGTGTCGTTGAGGGAAGCGGCCAAGCTTCTTGTCGGGGCGCTGGCGGCCACGTTGGCGCTCGCCTTGCCGGCGTTCGCCGCCAACGCGGCGGCGGCGCCGTCGGATGCCGTGTTCGTGGCGCAGATCGTCGTCCTCTTGATCTGCGGCAGGGCGCTCGGCGAATTGATGCAGCGCGTCGGACAGCCGGCGATCGTCGGCCAATTGCTCGCCGGCATCGTGGTCGGCGCCTCGGTGCTGGGGGCGGCCTTCCCGCACGCCCAGGTCGTGTTGTTTCCGAACAATCCTGCGCAACGCGGCATGATCGACGGTGTCGGCCAGCTCGGCGTGCTGATGCTGCTTCTGCTCACCGGCATGGAGACTGATCTCGAGCTCGTCTCCAAGGTCAAGCGCGCGGCGGCGAGCGTATCCCTCACGGGCATCGTGGTGCCCTTCGCCTGCGGCTTCCTGGCGGGTGAGTTCCTGCTGCCCGACAGCCTTCTGCCGTCGCCCGAGCGCCGCCTGGTGACGGCGCTCTTCCTCGGCACCGCACTCGCGATCTCCTCCATCAAGATCGTCGCCATGGTGGTGCGCGAGATGAACTTCATGCGCCGCGACCTCGGCCAGGTGATCGTCGCCTCGGCCATCATCGATGATTCGATCGGCTGGATCGTCATCGCCATCACCTTCAGCCTCGCCACGCGCGGCACGGTCGACGCGGCCTCCCTGACGAGGAGCATCGGCGGAACGGCTCTCTTCCTGTTCGGCAGCCTGACCATCGGCCGGCCGATCGTGCATGGCCTGATCCGTTGGGCGAATGACAGCCTGGTGAGCGAGCTGCCGGTGATCACCGTCATCCTGGTGATCATGGGCGCGATGGCGCTGATGACGCATCTGATCGGCGTGCACACCGTGCTCGGCGCCTTCGTGGCCGGAGTGCTGATCGGGGAGTCGCCAATCCTGACGCGCCATATCGAGGGTGAGCTGCGCGGCCTGATCACGGCCCTGTTCATGCCGATCTTCTTCGCGCTCGCGGGCCTCAACACCGACATCACCATCCTGCGCGACCCGCATCTGCTTCTCCTGACGCTCGGGCTGATCCTGATCGCCAGCATCGGCAAATTCGCCGGCGCCTTCCTGGGCGGCAAGCTGGGCGGGCTGACACGGCGCGAATCGCTGGCGCTCGGCATCGCCATGAATGCGCGCGGCTCGACCGAGGTGATCATCGCCTCGGTCGGCCTGTCGATCGGCGCGCTCAACCCCGATCTCTACACGATGATCGTCGCCATGGCGGTCGTGACCACCATGGTGATGCCCCCGACCTTGCGTTGGGCGCTGGCCCGGTTGCCGATCCGCGAGGCGGAGAAGCAGCGCCTCGAACGCGAGGAGTTCGAGGCCAAGGGTTTCGTCGCCAATTTCGAGCGCATCCTGCTCACGGTCGACGACAGCCCGGATGGGCAGCTCGCCTCGCGTCTCGCCGGCCTCCTCGCCGGGCCGCGCGGCCTGCCCATGACCACCCTGCAGGTCGGCCCGCCAGCGCCGCCGGAACCACAGCTCGAGCGGGTGGCCGCTGGCGCCCCGCTCTTGCTAGGGACGGCCCCTGCGGCGCGCAGCGTGGCGCCGCCTCCAGATCAGGCGGTCGCGAGGGAGGCCCGCAAGGGTTATGATCTCTTGATGATCGGCATCAATCCGGTGCGTGCCGAAGCGGGCGGCTTTGCCGCTAAGATCGCTGAGATGGCGCATCGTTTCGAGGGTGCGATCGGCGTCGTGGCGGCCCGCGGGCCGTTGCGCGAGCGCCCGCTGCGCTCGGGCCTCACGATCCTCGTCCCCGTCAATGGGACGAATGTGTCGCGCCGCGCCGCCGAATTCGCCTTCGCGCTGGCCAGGATCGAGAACGCGACCGCAACCGTCGTCTATGTGGCCCCGGCGGCGGATGCGGCGGGCGGAAGCGGCCGGCTTGGCCGCTCGCTGCTGTCGCGACGCCATGAAGACGCGATCTTGAAGGACATGACGGACCTCGCGGACCAGTATGGCGCAGCCATCAGGACCGTGGTGCGCGTCGCGGGCGCGGCCGACATCGCGATCTTGCGGCAGGCGCGGCGGGCCGGCCAGACATTGATCGTGCTGGGGGTCACGAAGCGGCCAGGCAACACGCTGATCTTCGGCACGCTCGCCAATGCGCTGCTCGAACGCGCCGAGCAATCGATCCTGTTCCTGGCAAGCTAGGAGTGCCGAGATGATCTCAGAGCCTCCGCCTGGCCCAAGCGACGTCGTCACCGAGCCGGGCTCGGATACGAGAGCGAGCCTTGAGGCAGCGGATCTAGGGACGGCGGATCTTGGGGCGGCAGCGCAACGCATCGAGCATCTCGAGCGGGAGCTGATGCGGGCTCGCGAAGAACTCGAGCGGACGGTCCGGGATCTCCAGGCCCTCGAGGCGGCGAACAAGGAGCAACTGCGCGTCGCCGAGACGGCGCTCGCCGAAAGCGAGCGAAATTATCGCATCCTGTTCGAGCAGGCGGCGGTCGGCATCGAGCGGGCGACGCTCGACGGACGTCTCATCGCCGTCAACGACCAGCTTTGCGTCATGCTGGGCTATTCGCGCGACGAACTGCTCAAGAAGACCTTCATCGACATCACCGAGCCCGCCGATCTGCCGCGGGAGCGGCGGCGCCACAAACGCCTCTACACCGGCAAGGTCGATCATTACGTCTTCGAGAAGCGCTTTCTGCGCCGCAACGGCACTCGCCTCTGGGCCCGCGTGACGTCTTCGCTCGCCCGCGACGACAGCGGTGCCGTCCTCTACCGAATGTCGATCATCGAGGATATTTCGGAGCGTCGCCGCACCCAGCAGGCCTTGCGTGACAGCGAGGCGCGCTACCGCGCCACCTTCGATCAGGCGGCGGTCGGCATCGCCCATGTGGGGCTCGACGGCAGGTGGCTCGCGGTCAATGACCGGATGTGCGCCATCACCGGCTATTCGCGCGAGGAGCTGCTGCGCAGCCGCTTTCAGGACATCACCCATCCCGGCGATCTCGACAAAAATCTCGCCGCCATGGCGGGGATCGTCTCGGGCGAGAGCGACACGCTCTCGCTCGAGAAACGCTATGTGCGCAAGGACGGCGCAGTCGTCTGGATCAGCCTGACGGCGGCCCTGGTGCGCAAGGATGACGGCGCGCCTGCCTATCTGATCTCGGTCGTCGAGGACGTCACCGAGGATCTGGGCGCCGCCCTCTCGAATGCCTATCTCGCCGCGATCGTGCGCAGCTCGCAAGATGCCATCTTCAGCTTCGACCATGACGGCATCATCGGCAGCTGGAACAGCGGCGCCGAGCGGCTCTTCGGCTATTACGCCGAGGAGATCATCGGACAGAGCCAGGCCGTGCTGGTGCCGGCGCACAGGATCAAGGAAGGGCTCGAGGCCGTGGAGCGGCTGGCGGGCGGGGAGGCCCTCATCTCCATGGAGAGCGAGCGCAAGCGCAAGGACGGCTCGATCTTCCCCTGCCTGATCACCAAGAGCCCGGTCCATGACGCTGGCGGCAAGCTCCTCGGATTCTCCTCGACCATCCGCGACATCACCGAGCGTCGGCAATGGGAGGAACGCCAGCGGCTGATGGCGCGCGAGCTCGTGCATCGCGTCAAGAATTCCTTCGCGGTGATCCAGTCGATCGTGCGCCAGACGCAGCGATCCACTCCCGATCCCGAAGCCTTCGCGCAGGCCTTCAGCGGGCGCCTCTCCGCGATGGCTGCATCCCATGATCTCCTGACGGACCGCCATTGGGAAGGAGCGGGGCTGCGCGATCTGGTGTCGAGCCAGCTCGCCCCCTTCGCGGCGGGCGGGGAAAAGCGAGTGCGCACCGAGGGCCCGGAAGTGGTGCTGGACACCTCGCTTGCCGTGCCGCTCGGCCTTGCCCTGCACGAGCTCGCGACCAACGCCACGAAATATGGATCGCTGTCGCGGCCAGGCGGCGTCGTCGACCTCTCCTGGAGCGTGAGCCTCCGGGATGGGGCAGAGCAGCTATCGCTGACCTGGCGCGAGATCGGCGGCCCGACCGTGACGGGCCCCTGGCGGCGCGGCTTCGGCTCGAGCCTGATCGAGCGCGGCCTGCCGGATGCCCGCATCGAGCGGCACTTCGAGCCCGATGGCCTGATCTGCCGTATCGAGCTGCCGACGAGCGGGGTGCGCGCGGATCAGGATTGACGCGTCTGCCGGTCCCTCGATGCGAAGCCTGTCCTCGCGGCGAACCGGGAGGTAATCCTTCGTTCCTGATTCCTTGCTTGATTTTGCCGTATTGTCTTCCCACGAAATGGTGGCCGCTTCGCTCGAAAATGCTCTCGGTGCGAGGCGTGCGAGACCCGAAGGGAGGCAGAAGAAGCCGGGGCGCGAACGCCGAATAAAGCCGCGCTCGGAACAAACCAGCGTCGCAAGCGTTCCATCAACGCGCCCCACTTGTCGACGACATCTATCGGCAAGTCGCCTTCATGGCAGTGCTGCATGCGGGCGAAAGGGCGCGAACACATGGTTCGGCCACATATCAGGGAGTACAGCAATGGCCTTGATGTTGCTCGCCATTCTCCTCGCCCCCTTGCCCGTGATGCTGGTCATGGCCGGCAAAGGGCTCCTGTCGCATCATGAGGCGGCCCCGATCGTGCGCCGGGAAGTGCTGCGTCCGACAAGGCGTCACGCCTGACGCCAAGCCGCGATGCTTGGTGCTTGAGCCCCGTCCCGCCGATCGCCCCGCGGTTCGATCTTCGCTCGCGCTGGGCGCGCTCCCTTTCCGCTCTGGCGAGACCTTTGCATAACGCATGACGCCCGGTCATCCGGATGCGGCGCGGGGTGAAATGATGCGCCGCAGAACCTGGGATCCATCCCGCGACAACTGATTATCGATCCCGTGCCTGCACCGCATCACTGCGTGCTGCGCTGCGCACCGGATGACCCCTATGCGGCAAAGTCTCGCCGCGGACGCCTCGCCCGTTCCGAGGAGGCCGGCGGCACCGGAAAGAGGGGCGACCGAGACGGTCGCGATCCCAATGTAGGCTTCGTGGCGCCGCCGAGGTTTGATCTCACTGGCAGATGCGGTATCCACGAGGCGGCGATAGCTCGTCGTCACGATGAGCGTAGCCTTGCAGCACAGCCTTGCAGCGTAGCCTTGGAACTCCATTCATGCCCGATAACTCGTCCTTCCCGAAGCCGTTGCCGCAGCTCTCGCCGAACACCTACGAGTTCGAGTCGCTGCCGATGGTGAAGCCGACCGGCTTTAGGGAATACGATGCGCGCTGGCTGTTCGAGAAGGAGATCAACCTGATGGGGGTCGAGGCGCTCGGCATGGGCCTCGGCACTCTGATCCATGAGATGGGCGTTAGACCTGAGATCGTCACCGGGCATGATTACCGCGCCTATTCGTCCTCCATCAAATATGCGCTGATCAGCGGCATGATGGCGGCCGGGCTGAAGGTGAAGGATATTGGTCTCGCCCTGTCGCCGACCGCCTATTTCGCGCAATTTGCGCTCGATTGCCCCTGCGTCGCGATGGTGACGGCGTCCCATAACGATAATGGCTGGACCGGCCTGAAGATGGGCGCCCAGCGGCCGCTCACCTTCGGCCCCGACGAGATGGGACGCCTCAGGGATATCGTGCTCGGCGCCAGGTTCGACCTCAAGGGGGGCGGTTCTTACGAATTCGTCGCCGACTTTCCCAAGCGCTATATGGCCGATCTGACCGACCGCCCCAAGATCACGCGCAAGCTCAAAGTGGTCGCGGCCTGCGGCAACGGCACGGCCGGCGCCTTCGCGCCGCAAGTGCTCAGGGCGATCGGCTGCGAGGTCGTCGAGATGGACACCAAGCTCGACTACAACTTCCCGAATTACAACCCCAATCCCGAAGACCTGAAGATGCTGCACGCGCTCGCCGACAAGGTGCGCGCCGAGAAGGCGGATGTGGGGCTCGGCTTCGACGGCGACGGTGATCGCTGCGGCGTCGTCGACAATGAGGGCAACGAGATTTTTGCCGACAAGATCGGCGTGATGCTAGCGCGCGACCTGTCGAAATTGCATCCGAACTCGACCTTCGTGGTCGATGTGAAATCGACCGGGCTGTTCGCCACCGATCCCGAGCTCAAATCGCGCGGCGTCAAGACAGATTATTGGAAGACCGGGCATTCCTATATCAAGCGGCGGGTCAACGAGCTGAAGGCGCTCGCCGGCTTCGAGAAATCGGGCCATTTCTTCTTCAACGCGCCGGTCGGCCGAGGTTATGACGACGGCATCCTGACCGGCATCCATGTGGTCGAGATGCTCGACCGCAATCCCGGGAAGTCGATGGCGGATCTGTATCGGGCGCTGCCCAAGACCTGGGGCTCGCCGACCATGTCGCCCTATTGTGCGGACGAGATCAAATACCAGGTGGTGGAGCGCGTCGTGAAGCGCTTCGAGACCATGCACCAGAAGGGCGAGAAGGTGGCGGGCGAGCCGATCCTCGACCTCGTCACCGTCAATGGCGTGCGGGTGACGGCGGAGGACGGCACCTGGGGCCTGGTGCGCGCCTCCTCCAACAAGCCCGAGCTCGTCGTCGTGGTCGAAAGCCCGGTGTCGGAAACGCGCATGCGCGAGATGTTCGCGGCAGTCGACGGCGTGCTGCGCGAGAACCCCGAAGTCGGGAAGTATAATCAGACGATTTGAGCGTCGCCGGCGCCCACCTCTCCCCTTGTGGGAGAGGTCGGAGCCGGAGCGAAGCGAGGGCTCCGGGTGAGGGGGGCAGCGCGGGCTTTCGTGGAAATCCATCACCTCGGCGTGGCTCGGCTTTCGCAGGTCGGACCTGCCCCCCTCACCCGATCCTCGCCTGGGGGCTCGGATCGACCTCTCCCACAAGGGGAGAGGTGAGGGCGGCGCCTTTCCCCTCACCTGCTCGCAGCGCCGCTAACTCGTCTTCCTCACGTTCCAGAACAGCGGGAACGGCGCCTTGACGATGCCCTCGATCGTGGTGCGGCGGGCGATCGGCTGCAGCCATTGGCCGAGCGGGTAATAGGGCGCTTCGTCCCACACGGCGAGCTGGATCTCTTCGGCGATCTTCTTCTGCGACACGAGGTCCGGCGCGTCGAACCAGGCGCTGCGCAGCTCCTCCATCCTCGGGCTCGAGAACCAGCCGAACCAGCCCTTCTCGCCGGTGCCCATGATCGGATAATGCGCGCCGGGATCGACGAGGTTGAGGCCCTCCCAGCCGGTACAGAAGGCGCTCCAGCCACCCTTGTCGATCGTGTCCTTGTTGCCGCGCCGCTGGATCATCGTGCCCCAATCCATGCTCTGCAGATCGACGTTCAGGCCGAGCTTTGAGAGGAGATCGGCGCCGATCAGGCATTCGGCGTTGAGCACCGGATAGTCGGACGGGGTGATGAACACGATCTTCTCACCCTTATAGCCGCTCTCGGCGACCAGCCGCTTTGCCAGAGCGAGATCGCGGGGACCCGTCAGGGTCTCGAGCCCCGCTGCGTTTGCGAGCGGGGAGCCCGGCGTGAAGACCCCGACGCCGATGCGCGTGAGCTCGGGGTCGCCGCCCATCGCGGCATTCATGAAGTCCGCCTGGTTGATCGCGGGCAGGATGGCGCGGCGCAGCTTCACATTGTCGAATGGCGGATGCAGCATGTTGAAGCGCATCACGCCGACGACGCCAATCTCATCGAGCTGTTCGACCACGACATTGCGGGCCTTGCGCAACAAGGGAAGCAGGTCGACGGTCGGGCTCTGCCACCAATCTTCCTCGCCCGACTGGATGGCGGCCGACGAAGTGGCGGCGTCGGTGATGACATTCCATTCGATGCGCTCGAAATAGGCCGGCTTGCCGCCGGCGACGAAGTCCGGCGTCTCCTCGCGCGGCACATAGTCCGCGAAGCGCCGGAACGTCGCCAGCGCGCCGGGAACCCATTCGCCACGATTGAATGCGTAGGGGCCGGAGCCGACATATTCGTCGATCTGCTTGTAGGGATCGGTCCTGGCGATCCGCTCCGGCATGATGAAGCAGACATTGGCGGTCGGCTTGCCGAGGCCATGGGCCAGGAGCGGGAAGGGCTTCTTCAGGCGCAGGACGAATTCGCGGTCATCCGTCGCGGTCATCTCGTTGAGCGAGGCTTCGAGGCGCTGGCCAAAGCCGTCGCGCTTCATCCAGCGCTGGATCGAGGCCAGGCAATCGGCGGCGCGCACCTTGGTGCCGTCATGGAACTTCAGCCCTTCGCGCAGGCGGAAGCGCCAGGTCAGGCCGTTATCGGCGATCTCGTGCCCCTCGCACATCTGAGGCCTGGGGCTGAGCTTCGCGTCCCAGCCGTACAGCGTGTCCCAGATCATGTAGCCGAAATTGCGCGCGACCGTAGTGGTGGACCAGATCGGATCCGGGTTCTGCAGATTGCCTTCGGGGATGAATTTCAGCGTCTTCCCGGCCGCCTGCGCGATCGCCGGCCGCGGCAGAACGGACGCCGAGAGCGTCGTGGCGGCAGCGCCCGCCAAGAATGCGCGTCGCCTCATTCCGTGCCTCCCTCGACCGTGATGTCTTCGGATGGAGTGCAGCGAGATTGACTATGGCGCCGGGCCGGGAAAAGGCAAAAACACGATCTTGTGCACGAATAGGGTCGGGCGCGCCCACCTCCCCCGCGCTTGCGGAGACGTCTGCGCCTCGCCCTCAGGCTCCGGGCGCGGCGCTCGTCGCGGTTGGCGGAGGCTCGAAATAGTCGCGCCAGATCGCCTTTTCGCCGAGGGTCGCCACGAAGGCCGCGTGGCTCGCGCGCTGCTCATCGGTCAGCGGCGAGGCGAGCTCGATCGGTCGCGGCAACGCCTTCTGTCCGGTCGCTTGCAGGGACGCGCCTGGCACAAAATCAGCCGTCTCGAGCGCAAGCCCGGTCTGCCTTCCGCCCGTCAGCTCGATATAGACCTCGGCCAGGAGCTCGGCATCGAGCAGGGCGCCGTGCTTGACCCGGTTCGAATTGTCGATGCCGTAGCGGGCGCAGAGCGCATCGAGGCTGTTTTGGGCGCCCGGATGCTTGCGTCGCGCCAGAGAGAGGGTGTCGACCACCCGCTCCATGCGCAGGAGCGCATGCCCGGTGCGTTTGAGCTCGGCATTCAGGAAGCCGATATCGAAGCTCGCATTGTGGATGACGAGCATCGCATCGCCGACAAACTCGATGAACTCGCCGACACGTTCGGCGAAACGCGGCTTGTCGGCGAGGAAAGCATCGCCCAAGCCGTGCACTTGCTCGGCCTCAGGCGACATCGGACGCTCGGGGTTGAGATAGACATGGAAGCTGCGGCTCGTCGGGAAGCGATTGACGAGCTCGACGCCGGCGATCTCGACGACCCGATCGCCATTCACGGGATCGAGGCCCGTGGTTTCGGTGTCCAAGACGATTTCACGCATGTTTGTCGATTTCACGCATGTTGGACGATCTCACGCATATGGCTTGCCTTCGATCCTGCCTCGGGTCTTGCCCGTCATCATGGCCGGCAAGGACGCGCCGAGAGCCGCACCCAGCTTGGGTCTACAGCGCTTACGGTCGCGATTGAATCGGCAAGGCGGCAGGTCGCGGGACTTGACCCCAGTTTTCGTCGCTGTTCCCGTCACCCGGGCTGACGAGTCGGTCGGCCGGCCAATGCCCGGACGACGGATTGGACCTGGCGACGCGCCGCCGAATGGCTTCGCGAGGTGTCGATGACGAAATGGGCGCGGTTGCGCTTCTCGGCATCGGGCATCTGGCGGCGCAGGATGGCGTCGAACCGCTCCTGCGTCATGCCGGGACGCGCGAGCACCCGCTGGCGCTGGGCGGCGGCCGGCGCGCTGACCACGACGACGGCGTCGCAACGCGCCTCACCGCCAGTCTCGAACAGCAACGGAATATCGAGCACAGCGATCTGCGCCCCGGCGGCGCCGATGCTGTCGAGGAAGCTGCGCTCTTGCAAGCGCACCAGGGGATGCACGATGGCTTCGAGCCGACGAATCGCCGATTGGTCGGCGAGCACGAGATGCGCGAGCCGTTCGCGATCGACGGTGCCGTCGCACACCGTTCCGGGGAATGCCTGCTCAATCAACGGCGCGGCTTCGGCCGAGTAGAGCCGCGCCACCACTTGGTCGGCATCGAAGACCGGCACGCCGAGGCGGCGGAAATTCTCGGCCGCCGTGGTCTTGCCCATGCCGATCGAGCCGGTCAGTCCGAGGATGAAGGGCCTGGAGCGCATGGTGGCTCAACTATGCCCGGTCGCGATGTCGGCGGCCACTCGGCGATAGAGCGCCTCGGTCACCAGCGGACGCCGGCCGAACCAATGCTCGAAGCCCGGGACGGCCTGATGGAGCAGCATGCCGAGGCCCCCGACCGTTTTGCGTCCCATGCGACGCGCCTCCCGCAAAAGCGGCGTTTCGAGCGGAACATAGACGATATCCGTGACGAGCGCGTCGGCTTTGAGGCGGTCGATCTCGAAACCATGATCGGGCTGCCCGACCATGCCGAGCGACGTGGTGTTGATGAGGAGATCGATGTCGGGGAGCATCTCCGGCAAGCGGTCGAGCGTCATGATCTCGATGCGGCGCGCTTGACCCGCCACGAGCGCTGCCGCCCGCTCGAGCGTGCGGTTGGCGATCAGGATGCGCTCGACGCCGCAGCTCGAGAGGGCAGCCAGGATGGCTCGCGTCGATCCGCCGGCGCCGAGGATCAGGGCGGTTCGGGTGGAAGCGCGCCAGCCCGGGGCCTCATGATCGAGATTGGCGAGAAAGCCGTGCACATCGGTGTTGTCGCCATGCAGGCGGCCGCGCTCGTCGAGCCAGATCGTGTTGACGGCCTCGAGAGCGCGGGCAAGCTCCGTCGTCTCATCCACGAGACGGAAGGCGGCTTCCTTATGCGGCAAGGTGACGTTGCAGCCGACATAGCCATGCGCTGCGAGCCCGCGAAGGAAGCCTGCAAGCTCCGCCGCAACGACATGGCGGCGCTCATAGACACCGGCAATGCCGAGCTCCGTGAGCCAGAAGCCGTGCACGAGAGGCGATCGCGAGTGCGCGATCGGATCGCCGATGACGCAGGCCCGCTTCACGGCGCGGCCTTCCGATGGAGATGCGGTCGAGGCGTCACAACTGCATGAGCCCGGCGGAGCGCAGATAGCGCAGGAGGCCGGTCAACGGCAGGCCCAATATGGTTGCGTGATCACCCTCGACGCGCTCGAACAGCAGCCGCCCGATACTCTCGATCCGATAGGCGCCGACGCTCGCCAGCACCTCTTCTCCGGCTGCATCGAGATAGGTCTTGATCTCCGCATCGGTGAGCGTCCGCATGGTCAGCTCGGCAGTCTCGACGGCCTCGAACAGGATTGTGCCGTCGCGCGCCACCGCACAGGCGCTGACCAGAAGATGCGTCTGCCCGGCGAGCAGGCGCAATCGCTCCGCGGCCGCAGCGAGATCGGCGGATTTCGCGAGCGGCCGGTCGTTGAAGGTGAGGATCTGGTCGCCGCCGAGCACATAGCGCCCGCGGGCCTGTGCGGAAACGGCGCAGGCCTTCGCGGCCGCGAGACGGCGCGCCAAGGCACAAGCGGCGGCGCCGCGCGAGAGCTCCTGCGCCTCGATGGCGCGTTCATCGAGATCGGCCGGCATCAGCTCGGCCAAGATGCCGAAAGCCGAGAGCAGAGCGCGCCTCGCCTCACTGCGCGAAGCGAGGATGAGCGGCTTCTCGCCAGCCCAGATTTGGCCTTCTTGAATTTTGCCCTGCGAGGCCATTTTATTCGACGATGAATTTGAGCCGATGAGCCCGGTAGAAATCGATGATGGTTGCGGCGGTCTCCTCGATGGAGCGGCGCGTCACATCGATGACGGGCCAGGAATGCCGGGCGCAGAGCCGCCGCGAGGCCGCGATCTCCTCGGCGACCGCATCGCGATCCACATAGGACGTGTCGCTCGCCGCATTGAGCGACAAGAGCCGGTTCTGGCGGATCTGCACGATACGCTCGGGCGTGGCGACGAGGCCGACCACGAGGGCGCGCCTGGCATTCTCGATGCCGTTGGGCGGTGGGATTCCAGGGACCAGCGGGATATTGGCGGTCTTGATGCCGCGATTGGCGAGATAGATGCTGGTCGGCGTTTTCGATGTCCGGCTGACGCCGACCAGGATGACATCGGCCGAGTCGAAATCCTCCGGCAAATGGCCGTCATCATGCATCATCGTGTAGTTGAGGGCGTCGATGCGCTTGAAATAGTCGGCGTTCAGCACATGCTGGGCTCCGGCACGCGGCGTCGTTTCCGTGCCGAGATAGGCGCCGAACAGGTCCGAGACCGGCTTGAGGACCGAGAAGGACGGGCAGCCGAACTGCCGGCAATCCTCCTCGAGCTTTGCCGATAGTTCGGTATCGACCAGGGTGTAGAGCACGATTCCGGGCTCGCGCTCGATCTCGCCGAGCACCCGGCCAAGCTGATCGCTGGTGCGCACCAGCGGATAGACATGCTCGATGGCCGAGACGCCCGGATAGAGGGCGGAGGCCGCGCGGCTCAAGGCGATCAGCGTCTCGCCCGTCGCATCCGAGACGAGATGCAAATGGAAATAGCTGCGGCTCATTCGGGCCGCCGCAAGGGCGCCGGGAGTCCCGACAGGCTGTGGATTGCTGTGCGCAATTGAGGATCGGAGCCGAGCATGGCGTCTTCCCTTGCATGGCGGGCGAAACTCTTCAACAGGATCGCGGCGAGCGCCGTCTTTGCGGCGCCGTGCGGGAGTTCGGCGAAGTGCCACGGCCTCTGTGCGTCGCATGTCGATAACTTCGCCGTACTTGTCTTTATCACCTTGTTATTGAAAGGTTTTCAGAGGGTGCGCAACACGACGGGCTGCGCTGCGCGTTGAGCGAGTGAACCGCATAGTCGGTGCATAAGCGATGGAGTGCGCTTCTCACCGGTTTTTGCCCCCTAACAATAAAAACAAAAGGGAATCAGACTTGATTTGATTCTTGAAGGAGCATGGCGCATTGACCTCGTCATGCCTCCGATAAAGCCGATGCTTACCGTGCTCGATGGGATGAGGGTCGAGCCGCCGCCGATCTGGCTGATGCGCCAGGCGGGCCGCTTCCTCCCCGAATACCGGGCGCTGCGGGCGAAGGCCGGAAGCTTCATGGAATTCGCCTATGATCCGGCGCTCGCCTGCGAGGCGACGCTGCAGCCGATTCGCCGTTTTGGCTTCGATGCGGCGATCCTGTTCTCGGACATCCTGGTGGTGCCCGATGCATTGGGTTGCAAGGTGAGCTTCGCTGAAGGCGAGGGACCGCGTCTCGAGCCGATCAGCGACGCGAAGGGGCTTTCTCGTGTGGCGGAGGAGGTCGATCTCCAAAGGCTTTCGCCGGTCTTCGAGACGATCTCGCGGGTCAAGCGGGACTTGCCGGACGCCTGCACGATGCTCGGCTTTTGCGGTGCTCCCTGGACGGTCGCGAGCTATATGATCGCCGGACGCGGGACCCCCGATCTCGCTCCGTCGCGGCTCTTCGCCTATCGCTATCCACAGGCCTTCACGGAGCTGATCGACCGGCTGGTGAAGGCTTCGATCGCGTATCTCGTGCGCCAGCTCGAGGCGGGCGTCGAGGCCGTGCAGATCTTCGAGAGCTTCGCCGCTGCCATACCGAGGCCTTTCCTCGAGCCGTGGTCATGGACGCCGATCCGGCGCATCGTCGACGGGGTGCGGGCGAAAGTGCCGGGGGCGCGCGTGATCGTGTTCATCAAGGGTGGGAGCGGCACGCCGGCCGAGGTCGCCGAGGCGACGCGAGCCGATGCGCTCGGCATCGACTGGACGATCGATCCGCTTGATGCCGCAAGAGGCGGGTCACCGGTGGCGCTGCAGGGCAATCTCGATCCTTTGGCGCTGGCCGCGGGTGGAGAGGCGCTGGAGCGTGGGGTCGAGCAGGTCTTGGCGGGCTTTGCCAAGGTGCCCCATATTTTCAACCTCGGCCATGGCATCATTCCCGAGACGCCGGTTGAAAATGTCGAGCGCCTTATGAGGTTGGTGCGGAACGGTAAATATTATTCACGTAAGAGCGGAACATGATGACGTATAATGTCGTTAAATCGCTGCATATTATCAGCATTATTGCCTGGATGGCTGGGCTTTTATACTTGCCACGATTGTTCGTCTACCATTCGCAATTGTCGGCAGGCTCGGATGCGCGGAGCACCTTCGAGACGATGGAGCGACGGCTGTTGAAGGCGATCATGCTGCCGGCGATGCTGGCAAGCTGGGCCTTCGGGATCTGGCTCGCGACGCTGCTCGGAGCCTGGGCGCAAGGCTGGCTGAATGCGAAGCTGCTGCTCGTGCTCATCCTGTCGGGCATGCATGGTTTCCTGGCGCGCGAGGCGCGGCGCCTGGCGCAAGGTGGTCAGCCGCGGCCGACGAAATTCTATCGCATGATCAATGAGGTGCCGACCCTGATCCTGATCGGGGCGGTCTTCCTGGTGGTGCTGAAGCCGTTCTAAGGGTTGTGGCGCTCCCTTACCTCTCCCCTTGTGGGAGAGGTGGGGGCTCGCCAAGCGGAACCGTTTTACGGTCGAACTGGCGTTGCCGCGGAGTGGAAAATTCGCCGGGCGGCGTTTTGAAGAGTGAAACCTGCTCCTTGTGCAATGCAAGAAAAGTCGCTATGTAGGAATGGCGCGGTCGGTTCTTCGGCCGTGTTTCTCATCGACTGTTGGAGTTCGGCGGCCCCGCGCCGCATCAGCCTAGAGGCTCCTGAACTCCAATACGTGCGATCTTCCCGGATCCATTCCCGCTTGCGTCACGTGAACGCGGCGTCCAAGGTCTAAGCAATGGCGGAAATCAAACTTCATGATTTGAAGGGCAAAAGCCCTACAGAGCTCTTGGCATTTGCCGAAGAGCTCAAAGTTGAAAATGCAAATTCCATGCGGAAGCAGGAATTGTTATTTGCGATTCTCAAACAACAAGCGGCCAATCAGGTCGAAATTATTGGCGAAGGCGTCGTCGAGGTGCTGCAGGACGGCTTCGGATTCCTGCGCTCGCCGGAAGCGAATTATCTCGCGGGACCAGACGACATCTATGTCTCGCCGTCGCAGATCAGGCGGTTCGGCCTGAGGACGGGCGACACCGTCGAAGGTATGATTCGCAGCCCGAAGGAGGGCGAGCGTTATTTCGCCCTGCTGAAGGTTAATTCGATCAACTTCGAGGACCCCGAGAAGGTGCGCCACAAGGTGCATTTCGACAATCTGACGCCGCTCTATCCGGATAAGAGGCTGCGGCTCGAGATCGAGGATCCGACCAAGAAGGATTTTTCGGCGCGCGTCATCGATATCGTGTCGCCGATCGGCAAGGGGCAGCGCGCCCTGATCGTCTCGCCGCCGCGCACCGGCAAGACGGTGCTGCTGCAGAACATCGCCCAATCCATCACCAGCAATCATCCGGAGAGCTATCTGATCGTGCTGCTCATCGATGAGCGGCCCGAGGAAGTGACCGATATGCAGCGCTCGGTGCGCGGCGAGGTCGTGTCCTCGACCTTCGATGAGCCGGCTTCGCGCCATGTCCAGGTTGCAGAGATGGTGATCGAAAAGGCGAAGCGCTTGGTCGAGCACGGGCGGGACGTGGTGATCCTGCTCGATTCGATCACGCGCCTCGGGCGAGCCTACAACACCGTGGTGCCGTCTTCGGGCAAGGTGCTGACGGGCGGCGTCGACGCCAATGCGTTGCAGCGGCCGAAGCGCTTCTTCGGTGCGGCGCGCAATATCGAGGAGGGCGGCTCGCTGACGATCATCGCGACCGCGTTGATCGATACCGGCAGCCGCATGGACGAGGTGATCTTCGAAGAGTTCAAGGGAACCGGCAATTCGGAAATCATCCTTGACCGCAAGGTTTCGGACAAGCGGACCTTCCCGGCGCTCGACATCACCCGGTCGGGAACGCGCAAGGAAGAGCTGCTGGTGCCGCCCGAAGTGCTCAAGAAGATGTATGTGCTGCGTCGGATCCTTAACCCGATGGGAACGGTCGATGCGATCGAGTTCCTGCTGGACAAGCTGCGCCAGACGAAGACCAATGCGGACTTCTTCGAGTCGATGAACACTTAAGGCATCGCGGCCGCGAGGGGGCGGCCGAATTTGCCTGGTGGGGGTTTGACCTTGTCCGAAGGGCCGGAGCGATGCGCATTATGCGGGCGCTTGATCCCGGCGCATGCACGGGCGAGCCGGCATCATCTCGTGCCGAAATCGGAGGGCGGGGCCCGGTTCGGCACTGTGCGGCTGCATCAGATCTGCCACAGCGCGATCCACGCTCGATTCAAGGAGAACGAGATCGGGGGCAAACTGAGCCGCATCGAGGATTTGCGTGCGGATCCCGAATTGGCAGGATTTCTGCGATGGATTCGCGACAAGCCGGACGATTTCCACGCCCCCACCTATCCGATGCGGAAATTGCGCTAGCGTTGAGCCTCGGCGGCTCCCACCTCTCCCCTTGTGGGAGAGGTCGGCTTCGAAGAGCGAAGCGATGAGAAGCCGAGTGAGGGGGGGGGCAGCGCCGACTCCCGAAGGGCTCGCTATCTTTGGACCGGAAAGACCACGTTTGTCCGGCTTGCGAAGCAGGATCTGCCCCCCTCACCCGATCCTCGCCTGGCGGCTCGGATCGACCTCTCCCGCAAGGGGAGAGGTGAGCGCGGCGCTATGAGCGACACCATCTTCGCGCTGTCTTCGGGGCAGGGGCGAGCCGGTATTGCGGTGATTCGCATGAGCGGCCCCGGCGTGAGGGTTGCATTCCAGCATCTGTGCGGAAAAGTGCCGGAGCCACGCAAGGCGAGGCTGATGGCGGTCAAGGATCCGCAGGACGGGTCGTTGATCGATAGGGGGATCTGCCTGTTCTTCGCCGGGCCGCGCAGTTTCACCGGAGAGGATATGGGGGAGTTCCAGCTCCATGGCGGACGTGCCGTGGTTGCCGGATTGTTGGCTGCTCTCGGCAAGCTGCCGGGATTTCGGCCCGCAGACGCCGGCGAATTCACACGGCGAGCCTTCGTCAATGGCCGCCTCGATCTCGTCGAGGTTGAGGCCTTGGGGGATGTCATCAACGCCGAGACGAAGGGCCAGCTGAAGCTGGCGCAGCGCCTGGCGGGCGGCGACCTGTCGCGGCGCATCCAGGCCTGGCGCGACGAGCTCGTCTCGGCGATGGCGCTCGTCGAAGCCTTGATCGATTTCTCGGATGAAGCGGATGTGGACGAGGATACGGATGCGCCGGTGACTCGGCGGGCCGAGGCCGTTCTGCGCGATATCGAGCAGGTTTTGGACGATCAGGGGCGCGGCGAGCGCTTGCGGGACGGGGTGGGGGTGGTGATCGCCGGGCCACCCAATGCCGGGAAGTCGACCTTGTTGAATCTGCTGTCGCGACGGGAGGCGGCGATCGTGTCGCCGATCGCCGGGACGACGCGAGACGTGATCGAGGTGCAGCTTGATCTCGCGGGCGTTCCGGTAAGCTTGGCCGACACGGCGGGATTACGGGAGGGTGGCGATTCGATCGAGAGCATCGGTGTCGAGCGCGCCCGCGCCCGCATCGCGGGAAGCGACCTCGTGCTTTGGCTCGAGCCGGCGGGCGAAGTTGCGGTGCAGGCGCCTTTTCCAGGCGTAGCGGTCATCCGGGTGGCGACGAAGGCCGATCTTGCCAAGGACGCTTTGCCGCCGGATGGCATCAGCGTCAGCGCGGTGACGGGTTTTGGCATCGAGGAGCTGGTGAGGGTCTTGACGGAGCGCGTGCGCGACCTTGCCGGTGCCAATGAGAGCGTGCTGATCACACATGCGAGGCAAAGGTCCGGGCTGAGCGCTTGTGCCAAGGAATTGCGCGGATTGCTGGCCCAGGGGTCGGGCGAGGGTGCGGAGCTGCGGGCGGAGCGGTTGCGTTTGGCGATCCGGGCGCTGGAACGCTTGAGCGGCCGGGTGGATGTCGAGGATGTGCTGGGGGAGATCTTTGCGAGCTTCTGCGTCGGGAAGTGATGTTTCACGTGAAACATCGGTTGGTCAAAAGGGCGCCGAGCTCACCTCTCCCCTTGTGGGAGAGGTCGATCCGAGCCGCCAGGCGAGGATCGGGTGAGGGGGGCAGCAGCTGCTTCGGAAGCCGGGGCAAGGCCGCCATTCTGCGTGCCAGGGTCAGCGCGGGTCTTGGAAAGCTGGCGCTGCCCCCCTCACCCGGAGCCCTCGCTTCGCTCCGGCTCCGACCTCTCCCACAAGGGGAGAGGTGGGCGCTGGTGCTGGAGATGTTGGAGCAAGCTTCAACCAACTATTCGCCAACATTTGGCTTGCGACGCAAGAATCGAGCGGGACTGCCCCTTGTCTCTTGAACGCCGCCGCGGCCATGCTTAGGACAGGGAATGACGAGCTTTGATGTGATCGTGATCGGCGGCGGGCACGCCGGGACCGAAGCTGCGGCAGCTTCGGCCCGGATGGGTGCGCGTACGCTGTTGCTGACCTTGCGGCGCGAAGCGCTGGGCGAGATGTCATGCAATCCGGCGATCGGCGGCATCGGTAAAGGTCACCTTGTCCGCGAGGTCGACGCCTTCGACGGCGTGATGGCGCGCGCCGCCGATCTCGCAGGCATCCAATTTCGGGTCCTCAATCGGCGCAAGGGTGCGGCCGTCAGAGGGCCGCGGGCCCAATGCGATCGTGCGCTCTACCGGCAGGCCGTGCAGCGCCTGCTCGCCAAGACCGACGGCTTGGCGATCGAGGAGGGCGAGGCGGCGGATCTCGATATTGTCGAGGGCGAGGTGCAGGCCGTGATAACGACCGATGGGCGGCGTTTTGCCTGCGGCGCGGTGGTGGTTACCACCGGCACGTTTTTGCGCGGGCTCATCCATATCGGGCCGGTCAAGATTGCGGCCGGTCGGATCGGGGAGGCGCCTTCGGTTGGGCTGGCGAAGCGCTTCGCGAGCCTCGACCTGCCGCTCGGGCGCCTGAAGACCGGAACACCGCCGCGCCTGGACGGACGTTCCATCGATTTCGAGGGGCTCGATGCGCAATTGGGGGACGAAGCCCCGGAAATGTTTTCGGTGGACTCGCCTGGGCCGGTCAATCGGCAAGTGCCTTGCCATGTGACCCGCACGACGGCCGCTACACATCAGGTAATCCGGGACAACATTGCGCAAGCTCCTGTATTCTCAGGCGATATCGCCGGGCGGGGGCCGCGCTATTGCCCGTCGATCGAAGACAAGGTGGTCCGCTTCCCGGACCGGGAGAGCCACCAGATCTTCCTTGAGCCCGAAGGGCTCGGCACCCATTGGGTTTACCCGAACGGGATTTCCTCATCGCTTCCCGAGGAGGTCCAGCGGCAGTTCCTGGCGACGATCCCGGGCCTCGAGACTGCCCGGATGCTGCGGCCCGCTTATGCGATCGAGTACGACTATATCGATCCGCGCGCATTGCGGCCGAGCTTGGAGGCGAAGGCGGTGCGAGGACTGTTCCTGGCAGGACAGATCAACGGCACCACCGGTTATGAGGAGGCCGCCGGCCAAGGGCTTCTCGCCGGGATCAATGCGGCGCGCCGCGCGGCGGGCGGGGAGGGCGTGATCATCGCGCGCAGCGAGGCCTTCATCGGCGTGATGGTCGATGATCTGGTCACCAAGGGAGTGACCGAGCCTTATCGGATGTTCACCTCGCGCTCCGAATATCGGTTGAGTTTGCGCGTCGATAATGCGGATGAGCGGCTGACCGGGCGAGCGATCGAGCTCGGCTGCGTGCGGCCTGCGCGCGTCGCAACGCACGCAGCACGCATGGCCAAGCTCGGAGACTGGCGGGCGCGGCTGCAGAATCTCGCCGTCACGCCGAGCGCGGCGGCGCGCAGCGGTGTGGCGTTGAATGCGGACGGCGTGCGGCGCTCGGCCTTCGAGCTCCTATCCTATCCGGGCATTGATCTCTCCATGCTGCGACGGATCTGGCCGGAAGTCGCCGAAATCGACACAGCTCTCGGCGAGCGTCTGGTCACGGATGCGCGGTACGCGGTGTATCTCGACCGGCAAAGGGAAGATATCGCGAGCTTCGAGCAGGAGGAGGGGCGCCGCTTGCCCCCGGGTCTCGTATTCGACGCAATGCCGGGCCTTTCCAATGAGTTGCGGCAGAAATTGGCGCAGATCCGCCCCGAAACATTGGGTCAGGCGAGCCGAATCGAGGGCATGACGCCTGCGGGTCTTGCCATCCTGGCATTGAACAGCCGGGCCGCCGAGGCGGCGAGGGCTCCGCAGCAGAGCCTATGATGGCGCGCAGTGGGGTGGAGAGAGGGGCAGCGCAAGGGGCGGCCTTCATCGACGCGCTGCAACAGGACCGCGAGCGCGCCATTGCGGCTCTCGATGTTTCACGTGAAACAATCGCGCGCCTCGATCTCTATGTGGGTCTTCTCCTCAAATGGCAGAAGGCCATCAACCTCGTCGCGCCCTCGACCCTGCCTGCCATCTGGACCCGTCATATTCTCGACAGTGCGCAAATCGCCGATCTCGGCGCCGAGCACCGGTTGTGGGCCGATCTTGGCGCTGGCGCGGGATTTCCCGGCATGGTCATCGCGCTTATGCAGCAATCCCGGCATCCCGATTGCACCGTCCATCTCGTCGAAAGCGACCGACGCAAGGCGAGTTTCCTCATGGAGGCCGTCCGAATCAGCGGCGCGCCGGCGATCGTCCATGCCGACCGCATCGAGACTGTGGCGGCCTCACTGGCAGGCCGCGTCACGGCCGTCACGGCCCGGGCTCTCGCCCCCTTGCCGAAACTGCTCGAACTCGCCGAACCCCTGTTGACAAGTGGCGCGGACGGTTTCTTTCCCAAGGGGCAGGCGTTAGACTCGGAAATCGAGCAAGCCTTGACGCTCTTCAGATTCGACATGCGGCTGGTGCCAAGCCGGACCGAGACGAGCGCCAAGATCGCCGTCATTCGGGCATTCAGGCGCCGCGAAGCGTCGCTCGACAGGTAAGGGATGATGACGATGAGCCTCGAAGGCACGCGCCCGCCGCGCATTCTGACAGTCGCCAACCAGAAGGGCGGTGTCGGCAAGACGACCACGGCAATCAATTTGGGCACGGCGCTTGCGGCTATCGGCGAGGAAGTCCTGCTTGTCGATCTCGATCCGCAAGGCAATGCGTCGACAGGGCTCGGGATCGACCATAAGAGCCGCGAGGTCTCGACCGCGGATGTCCTGACCGGACGCGCCACGATGCGTGAAGCGATCATCGACACCAGCGTTCCGCGCCTTGCACTTGCGCCGTCGACGCTCGATCTCCTGGGCGTGGAGCTCGAAATCGCTGGGGATCATGAGCGCGCCGTGCGGCTCAAGAAAGCCTTGCAGGCGCTGGGCGATGGTCGCCCGCAACGCAGCCTCAGCTATATCCTGATCGATTGCCCGCCTTCGCTCAATCTTCTCACCATCAACGCGCTCACCGCGGCGAATGCCGTCGTGGTGCCGCTGCAGTGCGAATTCTTTGCGCTGGAAGGCTTGAGCCAATTGCTGCGCACGGTCGAGCAGGTCCGCCAGAGCCTCAATCCGGAGCTGGTGATCCAAGGGATCGTGCTCACCATGTACGATCCCCGCAACAAGCTCTCCGGTCAGGTCGTGGCCGATGTGCGCGAATTCATGGGGTCAAAGGTCTATGAGACGGTGATCCCGCGCAATGTGCGGCTGTCGGAAGCCCCATCCTACGGCAAGCCGGCACTGCTCTACGATCTCAAATGCTCCGGCAGCCAGGCCTATCTCAAACTCGCCTCCGAGCTGATCCAGCGCGAGCGCGCCGATCATGCTCGCGATTTCGCGGTGCTGTCGTGACGGAGCTGGGCTCAACCGGTTGGCCTTGTCTCTCCCCTTGTGGGAGAGGTGGGCGCCGCCGCTCAAGAAAACGTGGTGAGACATGATGGCTGAAGACGCGCAACGCTCGAGACTCGGACGCGGCCTTGCCGCGCTGATCGGCGACGTCACGGCCGATACGGCTCCGGCGCGGCCGGATGCCGCGGGGCCGCGACGCGCTCCTGTCGAGATGCTGCGGCCAAATCCCCGCAATCCGCGGCGCAGCTTCGACGATACCGAGCTCGACGAACTCGCGAGCTCGATCCGCAGCAAGGGGTTGATCCAGCCGATCGTGGTACGCCGCGTGCCGGGACAGGTGTCGCAATTCGAGATCATCGCCGGCGAGCGCCGCTGGCGCGCCGCGCAAAGGGCAGGCCTTACCGACGTGCCGATCGTCGTCGTCGAGGCCGATGACCGTACATCGCTAGAATTCGCGATCATCGAGAATGTCCAAAGGGCCGATCTCAACCCAATAGAAGAGGCAATCGGTTATCAAAACCTGATCGGCGAGTTCACCTATACGCAAGCGGACTTGGCGGAATCGGTTGGAAAGAGCCGCAGCCATATCACCAATACGCTCAGATTGCTGAAGCTGCCGGAGGATGTCCAAGCTCTGCTCAGCGATGGCAGCCTTTCGGCCGGCCATGGTCGGGCCTTGCTGGCCGTTGCGGATCCCTCGAGCGTCGCCAAACGGGTGGTGAGCAACGGCCTCAGCGTCCGTGAGGCCGAGGAAATCGCCCAGCGCGAGGCGCGCAAAGAACGGCCAGCGCCGGCGCGGCCGCCCGAAGCCGATGAGCCCGATGGCCGCGCCGACATCGCGGCGCTCGAGAAGGCGCTCGAAAGCTATCTCGGCTTGCCGGTCGCCATCCGGCACGGCGCGCAGGGCGGCGAGCTGCGCATCCGCTACCGCACTGTCGAGCAGCTCGACGGGATCTGCAAAAGCCTGACGGGGTGAGGCGATCCACGATCGCGTGTAGCCGGCTTATGTATTTCATTTGCCGGGTATCTTAACGACCCCTTCTCCGTCATGGCCGGGCGTCGGCCCGGCCATCCACGCCTTCCTCGGAACGGCGTCTCGTGAAGCCGCGAAACAGCGCTCGGCGGTCAAGGAAAGCAAGACGTGGATGGCCGGGACAAGCCCGGCCATGACGAAGGAACGCACCGCCCGATATCGCGAGTCGACGCCCTATCGCGAAGCCGAATGCGGGCGGGCGTGGCGGGCGATGCGCCAGAACGCCATGCGGGCCACCGATTCGGCCGACAGCGCCGAGCGACGAATGCGCCGGATCGCCGCATTGAGATCGGCCAGTGCGCCATCGAGCGCCGAGGCGTTCCAAATCCCGAGCTGGCGTGTGACCAGCCCTTCACGCCTCCAGAAGAGGCGCATATCTCTCGCGGCCTGGGCGAGCGGCGCGCCGCTATCGATGGAACTCCTCGCCTCGGAGAGCGCGAAGGCGTGGCGCAATGCCGCCCCGAGCAGCGGGTCGGCGCCGAGCCTTTCGGCGAAGGCCCGCGACAATTCCTGATCGAGCGCCGCGTAATCACCGCCAAAGGCCGCGTCGATCACACCGTTGATCGCGACCGCATTGGCGTCGACGATGATGGTCGCAATATCCTCGCTGGTGATCGTCTTCTCGCCCGCCTTATAGAGAACGAGCTTGTCGATCTCGGCCCGCGACTGACGCCGGTCCTCGCCCAGAGCCCCGATCAGATCGCGCTTGGCGCCGGCCTCGATCGCAAGGCCGGCTTCGCGCAGGATGTCGTCGACGAGCTGGGCGTTCTCGCGCGGCCCTCCGGCATAGCAGGCGAGGGCCGCCGCCCGGGGCGACTGTTCGCACAGGCTGCGCAAGGCCGATTGCTTGGCGAGGTCGCCCGCCTGGATCACCACCAGGTTCTCGGATGTCGGACCCTGCAGCAACAGCTTCACGCTGCGATCGATCGGCTTGTCGAGCCCGTTGACCCAGATCGCCTTGCGGGTCCCGAACAGTGCGATGCTGCCTGCCTCCTCGATGAGACGTTCGGGGCTCGAGGCCAGCTGGTCGCCGCCGATGCGCACCAGCTGGAAGGGATCGTTCAGATCGGGAACGGCGGCCGCAAGCAGCGTCCGACAACGCTCGTCGACGAGGCCCGCATCAGGACCGAAGACCAGGATGACTTCGATCCCTTTGGGCGGCCGCCGAACAAAGCCTTCCGTTTCAGAGGGTTTGACGGCGACCATGTCTGTCTCGAACCAGATCTGTCTCGAAAGTCTATCTCACTCGGGTCTTTCTCACCTCTGATCGAGGAGGGCGATGCCGATGCGCGTGCGGATCTGGTCTGCAAGCACACCCGCCGCGCGGATCTCCGCATCGCGGGCGGCCCGGACATTGGCGAAGCGCTGTTGCGAGCGGTCATAGGAGGCCGTCGAGCTGGCGCTGCCCTTGGCGACCTCTTTGTCGGAGCCGAGCTCGGCCAGGCGATAATCTGCGGTCAGCGTGATGGAAGCTGCGTCGGAGGTGAGTGTGTGCAGGTTCACGATCAAGCCGCCGATCGTCTCCTTCGTGGTCACGGTCAGCCGGTATCTGGGCGGCGGCCGGTTGCCGCTGCCGTCAGTCTCGAATTTGAGCTCCTCGGCGAGGTAATGGCCGACGCGGTCCGGAATCGGCGCGACCTCGACCTGCGCCAATTGGGCGTTCACGCCGTTCGGCCCGTAGAGCGGGTGGATGCAGCCCGACACTGTCAGCATCAGCAGGCTGGCGAGCGCCGGACCGGCAAGACCTATGCGAGAGGAGAGCCCGAAGCGAGAGGAGAGACCGAAGCGAAACCGATCAAATGACGACATTGACGATCCTTCCGGGCACCAGGATGAATTTGCGCAAGGCGCGGCCTTCCATGGCCCGCTGCACCGCATCGAGCGACAGGACGGCGGCTTCGATCTCGGCTCCGTCGGCCTCGCGCGGCACGGTGACATCGGCGCGTCGCCTGCCGTTGACCTGAACCGGCAAGGTGATCGTCGCCTCGGTGAGGAGCTCGCGCTCCAGCTTCGGCCAGGGCGCATGCGCCACGAGCCCTTGCGCGCCCAAGGCCTCCCAGCATTCCTCGGCGAGGTGAGGCGCCATCGGGGCGGTGATCAGGACCAGGATATGCATCGCCTCCGACAAGGCCTCGGCGATATCGGGCTGCGCGGCCTCGACCTCGTCGAGCTCGGACATCGCGGCCTGCAGCGCATTGGCGAGCTCGCGGATATGGGCGATGCAGACATTGAAGCGGATGTTCTCGATGTCGGTCTCGACTTGCGCCAGGGCTCGATGCGCGGCCTTGCGGATCGCCAAAGCTGCCGGAGAGACGGATGCGGGCGCGCCATTCGACGGCCAAGTCCGATCGCCGATCACCGATTTCGCGTCGCCGACAAGGCGCCACAGGCGCTGCACGAAGCGCGCCGCGCCCTGCACCCCGTCCTCGCTCCAGATCACATCGCGTTCGGGGGGCGAATCCGACAGCATGAACCAGCGCGCCGTGTCGGCCCCGTAGGTGTCGATGATGTCGTCCGGATCGACGGTGTTGCGCTTCGACTTCGACATCTTCTCGATGCTGCCGATGCCGACCGGCTCGCCCGTCGCCGCATTGACGGCGCGCCGCACGCCGCCCTCGTTTGAGATCGTCACTTCGGCCGGGCTCAGCCAGGACCCGTCATCCGCCCGATAGGTCTCATGCACCACCATGCCTTGGGTGAAGAGGCCGGCGAAAGGCTCCTCGATGTCGACATGACCGGTCTTGCTCATCGCCCGCATGAAGAAGCGCGAATAGAGCAGATGCAGGATCGCATGCTCGACGCCGCCGATATATTGGTTGACCGGCATCCATTTCATCGCGGCCTTGCTGGCCGGCGCGTCGACCCAAGGATCGGTGAAGCGCACGAAATACCAGGAGGAATCGACGAAGGTGTCCATTGTGTCGGTTTCGCGCCGCGCGCCCTTGCCGCAGCGCGGGCAATCGACATGCTTCCAGCTCGGATGCCGATCGAGCGGGTTTCCGGGTCGGTCGAAACTGACGTCGTCGGGCAAGCGCACCGGGAGGTCCTCGACCGGGACCGGCACGACGCCGCAAGCCTCGCAATGGATGATCGGAATCGGACAACCCCAATAGCGCTGGCGCGAGATGAGCCAGTCGCGCAGGCGGAAATTCACCTTGCGGGCCGCGATCGGCCGGCCGTCGCGGCTCTCCGCCTCGAGGCGGCGCGCCACCTCCTCCTTCGCCTGCGGCACCGTCATGCCGTCGAGGAAGCGCGAATTGATGATCACGCCATCGTCGAGGTATGCGGTGTCGCCGATCACGAAGGTCGCGGGGTCGACGCCCGGCGGGCAGACCACCGGCGTTGCGTCGAGCCCGACGCTGCGTACGAAATCGAGGTCGCGCTGGTCATGGGCCGGACAGCCGAAGATGGCGCCCGTGCCGTAATCCATGAGCACGAAATTGGCGACGAAGACCGGCAGCTTCCAGCGAGCGTCGAAGGGATGGATCGCCTTGATGCCGGTATCGTAGCCCTTCTTCTCGGCGCGCTCGATCGCCTCTTGCGCGGTGCCGAGCTTGCGGCACTCCTCGATGAAGGCCGCGAGCTTCGGATCAAGGCTCGCAGCTTTCACGGCAAGCGGGTGATCGGGTGATACCGCGACGAATTTCGCGCCGAACAGAGTGTCCGCCCGGGTGGTGTAGATCTCGGCCTCGGTCGGTCCGCCCTGAACCGTCGCCGGATCGAGGAAGAAGCGGACCGTCAGGCCTTCGGAGCGCCCGATCCAGTTGCGCTGCATCAGGCGTACTTTGTCCGGCCAGCGGTCGAGCCCGTCCAGCGCCTTCAGCAGATCTTCCGCATAAGCGGACACCTTGAAGAACCATTGGGTCAGCTCGCGCTGCTCGACCGGCGCGCCGGATCGCCAGCCGCGCCCATCCACCACCTGCTCATTGGCGAGAACGGTCTGGTCGACCGGATCCCAATTCACCTTCGCGGTCTTGCGATCGACGAGACCGGCGCTGAGGAAGTCGACGAACAGGCGCTGCTGCTGCTTGTAATATTCGGGGTCGCAAGTCGCGATCTCGCGGCTCCAGTCGAGCGATAGCCCCATCGATTGCAGCTGGGCGCGCATCGCCGCGATATTGGCGTAGGTCCACTCCTTCGGGTGAACCTTGCGCTCCATGGCGGCGTTCTCGGCCGGCAGGCCGAAGGCATCCCAACCCATCGGATGCAGGACATTGAAGCCCCTGGCGCGCCGGTAGCGGGCGACGACGTCGCCCATCGCGTAGTTGCGCACATGGCCCATATGGATGCGCCCTGACGGGTAGGGGAACATCTCGAGCACATAATAAGTCGGGCGCGCATCATCGTTCTTCGTCTCGAAGACGCGCTCGTTCTTCCAGACGGCTTGCCATTTCCGCTCGGATTCGCGGGTATTATAACGCTCGGACATCGACATGAAGCAGTCCCTTACCGCGGCCGACTTAGGCTACGTTGGGCGCCGGGGTCAACATGAAGCGCGCCTCTTCGGGCGATGGCTGGACGAAAAGCCGCCATTGTGGCGCCGCCGCCGCTTTCCCCGCGCAAACAGCGAGGCGCTGCCTTACCGCAACCTGCCGATGATGGCCCGCAAATAGCGGCTCAGCTCGGCTCGATCCCGAGCGCTCAGATCGGTGAGCAGCATCTCCAAACGCTGTTCGGCCGAGACCGCGATCGTCCGGTAAAGCTGCAAGCCTTTCTGGGTCAAGGTGCCGACCATCCGCCGCTTATCGGCGGGATCGAGGCGGCGCTCGAGCCGTCCGTGCCTCGCCAGCCTGCGCAGCGCCCGGCTCGCCGTCATCACGTCGACGCCGCTCGCCTCGGCGACGTCGATATTGGCGAGCCCAGACTTCGAGGCGAGCACCATCATGCAGCGCCATTCGGCGAGAGTGAGGTCATGTTTGCGCCCGAGCGTGTCGGCGAAAGGGCGAGCCATCAGGTTCGCCGCAAGCAGCAAAAGGAAGGCCGGCGTGTCGGTGAGATCTAACCCCTTTGCCATGCTGTTCCTTTGCCTGAGCAGGCGCCGAGCGACAGAACCCGCCCCCACCGGCGAAAGGCTCGAGGATGAATAGGATGCGGCCATTGGGCCCATATAGGCATGATTCCGCGAGCCGCCACTCCCGTGGTGCTCACGAATTCACGATCCTTTGCCGGCTCCGTGCGGCGGGATTGGTGGATCCTTGCGAAATCTCGTTTCAATGCAAAGATATACGCCCACGGCCGATTTGGTGCCAGCTCCGGGACCGCGACCGTCTCGGTCGCCCTTCTTCCCGGCGGCGCTCCGGTCCGGTCGTCTCAAGAGCAGGCGGGAGAGGCTGTGAGTTTTTGAAATGATGAGGAAGGGCGGTGTCCAGAACGTCGCGGAGAACGGGGCCGGCATCGACAGAGCAAATTCTTGAAGGCCCTTTCCGACCATTTTCGTTATTTACTCACAGCAAAACAGGCGGGTCTCGGCAAGTTTTTCCCACAGTTTCAAAAACTCACAAGCTCGGACGCCCGCGATCCCAAGAAAGCTCGCCCCCGGCGCGAGGCGTAAGGCTGCTGCTTGGTCGACGATCAGCCTGCGCGCCTTTGCGTGCCGGAAGCTGCTGCCGCCAAGGCCTCGTCGCGCAGCGCCCTGCGCAGCACCTTGCCGACATTGGTCTTGGGCAAGGTGTCGCGGAAGACCACATGTCTCGGCACCTTATAGGCGGCAAGACGCTCGCGGCACCAGGCCCGCACCACATCCTCGGTGAGGTTCAGCGAGCGGCTGACCACATAGGCCGTCACCGCCTCGCCGGAATGCTGGTCGGGCAAGCCGATCGCCGCGACCTCGATCACGTCGGGATGGCTGGAGATCACCGCCTCGACCTCGTTCGGCGTGACCTTCAGGCCCGACACCGAGATCATGTCCTTGATGCGATCGACGATCTTGAACTGCCCATCCGGCAGCATCAGCGCCACATCGCCGGTGCGGAAGAAGCCGTCCGGGTAGAAGGCCGCCGCCGTCGCCTCGGGCGCCTGCCAATAGCCGCGCATCACTTGCGGGCCGCGCACGCAGAGCTCGCCCGGGGCGCCGACCGGAACCTCTTCCCCGGTCTCCGGCGCCCGCAAGGTCACCTCGGTCGAGGGCACGGGCACGCCGATAGTGCCTGAGAATGTCTCGGGCCGGACGGGATTGGCGGTCACGACGGGGGAGGTTTCCGACAGGCCATAGCCTTCCGAGATGATGCTGCCCGTCAGCGCCTGCCATTTCTTGGCCACAGCCTCCTGCACCGCCATGCCGCCCGCATTGCTGGTGCCGAGATTGGAGAAATCCACCTTGTCGATATCGGGCGCTTGAACGAGCGCATTGTAGAGGGTGTTGACGCCGGTGATGATGCTGAAGCGCGTCTTGCGCAAGGTCGCGACGAAAGCCTTGATGTCGCGCGGATTGGCGATCAGCACGCAGCTCCCGCCGATGCGCATCATGTAGAGCGCGTTACAGGTAAGCGCGTAGACGTGATAGAGCGGCAAGGCCGCAATCACGACCTGCCAGGCCGTATGGTCGGTGTCGGGCCAGAACCAGGTGTAGATCTGCTCGAGATTGGCGCAGATATTGCGGTGCAGCAGCACGGCGCCCTTCGAGACGCCCGTCGTGCCGCCCGTATATTGCAGGAAGGCGACATCGTCGCCGGTGACCGTGACGGTCGGCTTCGGCAAGGTCGATCCGAGGTCGAGCGCGGTCGCAAAGCTCACCGCATGCTCGATCTCGAAAGGCGGGATGATCTTCTTCACATAGCGGCTGACGAGGTTGATCAAGGTCCCCTTGAAGCCCATCAGGTCGCCGACCGTGGCGATCACCACCTTGTCGACCTTCAGGCGGGGCAGGGCCTCGGCGACCGTATGGGCGACGTTTTCGAGCACGACGATCAGCCGCGCCCCCGAATCATTGACCTGATTGGCGAGCTCGCCCGCCGTGTAGAGCGGGTTGACATTGACGATGGCGGCGCCGGCGAGATGCACGCCGAACATCGCCACCGGATAGGCGAAGATATTCGGCATCATCAGCGCGACCCGATCGCCCTTTTCGACGCCTTGCGCCCTCAGCCAGGCCGAAAAGGCGCCGGCATAGCGGCCGACTTCCGCAAAGCTGAGATTCGAGCCGAAGCTCGTATAGGCTGGCCGCTCCGCATAGGCGCGCACGCTGTCTTGGAGAAGATCGACGATCGTGCCCAGCTTGGCGACATCGATCGCCGCCGGAACGCCCGGCGGATAGAGCGCCAGCCAGGGACGATCCTTATAGGTTCGGCTCGCCATGGAAACGGTGGAAGCTGAAGGTGCTGCTGCTCCGCGCGGGTCTTCGGCCATGGAAATGTCCTCGACACTTCTTCTTGCGGCTGGCGATGTCGTCGACGGAGCTTAGCCGAGATCGGTATCGTTGCGGAGCCCGATCCGAAGATCATCCATCGCCCAAATCACGAATAAACAAGATCACGAACAAACGGAGCACGCACGTCCCGCTTCGCGCGACATGCCTTCCAGCGCCGGCGAACCGGGGCCACCGCGAATTCCGCTTCGGAACATACGAATAGGGGCCGCGACCCCAGCGGCTCCCTCAACTCGTCGCATCAAACCGCTTGAAATAATAGCCGCAATCGCAATCTGGCCTTGTCAAAAATGACATCTGGACCAGTCCGGCTCCGCTCCCCTCGAGGAACGGAGCCCTGAGGCTTCGGCTGTCTTATTCTTCCTCGTCGCGCGTCTCGGCCGGCGGCACGATGCCGTCGAGGCCGCGCAGCAGGTCCTCTTCCGTCATGGTGCGGTCGAACTGGACGCTGGTATCGTCGGTCGAATCGACCGATTGCACGCCGATCAGCGGCGCCGTCTCGGCTTCCGGCTCGTCGACCTCGACATATTTCTGCAGCGAATGGATCAGGCCCTCCTGCAGATCGTTCGGCTTCAGCATTCCGTCGGCGATCTCGCGCAGCGACACCACCGGGTTCTTGTCCCGATCCCGGTCGACCAGAAGCTGAGCGCCGCTCGCGATCTGGCGGGCGCGATGGGCGGCGAGCAGAACGAGGTCGAAACGGTTCTCGACTCGTTGGACGCAATCTTCGACGGTGACGCGAGCCATGGCCCGCTCCTTTCAGCGACAGTTGTGCGCAAGCGATGTTTTGTGTAGGGGGGTGCTACACCAAACACTGCAACGAAGGCAAGAAATTACATACCGGGGGCGAAAGGCGTTTCGCCGCACCGTTGATCCGCGCTTTCGGACACATATCCATTTGTTGCTCTACCAGCCCCGTTTCGGGGCTTGGAACTCAAGCGGTGATTTGGATATTGCGGCCTGCCGCGTCAATGCCTCCACTTCCAATGACGGAAACTCATGTCGAAATCAGAAAAGCTTGCTCTGTTCATTGACGGCGCCAATCTCTATGCCACGGCCAAGACGCTGGGCTTCGATATCGATTATCGACGCCTGCTCGCCGAGTATAAGAGCCAGGGCACCTTGCTGCGGGCCTTCTATTTCACCGCCCTCATCGAGGATCAGGAATATTCCTCCATCCGGCCGCTGGTCGACTGGCTGGACTATAATGGTTACCGCGTGGTGACCAAGCCCACCAAGGAATTCGTCGACGCCACCGGCCGGCGCAAGATCAAGGGCAATATGGATATCGAGCTCGCCATCGCGGCGCTCGATATCGCCGAGCATATCGACCATATGGTGCTATTCTCGGGCGATGGGGATTTCCGCTCGCTGGTCGAATCCATGCAGCGCCGCGGGGTGCGCGTGACCGTGGTGTCGACGACCTCGACCCAGCCGCCGATGGTGGCCGACGAGCTGCGCCGCCAGGCCGATGAATTCGTCGATCTCGCCCATATGCAGAAGCTGATCGGCCGCGACCCGGCCGAGCGCGCCGAGCGGCCGCCGCGTCACGGCGCACCCGAGCGCCGGCCGAGCCCGGACCGCCAAGTTCCGCCGCCGCATGCCGCTGCGCCCATCGACGATTACGAGTAGGCAACTCGTGGCCGTAGGCGGGAATATGGCGGTCCGCCATCGTTCAGCCGCGCTCGCCAAAGATAAGCTGAATTGGACTATGCTGGATTGCGATAAGCTCGATTGCGGTGAAGCGTCGCGCTATGTAACTGTCGAGACCCCGCGAGCCGCGTTCGATAACGTACTCGCCGCATGGAGAAGCATGTGACCCAGGCGACCACGGATAAGTCATCGGCTCGCAAGAGCGAGGGTGGCGTTCTCGAGCTCGTCTGGATCGTGGTGCAAGCGCTGCTCATTGCGGTCGTGGTGCGCACCTTCCTGTTCCAGCCCTTCAACATCCCTTCGGGATCGCTGGTGCCCACCCTTCTGGTCGGCGATTACCTGTTCGTCTCCAAATACTCCTACGGCTATTCGAAATACTCGTTGCCGTTGGGCTTGCCGCTTTTCGATGGCCGCATCATGGGGAGCGAACCCAAGCGCGGCGACATCGCGGTGTTCAAGCTGCCGAAGGACGGCAAGACCGATTACATCAAGCGGGTGATCGGCCTGCCGGGCGACCGCATCCAGATGATCGATGCGCGCCTCTACATCAACGGCCAGGAAACCGCGCGCGAGCCGCTGCCCGCCTACAAGACCATCGACGCCTATGGTCGCGAGACCTCGGTGCCCCACTACAAGGAGACGCTGCCGAACGGGGTGAGCCACGAGATCATCCAGAAGGACGGCGACACCGGCTATTGGAGCAACACCCCCGTCTACACGGTGCCGCCGGGGCATTTCTTCATGATGGGGGACAACCGCGACAATTCCCAGGATTCGCGGGTGACGAGCGAAGTCGGCTACGTGCCCTTCGAGAATCTCGAGGGCCGGGCCGAGATCATCTTCTTCTCGATCGATGAGACTGCCAGCGCCTGGAAGGTCTGGGAATGGCCGAGCTCGGTGCGCTGGGATCGCATCTTCCAGCGCATCAAATGATCGCCGCATGAAGCGCGGCCAGCCCCAGACTCTCGATACGCTCGAGGCGCAGATCGGCTACAGCTTCCGCGACAAGCAGCTCCTGGTCATGGCCTTGACGCATGTGAGCGCGGTGGGCGCGGCGCGCCCGCGCATCAAGAGCTATCAGCGGCTCGAATTCCTCGGCGACCGCGTGCTCGGCCTCGCCATCGCTGCCCTTCTCTATGAGCGCTTCCCGCTCGCCGAAGAGGGCGATCTGTCGAAAAGGCTCACCGAGCTCGTGCGCCGGGAGAGTTGCGCGGCGCTGGCCGAGAGCTGGTCGCTCGGCGAGCATATGCGTCTCGGGCCGAGCGAGGAGCAAAGCGGCGGCCGCCAGAACCCGACGATCCTCGGCGATGTGGCCGAGGCCCTGATCGGCGCCGTCTTCCTCGATGGCGGATATGAGGCGGCGAGCCGGCTGGTGGCCGCGGCGGTCGGCGAACGCCTCTGCGCCTCGGGCCGCCCGCCGCTCGACCCCAAGACCGCCCTGCAGGAATGGGCGCAAGGGCGCGGTCTGCCGCCGCCGAGCTACACCATCCTGTCGCGCGAGGGGCCCGATCACTTGCCGCTCTTCCGCATCCGCGTCTCCGTCAGGGAAGCGCCGCCCGCGGAGGCTGCCGGCCGTTCGAAACGCGCTGCCGAGCAGGCGGCGGCCGAGGCCATGTTGCGTGCTCTCGACATCTTGAAGGCGAGCGCCGCATGAGCGAGCTTCCCCAAGCCGGTGGACCTCGTTGCGGCTTCGTCGCCTTGATCGGTGCGCCGAATGCCGGCAAATCGACGCTGTTGAACGCCCTCGTCGGACAGAAGGTGTCGATCGTCTCGCGCAAGGCCCAGACCACGCGGGCCTTGATCCGCGGCATCACCATCGAAAGCGAGGCGCAGATCATCTTCGTCGACACGCCGGGCATCTTCGCGCCGAAACGTCGGCTCGACCGCGCCATGGTCACCAGCGCCTGGAGCGGCGCCGACGACGCCGATCTCCTGGCCCTGTTGATCGATGCCCGCAAAGGGATCGACGAAGAGAGCTCGGCCATCCTCGACCGGCTCGCCGAGCAGAAGCGGCGCAGGCTGCTCCTGCTCAACAAGACCGACCAGCTCGCCGACAAGACCTCGCTGATCCCGCTCGCCGCCAAGCTGAACGAGCGTGTCGCCTTCCATGAGACCTTCATGGTCTCGGCGCTCACCGGTGACGGGGTGCCGGAGCTGCGCCGCGCCTTCGCCTCGCTGATGCCGCCCGGCCCCTGGCATTACCCCGAGGACCAGCTCTCCGACATGCCGATGCGCATGCTCGCCGCCGAGATCACGCGCGAGAAGCTCTATGACCGGCTGCATGACGAGCTTCCCTATCGCTCCACGGTCGAGACCATGTCCTGGGCGGCGGCGCGTGGCGGCGCGGTCCGCATCGAGCAGACCATCTTCGTCGAGCGCGAGAGCCAGCGGAAGATCGTGCTCGGCAAAGGCGGCCAGACCATCAAGGCCATCGGGGCCGCGGCCCGTCGCGAGCTCGAGGAGATCACCGAAGGCCGGGTGCATCTGTTCTTGTTCGTCAAGGTCCGCGAGAACTGGTCCGACGACCCCGAGCGCTATCGCGAAATGGGCCTCGAATTCCCGAGGGGATGATTCCGCTGAATACGGGGTCACGCCGCGATCTGGGCGCCAGCCCCCACCTCTCCCCTTGTGGGAGAGGTCGGCTTCGATGAGCGTAGCGAAGAGAAGCCGGGTGAGGGGGGCAGCGCCGACTCTCGAAGGACCCCCCTCTAGGCCCGAATGGCTGCCCTGACCTGCCTTGCGAAGGAAATAGTTGCCCCCCTCACCCGGAACACTCGCTGCGCTCGTGCTCCGACCTCTCCCACCAGGGGAGAGGTGGGGCGTTGTGCAGCCCTGATAGATTGGTGACAGAACGGACCGGAAAGATGGGTGACAGTTCTCTGTCGGCTGGGAGGACCAGTCGATGCCTTGGCAAGAGAGCTGTGCGATGGACGAGCGAATTGGTTTCATCAACGATCACTTATCTGGGTGGTGGACGATGACGGAACTTTGCGAGCGCTACGAGATCAGCCGCAAGACGGGTTACAAGTGGCTTGGGCGCTATGCTGAGTTTGGGGCAGCTGGATTGATGGAACGCTCGCGTGCGCCGCTTGTGCATGGTCGCGCGACGCCCCAGCATCTGGTCGAGGCGATTGTGGGCTTGAAGGGCAAGCGCAAGAGCTGGGGGCCGCGCAAGATCATCGCCAGGCTTTCGGCGGGTCAACCGGATGTGGATTGGCCTTCTGCCTCGACGGCAGGTGAGATCCTGAAGCGTGCGGGGGAAGTGAACAGCCGGCGGTTTCGGCGTCAGGGGCCACCGCGCCTGGGCGAGCTGACGGTGCCGCAGCATGCCAATCATGTGTGGGGTGTGGACCACAAGGGTTGGGTGCGATTGCGTGATGGCTCGCGCGTTGAACCCTTGACGATGACAGATGGATTCAGCCGTTATCTGATCAGCGTGGCAGCCACCGGCAGCACCGCTCATGATGAAGCCAAGCCCGTGTTCGATCGTGCTTTCAGGGACTACGGCCTGCCTGAGGTGATCCGTTCCGACAATGGCACACCCTTCGTCTCGACCGGCACGATCGGACTGACGGCGCTGTCGGCCTGGTGGATCAAGCTGGGCATCAAGCATGAGCGGATCGATCCCGGCCATCCGCAACAGAACGGCCGGCACGAGCGCTTCCACTTCACCCTCTTGGAGGCCATGCGGCCGCCCGAGCCGAACCGCGCCGCCCAAGCTCGCCGCTTCCAGGCTTTCGCCCGCGACTACAACCACGAACGCCCGCATGAGGCGCTCGGTCAACGCCCCCCGGCCAGCGTCTATCAGCGCTCACCTCGCAAGATGCCCAACCGGCTTCCCGAGCCCGACTATCCGAGCGAGGCGGCGGTCCGCAAAGTGCGATCAAACGGCGAGATCAAGTGGCAGGGCGACCTCATCCATATCTGCAGCGCCTTAGTCGGCGAGGCCGTCGCCGTAGAGGAGAACGAGGCTGGTCAATGGCAGGTCCGCTTCTTCGATGTGCCGATCGGCTGGATCGATCCGGACAAGAAAAAATTGCGTCGCCTCGCCGCCCCCGGGGGCGGCGAGGCGACGCAGACCGAAACATGAACGACTGTCACCCATGTATCCGGTCTATTTTGTAACCTATGTATCCGCTGGACACGTGCCCAGCGGCCGCCTGATCCCTGCTATACAAGACCCAGTAGGCCCCAGCCGGCCAGCCCGACGATTCGGCAATCCTGATGCAATGGTCCGATGAAGCGGTGATTCTCGGGGCTCGCGCCCATGGCGAGACATCGCTGATCCTCGAAGTCCTGACGCGTGCGCATGGGCGCCATCTCGGCATCGTGCGCGGCGGGCGCTCGCGTCGCCTGGCGCCGACCTTGCAGCCCGGCAACCTCGCCGAGGTGACTTGGCGGGCGCGGCTCGAAAGCCATCTCGGAAGCTTTGTGGTGGAGCTGCGCGATCTGCGCGCCGCCGCCATGCTCGGCTCTCCGGCCGCGCTTTACGCCTTCGCGACGCTTGCGGCGCATCTGCGGCTCCTCGCCGAGCGCGAGCCGCACGCTTCGCTCTATGACGCGCTTTGCATTCTCGGCGAGCATCTGGCCGAACCGGCGATCGCGGCCCCGCTCATCCTGCGCTTCGAGCTGGCGCTGCTCGCCGAGCTCGGCTTTGGGCTCGATTTGTCCGCCTGCGCGGCGACCGGCACGCGCGAGGACCTGGCTTTCGTGTCGCCCAAAAGCGGGCGCGCCGTCTCGGCCATGGCCGGAAAGCCCTATCGGGACAGGTTATTTGCCCTTCCGGCCTTCCTGATCGAAGGGCAGGGCCGCCTGATCGGAGGACTTGGCCGCGAGATGCCGGAAGCGGCCGAGATCGCCGAGGGCTTCCGCCTCACCGGCTTCTTCCTGGCGCGCCATGTGCACGAGCCGCGCGGCGTCCACATGCCGGAGGCCCGCCAGCGCTTCCTCGAACTCGCGCTCGCGGCACTGGCGGCGGGTTAATGTGGCGGCCCTTGGGACCGCGGGCGTCCCGCCCGCTCTTGCGAACGGCGAGGTCGACGCCGCTGGGGCGAAGGGCGACCGAGACGGCCGCGGTCCCAGCGCTGGTTCGAGCTCACCAGGTTGTCCTGCCAGCCAAAGCCGTGCACCATCCGAATGGAAACCGCGTGCGTGGCGATGCATGGGCGCGTCTCCCGCGGATACGCTTAGCCGGCATATCGTATAATGTAGCCGGCAAAGTAAATATATCGATGTGACATCGAGCGAACATGGCCGCCACAGCCGATCTGGATGCCGAGCCCCGATCAACGCCGGCGAGAGCGCCCGGCGAGCTCTGGGGCGGCTGGGAAATCGGCATTTTGGTGCTGATGGCAGGGCTCTATCTCGCCGGCGCCTTCGTCAACCCCGCTTTCTTCGGCACCACCGACGCTCTCTCGGCCGTGTTGCGCGACACGGCCCGCTATGGCGTGATGGCGGTCGGCATGACCTTCGTGATCGTCAATCGCGAGCTCGACCTCTCGGTCGGCTCGACGCTCGGCCTCGTCTCGACGCTGTTCTCGATTGCCTATGCGCCCTCCAATGCCGATGCCGGCATCGGGGTCGCCATCGCGATCTGCCTTGCCGCCGGCCTCACGGTCGGCTTCCTCAACGGCGCCCTCGTCACTGTCTTGAGGGTGCCGGCCTTCATCGCCACCCTGTCGACGCTGTTCATCGGGCGCGGCCTGGTGCTTGGGCTTTCGGGCGGAAAGACCATCGCTTTCGACCAGAAATCGGCGGCCGATCCCTGGTTCTTCCGGCTGGGCGAGAGCAATGCACTCGGTTTCAACAACCAGATCCTGATCTTCATCCTGGTGGCGCTGATCGGCGCGGTCGCGCTCGCCAAGACCAGGGCCGGATATGAGACGGCCTCGGTCGGCGGCAACGAGCAGGCGGCCCGCTATGCCGGCATCGCGACGCGCCGGGTGCGCATCCGCTCCTATGTCCTTTCGGCGCTGGCGGCGACCCTTGCGGGGCTGATGAACGTCGCCCAGGACAAGGGCATCACCTCCCAGACCGGCCAGGGGGCGGAACTCATCGTGATCGCCGCCGTGATCGTGGGCGGCGCCTCGATCGCCGGCGGGCGCGGCCGGGTGCTGGGTGCCTGCCTCGGGGCCGCGCTCACGGTGCTGATCGACAAGGTGCTGCGTGAGGGCGTGCCGATCACCCGCCTCATCGATGTCGGCGGGGTCGAGATGCAGGTCGGCGCCATGGCGCAATTGCCGCCGGGCGCGGTGCCGGCCTTCCTCGGCCTCCTCCTGATTGGCGCGGTCCTCGTCCAGCCATGGGCGGCGGGCGGCGGTCCGCGCCGCCTGCTGGCCCGTCTCGCCGGTCGGTCGCTCCCCGCTCTCCTGGCCCGCGGCGATATCGCGATCGCCGGCGTGCAGACCAGGGGCACTGCGGTCCTCGACCGGGCGCTCGGCGCCAGAAACTCGCGCTTCTTTGGCGCGTTCGCGGCCTTCCTGGCCCGGCGGGACGCTGCCGCCATCCTGCTCACCTTGGCGCTCTGGCTGGTCGGCCTGGCGCTCCGGCCGGATTTCTGGGCAGGCCTCGGCAATTCCTTCGCCATGCTCACGGCCTTCACCGAGATCGGCATCCTCTGCGTCGGCCTCACCTTCGTGATCGCGGCCGGCGATATCGATCTCTCGGTCGGCTCCGTGTTGGCGCTGGCGGCGGCGGTCGCGGCCTTCAGCCTCAAGGAGCTCGAGCTGTCGCCGCTCCTCGCCGTCACCCTGGCGCTCGCCGCGGGGCTCGCCTGCGGCATGCTGAACGGGATCCTCACCATCCGCTTCGGCCTGCCCTCCTTCGTCGCGACGCTCGGCACCTTCTATGTGGCGCGCGGCCTCGCGGCCTGGATGGTGGCCGGGCGCCAGCTCTCGGGCTTCCCCGACGATTTCACCTTGATCGGCCGCAGCCTCGCCGAGGTCCTCGCCGCATTCGGCGCCGCGCCCGGCAGCGGCTGGTGGCTCGCCTTCACCAGCGCGGTCAGCGTGCAGACGCTGTTCCTCGGCGTCCTCGCCATCCTCGCCACCCTGGTGCTGGCACGTACCCATTGGGGGCAGATGGTGCTCGCTACGGGCGGCAATGAGCGCGCCGCGCGCTATGCCGGCATCGACACACGCCGTGTGCGCTTCCTGTCGCTCGTCGCCTCATCGTTGTGCGCCGCCTCGGCGGGCGTGATCTATGCGGCCTATTTGCGCTCCTTCAACCCCTCGGCGGGGCAGCTGCGCGAGCTCGACGCCATCGCTTCGGTGATCGTCGGCGGCGGCTCGATCTTCGGCGGCCATGGCACCATCATCGGGTCGCTGGCGGGCGCCGCCGCCATCACCTTGATCCGCTCTCTCCTGTCGCTGCAGATCCTGCTGCCGGGCGGCGGCTCCTATGTGCTGCCGCAGCATTGGATGAATGTCTTCATCGGGCTCATCCTGATCGCCGCCGTGATCGCCGATATCTGGTTGCGCCAGGAGCATGTTCTGGGACGCTGGCTCGCCAGATTCGCCAAGGGGAAAACCGCATGAGCGCTGCCGAGACGCCTGTCATCGAGATGCGCAATATCGACAAGGCCTTCGGCCCGGTGCGGGCGCTGACCGGCGTCGACTTCCGGCTCGGAGCCGGCGAGATCCTGGGTCTCGTCGGCGACAATTCGGCCGGCAAGTCGACCTTGATGAAGGTCCTGACCGGCGCCTATCAGCGCGATGCCGGCGAGGTGCTGGTCGGCGGCGTTGCCACCAGCTTCGCGAGCCCCCGCGACAGCCGCGAGCGCGGCATCGAGATGATCTACCAGGACTTCGCGCTGTGCGGGAACATGGATGTCGGGCAGAACATCTTCCTCGGCCGTTGGCCGCGCCGGCTCGGCGTCTTCGTCGACCGGCCGCGCATGTATGCGGATGCGGCGCGCGTGCTCAACCGCCTCAAGGTCGACGTCAACTCGGTCTATGCCAAGGTGGAGAGCCTGTCGGGCGGCCGCCAGCAATCGGTCGCCATCGCGCGCGCCATCTCCTTCGAGCCCAGGGTCGTGATCTTCGACGAGCCGACCGCCAACCTCTCGGTGATGGCGACCACCAAGCTGCTCGAGACCATGGCGGAGCTGAAGCGCCAGGGCGTCTCGCAAGTCATCATTTCGCATCGTCTCACGGATATCTTCGAGGTCGGCGATCGGGTCATGGTGCTCAAGCGCGGCAGCAATGCCGGCGAAAGGCTGGTCAAGGACACGAGCGAAAAGGATGTGCTGGAGCTGATCGTCGCGGGCGCGGCGTGAAGCTGGGACCGCCCCGGGACCGCGACCGTCCCGGTCGCCCTTCCTCCCGGCCGTACCGACCTCGCCATTCGTAAGTGCGGGCGAGGCGCTCGCGGTCCCAGCGCAAATGCCAGCCCTTTGCCGCGTCTTGAGTCGGATTTGCGTTCACGTTACCAAGCCCCGCTGGCATCCTATCACAAGGGCGTCGCCCGCTCTTGTGAATGGTGAGGCCGGCGCTCGCCGCAAAAAAGGGCGACCGGGACGGTCGCGGTCCCAGGAGCCCATGAAATCCGCGATCGAAGCCGTCTACCATATCAGCTGTCCCGCCGAGGCAGCGGAAGAGCGCGCCAGGGCGGTCGCGGTCGAGCAGAGCGTCGAGATGCCGGTCGCGGCGATCGAGGATGAGCGGGTGCTCGGCGAGATCGTCGGCGAGGTGCGCGGCGTCCGCGAGCTGCGCCCCGGGCTCCACGAGGCGCGCATCGGGCTCAATGTCGAGACCACGGGGCATGACGCCGGCCAGCTCATAAACATGCTGTTCGGCAATGCCTCGCTGCTCGAGGACGTCATCCTGGCCGATGCCGACTTCCCGGCCGAGACGCTGCGGGCCTTCGGCGGGCCGCGCCAGGGCTTCGCCGAGCTGCGCGCCCGCGGCGGCGTGCAGGGGCGCGCCCTCACCGCATCGGCGCTCAAGCCGCAAGGCATGCCCGCCGCGAAGCTCGCAGATCTCGCGCGCCGTTTCGCCGAGGGCGGCGTCGATTACATCAAGGACGATCACGGCCTTGCCGACCAGGCCTATTCGCCCTTCGCCGAGCGGGTCGCCGCCGTGGCCGCGGCCATGCGCCAGACGGGCGGGCGCACCCGCTATGTGCCGAGCCTGACGGGCGACCTCGATGCCCTTAAAGGCCAGATCCGGGTGGCGCGCGACAACGGCGTCGACACCGTCATGCTGGCGCCGATGGTCTCCGGCCTGTCGAATCTGCAGGCCCTGGTGCGGCAGAACGCCGATATGGCCTTCCTGGCCCATCCGTCGCTCGGCGGGGCGGCCCGCATCGCTCCGCCCTTGCTGATCGGCAAGCTGTTTCGCCTGTTCGGCGCGGGGGCCGTCGTCTTCCCGAATTATGGCGGCCGTTTCGGCTATTCGCGCGACACCTGCCGGGCGCTGGCGCATGCGGCGCTCGACCCATGGGGCGGACTTGCCCCGTCCGTGCCCGTGCCGGCAGGCGGAATGACGCTGGCGCGCGTGCCGGAGCTACTTGATTTCTACGGCGCAGAGGTGATGTTGCTGATTGGCGGCAACCTGCTCGCTGCCCGCGAGCGTCTCGTCGAGGAAACCGCGGCTTTCGTCGCCAGCGTGGAACGCTACTTCTATGGATGACGTCACCCAAACGCCGCCGCGGCCGGCCCATCGCCCAGCCAGTGGCCATCGCTGGGATCAGGTGGAGCTGCGCCCCTATAAGGAAGATGAGCGGGCTCTCTTCAAGACCATCACCCGGCAAATCTTGTTCTGCGACCCGAAGCTCGACAGCGAGCTGCGCTATTTCGAGGTCGCGCCGGGCGGGTTCTCGACGCTCGAGCGCCACGACCATATGCATGCCGTGATGGTGCTGCGCGGCCATGGCCATTGCCTGGTCGGCAAGGAGGTGCGCGAGATCGCCTTGCGCGACCTGGTCACGGTGCCGCCCTGGACCTGGCATCAATTCCGCGCCACCGGCGAGGAGCCGCTCGGCTTCCTGTGCATGGTCAATGCGCGGCGCGACAAGCCGCAATTGCCGACCGATGAGGATCTGGCGCAACTGCGCCGGGACGCGGCGGTTGCCGAGTTTCTCGAGGGCAGGTCCGCGAAGGCGTGAAGGGCGTCGCGCGATCGCGGGGGCCTATGCGGCGCCGCTATCTCGGATCGGGCCTTTCGGCAGGGCGCGTGATCGGTTAGACCGGCCTTATTCGGCCGATCAGCTCGCCACGCGGGACCCTTCATGGATATCTTGGACAATCCTTTCCGCCGGCTCCTGAAAGGCGAGCATGTGCCTTTCGGCACTTGGGTGATGTCCGGGGCGACGTCGACGGCCGAGGCCCTGGGCTCGCTCGGCTTCGACTGGATCCTGGTCGATATGGAGCACACGCCGATCGATGTGCGCGACGCCTATCACATCCTCCAGGCGCTCGGCGGCACCGGCGCGGCGCCGATCGTGCGCATCGCCTGGAACGACCAGATCCTGGTGAAGCGCCTGATGGATGCGGGCGCGCAGACCCTGATGTTTCCCTTCGTGCAGAACCCTGAGGAGGCGCGGGCGGCCGTATCCTTCACGCGCTATCCGGTGCCCGGCAATGGGCAAGCCGGCCGGCGCGGCTTTGCGGGCTTCCATCGCGGCAACCGCTATGGCACCGTGCCGGATTACGCGCAGCGCGCCAATGAGGCGGCCTTCGTCATCGTGCAGATCGAGACCCCGGAGGCGGCCGAGCGGCTCGAGGCCATTGCGGCGGTCGAAGGCGTCGACGCCATCTTCCTCGGTCCCGCCGATCTTGCGGCCAATATGGGCCATGTCGGCAATATGGAGGAGAAGGCGGTGCAGGCGAAGATCGCCGAGGTCGCCAAGCGCTGCCGGGCCATCGGCAAGCCCTGCGGCATCGTCGGGCCGACGCCGGAGGTGGTGCAGCGCTATATCGGCTATGGCTATGATTACGTCGCCATCGCCTCCGATATGGGGATGATGATGGCGCAGGCGCGCGCCTTCATGGCGGCCGTCAAGCCGGCGCTCGCCAAATGATCCGCGTTCCATGATTCGTGTTCTTGGCATCGAGACGAGCTGCGACGAGACGGCCGCCGCCGTGGTCGCGCTCAATGACGACGGCAGCCGGCAGATCCTCGCTAATGAGGTGCTGTCGCAGATCGCCGCGCATGCGCCCTATGGCGGCGTGGTGCCTGAGATCGCGGCCCGCCATCATGTCGAGGCCCTCGACCAGATCGTCGCCCGGGCGCTGGCCACCGCCAAGCTCGCCCTCAAGGACGTCGATGCCGTCGCGGTCGCGGCCGGACCGGGCCTGATCGGTGGGCTGATCGTCGGCGTCACCACGGCGAAGACCTTGGCGCTCGTGGCCAAGAAGCCGTTCATCGCCGTCAACCATCTCGAGGCCCATGCGCTCACCGCCAGGCTGACGCATGCGGTCGCATTCCCGTTCCTGCTGCTGCTCGCCTCCGGTGGCCACACCGCGCTCGTAGCCGCTCGCGACGTCGGCGACTATGTGCGTCTCGGCTCGACCATCGACGATGCTATCGGCGAGGCCTTCGACAAGGCCGCGAAACTGCTCGGACTTCCCTATCCGGGAGGTCCGTCAGTCGAGAAGGCCGCCGAGACGGGCGATGCCGAGCGCTTCGACCTGCCGCGCCCGCTGATCGGCAGGCCGGGCTGCGATTTCTCGCTGTCCGGGCTCAAGACGGCCCTGCGCCTCGCCTCCGAGCGCATCCAGCCCTTGACCGCGACCGACATCGCCGATCTCTGCGCCTCCTTCCAGGCGGCGATCGTGGATGTGGTGGACGATCGGACACGGCGCGGCCTGCAGGCCTTCGCGCAGATCGCCGGTAAATCTTTGGGTGCCAAGTCCTTAGCTGCCAAGTCCTTAGCTGCGAAGCCTTCGGCCCTCGTGGTTGCGGGCGGCGTCGCTGCCAATGGCCCGCTGCGCCAGGTCCTGTCGCGGCTTGCGGCGGAAGCAGGCCTCAAATTCGTGGCGCCGCCCCTCGAGCTTTGCGGCGACAATGCCGCAATGATCGCCTGGGCCGGCATCGAGCGGCTGCGGCGGGGCCTCGTCGACGATCTCACGGCGCCAGCGCGCGCCCGTTGGCCGCTCGGCGAGGAGATCGAGCGTCGCGCCCCGAATGCCGCACGAGAAGCCGCACCGGGATGAAGCACTCCGAATGCCTCAGGCGCCAGGGCGCCTCCCTTCTCCCGCAGGCGGGAGAAGGAGACGCGCCCGGCGACCGGTTCCCGTCAGACACGGCCGCCTGATGCGCGATTTTGCGACACTTGGCGTCGTCGGGGCCGGCGCCTGGGGCACAGCGCTCGCCAATGCGGCGGCACGCGCCGATCGCCGCGTGCTCCTCTTTGCCCGGGACCCGGCGCAGGCCGAGGCCATGCGCCGCCTGCGCGAGAACGAGGCACGGCTACCTGGCCTTCGTCTCGATGCGGCGGTTGCGGCGACCTCCGATCTCGCTTTGCTCGCCGGCGTCGAAGCGCTCCTCGTCGCGGTGCCGGCCCAGGCGGTGCGCGGCGTCTGCGAAGCCCTTGCGGCGATCGTTGCCGAGCGCTGCCCGGTGATCATCTGCGCCAAGGGAATCGAGCGCGGCACACAAAGCTTCATGACCGATATCGTGGCACAAACCTTGCCGCGCGCCCTGCCGGCGGTCCTTTCGGGCCCGAGCTTCGCGGCCGATGTCGCGGCCGGCCTGCCGACCGCGGTGGTGATCGGGGCGCCGGAGCCGGACCTCGCCGCCGGCCTCGCCGAGGCCCTGTCGTCGCGCAGCTTGCGGCTCTACCACACGACCGATGCGCGCGGCGTCGAGATCGGCGGGGCCGGCAAGAACGTGCTCGCCATCGCGGCCGGCATGGTCGAGGGACGCGGCCTCGGCGACAGCGCCAAGGCGGCGCTGGTGGCGCGCGGCTTCGCGGAGCTGCGCCGTTTCGCCGCGGCCCATGGCGCGAGGCCCGAGACCCTGATGGGGCTGTCCGGCCTCGGCGATCTGATGCTCTCGGCCGCGACCCCAAAATCGCGCAATTTCGCCTTCGGCCTGGCGCTCGGCCGCGGCGAGCCGCCGAACACCGCGACGCATGGCAAGCTCACCGAGGGGGCCTTCACGGCGAGTGTGCTGTGCGAGATGGCGCGGCGCGTCGGCATCGACATGCCGGTCAGCGAGGCGGTGGCTGCCATCCTCGATGCCAAGCTCTCGATCGATGCGGCCATCGACGACTTGATGAACCGCCCCGTGAGGTCCGAAGAATGAGACGATCCATGTTCACCGCCCGTTTCCGCCTCGCCGCATGCGCGCTGCTGCTGGCATTGGCGGGCTGCAACCAGACGGCCCAGGCGCCGCAGCCGCAAGCCGCCGCGGCGACGCCCGCAGGCTATGCCACCGAGCGCTACACGCCGGCGGGCTTCGCGCTGCCGAGCGGCAGCGGTTGCCAGGGCGACGTGTCGCGCTTCCGGGCCGTGATGAGCAATGACTATCAGACCGGCAATGTGAACCTGAGCGTCTACAAGCAGATCGGCGCCGAGATCGACCAGGCCGATCATGTCTGCGCCTCCGGCAATAGCGCCCAGGCGAGCGCCATGATCCACGCCACCAAGTCCAAATTCGGTTATCCTTGAGCGAATGATGCGCGGTCAGCAGCAATCGACGCAAATGGTCGTTTTGGCGAGCCTCTCAACTCGTCGTGGCCGGGCTTGTCCCGGCCATCCACGCCTTCTTCGCGGCCGGTGCCGGCAGGCGTGGATGGCCGCAACAAGTGCGGCCATGACGAGAAAGCGTCGAGGATGAGCGTCGTGATCAAACTCGGAACCCGCGGCAGCCCGCTTGCCCTCGCCCAGACGACGGAGCTGCGGGAGCGGCTGATCCAAACCGATTCGGCGCCCGCCGACATCATCGAGGTCGTGGTCATCCGCACCACGGGCGACCGCATCACCGATTGGGCGCTGGCGGAGGTCGGCGGCAAAGGCCTGTTCACCAAAGAGATCGACAAGGCGCTCATCGACCGGCGCATCGACATCGCGGTGCATTCCGCCAAGGACCTGCCGACCATCCTGCCCCAGGAGCTCGCCATCGCGGGCTATCTGCCCCGTGAGGATGCGCGCGATGTCCTCATCGCTCCGAGCTTCGGCAGCCTTGCGGCGCTGCCGATCGGCGCGCGCATCGGCACGGCCTCGGTGCGCCGCGAGGCGCAGCTCAAGAGGCTGCGTCCCGACCTGACGGTCAGCCTGCTGCGCGGCAATGTCGAGACGCGCCTGCGCAAGCTCGCCGAAGGTGAATGCGACGCGACCCTGCTGGCGCTCGCAGGTCTCAAGCGGCTCGGTCTCGTCGACAGGGCGACGCAGATCCTCGACACCACAAGCTTCCTTCCGGCCGTCGGCCAGGGCGCCATCGCGCTGGTGATGCGGCGCGACGATGCAGCCATCGCGGCGCGCCTCGCGCCCGTCCTCGATGCGCCGACCGCGACGGCGCTCGCCGCCGAGCGCGCCTTCCTCAATGAGCTTGAGGGCTCCTGCCGCACTCCGATTGCCGGCAATGCGCATGTGGAAGGGGCGAACCTGCTTTTCCGTGGCCTCGCCTTGCGCCAGGACGGCGCCGATGCGGTCGAGGTGGCGCGCCAAGGCGCCCCGCAGGATGCCGCAAGACTTGGCGCCGATGCGGCGGCCGAGCTGCTGGCACGCCTGCCCGCCGGGGTCCTCGCGGCGCGGGAATGAGCGGGAGACGCGACATCCTTCAGGTCTCGCCTGAGAGGGCCGATCGGAGGGCTGGTTCGGCGTGAAGATCCTTGTGCTCCGTCCGCAACCTGCCGCGGCGCGCACCGCGCGGGCGCTCGCGCGGTCGGGGCATGAGGCGATCATTGCGCCGCTCATCGTCATTGCGCCCGCGCCCGGGAGCCGGCTCTTGCCGCTTCCCGCCGATTCGACTTATGCGGCCGTGATTGCCGCGAGCGCCAATGCGCTGGCGATGCTCGACGCCGAAAGCAGCGCCAGGCTCGCCGGCCTGCCGGCGCTGCTGGTCGGCGCCCGCACGGCGCGCGCCGCCGCGGCGATCGGCTTGCGGCCCCTGGCGCCGGCCTTCCGCACGGCCCGTGAGCTCGCCGCCGCCCTCCCCGACCTGCCGTTGCGCGGGCCTCTCCTCTATCTGACGGGTCACGACCGACGTCCCGAGATCGAAACAGCGCTGCGGCAAGGTCGCTACGCCTTCACGCTTGCCGAGGTCTACTCGGCCGATATCGCGCCTCGCCTGCCCCCCATCGCCGAAACGGCCTTGCGCCAGGCCGGTCTCGACGCCGTTCTGCATTATTCGGCGCGTTCGGCCACGGCCTATATCGGGCTTGCCCGCGAGGCCGGCGTGCTGGATCAGGCCCTCACGCCGCTTCAGCTCTGTCTGTCCGCGGAGGTCGCTCAGGTTCTCCTCGCGGCGGGCGCCTCGCGCGTCGAGATTCCCGCCTCGCCCGACGAAGCGCATCTCCTGGCGCTGCTCGGGAGCCCATCCGGGCCTTGAGGCGAAGCTTTCAGATGGAAGCCTGCAAGGCCTGCTCAGCCCCTTGCCCCCAAGGATCCTTGACCAATCCTTGACCGAAAGGCCCTTGCTCCTTTGCCGCAATTCTTGCAATCGAGACGTCTAGGGTCGGTTGCGGACCATTCCCGGCGGGGCATGGCTGTCCGCGGCAGGCCAGAACAGGTGATCCTTGCATGAGCGATACGGATCGACGCGGCTCATCCTCGGGAGCGGATGCCCAGAAGCCTCGGCAGCGTCGCGGCCGTGCCTCGGCCGCCGCCGAAACATCCGCCAATCCTGAACCCGCCAATCCTGAAGGCGAGACGCTGCCGTCCCCGGCCGAGATTGCGGCACAAGAGGCCGCACCAATGCCGGGCCTGGTTGCCGAGGGCCAAGAAGCAGAGAAGCCGACAGAGAAGCCGGAACAGAAGCCGGCAGAGGATCTGGAAGATGCCGCTCGGCCGCTCGCAGAGCAGGCGATCGACACAGAGCGTCTCGTCGGTCAATCATTTGCCGATCAGTCAGTTGCCGAGCCGATCGTGGCGCAAGCCACATCGGAAGCCGGCTCGCAATCGCCCTGGAGCGCCGCCGGCCGCGAGGCTTCGCCGCCTGTCCAGGCAGCGCAATCTCAACCGTATGGCGAGCGCGGCCGCTCGCTGGCGCTTGCCGCATTGGCGCTGTCCATCCTCTTGCCCGCTGTGCTCTACGGTTACCTCTCGATGAGCGGCGCGCTCGATCGCGACGATAGCCGTCTCGCGCGACTGGAAAGCTCGGTTGCGACCTTGCGCGCCGCGCCGCCAGCCAAGCCTGAGATCGCCAACCCCGAGATCGTGAAACCCGAGGTCACGCGCGCCGATTTGGACAAGCTTGGCGTCCGCATCGACACGCTCGAGAAGACGGTGACGGCGCTGCGCCAACGCCCTGAGAGCCCGGCCGCCGCCGCTCCGGCGCCGTCGCCTGCCCCGCTTGCGGCCGAGATCCAGGCAGCGACGCGCGACGCCAAGGATGCGCTCGAGCAGGCCAAAGCGGCGTCGGCCTCGGCCGGGTCCGCGCAAGCGGCTCTGGCGCGGCTGGCGACGCTCGACGCCAGGGTCGAGGGGTTGGAGAAATTGATCGCCAATGTCGAGAAACTGGCCTCGACCCGACCCAAGGATGCCGCGAACGCGCCCTCGATCCTGGTGATGGCGCGCGCCGTCGCCACCGATCTCGGCTCCAACCTGCCTTATGGGGGCGAGCTCGACGCCCTCGCCCGGCTCGGCGCCGATCCGAAATCCGTCGAGGCCTTGCGGCCTTTCGCCGACAAAGGAGCGCCGTCTCCGGCCGCTCTCGCGGCGGATTTCCAGGGCGAGCTCAACGCGGCGCGCGCCAAGGTCGCCGACGCGGTGGTGCCCACTTCGCTTTGGGACCGCAGCATGGCGATGCTCGGCCGGCTGGTGCGCGTGCGGCGCATCGGCGCCGACGAACCGGGCACGCCCGCCGCGACCGTCGAAAACGCCTTGACGCGTGGTGACATTGCGGCCGCCCGCGATGCCTGGAATGCCTTGCCGGTTTTCGAGAAAGGCGCGACCCCGGCCTCAGGCGCCCGCATCACGGCGCTCGCCAATGCCCATGACGCGGCGCGTCGCATCGGCGCCGATGCGCTCGAGGCGATGCGGCGCGCCGGCACAGCCGGCAGCGGCGGGTGAGCGCGATGTTTCGGGTCATTGCGTTCCTCATCATCGTTGCGGCGGCGGCGCTTCTCTACGTCTTTGCCCTCGACCATTATGGCGCCGTGTCGGTCTCTCTCGGCCAGTGGGAAATCAAAACCCCGCTCGCCTTCGCGGTCGCGGCATTGCTCGCTTTCGCGGTCGTCCTCTATGTGCTGGTCCGCCTGTTCGCGTTGCTGCTGCGGCTGCCCTTCGCGACCTTCGCGCTGTCACGCTCGCGCCGCAAAGCCAAGGCGAATGCGGCGATCTCCAAGGGGCTGGTCGCGGTCGCCTCGGGAGATTTGAACGCCGCGGCACGTCATGCCCAGGCGGCCGAGAGGCTGGCCGGCCATGAGCCGCTCGCTCTCCTGCTCAAGGCGCAGGCGGCGCAGCTGCACGGCAATCGCGTCGCCGCCAAGGATGCCTTCGCCCGCATGGCCGAGATCACCGATACGCGAGGGCTCGGCCTGCGCGGCCTCTTCGTCGAGGCGCGGCGCCGCGGCGATGGCGCCGCCGCGCACCAACACGCGGTCGCGGCCGCGCAGCTCGACGTGTTCCTGCCCTGGGCCCATGAGGCGACCCTCGTCGCCCAATGCCAGGCGCGCGACTGGATGGCGGCACTGGCGACGCTCGAGCGCAATCATCGACTGGGCGCCATGGATGCGGGCGAGATGCGCCGCGCCAAGGCGGCCCTGCTCACGGCGCGCGCGCTCGATCTGCGCCGCACCGAACCGAAGGAGGCGCTGAGGGCGGCGCTGAATGCCCTCAAGATCGACCAGGCCCTGACGCCGGCCGCGACCGCGGCGGCCCGGCTGCTGGCGGCGGACGGGCAGCAACGCAAGGCCTCACGCATCGTCGAGACCGCCTGGCGGCTCGCGCCTCATCCGGATCTCGCCGAGGCCTATCTCGGCTTGCGCCCGAACCTCTCGGCGGCCGAGCGCCTGAAGCAGGTATCGCGGCTCGTCGCCATGAAGCCGGAGCATGAGGAGGCCGCGGCGGCGCTCGCGCAAGCAGCGCTGGCGGCGCGCGAATTCGCCAAGGCCCGCGCGGCGCTCGCGCCCTTGGCCGATAAGCGGCCGACCGCGCGCATCTGCCTGTTGATGGCCGAGATCGAGGAGGCCGAGAACGGCATGACCGGCCTTGCCCGCGAATGGCTGGGACGCGCCGCGCATGCGTCGCGCGATCCGGCCTGGATCGCCGACGGGATCATCTCGCCGCAATGGCTGCCGGTGGCGCCGGAAAGCGGCCGCATCGGCGGCTTTGCCTGGGAGCATCCGGCCGAGCTGCCCGCGGCGGTCGGCAGCGCCAATCTCCCCGCACCGATCGCCGCGCCGCGGCCGCCTTCACCTTCCGATGGCTTGGCCGACCGCGCGGCCGAGCTCTCGATCCCTGCGGGGCGCGCCGGCAACGGGCCGCAGCGCCCGGCCGATGCGCCGGCCGAAACGCCGCTTCTCGCTGCCCCGATCGCTGCCAGCTTTGCTGCCGATCGGCCGGCCCCGGCGGCGGAGCGGGGCGTAGCGGCCGCGGTTGCCGCCGCGCCGGCGAAGATCGAGACTGTCGCCTTTCCGCTGGAACGAGCGCCCGATGACCCGGGCGCCGGGCCGCCGCCCCGCGAGAAGGGGTTTTGGAAGCGTCTGACCGAATGACGGCGATGCCATCTAGCCGCTGCGAGACCTCTCCCCGATGAGCTTTCCGCGCCTTTCCGAGGATCCGCAGATCAAATCGCTCGCCGATGCCGCGAGCAGCTGGTTCGCGACGCTGCGCGACCGGCTCTGCGCCGAATTCGAGGCCATCGAGGATGAGGCGCAAGGCCCCTTCGCGCCGGGCGCGAGCGAGGCCGGGCGTTTCGTCCGCAAGCCCTGGCAGCGGCAACAGCATGACGGCTCGCCGGGCGGCGGCGGCGTCATGGCGATCCTGAAGGGCCGGGTCTTCGAAAAGGTGGGCGTGCATGTCTCGACCGTGCATGGTGCCTTCTCGCCGGAATTCGCCAAGCAGATGCCGGGCGCCGAGACGGATCCGCATTTTCTCGCGACCGGCGTTTCCCTGATCGCCCATCCCTGGAATCCGCATGCGCCGACCGCGCATATGAACACCCGCTTCGTGGTGACGACGAAGGCCTGGTTCGGGGGCGGCGCGGATCTCACACCGATGCTCGACCGCCGCAGGTCGCAAGGCCATCCCGATTCCATCGCCTTCCACGCCGCCATGAAGGCCGCCTGCGACGCCCATGGCGATGTCGCCTCGCATGCGCGCTTCAAGGAATGGTGCGACGAGTATTTCTTCCTCAAGCATCGCGGCGAGCCGCGCGGCATCGGCGGCATCTTCTTCGACAATCTGTGGTCGGGCGACGGCGAAGCCGATCTCGCCTTCTCACGCGAGGTCGGAACGCGCTTCCTCGACGTCTATCCGCGCCTGTTGCGCGCAACGATCGGGACGCCCTGGACCGAGGCCGAGCGCGACGAGCAGCTCATCCGGCGCGGCCGCTATGTGGAATTCAACCTGCTGCATGATCGCGGCACGATCTTCGGCCTGCGCACCGGGGGCAATGTCGAGGCGATCCTGTCCTCCTTGCCGCCGACCGTGAAATGGCCGTGAGCGAAGCGCCGGCCCCTTCCCTGGGACCGCGGGCGTCCCGCCCGCCCTTAAGACCGCGAGGCCGGCGTGCACCGCCGGGAAGAAAGGGCGACCGAGACGGTCGCGGTCCCAGGAGCATCCTATTGCTGCGGCAACGGCACCACATGGGCGGTCGAGCGCAGCGTGTCGGCCGCATCGCCGCCGAGCTGCTCCATGCGGTCGCCGAGATTGTCGCGCGCGCGCCCGTCGACGACCGCAAGCGGCGCCGTGACCGCGATTGCGGCCGCGGATCCGATCGTCGATGCGGCGCCGGTCGCGATCAGCCCCATCCGTCCGCCGATACCCTCATGGTCCTGGTCGATCGGCTGGCCTTCGACCAGGCGTCCGCCGATCAGGCGGACAATCTCGGGGCTTGACGCGAACTTGCCGTGCTTGAGGCTGTCATCGGTCTTCAGCTTGGTCAGGTCGAAGACGGTGATACGTTCCTTCTGCAACTGGCTGCGGTACGGCTCGGCCTCGGGATCGATGGCGCCCATGCGCGCCACATTGCCCCAGACGCGCCGCGACACGGCGAGCGCCTGGTCATCCTGCGAGACGAACATCGAGAACTTCGTCGCCGGCGCCTCTATGCCGGCGATCTGGGTGCGGAACACGTCGACATCGACATCGGGGGCTGCGAGCATCACGGAGCCGATCTTCTTCGGCAGGCCGTGATTGCGGATGCTCATCTGCCTCAGCGCCTCGAGCGTCACCCAATTGCCCATCGAGTGGGCCAGCACCGACACGTCGGCGACCTGCGGATTGCGCGCCAGTCTCTGCAGGATCTCCTCGAGGGCGTCGCGCGAATAGGTCGCGCTTTCGCGGTCATAGGTATAGGCGAAAAGCTTGCCGCGCGATGGCCAGGTGAAGAGCAGCGGCACGGCGGGCGCACGCGAATCGTGCATGATCTGCGCAAAGCGGTAGACGGCCTCCTCGAAACGGTTGTTGAAGCCGTGGATGAAGACCAGCACGCGCTTGCCCGGCACGGTTGCGACGCGGCCGTTCAGGCGGGCCATCGCTTGCGCCTCGTCGAGCGGATCGGCCCGCGTGGTGACGAATTCGCGTGACGGATCGCCTGGATTTTGCGCCGGCCATTGCACGTCGCCGATCTTGCGTTGCCCGTCGGGGGGCAACGAGACCGTGATCTCGGCGAAGGAGAGGCCCTGGGCACGCTCGCCGGTGAACATCTCGCCGGGCTTGGCGCCGGCGGCGCTGCGGGTCGTCGCCACCAGCATGTCGACCTGGCTGGTTCCGGGTGCGGTCGCCGCAACGGGAGTCAGAACATCGCGGGCCTGGCTGGTGCAGCCGGCGAGCCCCGCGGCCAGGAGCAGGATGGTCGGTGCCGAGAGACGCATCAGGCCAACACTCCTTTGGCGGCTTGCGCGCCGATTGTCCCATCCGGCCGCAGGGCGCGCAAATCCGATCATGGCATCGAAGCGCCGCAAGGCCTATCGGGTGTTTCCCCGAAAGCGCGTCCTTTCGGGTAGCTCCATTCCAGCCTAGCGCCGGCGTGACGCTGGCGCCGGCTTCGGCTAAGCACGAAGCGCCAGCGCGTTCAACGACCGAGGAGGCACGCCGAGAGCGGCGTGAGCCGAAATGAGCAGCAAATCCTTCGCCTCGACCAGCGATCTCGGGCCGAAAAAGATCTCCTTCGATCAGCTGGGCGAGGGGCTTTACGCCTATACGGCCGAGGGCGACCCGAATACCGGCGTCATCGTGGGCGATGATGGCTGCATCGTCATCGACACCCAGGCGACGCCGGCGATGGCGGAGGACGTGATCGCCCGTATCCGCGACGTCACCGACAAGCCGATCAAATATGTCGTGCTGTCGCATTACCACGCGGTGCGAGTCTTCGGCGCCTCGGCCTATGCGGGCGCGACCATCGTGGCGAGCGATGCCACGCGCGGCCTGATCGTCGAGCGCGGCGAGGCCGACAAGGCCTCCGAGATGGGGCGCTTTCCACGCCTGTTCCAGGGCGCGGAGTCGGTCCCGCCCGGCCTCGTCTGGCCGCGCATCACCTTTCCGAGCGAGATGACACTGTGGCTCGGCAAGCGCGAGGTGAGGCTTGCCCATATCGGGCGCGGCCACACGGCGGGCGACATCATCGCGTGGGTGCCGGATGCGCAGGTGGTGTTCTCGGGCGACCTCGTCGAATATCACTCGGCCTGCTATTGCGGCGATGCGCATCTTGCCGATTGGCCGGCGACCCTCGACCGGCTCGCGGGGCTCAGGCCCAAGGCGCTGGTGCCGGGTCGCGGCGCGGCCTTGCCGACGAGCCGCCAGGTGGCGGAAGGCATCGCCTTGACGCGCGAATTCCTACAGGCGCTGTTCGGGGCCGCGCAGGCTTCGGTCGCCAAGGGGCGCACTCTCAAGGAATGTTTTGCGGCGACCCGCGACGCCATGGATGCCCGTTTCGGCTCCTTCGCGATCTACGAGCATTGCCTGCCCTTCAATGTCTCGCGCGCCTATGACGAGGCGAGAGGCATCGACCACCCCGTGATCTGGACGGCCGAGCGCGACCGCGAGATGTGGGGGCAATTGCAGGGTGAATAGGGAGTAGTGAGAAGTGAGAAGTGAGTAGAGAAGGCCAAGGTAACACTGAATTACCGCGATTTGCTTTTTTCACTACTCACTTCTCACCACTCACTATTCACTATTCACAATCACAATGGAAAACCGAAGATCCCTCTTCCAATTCGGCTATCGGCGCTCCTCCGATCAGGATGCGCCTTCGCCGGCACGCCATCGCGTGGTCGTGGTGGGCGCAGGTCCCGTCGGGTTGTCGCTCGCCATCGATCTTGCGCAGCGCGGCGTTGCGGTGGTGTTGCTCGACGATGCCGATCGCATCGGCGAAGGCTCGCGCGGCATCTGCTATGCCAAGCGCACTTTGGAGATCTGGGACCGGCTCGGCGTCGGCGACCGCATGATCGAGAAGGGCGTCACCTGGCAGCGCGGCAAGGTGTATCAGGGGGCCGAGATCCTCTACGAGTTCGACCTGCTTCCCGAGGGCGGCCATAAGCGCCCGGCCTTCATCAATCTGCAGCAATTTCACGTCGAGAATTTCCTGGTCGATCGCGTCGCCCGAATCCCCGAGATCGATCTGCGCTGGCGCAACAAGGTCATTGCCGTGGCGCCGGACGCCACCGGCGCGGAGCTGACCATCGAGACGCCCGAAGGGCCCTATCGCCTGGCGGCCGATTGGGTGATCGCCTGCGACGGGGCGCGTTCCACCCTGCGGGCGCTGTTCGATGTGGAGTTCGCGGGCGAGACCTTCGAGGATCAGTTCCTGATCGCCGACATCAAGATGCATGCCGACCTGCCGACCGAGCGCCGCTTCTGGTTCGATCCGCCCTTCCATACGGGCCAATCGGCGCTGATGCATCGCCAGCCCGACGATATCTGGCGCATCGACCTGCAGCTCGGCGCCGGCGCCGATGCCGAGGCAGAGAAGCGCCCCGAGAGCGTGCGGCCCCGCATCGAGGCGATGCTGGGTCATGCGGATTTCGATCTCGAATGGGTGTCGGTCTATAAATTCCAATGCCGCCGCATCGCGAGCTTCGTGCATGGCCGCGTGGTGTTCTGCGGCGACAGCGCCCATCAGGTCTCGCCTTTCGGGGCGCGGGGCGCGAATTCCGGCGTGCAGGACGCCGAGAACCTCGCCTGGAAGCTCGCCCTCATCCTGTCGGGCCGCGCCGCGGCCTCGCTGATCGAGAGCTACGATCTCGAACGCGGCCAGGCGGCCGACGACAATATCCGCCATTCGACCCGCTCGACCGACTTCATCGCCCCCCATAGCGCCGCCGAGGCGAGGTTGCGCGACGCCGCCCTGGCGCTCGCCCGCCATACGGATTTCGCTAAGCGCATGGTGAATTCGGGCCGCCTTTCGGTCGCGAGCACCTATGAGTCGCCGCTCTCGACGCCCGATGCCGAGGCCTGGAACGGGGGGGTGAAGCCGGGCGCCGCCATGCAGGATGCGCAGCTGCGGCGCGCCGACGGGGAGAGCGTGTTCCTCACCGACATCGTGGCGCCGCGCTTCACCTTGCTGCAGGCGCAGGGCGGCGCTTCGGCGAGCCTCCCCGGCGGGGTCGAGCGCGTGAGCATCGGGTTAGGCTCGGGAGGGGAAGCGCCATTCCACGATGCGGAAGGCCAGTTCGCCAGCCGTTACGCCGCGAGCCAGGGCTCCGCCTATCTGCTGCGGCCCGACGGGCATGTGGCGGCGCGCTTTCGCGAGGTCACTGAGGCGCGCCTGGCGAAGGCCCTCGATCGCGCCTGCGGCAGGCATTGACCATGGCTCTCGACACCGCAACGCGCTTCGCCGATCCGGACGCCGCCTACCGGCTCATCGTCGAGGCGCATCGCGGCCTCGACGAGACGCAGAGCCGCAAGCTCGATGCGGCGCTCATCCTCGTGCTCGCGAACCAGATCGGCGATCTCGCCATTCTGCAAGAGGCGCTGGCGCTGGCGCGCGCCGCGATCGCCCCGTCGCGCCCCGAGGCTGCGCCCTGAAACCCAGCTGATCCGAAGCCTGTTCGGTCCGACATTTCGTTCAAGGAGATTTGCCATGTTCAAGAACATCCTCGTCCCGGTCGATATTGCCGAGATCGATGTGGCGCAGCCGGGGCTCGACAAGGCCGTGGAGATCGCCAAGACGAGCGGCGCCGCGCTGAGACTCATCCATGTGCGCTCGCCGGTTCCTTATGCGATGAACGAATATGTTCCGGCCGAGTATTACGACAGCGACGAGAAAGCCTCTCTGGCGGCGCTGCGCACGCTTGCCGAGAAGCTCGATCTGCCGAAAGGACGCGTCAGCATCAGCTCGCCCTTCGGCAGTGTCTATGACGAGGTGCTGAAGGAGGCGGCGGAGTTCACGGCCGACCTGATCGTGGTCGGCTCGCATCGTCCGAATTGGAGCACTTACCTCATCGGCTCGAACGCGGCGAATATCGTGCGCCACGCTCTGTGCTCTGTGCTCGTCGTGCGCCTGCCCGGCGCGCGGACGCCGTCGCTGTGAAGCCGTGATGCGAAACCTCATCACCGATGTTGCCGGCATCAGCGTCGGCTGCGCTCATGATGCGCGCCTTGCTTCGGGCGTCACGGCCGTCCTCTTCGACAAGCCGGCGGTCGCCTCCGTCTCGGTCTCGGGCGGCGCCCCGGCAGGGCGCGACCTCGAATGCCTCGCTCCCGATGCCAGGATCGAGGAGATCGACGCCATCCTGCTCTCCGGCGGCTCGGCCTTCGGCCTCGATGCGGCCTCCGGCGCCCAGGCCTGGCTGCGCGAGCGCGGGCGCGGCCATCTGGTGCGCAGCGTCCGCGTGCCCATCGTGCCGCAAGCCATCTGCTTCGATCTCCTCAATGGCGGCGACAAGGATTGGGGCCGCTACCCGCCCTATCGCGAGATCGCTTATGCGGCCTCCGATGCGGCCGGGCTCGATGTTCCGCTCGGCTCGGCCGGCGCCGGCTTTGGCGCAACCACCGTCAATCTCAAGGGCGGGCAAGGATCGACGAGCGCCCGCACGCCTTCCGGCCATGTCGTCGCGGCACTGGCGGTGGTCAACGCCATCGGCTCGGCGGTGATCGGCGACGGGCCGCATTTCTGGGCAGCACCTTTCGAGCAAGGCCAGGAATTCGGCGGCCTCGGCTCACCGGCCCGTCTCGGCGAACAAGACCTCAAGCTCGCCTACAAGGGCGCCGCCGAGTTTGCCACCACGATCGCGCTCGTCGCCACCGATGCGGTGCTGACCAAGGCGCAGGCCAAGCGCCTGGCCGTCGTCGCCCAAGGCGGCCTGTCGAAGGGGCTGCGGCTCGCCCATGCGCTATCGGACGGCGATATGGTGTTTGCGGCGGCGACCGGCCGCAACCCCTTGCGGGACAGCCTGCGGGAGCTGATCGAGATCGGCGCTACCGCCTCCGATTGCCTGGCCAGGGCCGTGGCGCGCGGCGTCTACGAGGCGACTGCTCTGCCCTTCGCCGGCGCATTGCCGGCTTGGCGGGATAAGTTCGGGGGTTAGTCCAGGGCGCAGACGCCTTTTGTCTCTCGACGGGCGCTACGAGAACACGGATCTATTCGAGCGCCAGCGCCCACCTCTCCCCTGGTGGGAGAGGTCGATCCGAGCCGCTAGGCGAGGATCGGGTGAGGGGGGCACCGCCGGCCTTTGGCAGACCCCTCCAATGCGCAATCTCGACAAGTTTGGGACAGGAACAGCCGCCTTGACCGGGTTTTCCGAAGCCCCCCTCACCCGGAGGCTTCGCTCCGCTCCGCCTCCGACCCACCAGGGGAGAGGTGAACGCCGGCGCTATCAGGCCGAGTTCAACCAGTTGAAATGCACCGGATAGCCTTCGCCGTTCAGGAGGTTCAGCGTCTCAAGCAGGGGCAGGCCGACCACATTCGAGGGTGAGCCCACGACCTTGAGCACGAAGGCGCCGGCTTTGCCCTGGATCGCATAGCCGCCGGCCTTGCCGCGCCATTCGCCGGTTGCGAGATAAGCCTCGAAATCGTCGCGCGACAGCCGCTTGAAGCGCACCCGCGTTTCGACCAGGCGTTCGCGCCGCACATTCTTCGGGGTGATCACGCATATGCCGGTGAACACTTTATGGGCGCGTCCCGAGAGGAGGCGCAGGCAGGCCGCGGCCTCGTCCACGAGCTCGGGCTTCGGCAGGATGCGGCGCCCGACCGCGACCACGGTGTCGGCCGCGAGGATCAGCGCGTTCGCCTCCTCGCCCCTGGCGCGCAGCACCTTGGCGGCGGCTTCCGCCTTCTCGCGCGCCAGCCGCGTCGCAAGGCTGCGCGGCGCCTCGAGCCGTTGCGGCGTCTCGTCGATATCGGATGGGATCATCTGATCGGGCGTCACGCCGATCTGCTCGAGGAGCTGCAAGCGTCGCGGCGAAGCGGAGGCCAGGATCAATCGGGGCCTCGGAGCTGTGGTCACGCTGTCATTCCTCGGCCTAGTCCCTCAGCCTGATCCATTCCTCAGCATGATCTCGCGGCCGAGAACTGGCCGGCCGGCCGAAATCACTTGAAACGATAGGTGATGCGGCCTTTGGTCAGGTCGTAGGGCGTCATCTCGACCAGCACCTTATCGCCCATGAGCACGCGAATGCGGTTCTTGCGCATCTTGCCGGCGGTATGAGCGACGATCTCATGGTCGTTCTCGAGCTTCACGCGGAACATGGCGTTCGGCAGAAGCTCGGTGACCATTCCTGGGAACTCCAGAAGCTCTTCCTTCGACATCAATATCCTTTCGTTGACGACGCCGCACGCCGGCGCGCGCCCAACATGTCGCTCAATCGCCTAGCCAACTTGCCTCATCTGTGCAAGGTTCTCGAACGGGGTGGAACAGAGATCGCGATGTCGGAGTATCACTTCGGCGACGCGGCGTCGTGGGTCGGACTCAAGCGGAAGCACAATGTTTTTCACGCCATTCGGCTATCTGGCGGCGTTCTCGGCCGCCCTGCGCATGGCGAACGACGTCGCGGTCACGGTTGCGGCACGCAGCTCCATCCTGGCGCAGGCCGCGATCTTTCCCGAACGCCCCCTCGATCCTGAGATTCCGCGCATGATGAGCGAAAAGCTCTCGGCCGTGATCGAAGGCGCCATCGGCGCACAGCACGAGTTCGCTTATCTCGCGGCGAGCGCCATGCGCGGCGACAGCCTGCCGACCCTGATGCGCCAGACGACGGCGGTCGGCATGGCTGGCCTGCGTCCGGCGCGGCGGGCCGTTCGCGCCAACGCCAAGCGCCTCAGCCGCAAAACCTGACTGGGACCGCGGGCATCCTGCCAGGCATCCTGCCCGCACCTGCGCACGACGAGGTCTCCACCCTGGGAAGAAGGGCGACCGAGACGGTCGCGGTCCCAGGAGGACCGCGGGCATCCTGCCCGCTCTTGCGCACAACGAGATCTCTACACCGGGAAGAAGGGCGACCGAGACGGTCGCGGTCCCAGGAGGACCGCGGGCGTCCCGCCTGCGAACAACGAGGTCTCCACGCCGGGAAGAAGGGCGACCAGGATGGTCGCGGTCCCAGGGGCCTTGGCGGCTCGCAATCAGTCGCCGGCTGCCTGGCTCGGCTGCGCCTCCTGCCAGGCGCGGTCGAGGGTGCGATAGCGGCGCACGCTCACGGGAATCAAAGCGAGATAGACGAGCGTGACCGCCGCCAAGGTCTCGAAGGTGAAATTCACCACGAGGGTGACGAACAGCACGATCGCCAGGAACACCCACAGCACCTTGTCGCGGGTGACATGCGTGCCGAGCGTCTTGCCCGCATAAATGGGCAATTCGCTCACCATCAGGAAGGCGACCGCCAGCACATAGAAGACCGAAACCGGCGCGAAGCCCGGCACATCGCCGAAGCCGAGCTTGACCAGATAGAGCGGCAGCATTCCGGTGATGGCGCCGGCCGGCGCCGGTATGCCGGTGAAGAAATTCTTCTTCCAGTCGGGGCGCGAGAGGTCGTCGAGCGCCACATTGAAGCGCGCCAATCGCAGCGCCATGGCGGTCGCGAAGACCAGCGCCGCCAGCCAGCCGAGCGAGCGCGCATCATGCAGCACCGCGCCGTAGAGGATGAGGGCCGGCGCGACGCCGAAATTGACGAAATCGGCAAGCGAATCGAGCTCGGCCCCGAACCGCGACGTGCCGCGCAACAGGCGTGCGACGCGCCCGTCGAGCCCATCGAGGACCGCGGCCGCCACCACGCAGATCACTGCGAGGTCGAGCCGGCCTTCATCCGAGAAGCGGATGGCGGTGAGGCCGAGCGCCAGCCCGAACAGTGTCAGGAGGTTCGGGATGAGCACACGCAGCGGCACGGATCTCAGGCCGCGCCGCTTGCGCGCCTCGGCCGCCGCTTCGATCTGCACCGGCGCCTCGTTCATCCTAGGCGTGCCCCAGCTTGCTCGACATGATATCCTATCTCTTTGTTTTCACATACGGTTCTGCCGCAGGCCGGTCCTTGCCATGGCTCAGGCGGCAGATGCGCCCTCGAGGCGCCCATCGGCGTCATTGTAGCGCGGACCGGGCTTGAGGCGAAATGGCCTCTCCGCTTGTGGAAGTGGGCGCGCGCCGCGCCCGTCCGCTCAAGCCGTCCTGAAGCTGCGTGGGGCCGCTGCCTGATCGGCGAATTCCGCCAGCACGGTCTCGCCCGCGACGGCGCGCTGGCCGAGACCCGCCAGGATGCGGTAGCCCTCCGGCAGGTAGACGTCGACGCGCGAGCCGAAGCGGATGATGCCGATGCGTTCGCCGGCCTGCAGATTCTCGCCCTCGGTGACCGCCGTAACGATGCGCCGCGCGATCAGGCCGGCGATCTGCACCACCGCGATCTTGCCCTTCTGGGTTTCGAGCAGGAGGGCGTTGCGCTCATTATCCTCGCTCGCCTTGTCGAGATCGGCGTTGAGGAACAGGCCCGGCCGATAGGCGATCTTAGCGAGGCGCCCGGCGATCGGCGTGCGGTTCACATGGCAATCGAAGACGCTCATGAAGATCGAGATGCGCGTCAACTGCGCAGGTCCGAGCCCGAGCTCGGCCGGCGGCACGGCCGGGCCGACGGTGCTGACCCGGCCATCGGCGGGCGAAATGATCAGCCCGTCCCCGAGCGGCGTGACGCGCGGCGGATCGCGGAAGAAATAGATGATCCAGCAGGTGATGAGGCCGCTGAGCCAGAAGAGCGGCCGCCAGATCCAGCCGAGCACGAACATCGCCACGATGCCGGCCAGGATGAAGACATAGCCTTCCCGGTGGATCGGAACGAGCATCTTGCGGATCGAGGCGAGGATATCCATGGCACGGGTCTCCGGGGCCATTCGACATGGGGCGAAGCGCCGAAACCTGTCAATGCGGCACCCGGGCGTCCCGGACCGCCGGCATCCTGCCGGCACGCCGCGGGGCGAAGGCTCAGACCATCGGCACCATGCACTCCTGCAGTTGCCGGCTGGAAGCCGGCGGTCCAAGGCCCAGGGTGGTGCGGCTGCCGAGCTCTTGCTATTGAGGCGTCATGACGCAGACGGCCACGGAGCTCAGCATCGCGCTCGCCCAGCTCAACCCGACCATCGGGGACGTCGCCGCCAATCTCGCCAAGGCGCGGGCGGCGCGCGCCTCCGCGGCCGGGCGCGGCGCCGATATCGTCATGTTCCCGGAGCTGTATCTGTCGGCCTATGGGGCGCAGGACCTCGTCCTCAAGCCGGCCTTCCAAGCGGCCTGCCGGGCGGCGCTCGAGGCCTTGGCGCGCGATACCGCGGATGCCGGCCCCGCCATCCTGGTCGGCCTGCCTTATGCGGAGGGCGGCAAGCTCTACAACGCCTATGCGTTCCTGCAGCATGGCAAGGTCGAGAGCTTGCGCTTCAAGGTCGATCTGCCGAATTACGGCGTCTTCGACGAGAAACGGGTGTTCACGCCGGGACCGCCGCCGCGGCCGATCCTGTTCCGCGGCGTCGAGATCGGCATTCCGATCTGCGAGGATATCTGGGGCCAGGGCCTTCTCGCCTGCTTCCGCGACACGCAGGCGAGCTTGCTGCTCGTGCCCAACGGCTCGCCCTATTGGCGCGACAAGACGCAAGAGCGCATCGATGTGGTGCGGGCCCGGGTGCGTGAGACCGGCATGCCGCTCGTCTATCTCAACCAGGTCGGCGGCCAGGACGAGATCGTCTTCGACGGCGCCTCCTTCGCACTCGACCACAAGGGCGAGCTTGCCGCGAGCCTGCCGGCCTTCGAGGAAGAGGTGGCGCTGCTGCGCTATCGTCGGGGTGCGGCCGGCTGGGAGCTGATCGCGGGACCGCGCGCCGAGCCTGTCCTCGGCGATGAGGCCGACTACACGGCCTGCATGCTGGGATTGCGTGACTATGTCGGCAAGAACGGCTTCCCGGGCGTGGTGTTCGGCCTGTCGGGCGGCATCGATTCGGCGCTATGCGCTGCGCTCGCCGTCGACGCCTTGGGTCCGGAGCGGGTGCACGCCGTCATGCTGCCTTACCGCTACACATCGAGCGACAGCCTCGCCGACGCTGCGAGCTGCGCCGAGCGGCTCGGCCTGCGCTACGACATCGTGCCGATCGCAGCGCCCGTCGAAGGCTTTGAAGTTGCGCTCGCGCCGCTATTCGCCGGGCGTCCCCGCGACGTCACCGAGGAGAACCTGCAGGCAAGGGCGCGCGGCACCATGCTGATGTCGATCTCCAACAAGTCCGGCGCCATGCTGGTGACGACCGGCAACAAATCGGAGATGTCGGTCGGCTATGCGACGCTCTATGGTGACATGAATGGCGGCTTCAACCCGATCAAGGACCTCTACAAGACGCAGGTCTACCGGCTCGCCGCCCTGCGCAATCGCTGGAAGCCGAAGGGCGCCAAGGGGCCGGACGGCCCGGTCATTCCGGACAATGTCCTGGTGAAGGCACCGACCGCGGAGCTGCGCCAGGACCAGAAGGATGAGGATTCGCTGCCGCCCTATGAGATCCTCGACCCGATCCTGAACGGCCTCGTCGAGGACGAGCTATCGGTCTCCGAGCTCGTTGCCAAAGGCTATGACGAAAAAACGGTGCGCAGGGTCGAGCGTCTGCTCGCGCTCGCCGAATATAAGCGCCGCCAGGCTGCGCCCGGGCCGAAGGTGACGCGCCGCAATTTCGGCCGCGACCGCCGCTACCCGATCACCAACGGTTTTCGCGAGGATGCGCCCATTCGCTGAGAGGCGACAGCCCCGCAGGGCGAGATCGTTCGTTACAGGCTGAGATAGCAAGGCGTGGATGGCCGGGCCGACACCCGGCCATGACGAGGAAGGTCTCGCGAATTCCGCAATCTTCCGCGGTTTCGCGCCGCCAGTGCTCTCATCCCCCAACGCGTCATGGCCGGGTGTCGGCCCGGCCATCCACGCCTACCGCCTTTTGCCGCCGCTGGATTGAAAGTCCTCCTATGCTCGTCCTTGGCGTTCGGCCCGCCTCAATGCCATAAGGGCCGGATGACGACCGAGAAATTGCGCTTCGCCCCCTCGCCGACCGGCTATCTGCATATCGGCAATGCCCGCCCGGCCCTGTTCAACTGGCTGGCGGCGCTGAAATCGGGCGGCCATTTTCTGCTGCGCATCGACGACACGGATCGCGAGCGCTCGACGCCCGAATTCGAGCGCGCCATCATCGAGGATCTCGCCTGGCTCGGGATCGAACCGCACAGCACCTTGCGGCAGTCGGACCGGCTCGACCGCTATGAGGCGGCCGCCGCGGCACTGCGGCAGAAGGGGCTGCTCTATGCCTGCTATGAAACGGCCGAGGAGCTCGACCGGCGCCGCAAGCGCCAGCTGCAGCGCGGCTCGCCGCCGATCTATGACCGGGCGGCCCTGAAGCTCTCCGCCGAGGAGCGGGCCCGGCTCGAAAGCGAGGGCCGTCGCCCGCATTGGCGTTTCAAGCTCTCCGGCCGGAATGTCGCCTGGCAGGACGGGGTGCGCGGCCCCTGCCATATCGACACCGCCTCGCTCTCCGATCCGGTGCTGATCCGCGAGGACGGGGCGCCGCTCTACACCTTCACCAGCGTCGTCGACGATGTCGGGCTCGGCATCACCGAGGTGATCCGCGGCGAGGATCATGTCACCAACACGGCGGTGCAGATCGAGATCTTCTCAGGCCTCGGCGCCAGGCCGCCTGCCTTCGCGCATCACAATCTCTTGACCACTGCGAGCGGCGAGGGCCTGTCGAAGCGGCTCGGCCATCTCTCCTTGCGCGGCCTTCGCGAGGCCGGCATCGAGCCGATGGCGATCGCGGCGCTTGCCGTGCTGACCGGCACATCCGAGGCGCTACGGCCGGTCGCCAGCATGGCGGAGCTCGCTTCCCTGTTTTCGCTCGACAAGATATCGCGCGCCTCCGCCAAATTCGACGAGCAGGAATTGCGGGCGCTCAATGGTCGCTTGCTGCATGCGACCCCTTACGCGTCAGTCGCCGCGCGGCTCACCGCCATGGGGGTCGGCGGCGGGGAGGCGTTCTGGCTCGCGGTGCGCGGCAATTGCGAGATCCTGGCCGATGCAGCGACCTGGTGGCGCCTGGTGTCCGCGCCGGCGCAGCCCGCGATCGCCGACGGCGACCGCGACTTCCTCAGCGACGCTGGCGCCTCGCTGCCGCCCGAGCCCTGGGACGACGCCACCTGGCGCGGCTGGACGGGCGCCCTCAAGGAGCGCAGCGGACGCAAGGGCCGGGCCTTGTTCATGCCGCTGCGCCAGGCGCTGACCGGCCGCGATCACGGGCCGGACATGACGCATCTCCTGCCCTTCATCGGACGGGCGCGGGCCGAACGGCGCCTTGCGGGGGAAGAGGCGTGAGGCGCGAAATACATAGCCGGCAAATGGTTATCCGCGTGTTCAACGTGGCTCGCAATGCCACTTTCCGCTACTCGCCACTCGCTATTCGCCACTCGCTGTAGCCGAGCCAGCATGCCCGACCCCGTCCCCAGCAATGTCGTCGAATGGTCGGTCTCCGAGCTTTCGGGCGCGCTGAAGCGCACCCTCGAGGGCGCCTTCGGCCATGTGCGGGTGCGGGGCGAGATCTCGGGCTATCGCGGCCCGCATTCGTCGGGGCACAGCTATTTCTCGCTCAAGGACCAGAACGCCCGCCTCGAGGCCGTGATCTGGAAGACCACCTTCAACCGGCTCGCCTTCCGGCCCGAGGAAGGCCTCGAGGTGATCGCCACCGGGCGCATCACCACCTTCCCGGGATCCTCGAAATACCAGATCGTCATCGAGAGCCTGGAGCCGGCCGGGGTCGGTGCCCTGATGGCGCTGCTGGAGGAGCGGCGCTGCAAGCTCGCCACTGAGGGCCTGTTCGACGAGGCGAGGAAGAAACAGCTCCCCTACCTGCCGCGGCGCATCGGCGTCATCACCTCGCCGACCGGCGCCGTTATCCGCGACATCCTGCACCGGCTCTCCGACCGTTTCCCGCGCCATGTGCTGCTCTGGCCGGTGCGCGTGCAGGGCGATAGTTGCGCCGCCGAGGTCGCGGCCGCGATCGCGGGCTTCAACGCCCTCCCCGAGGATGGGCCGATCCCGCGTCCGGACCTCTTGATCGTGGCACGCGGCGGCGGCTCGCTCGAGGATCTGTGGGGCTTCAACGAGGAGATTGTGGTGCGTGCGGCGGCCGCGAGCGCCATCCCGCTGATCTCCGCGGTCGGCCATGAGACCGATTGGACCTTGATCGACCATGTGGCGGATCGCCGGGCGCCGACGCCGACCGGGGCCGCCGAGATCGCGGTGCCGGTCCGGGTGGAGCTCTCGGCAAACCTCGCTTCGCTCAACGGCCGCCTGACCTCAGGCGAATTGCGCCATCTCGAGCGCAAGCGCAACGAGCTGCGCACCTCCGCACGCGCCCTGCCGTCGCGCGATCGGCTGATCGCCGTGCCGCGCCAGCGCCTCGACGCGGCCGTTCAGGCCCTCGGCCGGTCCGTCGAGCGCCAGATCGAGCGCCGCCGCAACCTTCTGGCGCAGCTCTCGCGCAAGATGGCGTCGCGCTCGCCGGCCGCGATGCTGGCGACCGCCCGCCAGCGCCTCAAGGAGGCGGCGCGCCAGCTGCCGCTGCGCAAGGCCGCGCTTCTCGCCGACAAGCGCAAGCAGCTCGCCCATGCGGGCCGGCAGCTCGCCACCGTCTTCGGTGGTGTGCTGCGGCGCCATCGCGACGCCAACATGCTGGCGCTGGCGCAGCTTGCGAGCTTGGGTGCGCGCCAACGTCAGCGCATCACCGAGCTGCTGGCGGCGCGGCGCGCCAGGCTCGAAGGGCTCGGCAAGCTCCTCGACAGCGTCAGCTACCGGCGCGTCCTGGCGCGCGGCTATGCGCTGGTGCATGACGCCGCCGGCCATCCCTTGCGCCTCGCTGCCGAGATCGCGGCCGGCCAGGCCCTCGTCCTCGAATTCGCCGACGGCAAGGTCGGCGCGGTCGCCGAGGGCGGTGGAGCTCCTGACCCCAAGGCGCCGCGTCGACGGAGTCGGAGATCGAGCGACGCGGACGAGCCGTCCCTCTTCGAATGACCTCGGGAGAGGGCGCTGGGACCGCGGGCATCCTGCCCGCTCTTGCGAACGAGGAGGCGTCCACCTCGGGAAGAAGGGCGACCGAGACGGTCGCGGTCCCAGGGTACGCCACCCTCGCCTCGCGCTTTTGGCGTAAACCCTTCCTTTCGGTCGAAGCTGCGTCTATGTGACAAAGATTGTGCCTGTTGCCGGAGATCCTCCATGAACAAGATGGATCGGCACGTTCCCCAGCCGGGTGAAGCCGTTCTCGATTATGGCGACGCGGAATTTCGCGTGTTGCGCCCGGGCGCCTTCGTGCGCTGCGCCGTCACCGGAGAGCGCATCGATCTCGCCGATCTGCGCTATTGGAGCGCCGATTTCCAGGAAGCCTATGCGTCCTCGCAGGCTGTGCTGGCGCGGCTCGGCATCGCGGTCCCCGAGATCTGAGGGGAGAGGTGAGGCGCGCGCGCTCCGATGATCGCGGCGCGCCTCCCCGGCGGGCGGCTGCATCTGACCGACGGGCCGATCGATCTCATCATCAGGGCCGAGGGCGACGGCGATACGGCGGAGCGCGCCTATGACGCCGCCATGCGCCGCTTCGATGGTCTGCTGGCCGAGCTCGTCGCCGAGCTGAAGCTGTTGCGCCGGCCGCTCGGCGACACCCCGCCGCCGCTCAACGGCCCCGTGGCACAGCGCATGGCGGAGGCCGCCTGGCCCTATCGCCGCAGCTTCGTCACGCCGATGGCGGCAGTTGCCGGAGCCGTTGCCGAAGCGGTGCTGGCTGCGATGCTCGCCCAGGCTCCATTGCGGCGCGCCTTCGTCAACAACGGCGGCGATATCGCGCTGCATCTCTCTACGGCTGAGCATCTCGATATCGGCGTGGTCCGCTCGCTGACGCTGGCCGAACCTGAAGCCTATGTGCGGATCGCGGCCACGAGCCGGGTGCGCGGCGTCGCGACCAGCGGCCGGCATGGGCGGTCCTTCTCGCTCGGCATCGCCGATGCCGTCACCGTGCTCGCCACGGACGCGCCTTCGGCCGATGTGGCGGCGACCATGATCGCTAATGCGGTCGATATCGACGATCCGGCCATCATCCGCCGGCCGGCCCGCGAGCTCGACCCGGACAGCGATCTCGTCGACATGAAGGTGACGGTCGCGGTCGGACCCTTGAGCGAGGAGAAAATCGCCGCGGCCCTGGCGGCGGGCTGCAGCCTCGCCGAGGCGCTGATCGCCGAAGGACGCATTGTCGGCGCGCTCATCTCGCTCGGCGGCGAATGGCGCAGCCTCGGCGTCGAGCGCTCCGCTTTGGGCTCGGAAGAGACGGCCTCGCTCGCGATCAGCGCGCCAGGTTAGGTCCCTCCTTCGTCATGGCCGCACTTGTTGCGGCCATCCACGTATTACTATCGCTGGTCGAGGGAAGGCGTGGATGGCCGAGCTGATCCCCGCAACAAGTGCGGGGACGGCCATGACGAGGTGGAAGCCGAAGGCCCAGATCAACCCCTACCTTGCGTAGAGATCCTTATGGGCCTCGCGCAGCAGGTTCTTCTGCACCTTGCCCATGGTGTTGCGCGGCAGATCCTCGACGAACAGCACGCGCTTCGGCAGCTTGAACTTGGCGAGCCGCCCTTCGAGCGCCTTGAGGACGGCGCCCTCGTCGAGCGTGGCGCCGGCGCGCCTCACCACCACGGCCGTCACGCCCTCGCCGAAATCGGCATGCGGCACGCCGATGACGGCGCTCTCGATGACGCCGGGAATGGCGTCGATCTCGGCTTCGATCTCTTTCGGATAGACGTTGAAGCCGCCGGTGATGACGAGGTCCTTGCCGCGCCCGACGATATGCACATAGCCCTTCTCGTCGATCTTGCCGAGATCGCCGGTGATGAAGAAGCCGTCCCGGCGGAACTCGGCCGCCGTCTTGTCGGGCATGCGCCAATAGCCCGAAAATACGTTCGGCCCCTTCACCTCGATCACGCCGATGCCGCCCTTCGCCAGCGGCGCGCCTGTCTCGGGCTCGGCGATGCGGATGGTGATGTCCGGCAGCGGGAATCCCACCGTGCCGGCGACGCGGTCCCCCTCATAAGGGTTCGAGGTGTTCATATTGGTTTCGGTCATGCCGTAGCGTTCGAGGATGGCGTGGCCGGTCCGCTCCCGCCACTCGCGATGCGTCTCGGCGAGGAGCGGCGCCGAGCCCGACACGAAGAGGCGCATATGCCGCGTCGCGTCGCGGTTCAGCCCCCGATGCTGCAGCAGCCGGGTGTAGAAGGTCGGCACCCCCATCATCGTGGTGGCGCGCGGCATCTGGCGCAGCAGCTCGTCGGCGTCGAGCTTCGCCATGAAGATCATCGAGGCGCCGGCGAGCAAGATGGTGTTGGTGGCCACGAACAGGCCATGCGTGTGGTAGATCGGCAAGGCGTGCAGCAGCACGTCCTCATCGGTGAAGCGCCAATAGCGGACGAGCGTCGAGGCATTCGAGGCGAGATTGGCATGAGTCAGCATGGCGCCCTTGGAGCGCCCCGTCGTGCCCGATGTGTAGAGGATGGCGGCGAGGTCCTCAGGCGTACGCGCCACATCCTCAAATTCGGGTGAGGCTGCACGCGCCCTCGCGGCGAGGCTCCCCTCGCCTTCCGCGTCGAGCGTCTCGACCGCTCCGGTCTTTGCCTTCGAGGCAACGGCCGCGAGCGCCTCGCGCTTGGCGGGATCGCAGACGAGCAGCGAGGGCTCGGCGTCGCCGATGAAATATTCGAGCTCGGTTGTCGTGTAGGCGGTGTTCAGGGGCAGGAAGACGGCCCCGGCCCGCACGCAGCCGAGATAGAGGAGCAACGCCTGGGGCGATTTCTCCACTTGCACGGCGACCCGGTCGCCCGGTCTCACGCCGAGAGCCACCAGCGCATTGGCAAAGCGGGCGCTGCCCGTGAGGACATCGCCATAGCTGAGCTTGCGTCCTTGCGGGGTCTCGAGGAAAGGCCGCTCGGGGATCGCGGCCGCCCGGATGAACCCGAAGAGATGGTTTGACGCCACGCCGGTCTTGGTCTCGTTCACGCTGGTCCTGCCTCGTTCACGCCGTCTTTACCTCGTTCACTTGGGCTCGGTTCGGAAGGGCGGTTGCGCAGGCGGCCGGCCGCGCGCCCGTTCGCGGGCTTTCGCAATAGCCGCCTCACCTGGCCCGACGCCACCACTTCGTTGCGGGCCGCGAAGGCTTCATGGTTCTGTTCGATGTCGTCGAGCTTGTAGAGATAATTGACCATCAGCCCATGCGCCTCGCGCAGGCCCTTATCGGACATATCGCCCGGCCAGTTCAACCGTTCGAGCCGCGCCCCATTGCCGAGATGGAAGCGGGCCACGGGGTCGAGCGGCCGGCCCGAGGGCGATTTCGCCTCGAGATAATAATGGGCGGCCGCCGCCAGCAGGGCGCCTCGCAAGGCCTCGGCCGGAAAATCGGTCTTGGGCCAGTCCGGCTGATCGAGCACCGATAGAGCCGCATGATCCTGCCCGGACAGGACGGGATTGTCCTCGACCTTGCGTTCGCCGGCGAGCCAGCGGGCAAAGCTCGGCGCGGGCGAGAGCGTCACGAAAGTCGTCAGCCGCGGCAGGTTGCGCTTGAGCGTCTCGACCACCTGCTTGATCAGGAAATTGCCGAAGGAGATGCCGCGCAGCCCTTCCTGGCAATTTGAGATCGAATAGAACACGGCGGTCGTTGCCTCCTCGGAGGCGATCGGCACCCGATCCTCGGCGAGCAGCTCGCCGATGGTGCCGGGTATTTCGCCCGTCAGCGCCACCTCGACGAAGATCAGCGGCTCGTCGACGAGCTGCGGATGGAAGAAGGCGAAGCAGCGCCGGTCCGGCGGCTCCAGGCGATCGCGCAGATCCTCCCAGGTGCCGATCTCGTGCACCGCCTCGTAGCGGATGATCTTCTCGAGGATATTGGCGGGCGTCGACCAGTCGATCGGGCGCAGCACCAGGAAGCCCGGATTGAACCAGGAGGAGAACAGATGGACGAAATCGGCGTCCACACCGTCGAGATCGCGGTCGCCCTTGGCATTGCGATCATCCTTGGAGGCCCGCAGCAGATCCTCGCGCATGCGCACCAGCGCCGCCGTGCCGCCATGGGCGAGATTGAGACGTCGGATCAGCTCCTGGCGGCGCGGCTCGGCGGCGAAATGCACATCGAGCACCGCCTTGGCGTTCGGATCGGCCCGATAGGCCTCGATGGCCTTGGCGAGCCGCCGATGGTCGCAGCCGAACTCGTCGACGAGACGACGCAGGAAGGCGAGACGGGCCTCAGCTGCGAGCGCCTCGTAGCCTGAGAGAATGGCGCCGGCGAGCGCCACCCCCGAGGCCTCGCCACGGCCCGACAGCAGCGCCTCGCACAGGCGCGCCAGATCATGCTCGTTCTCAGCCTTCTGCCCCCCGCGCCCGAGCCGCAGGATGGAGCGCCCGCGATCCGCGATCGAGGCGAGGAGGTCGCCGAAGAAGGTGTCGCTCATGCCGGACTTCCCATGATGCTCACAATGACGGCATCCGATATCGCATCATTTATGCCAAAAAGCCCGAGGCTGCTTTTCGCGACCATGCTTAGGTCGCGATTGCGACAGGATACTGGCGGGCAACCTCAACCCAGCATCCATTGCGCCGCCAGACATCCTGCGATCGCGGCCGCGGCGCTGAGGCAGATGCCCCAGGCGAGGTCGATGACGGCGAGCCTCGCCGGGAAGGATTTCAGCGTCGCGAGGTTCGTCAGGTCATAAGTCGCATAAGTGCACAGGCCGTAGAGCGCTCCGAGCAGGCAGGCTTTGCGCCAGCCATCCCCGATCGAGGGGATGACGGCGAAGACCACCATGCCGGCGAGAAAGATCGCGTAGAAGACCAGCGCGACGCCGATACTCGGTTGTTCGCGCATCATGGGTCCGATCGAGGCGATATAAAAGCGCTTGGCGATCCAGCCTATCCACAATCCATCGAGGCCGAGAAACACGACCGCGCAGGCGAGATAGGCGGCGGCGTAGCTGGTGCTCATGTCGAAAGGCGCCTCTCTGCCACCCCAGCTGTCTTGCTGCCCCGCCTGCTGCCTCCCGATCTTGTGCATTGCGGTCCCGATCGCGCCGAATTGAGCTCGCGGTCTCGAGCCTCTACCCTGGCGCAGCGGCAATGTTTCTGTGCTCGGATGCTCTCACATCTGTCGGAGGAAAGCACCATGGTCTTCGGGGGTCTGAACTATCTCGCCATCCTGGGGGCGGCGATCGGTGCCTTCGTGTTCGGCAGCGTCTATTACGGTGTCCTCGGCAAGAGCTGGATGGCGGCGCTCGGCACGACGGAAACCGGGATGAAAGGCGCCGGCGGCACGATGTCGCCTCTGCCCTTCGTCATCGCCTTCATTGCCGCGCTCGTCATGGCCTGGGTGCTGGCCGGCGTGCTCGGTCATCTCGGCGTGGGCCAGGTCACCGCCAGGAACGGCGCGGTCTCGGCGTTGTTCCTGTGGCTCGGCTTCGTGGTGACCACAATCGCGGTGAATAACGGCTTCGCGGGCCGCAAGCTCGCCCTCACCTTGATCGATTCGGGGCATTGGCTCGGCGTCCTCGTGGTCGAAGGGCTCATCATCGGCGCCTTTGGCGTGTGAGGGCCGGCCAAGCGCCATTCCAAACAAGCCGCGTTCCAGCCAAGCCTTATTCCAACATCGTGATCAGCTCGCTGTCCTCGGCGCCCATCAGATAGAAGGCGATGAAGGTTCCTGGCGCTGTTTCCGACGCATTGTCGAAATGCAGGACCCTGGTGTCGGCGGGCTCGAAGAAGGCATCCCCCGCCGGGAGCGTCCTTGCGGCCTCGCCTTCCACCTGGAACAGGAATTCGCCCTTGGCGATATAGCCGATCACGGGGACCGGATGCAGGTGCAGCCCCGTCTTCTGGCCGGGCGCGAAGGTGATCTCCTTGACCTCGACGCGTCCGCAGAGCTTGGCGCTCGCGAGCTGCGCCGTCAAAAGCGGCTTGCGGATGATCGGCGGGTGATCGTGAGGCGAGGCGGGCATCGGCTACATTCTCCAAATTTCGTCTGATCCTGGGATTTCACCTGATCTTTGCTCGGGCTTGCGCCGGCGCAAGGCATTTCTCCCATGCTGCGACCAAAGTTCACTCTGCCATGCCTTGCGTCCTGTCGGCCCCATCCGATAATGGCGCCAAGATGGGTTGGTCGCCGGTGAATCGACCTTGGGCGGCGCGTCGGGAGGAACAGATGACTGACAAGATTTATGATGTGCCGGAAGCGGCCGCGAAAAATGCCCTTATCGACGCCAAGCGCTATCGGGAGATGTATGAGGCTTCGCTGAAGGACCCGAATGCATTCTGGGGGGAGCAGGGCAAGCGCATCGACTGGATGACGCCCTTCAGCAAGGTGAAGAACACCTCGTTCGGGCCAGGCCCCGTCTCGATCAAATGGTTCGAGGACGGCATCACCAACGTGGCCTATAACTGCATCGACCGGCATCTCGCCAAGCGCGGCGACCAGGTCGCCCTCATCCACGAGGGCGACGACCCCAAGGTCGACGCCAAGATCACCTATCGCCAGCTGCATGAGCATGTCTGCCGCTTCGCCAATGTGCTGAAGCAGCATGGCGTCAAGAAGGGCGATCGGGTCACCATCTATCTGCCGATGATCCCCGAGACCGCCTATGCGATGCTCGCTTGTGCCCGCATCGGGGCGGTCCACTCGGTGGTGTTCGGTGGCTTCTCGCCGGATTCGCTCGCAAGCCGCATCAGCGACGCCAAATCAACGGTGCTGATCACCGCCGATGAAGGGTTGCGCGGCGGCCGCAAGGTGCCGCTCAAGGCCAATGCGGACGAGGCCTGCGCCAAGGCGGGCAGCGTCAAGTCAGTGCTGGTCGTCCGCCATACCGGCGCGGCCGTGTCGATGCAGGCCGGGCGCGATGTCTATGTCGATGACGAGGCCCGCAAGGTCTCGGCCGATTGCCCCTGCGAGAAGATGAGCGCCGAGGACCCGCTGTTCATCCTCTACACCTCGGGCTCCACGGGAACCCCCAAGGGCGTGCTGCACACCACTGGCGGCTATCTCGTCTATGTCTCGATGACGCATCAATACGTCTTCGATTATCATGACGGCGACATCTACTGGTGCACGGCCGATGTCGGCTGGGTGACCGGGCATTCCTATATCGTCTATGGCCCGCTCGCCAACGGCGCCACGACGCTCATGTTCGAGGGCATTCCCACCTATCCCAGCGTGTCGCGCTTCTGGCAGGTGGTCGACAAGCACAAGGTCAACATCTTCTACACCGCGCCGACCGCCATCCGGGCCCTGATGGGCGCAGGCGAAGGACCCGTGAAGGCGACGTCGCGGCAATCCTTGCGCCTCCTCGGCACGGTCGGCGAGCCGATCAATCCCGAGGCCTGGGAATGGTATCACCGGGTCGTCGGCGATGATCGCTGCCCGATCGTCGACACCTGGTGGCAGACGGAAACCGGCGGCATCCTGATCACGCCGCTTCCCGGCGCCACCAGGCTCAAGCCGGGCTCGGCGACCTTGCCGTTCTTCGGCGTCGTGCCGCAGATCGTCGACGGCGACGGCAAGGTGCTGGAGGGGGAGGCCAGCGGCAATCTGGTGATCGCCGATTCCTGGCCTGGCCAGATGCGCACCGTGTTCGGCGACCATGAGCGCTTCGTGCAGACCTATTTCTCGAGCTTTCCGGGCAAATATTTCACCGGCGATGGCTGCCGGCGCGACGCCGACGGCTATTATTGGATCACCGGGCGCGTCGACGACGTGATCAATGTCTCGGGCCACCGCATGGGCACGGCGGAGGTCGAATCCGCCCTCGTTTTGCATGCGAAGGTGGCCGAGGCCGCCGTGGTCGGCTATCCGCACGACATCAAGGGCCAAGGCATCTACGCCTATGTGACCTTGATGCAGGGCGTCGAGGCGACGGAAACCTTGCGCAAGGAGCTGTTCGCGCATGTGCGCAAGGAGATCGGCCCGATTGCTCAGCCCGACCTTATCCAATTCGCGCCCGGCTTGCCGAAGACGCGCTCCGGCAAGATCATGCGGCGCATCCTGCGCAAGATCGCCGAGGACGAATTCCAGGCGCTCGGCGACACCTCGACCTTGGCCGATCCCGCCGTGGTCGACGACCTCGTGGCCAACCGGCAGAATAAGCGGGTGTGAGGCGGGCTGGCGCCGGCGCCCTTGGGACCGCGGGCGTCCCGCCCGCCCTTGAAACGATACGGCCGGCGCGGCGCTGGGAATAAGTGCGACCGAGACGGTCGCGGTCCCAGCGTTGGTCTCCGGCCGCGAATATCAGCGCTGCGATCCAGGCATGGGCGGGCATTGGCCGCGTGCTAAACTGCCGGCACAGGCTGGAGCCAACGCGCCGGAGAGGACGATTTGCCCTGGTTCGATCCGAGCGAAGTTCGGCGGCGTGTCCTGTCTCTCACCATCGGGATCGGCGGCATTGCGGCCATCATCGCGTCTTCGGCACTGCATCTCTTCGAATCGCATTCCAAGAGCGCCGTACCGAGCCTCGCGGCGAGCTCTCCCATCGAGGCCGGCCAATGGCTCGTCGCCTTGCGGGGCGCTTCGGTCGCCATGACGACGCCCGACGGACGGCCGGTCCCGAAGGGCCAAAGAGCGATCGTCGTCGAGACCGAGATGACCAATCGCACCACGGCCAGCAGCAATGACTTCTATTCGGTTCTGCGGCTCGATCGACCCGCCTCCCCCTCGTCCAAGCCGATGCTCTATCTCGATCGCGACCGGACATTGTTGACGCAGCTTCATCCCGGCCTGACCGAGAAGGTCACGGTCGCCTGGACCGTGCCGGCGGAGGGGCCGCCCCCTGCCGTGTTGAAGCTCGCGGTGGCAGCGAAGACGTTCAAGCCGCGCGATAATCTCTATGCGGCGCCGGGCTGGTTCAACGAGCATGTGGTCGGAACCGTGGATCTGCCGCTCCTGCGCCGCGACCAGGATGGATCTTCGGGCGGATGAAACGTCTGACGCTCAACGCCGCCGCCTTGTGCGTGGCCTTTGTGGTTCTGGCGATTCTGCGCTGGACGACGCCGGGCTATGCGGTTCTGACCGGCCCGATACCGGTCGCCGGCAAGCTCGGCCGAACGATCGCAGGGCGTGGCATCACGGTCGAGATCGGCGACGTCCAATTCGTCAAGAGCCTGCACTATCGCGCCTATGGCAAGACGGTCGAGCGCGCTTCCGGCGGCGTGTTCGCCGTCCTGCGTGCCAGCCTCGCGGCGACCGCCGCATCGACTGTCGTCAACGGAATCGAGTGGCGGGCGCCCGACGGTGTCACCTTCGCACATAGTCGCCGCGTCGAGGGGGCAGCTTCCCTTCTCCTCGGCAAGCGCCTGCAGCCGGGTTTGCCGCAGGAGGGCGTGTTCGTCTTCGAGCTGCCCCAAGAACAACTGCGCCCGGAGCAGCTGAAAGGCGCGACCGTGCTCATTTCGGAGGTTGCCGAGCCTCGTCTCGACTCGCAAGCGCAGATCCGCCTGCCCCCGCATCTCGAAGGCCTCATTTCAGTCGATGGTCTCGACCTCGATGATCTCGCCCGTGCCCGCTGAGAAGCGAGCCCGGCGGCTCTGTCTCGCCGCCCTTTTCGTGCTCCTGCCCCTGACCTTCGCGGTCGAAAGCCATGGCAGCATTGCCACTCTGCTGCAGTCGCGCGAGCTCGTCGCCGAGGATGTCCCGGCCGGCAAGGCTGCGCCTTATGCGGGAGGCGAATGGCGGCTCGACACCTTCAAGGTCGTCACTGGCGGCGATCCGCGCCTCGTCATGCCGCAGGACCGCGCCCTCGTCGTCGCGCGGCTTCGGGTGGAGGTGCTCCAGGACGTCGCCGAGCTCTGGCAGATCTGCCGGTTCAGTCTCGTCGACGCCGAGGGCCGCCGCTGGCTGCCGCTGTTCCTCACTCTGCCTGGCGACATCGAACGCCTGATCGAGCCGGATGGTCATTCGGCTCCGAGCTGTGGCTCCGTTGCGTTGTCGAAGCCAAGCCCTGGATCGCAGGTGACGATCGAGGAGAAATTCCTGGTGCCCCGCGCAGCGCTGGCGACGATGACGCCGGTGGTCAGCACCGCAGGAGCGCGGCCGCATTATCTGCGCTTCAAACCGTCGACCTCAGCGCTATGATCCTTGCGCCGTGACCTCAGCGCCTGCGGGCTCTCCGCTGGACCACCGGCCGCCAAGTGCGACAGCCCGCTCCAGCGTGGCGGCGAGGAGGCAGATCTTGATGGGCAAGATGAGGACGCCGTCCGCTCCCGGATCGCTCGGGCTGCCGAGCATCAGCGAAAGACTATGGGCAATCACCTGCCAGGCATCGAGCTCATGGGCGCCGACGAGGCGGGTTAGACCGAACCATGCCCAGGCCGAAAGCCAGTCGAGCAGGCGATAGCTGACGACCAGCGTCAGAATGAGCATCAGGCTCGAGGTGAATGTGAGCCGAACTCCATTCGCCAGTGCGCGGTAGCGCTTGAGATAGCCTTCGGTGAATTGGGAGACGAAATCCCGCAGGAAGCGCGGCAGCGACCGGTATCGTTCGATGGCGCGCATCACTCGCGGCGATCCGAGGCCTGCGCCACCGTGAATGTCGTAGCCGTAGATGAGGGCCGCCATGGTCAGCCAGACGACCGGCAGCAGCCCATAGAAAAAGACCCCCTGGGCGCGATCGAGCCACCCCGATGATGCGTGCTCGACCGGCACCAGCTCGGCCGCGCGGGCGGAGGCGACCCAGGCCGACAACCATCCGAAGATCGTTTGGCCGAATTCCGCGATCCCGCCCGCGGCCAGCCAGGCGATCGCGTCGTCCTTCCATCGCGACAGGACATAGAGGCCGATGAAGGCCCAATTGGCCTCGCAGACGACGATGACCCCTTCCCAGGTCGCGGCATTGCTTCGAGCCTTCATCGCGTTGGCGGCGCGCCGGATAACCCACGCCAAGGCGACGGACAGGATGAGCCACCAGCCGCCGAGCACATCGAGCACCATGCCGTGGCTGCCGAACGGATCGAGCGTGAGCGCGAGGCGCGAATATTCGCGGATTGTGTCGCCGAGAAATCCCCAGGCCGCGTAATAGGCGAAGAAGGGAACCAGCGCCGCGGTCAAGATCGCCGCGAAACGAGGAGGGCCGCCATCTTGGTCTCCGATCGTCTGCCGTGAGCTGTCTCGGGCCGCGGCCAGCGCCGGCAGCGCGGGACGCAGAATCTCCAGCATGGCGACGACGGCCACGAGCTTCACCAGGACGACGAGCGTCAGGGCGACGAGACCGGCCAGATGGTTGAGGAAGCCGATGCGTATCGCTAGCTCCAAAAGGAGATCCTCGACCAGGAGCCCGGCAAGCGCGACCACGAGAAGCTGCGGCCAGAACCGTCGCAACAGGCGCGCCGCGAGCGTGAGCTGCCCGGCATTCGGCGACGCCATCCCGTCATCCCGTGCTGTTGCGGTCATCTCGTTCCACAGTGATCTCGAGCAGTGAGGCTTGGATCTCGAGCAGGCTTTGTCAGGCGGTGAGACATGTCAGAATGCGCGACCGCGAGGAATGCCCGTCCGCATGCCTGGCATGGCGCCTCCGGTGGTCATTTCGCTCAGGCGGCCGGACCCATCCACGCCTATGCTCCGTTCCGCAATCGCATGACTTGGTGGATTGCACGGCTTTGGTGAGATTGCAGGATTTGGCCCCCTCATCTACCACCTGCCGTCATCGCGCGATGGCGGGCTCATTGCCAAACGGTTTTGCAAGCTCGGCGGTTCCCGAATTCGAGGGCCGGCGCGATGATCGCGAGGAGATGCCGACGTGTCGGATTGGGATGCTACGCTCTACAAGCGCTTCGAGGATGACCGCACGCGCCCGGCGCGGGAGCTTCTCTCTCGTGTGCCGCTCGGCGAGGCGAAGCTCGCTTGCGATCTCGGCTGCGGGCCGGGCAATTCGACCGAGCTGATCGTCGAGCGCTTCCCGCGGGCGCAGGTGATCGGCGTCGATTCTTCGCCCGCCATGCTGGAGGATGCGCGGAAGCGCCTGCCCGGTTCGCGCTTCGAGCTCGGCGATCTTTCGAGCTGGTCGCCGCGGACGCCGCCCGATCTCATGTTCGCCAATGCGGTGTTCCAATGGGTGCCGGACCACCCTGCCGTGCTGCGGCGCCTGCTCGGCACGCTCGCGAGCGGCGGGGTGCTCGCCGTGCAGATGCCGGATAATCTCGACGAGCCGACCCATGCGCTGATGCGCGAGACGGCAAGCTCCGGCCCTTTCGCGGCGAGGCTGGCGAAAGCGGCGGCGGCGCGCGGGCTCCTTCCTGAGCCTTCCGCCTATTACGACCTGCTGAAGCCGCTCTCGGCGAATGTCGATATCTGGCACACCATCTACAATCACGTGCTCGAGGGGCCCGCGGCCATCGTCGAATGGGTGAAGAGCACCGGGCTTCGGCCTTTCCTCGAAGCCCTCGAGCCGCCGCAGCGGCCGGATTTCCTTCAGAACTATCAGGAGAAGATCGCGGCGGCCTATAAGCCGCGCGTCGATGGCAAGGTGCTGTTGCGCTTTCCGCGCCTGTTTGTCGTGGCGCGCCGGGCCTGAGCGATCCCGGCCGATTGAACAAGATGCGTCAGCTTCCCATATCTCGTGATGGATGGAGGCTTGAGGCCCCATAAAGGCAGATAGACGGAGTGCGTTTCGCGATCTGGTCCTGAACACGGAGGTGGAACGATGCGTGCGATCGGGAAATGGTTCGTGGCTTTCGTGACCCGGCTATGCGCGATCTTCACGGTCACGCCCGATTCCCTCGTCAAGGACAAGCGCGGCAATCTGCCTCCGCCCGACGGCGGCATGTCGGCTTACTAGTATCGGGACGCCGCCCGCTTCCCCGCCGCCCGCTTTCATGCGAAAGGCGCGGCATGGCCACCTCCAACGCCCCGAACGCCTTCGTCAAGCTCGCGCTCGAATTCGCGCCGCTCGTCCTGTTCTTCCTCGCCAATGGCCGCTTCGGCATCTTCGCGGCGACCGGCGCCTTCATGGTGGCGATCCTGATCTCGCTCGCCATCTCCTATTGGCTGCTGCGCAAGCTGCCGGTGATGGCGGTCGTCTCGGCCGTGGTGGTGCTGGTCTTCGGCGGGCTGACGATCGCGCTCCATGACGAGACCTTCATCAAGGTCAAGCCGACCATCGTGAATTGCCTGTTCGGCACCGTCCTGCTCGGCGGCCTCGCCATGGGCAGGCCGCTCCTGCCGCTGGTGCTCGACCAGGTGCTCACCTTGACGCCGGCCGGCTGGCGCAAGCTCACCTTCCGCTGGGCCATATTCTTCTTCGTGCTGGCGGTCACGAACGAGGTTGTCCGGCTCAATTTCTCGACCGAGGCCTGGGTCAACTTCAAGAGCTTCGGCACCATACCACTCACCCTCATCTTCGCCCTGGCGCAGACGCCGCTGATCCTTCGCCATGGCGAGGAGACGCAGGGCGGCAAGGCCTGAGCGGCGGGCACACGTCATGGCCGGGCTTGTCCCGGCCATCCACGCCTAACTGGAACCAGCGACGGGGTAAGTATCGCCCCATTCGGACCTTAGACCACCGACCGGCTGCATCTTCCAGGTACTCAGCCCATGATGAAGGAAGGCAAGACGTGGATGGCCGGGACAAGCCCGGCCATGACGAAGGAAGGTGCCACGCCAAATGAAGCGCCTGGTGCGCATGCGACGAATGTCGTTTGCGGGATAGGCGGCGGCCGCCGGGCGTGGTTAGCTTTGCTGCCGCTTCAAGCAAGGCGCCCAAAAGACGCCCAAGGAGGATCAGGAATGCGAGCCGACGACAAGCTGTTGAGTCTGATGCGTTCCGTCGACACGCCCACGATCTGCAACGCGCTGGAGCTGGTCGCGGGTCGTCGCCTCGGAGAGGGTTTTACGCGCAAGCCGGTCGTCGCGGCCGATCCCAAGCTGCCGCCGATCGTCGGCTATGCCAGGACTGCCACCATCGCCTGCTCAGCGCCGCCGCGCGAATCCGCCGACGCCCTCACTGCGCGGCGCCTCGCCTATTACGACTATGTGGCGGCGCAGCCCGGCCCTGCGGTCGTGGTCATCGAGGATGAGGACCAGCAATGCGGCATCGGCGCCTTCTGGGGCGAGGTGCAGGTCGCCATCCATCGCGGCCTCGGGGTCGCCGGCGGCATCACCAACGGCTCGATCCGCGATCTCGGCACGATGGACGCTGATTTCCAGCTGCTGGCGGGCTCGGTCATGCCGAGCCATGCGCATGTGCATCTCACGGCGCTCGACGTCACCGTGCATGTGCTCGGCATGCGCGTGAAGCCCGGCGATCTCGTGCATGGCGACCGTCATGGGGCGGTGGTCGTGCCGCCCGACATGGTGGAAGGCCTCGGCCATGCCATCGACCTCGTGGCGCGGCGCGAGCGCCCGGTGATCGACGCCGCGCATCGGCCGGGCTTCAATGTCGAGGCCTTGCGGCGCGCCTGGTCCGAGATGGAAAAGATCGTCAGCTGAGAGGGTCTTGCGGCCGGCCCTCCTGTTCGGCGCTGAAACTTTCGAGATTCGTCCCCGTAGCTTTGTCATCCAAGCCTTGAGGGAGGCGCGGATGAGTCAAGCAACAGAAGGACGACCAGTATGCTTTCCAACAGCACGCGCCGGCTCGCCGGCGTCGCGATGGCGCTGACGCTCGCCGCATCCGGCTACGCTCTCCATCCGTCGCGGAGCCTCGCCGAGACGACCGTGACGGTCGGGGGCGCCCCGATGTATCCGTCCAAGAACATCGTCGAGAACGCCGTCAACTCGAAGGATCACACGACGCTGGTTGCGGCCGTCAAGGCGGCCGGCCTCGTCGATACGCTGGCGAGCCCCGGCCCGTTCACGGTCTTCGCCCCGACCAATGAGGCCTTCAAGAAGCTGCCGGCCGGCACCGTCGAGACCCTGGTGAAGCCCGAGAGCAAGGCGACGCTGACCAAGATCCTCACCTACCATGTGGTTGCTGGCAAGCTCTCGGCGCAGGACCTCGCCGACAAGGTCGATCAAGGTGGCGGCAAGGCCATGATCAAGACCGTCGAAGGCGACACGCTCACCGTGATGCGCAAGGGGAAGAGCCGTCTCACGCTGACCGACGACAAAGGCGATGTGGCGTCGATCACCATCGCCAATGTGTTCCAGTCGAATGGCGTGATCCACGTCATCAACACCGTGATGCTGCCCTGAGCGGGGCGCCGGGGCTCGACGGCGTCGAGCCCCGGCCTCGAGAATCGGAGGGGATGTTGTAGGCACACGCGACGAGTGGGCGGCAGCGCAGTTCCCTCTCCCCGCAAAGGGCGGGGAGAGGTGAAAGAGAGGCAACGATGCCCCATCTTTCGTTTGTCGAGATGTCTCCGCTCCGATCGCGCCGGATGGGAGAGCTGTTTCCCTGCATTTCGCCTGTATTATCAGCCGAAGCGGCATCATCCGCGGCGCCGGAAAATGCCCTGGCGTGCGTCCGAATTCGCGATAATGTCCAGGATGGCAGCTGCGTTGCGCCGCCGCTCGAGACGGAACGGGGCATGAGGGCATCCGAGGATATCGTCGAGCTGATGGGCCGCGTGGCGCGCCAGGACCGCGCCGCTTTCGCCGAGCTTTATCGCGCCACCAGCGCCAAGCTGTTCGGCACCGCCTTTCGCATCCTGCGGCGGCGCGATCTGGCCGAGGAGGTGCTGCAGGAGGTCTATGCCAAGATCTGGGAACGGGCCGGCGATTTCGACGCCGCCAAAGCATCGCCGGTGACCTGGATGGCCGCCATCGTGCGCAATCGGGCGCTCGATGAGGTCAGGCGCAAACCCATGACCTTGGTCGAGGACATGCCCGAGGGCTTCGAGCCGGCCGCCGACAACCCCGACCCGCTGGCGGCGCGTGAGCGCAGCGAAAAGCTGCGCCAGCTTCTCGCCTGTCTCGACAAGCTCGATCCGCAGAAGCGGCAAATGGTGCTGCTCGCCTATTATCACGGCGCCAGCCGCGAGGCCTTGGCGGCGCGCTATGAGGCGCCCGTGCCCACCATCAAGACCTGGCTGCATCGCAGCCTGGCGCAACTGCGACTATGCCTGTCGTCATGAGCGACCAAGACGACATCGACGCGCTCGCGGGCGAATATGTGCTCGGCACGCTCGATGCGGCTGAACGCGCCGCCGTGGCGGCTCGCCGCCAGCGCGAGCCCGATCTCGACCAGGCGATCATCGCCTGGGAGCGCCGTCTCGGGCCGCTCGACGAGGCCTCTCCCGCAATCGAGCCGCCCGAAGGCCTGTTCGCGCGCATCGAGGCGCGGATCCGAAGTTCCACGCAAGACTTGACGCAAACCGGCGCGCCGGCCGCGCCCGAGATCATCGATCTGACGCGCCGTCTGCGCCGCTGGCGGAACGCCGCATTCGCGGCCGGCGCGCTTGCCGCCGGGCTCGCTCTGGCCGTCGTCTGGCAGGATATGTTGCGCCCGCCCCAGCCGTCGAATTTCGTCGCGGTGCTGCAGAAGGACGCAGCCTCCCCGGCCTTCCTGGTCGAGGTCAATCTCAATTCGCGCCTCCTGACAGTCCGCCCGGTCGCGGCCGAACGGCAGGCCGGCAAGAGCTATGAATTGTGGCTGATCCACGACAAGCTCGGCGCACCAAGATCGCTCGGTGTCATCGCCGATCAGGGTTTCACGGTGCGTCCGGCGCTCGCCGGCTATGATCCGGCCGTGGTCGAGAGCGCGACCTATGCGGTGACATTGGAGCCGGCGGGCGGCTCGCCGACCGGCGCCCCCACCAGCGCCCCGATCTTTGCCGGCAAGCTGGTGCAAGCGACGCCGTGAACCTTTCCGCGATGGCCGGGTCCGAACGCGACCCGTATGCGGGCCACACGATTCACCTTCGTTAAGCCGCTGGAAACCATGATTATTCGGCAATGGTTCATGAATGAATACTTAACGTATTCGCATGATGTTGCCGGGCTTGCGTATCATGACAAAGCAAAGACTCGCCGAATACGGAATGTGGTCTTTCATCGCCGCGGTCATCATCGCCGGGCTGTTCGGGCCCTGGGTGATGTCGCTGCTGCTCGGCCTGCTCACAGCTTTGTGCATCCAGTCACGCTGGCATGGCGAGGAGCGCGGCTTCTGACGGAGGCGAGGGCCAGCGCCCTGGGACCGCGACCGTCTCGGTCGCCCTTCCTCCCAGCGGCAACGCCTGGGCCGTTCTCGAGGGCGGGCGAGGACGCCCGCGGTTCGGAAGGATCAATTCCGGTCGTTCGGCAGCATGGGCAGGGCCTGGACCTCGACGCCCTCTTCGGCCAGCGCCTTGGCCTCTTCGGCCGAAGCCTCTCCCCAGATGGAGCGGTGCTCGATCTCGCCATTATGCATCTGCCGCGCCTCCTCGGGGAAGCGCGGACCGACATAATCGGCATTTTCCGCCACATGCTTGCGCAAGGCGCGTATCATGTCGCGCAGTTGCCGTTCGCGCTCGCCGAGCATCGCCATCGGGCGCTCGTCGGGGCGTTCCGGCTCGGCGGCAGGCGTTGCCGAAGGCGCCTCACCGCCCTGGCGCGGCCCTTTGTCGGTGCGGGCCACCGAGGGTGCCATGATCGCCTTGCCGACCTTGGCCGAGCCGCAGAGCGGACAGCTGACCAGGCCACGCTTGGCCTGGGTGTCATAGGCCGCGCTCGACGCGAACCAGCTCTCGAATTCGTGGCCGGCATCGCAGCAGAGCGTATAGGCGATCACGATGTCATGTCCTTCACGCGGCGCTGCCGGTCAGCAGCGGGTCGAGCCCGCCCTTCGCGTCCAGCGCATAGAGATCGTCGCAGCCCCCGACATGGGTCGCCCCGACGAAGACCTGCGGCACGGTGCGCCTGCCGCCCGAGCGCTGCAGCATCTCGTCGCGCAGCTGCGGCTCCTTGTCGATGTCGATTTCGGTGAAATCGACACCTTTGCGCTCGAGCAGCGCCTTCGCCTGCTGCGAATAGGAGCACCAGAACTTGGTGTAGATCGTCACCTTACGCATCATCCCTGCCTCAAACCGAGCATCATTCCGAAAAGTGGCCTTCCGCTTTTCGGGAAAAATGATGCGATATCAAAAACTAGGAACCGTAACGCGGATGTTGGTCCACGCATCGCGGCTCAGCCAATCGCACTCATGTAGTCGCAAATCCGTCATGCACAACCCTTGCGAAAACAAGAACATCGACGGCTTTGGCACCGCCGCGCAAGAGCGCGCGGGCGGCCATATCGGCCGTCGAGCCGGTGGTCAGGACGTCGTCGACGAGCAGCACGCGTAAGTCCGCGAGCCGCGCCTTCGCCTCCTCGGGGACCAGGAAAGCCCCCGACAGATTGCTCTGGCGCTCGGCCCGTGACAATCCGACCTGAGGACGGGTATGCCGCCGGCGCGCCAGCAGGAAGGCGTCGACGCGCTTGCCGGCCCTGCGCCCGACCGCATCGGCGAGCAGGGCCGCCTGGTTGAAGCGTCGCGCCCAGAGGCGGCGGCGATGCAGCGGCACCGGCACGATCAGGTCGGCCTCGGCCAGAAGCTCGGCGCCGGCACGCGCCATCCAGCCGCCGATCGTCGCCGCAAGATCGAGGCGGTCGCCATATTTGAGCCGGTGCGCCAAGGCGCGGGCCACGTCGTCATAGCGCGCCACGGCCCGGGCCCGTTCATAGACCGGCGGATTGGCGATGGCGGCCGGCGAGAGGAGCCCCTTGCCGATATCGACCGAGAACGGCGTTCCCAGCCGCTCGCAATAGGGTCGCTCGATCAGGCGCAGCCGGCCCCAACAGCTGGCGCACAGCGCCCGCGGCTCGGCGGTCGCCGCGTAGCAGACGAGACAGGCCGGCGGGTAGACGAGATCAACGACGGCCCGCCCGAGACCGTGCATCCCGCCCGCCACCAGATCCCGGGCCCGTGCCGCGGAGGCGGCGAGCTCGCGAGCGGAGATTGCGGAGATGGTCTCGAGGATGGACGACATGCAGGAGAACGGTATGCAGGAGAACGATGTGGCGATGGGCTGACGACGGTGGATCGGACCGGCACGGACGCATCTTTTCGGGCGAAAGCCTGTCACCCGGAGACTTTTCACCCGAAATCTTGGCGGAGGACGCCCATCCGCCTACAAGGAGCCTATGGCAAGCTCCTCCACCGGACAAGACGAAGCCGGCTCGCAATCGCGTGCGGTTCGCGAATTCGATGCCGGATCCCTGGCAAAATCGCTGTTGCGTGCCACGCCGACCGGCGCGCTGGCGACGCTCGATGCGAGCGGCGCACCCTTTTCGACACTCGTCACCGTGGCGACCGATGTCGACGGTAGCCCGCTTCTCCTGTTGTCGCGGCTCGCCGCCCATACCGGCCATCTGGAGCGCGACGGGCGCGCCTCGCTGCTGCTGGCGCGGCTCGGGCGCGGCGATCCCCTCGCCCATCCGCGGCTGACCTTGAACGCGCTCGCCCGTCGGCTCGATCGCGAGAGCGAAGAGGGAACGAGAGCCCGGCGGCGCTTCCTCGCCTGCAACCCCAAAGCCGCGCTCTACGCCGATTTCGGCGATTTCGCCTTCTGGCGGCTTGCGGTGGGTGATGCGCATCTGAATGGCGGATTTGCCCGCGCCGCGCAGCTTCCGGCCCCCGATATCCTCACCGACATCACCGAAGCTCAGGCCCTGATCTCGGCCGAGGAAGGGGCGCTCGCCCATATGAACAGCGACCATGCCGAGGCGATCTCACTCTACGCGACAATCCTGCTCGGCGCCCCGGCCGGCGCTTGGCGGCTCACCGGACTCGACCCCGAGGGTTGCGACCTGGCGTTCTCCGAAGAGCGCCGGCGTCTCGTCTTCCCGCGAGCGGTGCACACGCCGGAGGAGCTGCGTGCCGTGCTGGTCGAGCTTGCACAAGACGCGCGCGCCCAAATGCACGCCCAAGAAACGCACGCCAAAGCTCCGTCTGAGAAGGCCGGGGCCTAAATGGACGCGATGCGGCCAGCCCGCGCCCTCCTCATCGTTCTGGATTCGGTCGGCATCGGCGGCGCCGAGGATGCGGCCGCCTATGGCGACGAAGGCGCCGATACGCTCGGCCATATTGCCGAGGCCTGCGCGGCCGGGCGCGGCGACCAACCCGGCCTGCGCCAGGGGAAGCTCAGCCTGCCGAACCTCGCCGCCTTGGGGCTCGGCCTTGCCTGCGAGGCCTCGACCGGGCGTGTGCCTCCAGGTCTCTCGTCGTCAGCTGCGCCGCGGGGCGCCTATGGCTACGGGGTCGAGACATCGCGCGGCAAGGATACGCCCTCCGGCCATTGGGAGATCACCGGCGTTCCGGTCGATTTCGATTGGGGCTATTTCCCCGATCGCCGCCCGGCCTTTCCGCCGGCCCTGATCGAGGCGCTGATCCGCGAGGGTGGCCTGCCCGGCATCCTGGGGGATCGCCATGCCTCGGGCACCGCGATCATCGCCGAGCTCGGCGCTGAGAGCATCGCGACCGGCAGGCCCATCTGCTACACCTCGATCGACAGCGTCTTCCAGATCGCCGCCCATGAGCAGGCCTTCGGGCTCGAGCGGCTCTATGGCCTGTGCAAGGCCGCAAGGCTGATCTGCGATCCCTATCGGATCGGGCGCGTCATCGCCCGTCCCTTCGTGGGCGATGCGCAATCGGGCTTCCGTCGCACGCCGGCCCGCAAGGATTTCGCGACCCCTCCGCCGCGCCCGACCTTGCTCGACCGGCTCCAGGAGAATGGCCGCGCCATGGTCAGCGTCGGCAAGATCGGCGACATCTTCGCCCACCGCGCCACGGGACGCGAGGTGAAGGCTGCCGGCAACATGGCGATGCTGACGGCGGCACTCGAGGCCTTTCGCGACCTGCCGGCGGGCGGCCTCGTCTTCGCCAACCTCGTCGATTTCGACACGGAATTCGGTCATCAGCGCAATGTGCCGGGCTATGCGGCGGCGCTCGAAGCCTTCGATGCGCGGCTACCGGAGATCGAGGCGCTGCTGGGCCCTGGCGATATCTGCGTCATCACGGCCGATCACGGCAACGACCCGACCTTTCGCGGCACGGACCATACGCGCGAGCACACGCCCATCCTGTGCTTCGGACCCGGTGTGGCGGGAGGCTCTATCGGGCGTCGCGACAGCCTTGCCGATATCGCGGCGAGCATGAGTGTGCATCTGCGGCTTCCTGCCGGCGCGGCCGGCAAAAGCTGGTGGTGAAGCTGGTTGTGATCTGATCAATTCGCCCGGATTTAGCTTCCGCCGCCATCTTGGAAAGGCGTAACCTGTTCCGATGACGATATTGCTTGATCGTGCCCTTGAGGCCGCTCGAAGCCTTCGGCCTGACACACAGGACGAAATCGCGCGTCTCGTGTTGCGCCTCGCCGGTGACGATGAGCCGCAGATCGCCTTGACGGGCGATGAACGCGCCGCGCTCGCCGCGTCGAGGCAGGCGGCGTCGCGCGGAGAGTTTGCCACGGAAGACAAGGTGCGCGCCGTCTGGGCGAAACACGGGCTGTGAGGCTTCGCTACACAGGCCCGGCGCTCGCCGACCTTGATGCGATATTCGAGGCCTTACGGTCCCGCCACCACGAGGGCCCAATAGACCGTGTATTTCGAGCCGGGCACATAGGCGCTGGCGATGCCGAAGCGGGTCGCGGCCGGTAGGCTGATGGTGCGCTCCTGGCGCGGTGCTCCACGCCAACCCGAAAAGGCATCGGCCAAGGTGAAATATCCCCCCGACAGGTTCTCGGCCGTATGCGCGGTCGAGACGTGAGCCGCGACGAGCTCGCCGCGGATCTTCGTCGCCACGATGGCGTCCGGCTGATTGCGGCTCGCGAGCTCGCGGGCAGCGTCCGCGGCGATCCGCTCGAGGGTGGGGTCGGGGCTCATGGCGGCAAGGCCCTTGAGGCGCCGATGCCCGTTCAGGAGATCGGCAGCTTCGGTCTGGTCGACCGCGGCGCCTGGCGTCGCCATCGAGCGATACATGACCGGGATCGCTGCCGGGTGCGTCTCGACGCAGCCCGTGAGCATGGCCACGAGCGCGAAAGCCGTTGCGCACATTCTAAGTGCGCCCGCTTGCGGTCGCGCGCTTGGGGACGCCGCGAGCCGTCTCGCCCTCCATCCGTCCTTCCTCGATCGATCGGGCCAGATTCGCAAAAGCTGTCTCCAATTGCTGGGTGGTGAGAGCCGGATTGGCCGTCGGCAGGGTAATTTCCGCCTCGCGCAGGCGCTTGAGAATGGAAAAGCGCAATTCGCTGCTGATCCGCCCCGTCTGGTTCACGTCGGCGACGAAGCCGAACAGCTCGAAATCGATGCCGGCGGCGCTGAAATTCTTCAATTGCACCACCGGCGCAGGCTCTCTCAGGATTTCCGGATGGGTCCTGGTGGCCAGGAACAGCAGGTCGCGCACCTTTTCGGGATCTTCGGTCGTGGCGACCGTGACGACCATGTTCACCCGACCCGACCGGTCGGACAAGACCTTGTTCTTGACGATCCCTGAGATGAAGGTCGAGTTCGGCACGATGACCGCGGTGCGGTCGAAGGTCTCGATCTCGGTGGCGCGCACATTGATGCGCCGCACGATCCCCTCCTCGGCGCCGACCACCACCCAATCCCCGACCCGGATCGGCCGCTCCCAGAGCAGGATGAGGCCGGAGACGAAATTGTTGACGATGGATTGCAGGCCAAAGCCGATACCGACCGAGAGCGCGCCTGCGACGATTGCGAGCCGGTCGACCGAGAGGCCGAGCGCCGACAAGGCGAGCGCCGCCGCTACAAAGCTGCCGAGATAGCCGGCCGCGGTGCGGATCGAGTTGCGTAAGCCCGCATCGATCTGCGTGGTCGGCAGGAATTCCGTCTCGAGCCAGTTCTGCAGGATGCGCGTGACGAAGATGCCGGCCGCGAACAGCATGGCCGCGATCACCAGCGAGGAGAGCGACATCGTCACGCCGCCGACGCTGAAGCCGAAGATCACGGCTTGCAGGGCCTCGGCGAGGCCTCCCGATTCCACGCCCCAAGGCGCCAGCAGGAGCAGCAGAGCGAGCACGATGGTGACGGCCTTGAGTACCCCGCCGACCAAGGCCCCGGCCTGCTCGAGCGCCCGTTCGGGCAGTCCCATCTGCAGATGCGCGAAGCGGGAGACGGCCGTGTCGTGCCGCCGCATCTGGGCCGCGAGCGCGTCGATCAGCGCCACGACCATGGTGGCGATCGCGAACAGCGCGCCTGCCCAGAGGATCTGCTGGCCCAGGAACCAGGCGAGCGCGTTGTAGCCGAGGAGCGCTGCGATGCCGAGGGTCGTGGCACAAATCCATCCAAGAATGCGGGCGAGGCCGCCGAGCCGGCCGCCCGGATCGACATAAGGGCCAAGACAAGCGGCTTCAGCTTCGGCATCGGCTTGCGCTGCGCCGCGCAGCGCGGTGATCAACAGGGCGCTCAACGCCAGCGCCGCCAAGCCCTTGATGGCGACCGACAGGTTGACAGGCGCATAGACGCTTCGCACCGCCGCCTCGCTGATCGCCGCCACGGCCCACACCAGGATCGCCAGGCTGACGAGCCGCAAGATCTTGAAGGCACCTGAATCGCTCGCCGGCAGCAGACGAAGCCGGCTGACGCCCGGCGCCAGCACCGCATGCACGACAGCGCGCCCCGCGAGCAGCAAGGCCGGCGCGTAGAGGATCGCTCTTATCAGCGACATCAAGCGCCGCGGCGCGAAGTTGATCTCGTCCATCACCTCGGTGAGCGCGGCGACTGCGAGCAGCGGCAGCACCACGCCGGCGATCGCCAGGATGACGGCGCCGAGCGCGATGCCGAGCGTCGAGGGCGGCCGCCGCTCTTCGGTCCTACGGATGAGGCGATAGGCAAAGCGACGGCCGGGCCCGACGGCCACGAAGGCGAAGAGGCCGACGATCGCGAGCTCGAGGCTCGTCTGTGCGGTCAACCGGCCAGGTAGGCTGCCGATCCACGACGTCACGGTCTGCCACAGCGAGCTGGCGACGGAGGGCGCGCTCGACACCACAGCCTCCCATAAAGGGGGTGCGATGATGCTCGGCGAGCGTTCGAGGATCTTCTCGGTGAAATTCGCGCGGCGCCGGTCGGCGATGCGATTGGCGAGCTGCACGGCCTGGACTTGCAGGGAGTTCGCCGTGTTCAGGAGCCCGACGGCGGCGTCGCGCGCTGCCGTCAACGTCTCGCGCATGCGCGAGACGTCCGGGGTGTCAGGGGCGGCCGGTGCGGCTGGTGGGGCCGCCGGTGCGAGTGCATTCGGATCGGCCTTGGCGGCGCCGGTCTTGTCGGGTTCGGGCTTTTCGGTCGCGGCCTTGGGCGCGAGCTGGGCCACGCGCTGGTTCAGGTCCGTGACCCGCGGCGAGATGGCCGCGATGAAGGCCGTGAGCTGCTGGGCCGCCGGCTCCAGCCGGTCGCGCAAATCCGTCAGGCGGCCGTCATCGAGCTTCGGATCGTTGAGCGATTGCTCGATCTGGTCGAGCTCGCGCTTGATGCCGTCGAGCTGAGCCTGCTGGCGTGCGATCTCGGGATCGGGTGCCTGATCGCTTGCGGCCGGCGCCGCTGACGGCGGGGCCTGGGCGAGGCCTGGCCCCGGAAGCAGGAGTCCAGCGATCAGCGCGAGCGTGAGCGACAGGGCCAGCGCGCCGGCTCTCGCGCCGCGATTGCGGGGACGGGTTTGATTCGGCATGAACGGCAATCTTGGAGCCATCTTTCGCAATTCGTCTCGCAATTCGTCTCGAGGGTGTGCAGCGATGAGGTTCTGCGGGCCGGACCCGCCTCGCCTTCCCCGAATTATCGTGCAGGAACCGGCAGCGAAACGAATCCCCATTTCGCGCCGGCGATATAACAACGCCCAACCGATTGGCGCAAACAAGGCCGGGAAGGGCCGCAATGCGGCGTCAAGACCTCAATATGGCGCCGGTGCGGTGAGCCGGATCGTCATTCGGGCATGATCCTCGCCTAACACGCCGATCAATGAATATGCGTCTCGACCTCGCGCGCCATGGCGACATGCCCATGCGCTGCTGCCTGATCATGCGGCATGCCGAGCTGCTCGGCGAGCCAGGCGAGATGTGCGTCGTGCACACCGAGGCTCACGAGATGCGCATGCGTCGAGACGACATAATCGCGGCAGCTTCCCTTGTCACCATGCGCCAGCCGCACATGGTCGAGCAGCTGCGGCTGCGACAGCCGGCCCGCATAATGGGGATGCGAGCGCTTGACCACATAGGCGAGCGCCGAGACGCGCCTGCCGTCGACGAGCCAGAGATTGACGCTCAGCGCCCGATAGACTTCCGTTCCCTCGCGCCAGGTGAGATAGGCGCGGGTCGCCTCGCGATCCGCCGCGTCGACGCGGAAGCCGACACCGACGCAGGAGCCGCCATGGTCGAGGCCGAGCACCAGGCCAGGCCGCTCGGGCGTGCCGCGATAGCCGTGCGAATAGAGGCAGAGCGAGCGATGATAGCCGTTAAGGCGCGCCGCATGCCGCTCGACATGCGGAAAGCCCGGCCGCCACATCAAGGAGCCGTAACCGAACACCCAGAAATCGCCATCGTCGTCCTTGACGCTCATCCCGCTTGCGCTCCATCTCGGTGATCCGCCGTTATCAGCTCGAAACCCAGCAAACAATCCTTATGCCAAACCCCATACAGCCTGCTGCCGCTGCTCGAACGCAGGCGAAACCTCGAAGCGGTCTGCGCCTCGTCGCGCGACTCATTGTGGCCTTCGTGCTCATCGGGGCCGCATGGACGGGGCTGTGGTATTTCCTCGCCAATATGACGCAGTCCGGTATCGACGAGGCGATCGCGCGCGAGGCCAAGGCCGGCCATGAATTCTCCTGCGGCTCGCGTCAGCTCTCCGGCTTCCCCTTCCGGATCCTGGTGCGCTGCGATCAAGCGAAGCTTGAGCTCGCGGCTCCCGACGGCAAGACGGTGGTGGCGCTGCCTAATCTCAGCGGCCGCGCCGAGATCAGCGATCCGCTGCACCTAGTCGTCGAGGCGCAAGGTCCTTTGTCGATCGAGGCGCCCGGCCGGCCGAGCGCCGAAGTCGCCTGGAAGTCGCTGCAGGCCAGCACGGCGCTCGGCGTCGGCGGCTTCCCGCAACGGGATCTCGTGATCGAGGCGCCGGTGCTGCGTGTGCGCGAGGGGCAAAACATGATCGCCTCCAACGCCGACCGCCTGGAATTTCGCGTCCATCGCGATCCAGCTCGCCCGGCGGAGGAGGATGCGGTCGAGGCCACGGCGCAGCTGACGCGGCTCGTCTCGCCTTTCGCCAATGCCTTGAGCGGCGAAGATGCGCCCGCCGATGCGCAGCTCGTCATGTCGATCAGCCAGGCTTCGACCTTGCTGCCGCATGAGCAGGAGCAGCCTCAACCGCCGCTCGAGCGCTGGCGCCTCGCAGGAGGTGCGCTGCATCTCGGTAAGCTCACCGTGGCGAAGGCGACCCTCAAGGCGGAGGTCTCGGGCGATTTGCGGCTCGACGAGCAGCATCGCTTGGCCGGTCGCGTCCAACCGTCGATCGAAGGCGCGCAGACCCTCTTGGCGCGCCTCGGCCTGCCGCCTGCGGCGGCGGGGTTGCTCGGCAAATTGCCGGTCACGCTGGCGAATGGCCGCGTCACGGTCGGGTTTCTCGCGGTCCGCCTCCCCTTCATCGACCGGCCTTTGTATTAACCTGATCGCAGCAGCGTACTCTTCATGCATCCCGTCGCCTTGAACTCGGCAACGAGGTCCTGATCATCGGTCGAGACGCCTGTTTAGCCGTAGATCACGACCTGTCGCTGGACTTCTCGATCTCTTCAGTGACGATCGCCAACAGCGGTTCAAGACTGTGCTGCACCGTGCGCCAGACGAATTCCTCTGCAACGTCGTCGTAGTTGTGCCGGTATACATTGCCCACGCCCATGATCGCCGCCAGGGCAGTTCAGGGTGCCGCTCCCGTAAGGTCGGCGGGAGGCGACGCGCGGCTTCGGAAACAATCTCGAGCGCGCGTGTCACTGCATAGAACGTCCGGCGGTCGGCCCGGAAGCCCTCGTAGGAGAGCCCCGCTACGAATTGCCTGGCGAGGCCTACATTGTCGCGAATATCAAAAAGAGCCAGGCGGGCCCGGTCAGAAAGCATAGACCGCGTCGCGCTCGGCCGTCGGCCGTACAAGCGCCTTCAACCGGTTTCGGTTCGCCACATCCACCCGGTTCGGGAAGAGGTCGGCGAGATATTGTGTGATCTCGACATATTCGAACAAGCCAACCGGAGCTTCCGGCCCGATCTCGATCATGATGTCGATGTCACTGTCGGGGCGGGCATCGCCTCGCGCGTACGACCCGAACAGCGCCGCATGCGTCACGCCTCGCGCCCGCAAGGCGGGTGCGTTCTCGCGTAGCTTGGCGATGATGTCCTGCTTGTCCATGCAGTGGGATTATACCACAGCGTCCAGGCGCATTCACAGGCCCGAAGTAGCCGCCCATCCCAGGCTCGAGACTTAGACCCAAAAAACAACTCGTGTTCAAGGGCGAGGCAAAGGCGCCCTGCCTCACTTCGCCGCGTCTGGCTCCCGCTTCGGCCATTGCGCGACTGTCGGATGATCGAGCGAGGTTTGGTGGCGCGCATCGGCGCCGCCGGGGCGGCCCCAGCCCGTCACCTCCGGCCCGAAGAAGTCGCGATTGACCCCGATCCAGGAGGTGAGCTCGGGCGGCAGGCGGTCATCGGCATGGATGGCGGCGACCGGACAGACCGTCTCGCACAGGCCGCAATCGATGCACTCGTCGGGCTGGATATAGAGGGTGCGTCCGCCCTCATAAATGCAGTCGACCGGGCAGGCGTCGAGGCAGGCCCGATCCTTCACGTCGATACAGGCATCGGCGATGACGTAAGGCATTATTCGCCTCGCCAGACCGGCTTGCGCTTCTCGACGAAGGCGCGCACGCCCTCCTCCGAATCCTTGGAGCGCAGTGCCGCCACGACGGCGGGCAGGCGCGCCGCCTGCGCCTCGAGCGCCGTCAGATGCGCGGTGCGCCGCGCCACCTGCTTGATGGCGCGCACCGACAGGGGCGCGCAGGCCAGAATATCGGCAACCCAGCGCTCGACCGCTGCATCGAGCCCGGCGCGCGGCACCACCTCGTTGATCAACCCCATGCGGAAGGCTTCCGCCGCTGGGATGCGCCTGCCGGTGAGCAGCATGCCCATCGCCTGGCGGAACGGGATCTGCCGCTGCAGCAAGGTCATGCCGCCATCGAGCGGCAGGCGGCCGACGCGAGCCTCCGGCAAGCCGAAGCTCGCCTCCTCGGCCGCCACGATGAGATCGCAGCCGAGCGCCATTTCGAGGCCGCCGCCCAGCGCATGGCCGTTGATGCGCGCGATCACCGGCACGTCGAGGCTGTCGCGCAGCGCAATGCCGCCGAAGCCGCCCGGCCGTTCATTGGCCCAATAGTCGAGGCCGCTCCCTCCCGAGCCGCCCTTCATGTCGGCGCCGGCCGAAAAGGCCCGCTCTCCGGCGCCCGTCAGCACCACGACGCGCACCTCGCGATCGGTCTCGATCTCGCCCCAGATGCGCTGCAGCTCGCGCTCCGAGGCGACATCGATGGCGTTCAGCACCTCGGGCCGGTCGATGGTGATGCGGGCCACATGGTCGGCGACGGTGAATCTGATGGGCATCAGCCCGCAGCCTTCATGCGCGGCGTCTCGATCTCGGCGATCACTTCGGCCGTGTGCTGGCCGAGCTCAGCCGGCGGGATGCGGATCGACACCGGCGCGTCCTCGAGATGGATCGGCGAACCGACGACGCGCACGCGCTCGATTGCACTGTCGCATTCGATGACCATGCCGTTGATGGCGGTCTGCTCGTCGGCAAGCGCCTCGGCAAGGGTGCGCACCGGCGAGCAGAGCAAATCCTGCTCTTCGAGCCGGGCGATCCAATGGGCGGTCGTGTTGCTGGCGAAGCGCTCGCGGAAGATCTTATGCAGCGCCGCCTTGTTCTCGACCTGCAGCGCATGCGTCGTGAAGCGCGCATCGTCCTTGAGTGACGGCAGCTCGAGCGCCTTGCCGATATCGCCGATCGGATCGGCCTTGAAGGCACCCACCATGACGAGCGCCCCGTCCGAGGTCTCGAACACCCCGGTCAGCGGCATGGCGCCCCAATTCACCTCGCGTCCGCGCATCATCTGCGAGGCGGCTTCTTGCGTCTGGGCCGCGAGCATCGAATCGAGCAGCGAGACCGAGAGCCTCTGGCCGCGTCCGGTTTTCTGGCGCTGCAGCAGGGCGAACAGCACGCCCTGGACGAGATGCATGCCGGCCGAATAATCCGCGAAGGTGGTGGAGTAGACCGAGAGCGGCAGCGAGGCGTCGGAGCGGCGCGCCATGACACCGGACATCGCCTGTGCCAGCACGTCCTGGCCGCCCTTATGCGAATAGGGGCCGGTGAGGCCAAAGCCCGTGCCGACCGCGTAGATGAGGCGCGGATTGCGCTTGCTCAGCTCCTCATAGCCAAAACCCATCCGCTCCATCACGCCGGCGCGGAAATTATTGACGACCACGTCGGCGGTCTCGAGCAGGCGCAGCACCGTCGCTTTGTCCTCGGGCTTCCTGGTATCGAAGACGACCGAGCGCTTATTGCGGTTGAGCGAGCAATAGACGGGGCCGGTGAGCCCGGCCGGATCGTTGGGGAAGGAGGTGCGCGACAGATCGCCCGTTCCCGGACGCTCGATCTTGATGACATCGGCGCCGTAATCGGCCAGCACTTGCGTCGCCACCGGACCCATCATCACCTGCGTGAAGTCGATGATGCGGATGCCGGATAAGGGTAGATGATCGGAAGCGGTCACGCGGCTTTCTCCATGATCTTGGCATTGGCTGAGGGGCGGTCGCCAGGGTCGCCCCCTTGAGCCCGCACATGAGCGCAGATGGCGGAAGGCTCGACCCGGCGCGGCGCCACATTGGCCTTGAGGGCAAGTGCAGCGGCGACTCCGGCGGACTGGCCCATCGACATGCAGGGCGGAATCTCGCGCGACATCTTCTGGGCGCTCTCGGTCGCCGAATAATGGCGGCCGGCGACGATCAGCCCCTCGACATTCTTGGGCAGCATGGCGCGGTAGGGTGTGTAATAATCGCGCCCACGCGCCACCGTGTCGTGGAAATAGACGCGCTCGACCACATCCTCCTTGGTCACCACATATTCGCCTTCCAGCATGCGGGTCTGGCGCACCCCGAGCTGCGGGGCGACATCGACGACGAAGCAGTTCTTGAATCCGGGCACAGTGGACCGTGCATAATCGACGAGGGCCGCGATCCGCTTCCTGCCTTCGAAATCGGCGCGCGTCAGGTCCTCGACCTTCAAGGCGTCATAGCTCGTCATATGCGGGCAGTTGCACCAGACGACGCCGGGCAGCGGCGTCTTCAGCCACCAATAATCCCAGGAGCCGCCGATGGTGCGCTTGGCCTGCCGGTCGATCTTGGCGAATTCCTCCGGATGGGCGACGCGGAAATCCTCGGCCTCCTCCGTGTCGACGCCGCCGAGGCGGAACACGGTGGTGACGATATAGCCGCCTTCCGTGAAGGCAGCGCCCGCCGAGGCCGCGACATCAAGATCGCCCGAGGCGTCGATCACCACATCGCCGAGGATCGCCTCGCGCCCGGCCTTGGTGTCGCAGATCACGCCGCTGATGCGCCCGTCGCGCATGATCGTCTTGGAGAACCAGGAATGCAGGCGCACCCCGATGCCGGCTTCCTCGACCATCTGGTTCGAGACGCGCTTCCAGCCATCCGGATCGAAGGCGGCCGCCATGACGATCGGGGCGGGCTTGGTCTGGGCGCGGAAATCGAAGGCTCCCCAGCGGGCCCATTTGCGGTGCAACTCATGGCTCTGCTTGCGGTCTTCAGGCGGCGGATAGACGCACAGGCCAAGCTTCTCCATGCGCAGGATCATCTCCATGCACAGGCCGGTCACCGTGACCTCGTCGCCATTGTGCATGTCGTCGAGCACCAGCACCATGCCGCCGGAGGCGAGGCCTCCGAGATAAGGGTAGCGCTCGACGAGCGTCACCGAGCAGCCTTCGCGCCTGGCAGCGACCGCGGCCGCGAAACCGGCCGGGCCGCCGCCGACCACCACGACATCGGATCTTGCGGCGATCCGGGCTTCGCCTGCGGCTTCGACGATCATCTCTGGCGTGGCCATGGACATCTCCTTGTAACGAATGAAGCCCTTGAACGAATTGAGCCTCGGCGACCGTCAGGCGGCCCAAATCTTCAGGCGACCCGAACCTTCAGCCGACGGAAGCCGGCTGCCAGCGAACGACCAGCCTTTCGGCGAGCCCGATCGCCATGAAGAACAGGACCGAGAACACGGAGCCGACGAAGACGGTCGCGTAGAGCAGCGCCGAATCGAAGGCGTAGGTCGCCTGGATGATCAGGGCGCCGATGCCGTAATTCGAGCCGATCCATTCGCCGACGATCGCACCGACGACCGAGCTCGAGGCCGAGATGCGCAGGGCCGAGAACAGATAGGGCAGCGAATTGTAGAGGCGCAGCTTCAGGAACACTTCGCGCTTGGAGGCCGACAGCACCCGCATCAGCTCCATCGCCTGCGGGTTCACCGATTCGAGCCCGCGCACCATGTTCACCAAGGTCGGGAAGAACGAGATGACGGCTGCGATCGCGATCTTCGGGGCAAAGCCATTGCCGAGCAGCAGCACCAGGATCGGCGCCTTGGCGACCACCGGTATCGAGTTGATCAGCACCACCAGCGGAAAGAAGGTCTCGGAGACCGTCTTGCGGTGCACGAAGATGGTGGCGAGCGTGATGGCAAACACATTGCCGATGATGAAGCCGCCCACGGCCTCGATCATGGTCGGCCAGAGATTGTTCATCAGCACGTCGAATTTCGAGATCAGCGTCTCGAGGACCGTGAAGGGCGAGGGCGCGATGAAGGGCGGGACCTTGAAGACGTAGACCAGCGCCGCCCAGACGCCGATGCCGATCAGGATGCCGATGCAGGGCAGGATGCGGCGCCGCCAGGTCTCGCGCTGCTTCAGCCTGCGGAACTCGGCCTCGGCGTCGTCGATCTGCGACCCGAGCACCTGGGCGATGTCGGTCGAAGCGCTCATGAGGCGCTCCCCAGCAGGGCGCGCATCTTGGCGGCGATGCGGTTGAAGGGCTCGGTCTCGCGGATCGACAGCGCCCGGTCGCGCGGCAGGTCGATATTGACCGCTTCCCGCACCCGACCCGGATTGGCGGCGAGCACCAGCACGGTCTCGCCGAGATAGATGGCCTCATAGACCGAATGGGTCACGAACAGGATGGTGGTTTGGGTCTCGAGCCAGATGCGGCGCAGCTCCTCGTTGAGCCGGTCGCGGGTGATCTCGTCGAGCGCTCCGAAGGGCTCATCCATCAGCAAAAGGCGCGGGCCGCCGAGCAGAGCGCGCGCGATCGAGACGCGCTGGCGCATGCCGCCCGACAACTCATGCGGGAAGCTGCCCTCCCAGCCCTCGAGACCGACGAGCTTGAGGAGCTCGCGCGGCGTCGGGGCGCCCTTGGGCAGGCTGCGGCGTCCGCCGACTTCGAGCGGCAATTCCACGTTCTCGAGCGCCGTGCGCCAGGGCAGCAGCGCCGCATCCTGGAAGACGAAGCCGAGCGCCCGGCCGAGGCGTGCCTCGCGCGGCGTGCGCCCGAGCACCGTCATGGTGCCGCTGGTCGGCGCGATCAGGTCGGCGACCACGCGCAACAAGGTCGACTTGCCGCAACCCGAAGGGCCGAGCAGGCTGAGGAACCCGCCAGTCTCGACCGAGAAGGAGACGCTGTCGAGCGCGGTGACGGTGCGCCGCTCGGTGACGAAGCGCACCGAGACATTCTGGCAGGCGACGGCGCTCTTGCCGTCAGCCTGCGCGCCTGCGACCGCCGCCGTGTCCGGGATGGTGCGCGTCATTGCCTCGGCGATCGCCATGGCTCAACCGATCTTCGGGCGCGCGTCGGCCGAAGCCTTGAGGATGTCGAGCGTCATCACCTCGTCGAGCTTGGGCGTGCGCTTGGAGAACTGGCCGAGCTTGGCATAAGTGTCGATCTGATCCTGCCACACGGCCGGGTCCATCGTGCCCCAGCCTTCGGCCTTGGTCCTGGCCGAGAAGGCGAATTTCATCATGTCGTCGATCGATTCGCGCTCATCCTTCCAGACGAGGTTCGAATATTCCTTGGTGAGGTAATCGACCGCCTTGTCGCGATTCTCATAGGCGAAGGCCCAGCCCTTGCCGGAGGCGCGCATGAATTTGGCGAGGATGTCGCCCTTCTTGGTGATGGTGTCGTGCGTCGCGTAATAGGGCAGCGCATAGAGCTTGACGCCGGCATCCCAGAGCCGCAGATCGATGCGGTCGGGACCGAGCACTTTCAGCGCCGTGGTGTTGGTGAGCCAGCCGGTCACGGCATCCACCTGGCCGGTCAGGAGCGGCGCCATGTCGGCCCCGATGGTGACGATCTCGACATCCTTCTCGGGCACGTTGTTCTTGGCGAGCAACGCCTTCAGGAGGATCATCCCGGTCGCCTGGATGCCGACCTTCTTGCCGGCCATGTCGGCGGGCTTGCGGATCGGCTTCTTGGGCAGGGAGAAGAAGGCGTAAGGATGCTCCTGCGCGCCGACCCCGAAGCAGACCACCGGTATCTCCTGCGAGGCCGCCAGCATCAGCGAAGGGCTCGAGGACACCTGGCCCAATTCGTAGCGGCCCGACGCCACCACGGCGACGCCGTCGATATTGGGACCGCCCGCCTGGATCTTGAGATCGAGGCCTTCTTGCTCGTAATAGCCGAGCGCCTTGGCGCAGACCTCGCCCACCTGGTTGCCCCCGACGATCCAGCCGAGCTGCATGTTGACGATCGTCTTCGCCTGGCTGCGCGCCTCGATCGCAAGCAGCGGGCCGGCCGCCATCCCGGCCATTGCCGCCGCGCCGCTCTTCAGGACATTGCGTCGATCAAGAGATTTCATCGCATTCCTCCTCGCGCCGCCCGGCCGGTCTGCGGCCGGGCCCCATCCGCGAATGCAAGACGAAGGCCATGAAACGGAAGGATAGAGCGCTGGCGATGCTCTCGAAAAGAAGATAATTTCGCGCATGGCGATGCCGTTTCGGCAGCGCCTCTCGAGAGCCTGTTTGGACCCTGTTGCGGAATCGAGACGAGGATGCACGCAGCCATTTTGCGCTATTTCGTCGAGGTCGCGCGCACCGGCTCGATCCGTCGCGCGGCCGACACGCTCCATGTGGCCTCCTCGGCGGTCAACCGGCAGATCCTCAAGCTCGAGCAGGAGATCGGCGCGCCCCTGTTCGAACGCCAGAGCAGCGGCGTGCAGCTCACTGCGGCCGGCGAAGTGCTGCTGCGCCACGCCAAGGACACGCTCGGCGATTTCGAGCGCATGCGCGCCGAGATCGCGGGCCTTGCCGGCACCGTGACCGGACATGTGCGCATCGCCTGCCTGGAATCGCTGCTGGTGCGCTTCCTGCCGGGCGTCGTGGCGGAGCTCGCCGAAGCGCATCCGCAGCTGAAGCTCACCCTCTGTGGCATCGACCCCGGCCGGACCGGCGAGGAGATGAGCGTCGGCAAGAATGATTTCGGCCTGTTGTTCCTCGACAAGCGGCTGCGTCACGTCGAGGTGGTGGCGCAATTCTCGACCTCGATCGGCGCGGTCATGCGCCCTAGCCATCCGCTCGCCGGGCGCGACCGCGTCAGCTTCACCGATTGCGCAGCCTTCCCGGTCTGCATGCTGCATGACCGCTGGCTGCTCGACCTGATCATGGCGACGGAATTCGCCGAATCCGGCGTCAAGCTGGTGCCGCACATCGTCTCGAACTCGCTCGACTTCATTCGCCAGATCGTCCTGATGGGGCTCGGCATCGGCTTCTCGACGCCGATCGGCTTCGTCGACGAGATCGAGCGCGGCGAGCTGGTGCATGTGCCGCTCGTCGAGCCGCTTCTCGCCGCCAGCGAAGTCGCAATCCTGGTGCCGCGCGGCCAGAAGCCGACCTTGCCGGCCCGCGTCGTGATGGACCTCGTCCGCCTGAGGCTCGGCGAATTGTTCGCGCGCCTGCAGCCGCGCACGCACGCCCGGCGTCGCGTGCGCGCAAGTTAGCACCTGCGGTGAGCCACAGCAGTCGCCGGCATTGAAAACAGTTTTAGAAAATCTACTTAGCGACCGGAAAGCATAGCCAAATTTGGTTTGACGAATACTTGTCGCTCAGGTGCTAAACTCTCGGCCATCATTAGCCGAGCGAGAGGAGGATATCAAGATGATTTCCTTGAAACAGACGAGCGGCGTGCGAATGACAGTGGTGTCCGTGAGCGTCGCGGCGCTATTGGCAGCCGGCGGTGCGGCCCTTGGCGCTGGCGTGGATGTCGGAGCCGGTGCGGGTGTCAGCGCAGGTGGCGGTGGTGGTGTGGGTGCCGGAGCCGGAGCAGGAGTGAGCGCTGGGGGCGGTGGCGGAGTGGGTGCTGGGGCGGGAGCCGGAGTGAGCGCTGGGGGCGGTGGCGGAGCGGGTGCTGGGGCGGGAGCCGGAGTGAGCGCAGGCGGCGGTGGCGGGGTGGGCGCGAGCGGTGGAGCTGGTGTCAGCGCAGGTGGCGGTGGCGGCGTGAGTGGGGGAGCCGGTGTGGGCGCAAGCGCAGGTGGCGGCGGGGGCGTAGGTGCCGGAGGCGGGGTGGGCGCTAGCGCTGGCGGCGGCAGCGGCGTGAGTGGTGGCGCCGGCGTGGGCGCGAGCGCAGGCGGCGGCAGCGGCGTAAGTGGCGGCGCCGGCGTGGGTGCGAGCGCAGGCGGCGGCAGCGGCGTAAGTGGCGGCGCCGGCGTGGGTGCGAGCGCAGGCAATAACAGCGGCATCGTGGGGGCATTAGGCGCTCTGTTCGGTATCGGCGGGAGCCAAGGTGTCAAAGCTGGTGCTGGTCTCGGCACCAAGATCGGCGGCGGCCATGGCGCCACTGCGGGTGCCGGCCTCGGCGCCAGTGTCGGAGGGCGCAACGGCATCAACGGCGGAGCTGGTCTTGGCGCGAACCTCGGTGGCGGCAAGGGTGCGACTACCGGGGCGGGTCTCGCCGTGAGCGCCGGTGGGCACAACGGCGTCAATGGGGTAGCCGGTGTCGGCGCCAGTGCCGGCAATGGCAGCGGGATCGCTGGAGCGTTGGGGGCCCTGTTCGGCATCGGCGGCAGCCAGGGTGTCAAGGCTGCGACAGGCGCCGGCGGCAGGGTCGGCGGTGGGCGTGGCGCCACGACCGGAGCCGGTCTCGCCGTCAGCGCTGGTGGGGGCAACGGCGTCAACGGTCAAGCCGGTCTCGGCGCGAACCTGGGTGGGGGCAAGGGCGTCACGACCGGAGCCGGTCTCGCCGTCAGCGCTGGTGGGGGCAACGGCGTCAATGGCGCAACCGGCGTCGGCGCGAACCTCGGCGGCAGCGGCTCCGGCAGTGGCCCTGGCTCCGGAAGCGGCGGTTCGCAAGGCGCGGGTTCGGGACTTGCGGGCTCCGCGTCGGGCGCCTCTGGCTCCGGATCAGGGCTCGGCAGCTCCGGGCTCGGCACCTCGGGTAGCCCTGGCTCCGCAGGGGGCGCCAAGTCGGTAGCGGATCCCGGGGCGTCGGCAACGGGCGCCGTTCAGGCGAGCCTCGACGGAGTGCAAGGAGCGCAGCTCCGCCTGACGCTCAAGCGGCGCTGCCCGACGATCATGGCGAATGTCAGCGCCTTCGACGATGACCTCGTCCGGCTGTGTCAGGTCGCCGCGCGGCTGCGATAGAATCGACAGCCAGACTCGACAAAGCGGAAGCCGCCCCCAGGGGCGGCTTCTGTTTGGGAAAATGGCGATCCCTGGTGGTGCGCTGCGGTCGCCGCGGCCAACGAATTCGGCCGGGCTCGCGCCGGCCGCAGACGGGCGCTGCGGTCGCTACGGTTGCTCGGGTGGGCGCGCCGCCTGCGGTCTCCACGAGCGGAGCTCGGCGTCGACGGTAGCCTTCTGCTGATCGTCGAGCAGCGCCGCTGCCTGCGTGAGCATGGCTTGTGCTGCCGCACGCCTACTATCGTCGGCGCGGTAATTTCGAAGCGCCAAAGTCAGCCAGCGATAGGCCATGGCCGGCGATGCCGGCACGCCTGTCCCCTGCAAATACAGGCTGGCCAGCGTATGCATCGCGTTCGGCTGGCCGGCATCGGCCGCCGCCTGCAACCATAGCGCTCCACGGGCGGCGTCTTGTGCAACACCTTGTCCGTTGAGGTAGGAGAAGCCCACCCCGTTCATGCCGGCACCATTGCCTTGCCGCGCCGCGCGCAAATACCACTGGAACGCCTCCGCCGGATCCGCTGGGCCACCGCGCCCCGAGACCATCATGAATGCCAGATTGGCCTGCGCCGCAGGGTCGCCGCGCGTCGCAGCGTCGAGATAGAGGCTGCGCGCCTTTGCGAGGTCCTGCGGCACACCATTTCCGGTTTCGTGGAGATAGGCGAGCCAGGCCGCGGCCCTCGGGCGACCCGCAAGAGCGCGCTCGAACCATTTGGCCGCTGTGGCGGGGTCCTTGGCGACGGCATCGCCCCTCGCATAACGCTCTCCCAGATCGAGAGCGGCAGCGGCGCTGCCCGCCTCCGCCAATCGGACGAGCTCGGCTATCGGATCCATCGGCTGTACCTGCACAGCCTGATCCGTCTGTGGCGTGACGACTCTCACGATGCCTATCACGACGACTGCGATCGCCAGCGCCACGATGATCGGCCGGGCATAGCCACGAAGCGCGAAGACAAACAATATACCCGGCCAAAACGCGCCGGGAGCTCTTAAGAGGCCGAGCCCGAAGGCCCAGTAAATCGACAGCAACACCAGGGCGAGGACGATCGCGCCGCCGACGCGGCTGAAGCGATGCGAGACCAAACGGCCCAGAGACCCGATTCTCTCCGAGTCGAATGAAGGTCCGACCCACCATTCGTGAAAGCGATATTCCGCGAGTAGTCGGCCCAGGGGTGGTTCAGGCGGCAGCAACCAGGATAGCCACATCCGTCCTCTGCCGAGCAGGAGCCGTGCTGCGGCCGCTTGCTGGCCTCCAAGATAGAGGCGGGGGGATCTGGCCTTGTCCCGCAGGGCCTCCAGCCATCGTTCCGCCGCGATGCGAGCCTGCAGGCGATCCACGAGCTGTGAGCTCAGATGGCCTTCCGATTGTCCATACCAGCCGAGGCGGATCGCCGCCTCGAATACCGAGAAACCTGGCAGGGTGCGATCAGTCGCCAGCAGGAAAAGCAATCGATTGGACAAAGCCATTTCCACGGAGAGGGAGAGGCCACCCGCGACGCGCGCTGACTCCAATGTCTCCGCTGCCGCAGAGACATCTTGGCGGGCCATCGCCTCGGCGACCTTCAGCTCGATCTCGCGTTCGTCGCCGAAATAGGCGAACGCAGCATCCTGACCCCGTGGAATCTCGCCAGCAGGACGTGGCTCAGCCTCGCCCGCGTCTTCACCCTGATGGTGTGGGCGCGTCTGCGGCGCGGGCTCGGCGTTCGCGGCGGAGACGTCGCGGCGGCCCGGATCCTCGGCCATCTTCGGCTCAACCTCGCGGTCCTCGCACGAAGACGCGGACGGCGCATCCTGATCGAGTGAAGGGTCACCCGGCGGCGGCGCTCGCGGGCTTGCCGGCGGACGGATTTCGGGAACCTTAGCGGCTGCCGAGGCGCGGGCCATCGCTGCCTCATAGGCCGCGCGGAGCCGCACGAATCCTTCCGTATCCTCGTCGGGGCGAGTTTGCTTCAACCGGCTGGCATAGGCGCGACGTATGGCGCCCCTGTCGCTGGTTCGGGCGATCCCGAGTGCCTCCCAGGGCCATGCCATGGGGGTCAGTCGAAGAAAGACGTGTCGATGGCGTCGAGCGACGCAGCGAGCTCGGTCCGGTAGGCAGCGATCTCCGTCGGGTCCTGGCGCTCCAGCAACATGCGGAAATGGTCGAGCAACCCCGCTATCCGCTCTCTCTCCTCCCCAAGACGCTCGGAATATAGCCGCTCTGCGCGGGACAGCAGCGCCCTGCTCTCGGCCTGCTCGCGCGGATGGATTTTGAGATGGGCCAGCGCCGCCAAGCGCTGCTCGATTTCTTCAGACGTCAGCACACCTGGCTGATTCTCGATCACCAGGTGCTGGGTGGAGCCTGTTGCCTCGACGTGGGTTTCCACTTCCAGCAAGCCGCTGGTGTCATAGGTAAAGCGAATCTCGATGGACTGCGTGCCCGCCGGCGCGGGTGGAACGGCCAGCCGCAGCTCGCCCAGATGGATGTTATTCGCCACGAGGCGTGCCTCGCCCTGGAAAACCCGGACATCGATCCGCCGCTGCCTGTCTTGAACTGTTTGCACCGTCACGGCGCGACTCGCCGGGATCGTGGTATTTCGCTCGATGACGGGCAGATAGAGGCCGGTCGCGAAGATCTGCCGCTCCTGCGAGTGGACAACCTCGATGCCCATGGTGAATGGTGCCACATCGGTCATGACCCGATCCTCGAGTGCGGCATCGCGCGCCATCAACCCGGCCTGCACGGCTGCGCCACGGGCTACGACCTCGTCCGGATTGACTGTCGCGAACGGCAGACGCCGAAACAGCCTGGTTGCCAGGCCGCGGAATAGCGGCATGCGCGTGGCGCCGCCCGCCAGCACCAGATTGCCGATTTCCTCAGGCATGAGCTTGGCATCTCGCAGGGCGCGCTCGATCGGCGCTCGCAGCCGCGACAGCAGCGGCGCGCTGAGTTGCTCCAAGATCTCGCGAGTAATGCCCCAGCGCCACTCGCGACTATTATGATTGAGAACGATTTCGTGTTCGTGCGCATTCGTCAGGGCGCGCTTGGCAACCTCGCCGGCCCGGCGTAGTGCCGCGTGGACCGGCAGGTTCCGACTGCGAGGAGCAATGCCGGCCTCCTCGCCGACCGCGGCGATGAAGCCGTCCATGATGGCATCGACGAAATCCTCGCCGCCGAGGAAGTTATCGCCTGCGGTGGCGCGCACTTCCATCACACCCTCGAACAGTTCGAGGATCGACACATCGAAGGTGCCGCCACCGAGGTCGAGCACCAAAATGCGCTGCTCCGCTCGGCTTTCGTGGAGGCCATATGCGAGCGCCGCTGCCGTCGGTTCGTTGAGCAACCTCACCACATTGAGGCCGGCAAGCTGTCCAGCCGCGCGCGTCGCTTTGCGCTGCGCGTCACCGAAATAGGCTGGGACTGTGACGATCGCGTCGACGACGGGTTGATTGAGATAGCGTTCTGCGTCCTCCCTGAGCTGGCGCAAGACGAGGGCGGATAATTCCTCGGCGCGGAAAGCTTGCCTGCCCACCCGAAAAATCTGCTGAGTTCCCATGCTCCGCTTGAAGGCTGCGACGGACCGGCCCGGATGGGTCGACAAGCGTTCGCGCGCCGACATGCCGATGAGGACACTGCCGTCATCATCGATGCTGACTGCCGATGGCGTGAGCGGCGAGCCCAGCGCATTCGGGATCAATTCCGGGGCACCGTTGCGCCACAGGCCGACAAGGCTGTTGGTGGTGCCGAGGTCGATACCGAGGATCATCCAGCTGCTCCCCCTACCCGATCGCCTAGCTCTACAATCCCTTCGGGGCTGAAGAAAACAGGGATTCGCACGGATCGTGAGGATCCGACTCGGCGACCGGTCGGGCCCAGGGATGCGCATTTGTGCCGCCCCAGGGTACGCGAATTGCACAGAAGCGCCGATCGGGTCGACAGTGAGACACCGCTCTTTCTTGCCGTCACCGTGGCAGTGTGGAAAGCTCAGCCAGGGTATCGGCCGCTGGACCGGGGCCTGACGCGACTTCGAGCTAAACTTGCCCCTGCCAAGGCCGGGGCGATACTGTCCTGCCCGAAGAAGACGAGTTAAAACAAGGAACTAGAGTCCCGGCCCGGCTCCGCCGCACTGGTACTCGAGAAGGATGATCTGGTGTCCATTCTGGTCGCGCTCCGCCATCTGACGCGGTACACTTACGACCATCCGATCGGCCTTGGTCCGCAGACCATCAGGTTGCGGCCGGCGCCGCATTGCCGCACCCGCGTGCCGAGCTATTCCTTGAAGATTTCGCCGGCTCAGCATTTCATCAACTGGCAGCAAGATCCGCTCGGCAATTGGCTCGCCCGCATCGTCTTTCCCGAGAAGACGAGCGAATTGAGCATCGAGGTCGGGCTCACCGCCGAAATAACGGTGATCAACCCGTTCGACTTCTTCATCGAGCCTCATGCGGAGCAATTCCCGTTCAGCTACGCGGATGAGTTGCGCGCCGAGCTCACGCCCTATCTCGAGATCGAGCCGGCCGGGGCGAAGCTCGAGGCCTTCGTCGCCTCGCTGTCGCAGGAGAAGCGGGGGACTGTGCCGTTCCTCGTCGACCTGAACGCGCGCCTCAGCCGCGATGTGCGCTACGTCATCCGCATGGAGCCCGGCGTCCAGCCGCCCGAGGAGACGCTGTCGCTCGCTTGCGGATCCTGCCGCGACTCGGCCTGGCTGATGGTCCAGATCCTGCGCCGACTCGGCCTCGCGGCGCGCTTCGTGTCCGGCTATCTCATTCAGCTGCGCGCCGACATCGAGCCGATCGACGGGCCGAAGGGGACGCAGACCGATTTCACCGATCTGCATGCCTGGGCCGAGGTCTATCTGCCGGGTGCCGGCTGGATCGGGCTCGACGCCACTTCGGGCCTGTTCTGCGGCGAGGGCCATCTGCCGCTCGCGGCGGCGCCCCATTACCGCTCGGCAGCGCCGATCTCGGGCGCCGTCGAACAGGCTCAGGTCGCGTTCGGCTTCGAGATGCGGGTCGACCGCATCCGCGAGGAGCCGCGCATCACCAGGCCCTTCTCGGAGGAGAGCTGGCAGAAGCTCGATGCGCTGGGCGACAGCGTCGATCGGGACCTTGTGGCGCAGGATGTGCGCCTCACCATGGGCGGCGAGCCGACCTTCGTGTCGATCGACGATTTCGAGTCTCCCGAATGGAACACCTCGGCGGTCGGTCCGACGAAGCGCATCCTGTCGGACAATCTCATACGCAGGCTGCGGGACCGTTTCGCGCCGGGCGGCTTCCTGCATTACGGGCAGGGCAAATGGTATCCGGGCGAGAGCCTGCCGCGCTGGGCCTTCGGGCTCTATTGGCGCAAGGACGGAAGGTCGGTCTGGCGCGACGCCGCTCTGATCGCCAGCGAGGGGGGCAAGCACGATGCCGGCATCCGCGAGGCGGCGGGCTTCTCCCAGGGCCTCGCGGACCGGCTCGGCATCGCGCCCGACCACGTGATCGCCGCCTATGAGGACGAACCCCATTGGCGCGACAAGGAGAGCGAGCTGCCGGTCAATGTGACCCCTGAGGATTCCAAGATCGAGGATCTCGAGCAGCGCGCCCGCATGGAGCGCGCCTTCGCGCGCGGCCTCGACAAGCCGTCGGGCTATGTGCTGCCGATCCAGCGCTGGAATGCGCCCGACGAAGCCGCCGAAGGCCGGCGCTGGATGAGCGAGCGCTGGCGCTTGCGGCGCGAGCGCCTGTTCCTGGTGCCGGGCGATTCACCCGTCGGCTTCCGGTTGCCGCTCGGCTCCTTGCCGCATATCCCCAAGGCCGATTTTCCCTATGTGATCGAGCAGGATCCACTTGAAGAGCGCGGCGTCCTCGCCGACCCCGGCCTGCCGGCCCAATTCTCGGTCGTTGCGGGCGGCCCGGCGCCGGTGCGCCAGGATGTGGTCGAGCAGGAGATCGGCACGGGCGCGGTGCGCACTGCGCTCTCGATCGAGCCGCGCGACGGGGTGCTCTATGTCTTCATGCCGCCTGTCGAGCGCGTCGAGGACTATCTCGACCTGATCGCCGCCGTCGAGGAGACGGCGCGCGCGGCCAAGCTGCAGGTCCAGCTCGAAGGCTATCCGCCGCCTTACGATCCGCGCCTCGGCGTCATCAAGGTCACGCCCGATCCCGGCGTCATCGAGGTCAACATCCACCCGAGCGGGAGCTGGCGCGAAGCGGTCGCGACCACGATGGGCGTCTATGAGGATGCGCGCCAGGTGCGGCTCGGCGCCGAGAAGTTCATGATGGATGGCCGCCATACCGGCACCGGGGGCGGCAACCATGTGGTGCTCGGCGGCGAGACGCCGGCGCAATCGCCCTTCCTGCGCCGTCCCGACCTGTTGAAGAGCCTCATCGTCTATTGGCAGCGCCACCCCTCGCTGTCCTACCTGTTCTCGGGCCTGTTCATCGGGCCGACCAGCCAGGCGCCGCGCGTCGACGAGGCGCGCCATGACGCGCTCTACGAGCTCGAGATCGCCATGGCCAAGGTGCCGGCCCCGGGCCAGGGCCGCGTGCCGCTCTGGCTCGTCGATCGCCTGTTCCGCCATCTCCTGGTCGATGTGTCGGGCAACACCCATCGCTCGGAGATCTGCATCGACAAGCTCTACTCGCCCGACGGGCCGACGGGGCGGCTCGGCCTGATCGAGTTCCGCTCCTTCGAGATGCCGCCGGATGCGCGCATGAGCCTCGCCCAGCAGCTGTTGCTGCGCGCCCTGATCGCCTGGTTCTGGCGCGAACCGCAGGAGGGTCGCCTGGTGCGCTGGGGCACCGCCCTGCATGACCGCTTCATGCTGCCGGAATTCGTCTGGGCGGATTTCCTCGAGGTGGTGGCCGATCTCGGACGCGCCGGCTATGCGATCGATCCGGTCTGGTTCGAAGCGCAGCGCGAATTCCGCTTCCCGATCCACGGCGCAATCGATAAGGGCGGCGTGCATCTCGAGCTCCGCCAGGCGCTCGAGCCCTGGCATGTGCTGGGCGAGGAGGCCTCGGCCGGCGGCACGGTGCGCTATGTCGATTCCTCGGTCGAAAGGCTGCAGGTCAAGGTCACCGGTATCACGCCGGGTCGGCATGTCGTGACCTGCAATGGCAGGCGGGTGCCGCTCGGCGCTACCGGGGTTGCGGGAACGGCGGTCGCGGGCGTGCGCTACAAGGCTTGGCAGCCGGCATCGGGGCTGCACCCGACGATCCCGGTGCATGCGCCGCTCACTTTTGATGTGGTGGATGCCTGGAACGGCCTTTCGCTCGGCGGCTGCGTCTATCATGTGGGCCATCCGGGCGGACGCAATTACGATGTCTTTCCTGTGAATTCCTACGAGGCCGAGGCCCGCCGCCTCGCCCGTTTCCAGGATCACGGCCATACTCCGGGGCGAATCGAGCTGCCGCCCGAGGCGGCAACGGGCGAATTTCCGCTCACGCTCGACCTGAGGAGACCGCCGCTTGGCTGCTGACCGCCGAAATCTCGCCCGCAACCGCGTCCGCGGCGCCGAGAAGCGCCTCGCAGGCTGGACGGCTGATTACGCGCCCCTGCCCGGCATCCATGACGAGTTCCTGGACGCCGATGGCCGGCCGCGCGCCCATTGGCTGCATTTCCTCGAAGCCATGGCCGAGCTCGATGCGACCGAGATCTCGCGCCGCTTCGCCTCGGCGGACCGGCATATCCGCGATATGGGCATCTCCTACCGCGTCTATGGGGAGACCGGGGAGCGCTCCTGGCCGCTCAGCCATCTGCCGCTGCTGATCGGCGAAAACGAGTGGCGCGACATTGCCACCGGGGTCGAGCAACGGGCCCGCCTGCTCGAAGCGGTCCTCGGCGATCTCTATGGCGAGGGGCGCCTCGTCGCAGATGGCGACCTGCCGGCCGCTGCCGTCACCGGAAGCCCGAATTTCCTGCGTCCACTGAACGGCGTGAAGCCGCCTTCCGGCCGGCATCTGCATCTCTACGCGGCCGATCTCGGCCGAGGCCCGGATGGGCGCTGGTGGGTGCTGGGCGATCGCACCCAGGCGCCGTCCGGCGCCGGCTACGCGCTCGAGAATCGCCTCGTCGTGTCGCGCGCCCTGCCGCAACTCTACAGCGAGATGAATGTCGAGCGGCTCGCGCCCTTCTTCCAGGGCTTCCGCGCCGGGCTGCGCGGCGGGGCCGAGCGCTCCGAGCCGCGCATCTGCCTTTTGACGCCCGGCCCCTACAGCGAAACCTATTTCGAGCAGGCCTATCTCGCGCGCTATCTCGGTTTCCTCCTGGTCGAGGGCGAAGACCTGATCATGCGCGATGGGCGCATCCATGTGCGCACCATTGCGGGTCTCAAGCGCGCCGACGTGATCTGGCGCCGCGTCGACGGCGATTTCGTCGATCCGCTCGACCTGAACGGCACGTCGAGGCTCGGCGTGCCCGGGCTGACCGAGGCCCTGCGCAAAGGCAAGGTGGTGGTGAGCAACATGCCGGGCTCGGGCGTCGTCGAAGCGCCGGCCTTGCTCAGCTTCCTGCCCGTTCTCTGCCGGTGTCTGCTGGGCGAGGAGCTGAGCCTGCCCAATATTGCCACCTGGTGGTGTGGCCAGCCGCGCGAACGCGAGAGAGTGCTCGAAGCACTCGACGAGATGGCGATCGCCGGAGCCTTCGGCGACACGGTGCCGGGCTTCTCGCCCGCCTCGGCCTTGCTCGGCCAGGAGCTCGGCGGACGCGACCGCGCTCACCTCGTTTCGGCCATGCGGGAGCGCGGCGCCGACTTTGTCGGGCAGGAGGTGGTGAAGCTCTCCACCACCCCCTTCTGGGAAGGCGGACGCCTGACGCCGCGGCCTTTCACCCTGCGGGTCTTCGCGGCAGCGACCCCGGATGGCTGGCGGGTCATGCCGGGCGGCTTTTGCCGCATCTCGGACCGCAGCGATGTGCGCGCCTTCTCGATGGGCGAGGGCGTGCGTTCGGCCGATGTCTGGGTGCTCGGCGACAAGCCGGCCGAGATGGTGACCTTGTTGCCCGGCAGCGAGGCGGTCCAGGTGCGCCGGTTGATGGGCAACCTGCCGAGCCGGGCCGCCGACAACCTGTTCTGGCTCGGGCGCTATCTCGAACGCGCCGAGGCGACTTTGCGCCTGATCCGCTGCCTGTGCGGGCGTTCGATCGAGACCGATTCCATCTCGCGCGGCACGCGCCCGACGGTCGAGCGCCTGCAACGCCTGCTGGTCGCCTGGGGGGCGGTGCGCAAGCCCGAGAAGGGTGGATCCGTGGCGGCGATCGCCACCAAGGCCTTGCACGAGCCCGAGAATTACGGGTCGGCCATGGCCCTGTCGCGCGAGGCCCTGCGCACGGCTTCCGCCATCCGCGAGCGCCTGTCGCCGGATGCCTGGCGGCTCGTCGTCTCGCTCGAGGCGCGCCTCGACGTCGGCAAGACCCCGTTGCCGCCGGAGATCGAATCCTTCGATCGCGCCGACCAGGCGCTGCGGGCCATTGCCGCCCTGTCGGGGCTGATGCATGAGAACATCAACCGCGTGGCCGGCTGGCGCTTCCTCGATATGGGAAGGCGCATCGAGCGCGGCATCAACACCTGCCGTTTCGCGCGCCTGTTCGCCGCCTCGGACGCGACGGTCGACGACCTCGACGTCGTGCTCGACCTGATCGATTCGCAGATCACCTACCGGTCGCGCTATCGCGCCGGCGTGGCGCTGGCCCCGGCTCGCGACATGGTGGTGCTCGATCCCTATAATCCGCGCTCGGTCGCCTTCCAGGTGGCCCAGATCGATGCCCATCTCGCCGATCTGCCCATGCTGCAAAGCGACGGCATCCTCGAGACGCCGCGCCGCATGAGCCTGGCCCTCAATTCCGATCTGTCGGTCGAAGAGGCCGAGCAGCTCGACAACGGCAAGCTGCTCGTCATCGAACAACGCCTGATGCGGTTGGCCGATGCCGTGGCGACACGCTATTTCCTGCAAGGGGCGAACGCCGCCCGCGCCGACAAGCAGCCCGATTTCGCGTGATCTACGACGTCCGCCACGTCACCACCTATTCCTATGCGGCGCCGGTCGCCTTCGCCCGCTGCGCGCTGCGGCTGTTGCCGCGCGATGAGCGGCACCAGAAAGTGCTCGAATCGAGCCTTCACGTGACGCCTGCGCCGGGGACCAGCGCCGAAAGACAGGATTTCTTCGGCAATCGCGTCGTCGACTTCACGCTCGAGACGGCGCATCGCGAATTGCGGGTGGAGGCGCGCTCGCGCGTCGAGGTCAGCCGCGACGCGCCGTCCCTGTTGCGCGCCAGCCCCACCTGGGAAGCGGTCAACCTGGCGGCCTTCGGGTCGCATGCGCTCGGCGGCGATTCGCCTGCCCATTACCTCTATGCGAGCCGGCTCGTCCCCCTGCTCGAGCCCATCACCCTCTATGCGCGCGAGAGCTTCGAGGCGTCATGCCCGGTCATCGAGGCCGCGACCGATCTCATGCACCGGATCCGGGCGGATTTCCTCTACGATCCCAAGGCGACGGCGATCTCGACACCGCTCTCGCAAGCCTTCGAGAATCGCGGCGGTGTGTGCCAGGACTTCGCCCATATCATGATCGCGGGCCTGCGCGGGCTCGGCCTGCCGGCCGCCTATGTCAGCGGCTATATCCGCACCATCCCGGCCGCCGGCAAGCCACGCCTCGAAGGCGCGGATGCGAGCCATGCCTGGGTGTCCCTGTGGTGCGGCCCCGAAGAAGGCTGGGTGGGATTCGATCCGACGAACGGCATGGAAGTCGCCAACGAGCATGTCGTGCTGGCGATCGGGCGTGATTATGACGACATCTCGCCCATCCACGGCGTGCTGCTCGGGCCGGGCGAGCAGGAGATCGAGGTCGCGGTCGACGTCATCCCCTGGACGGGCGGCCGTCACGCTGTTCCTGCTTGAAAGGATCGCCTTGAGGAAGGGCACCAACCTCACCTCTCCCCTTGTGGGAGAGGTCGGCTTCGAAGAGCGAAGCGATGAGGAGCCGGGTGAGGGGGCACCGCCGGCTCTCGGAATGTAGGGGAAGCGACCATGCCGGCTTCGAAGGCGGCATCTGCCCCCCTCACCCGGAGCCGTCGCTACGCTCGGGCTCCGACCTCTCCCACAAGGGGAGAGGTGAGCGCTGGCGCCTAACTAATCCATCAGGCGGGCTCGGGATCCAGCATGGCGGGCCGGAAATCGCTTCGCTCCTCTCCGTGCGGCGTCAGCGATCCATGCACGAGGTCGTGGATGAAGCCGAGCTTGCCGACCACCACGGGCGACAGCACGAAGGGATAGAGGTCCGGCTGGCCCATGCCGCGGTTGAGGCTGTTCACCGCGAAGGTGAGCGGCAGCCAGGCCTGCATCAATGACGCGATGGTGTTGCTGCGGTTCGGGTCGAAATCGACATCGGCCGAAAGCTCCGCGCCGCGCGCGATCCTGGGATGCAGGCTCAAGCCGAAGGCGGTCGCGGTTTCGAGCGTGTCGACGATGTGCAGGTAATGCGCGAAGCTTTCGGCGAAATCCTCCCAAGGATGGGCGCTGGCATAGGCCGTTACGAAGCTTTCGCGCCAATCGGGTGGCGCGCCGCCAGCGTAATGGCTCCTCAGCGCGCCCTCATAGTCCGCCAGCTCGTCGCCGAACACGTCGCGGAAGCGCGCCCGCATGGCCGACCGGTCGCGCACCAGCCGGTCCCAATAATAATGGCCGATCTCATGGCGGAAATGCCCGAGCAGCGTGCGATAGGCCTCGCCCATCGAGTGGCGGCGCCGCTCGCGCTCGGCGTCGTCGGCCTCAGCGATATTGAGAGTGATCAGGCCGTGCTCATGGCCGGTCAGCACCCGAGGCGCGCTCTGGGCTTCGTCGTCGAGGAAATCGAAGACCAGGCCCTCGGCGGGATCCTGGGCCCGTGTCCTGAGCGGCAGATGCAATTCCATCAGCGTGTAGAACAGGCGGTGCTTGGCCTGCTCGACCAGCCGCCAGCGGCGCCGGTTCTCCGGGTTCGCGAGCGCCGGGATGGTGCGGTTATGCCGGCAGGCGAGACAGAAATCCTCGCTCTCCTCGGCTGCGATCAGCCAGTTGCAGACGCCATGGACCGCATTGGCGCAGAAACGGTAGCGCCGCTCCGGCGCGCCCGCGACCGCGAAGGCCCTGTCGCTCGCCTGCAGCGGCACGAGCTCCATGGTCTCGGCCACATAGCCGAGACGATGCAAGCAGCTTTCGCAATGGTCATTCTCGAAATAGAGAGGTTGGCGGCAAAAACCGCATTCAAAAAGCTGCATCTTCGTTCCATATGCGAATTTCCGCGCATTTTGCGGGATTTTCTCGCCGCTGCGCGCCGTCCGGCGCCTACCTCAGGCGCGCATCATGCCGTCCTGGCCGATCTCGGCCGGCTCCGGGATGTGGGGTCGCGGGGCGGCATCGTCAAATGTAGGGTGGTGCCAGATTTCGGCGGGAATGCTCAGCTGGAGTTGACACCCTGCGGAGAGCTGCAAGATCCCCGCATTAGCAGCGAACCGCCTCAGGGAAGCTCCGTCTCATTGAATAACCCAACAGATAGGTTATATTAAGGCGTGGTTGTCGTCCATCGCGCTCACGGCTTCCGGTTTGTCATCTACACGCTCGATCATGAGCCGGCTCATGTTCACATCACCGGCGCGGGACATGCGAAGATCAACCTGCTTGGGCCTGATGACGAACCCGAATTGGTGTTCAGTGTCGGGATCAAACGATCCGATATGCGGCGTCTGATGGCCGAGGTCGCCGAATACCGAGACGCATTTTTGCAGCAATGGGAGCGCATCCATGGTCGGCGTGACTGACGCACAGCTCAAGACGGCCGAGACCCGAGGTCGGAAGATGCTGGTGAGCGAGCCTCGCGCCTCGGCAGCACATTACGACCTCTCCACCGGCCGTGTGGTGGTCGATCTGGTCAATGGCTGCACCTACGCCTTCCCGGCGCAGCTCGTGCAGGACCTGCGTGGCGCTGGCCATGATGAGCTAGCCGCCGTCGAGGTCGATGGGGTCGGCTTCAACCTGCATTGGCCGGCATTGGACGTCGACCTCAACGTTCCGGCGTTGGTATCGGGGATCTTCGGCACGCGCGCCTTTATGGCTCGCGAGCTTGCTCGTGTTGCCGGGCAGGCGACATCGCCCGCAAAGGCCGCCGCCGCGCGGCAGAATGGCGCGAAGGGCGGCCGTCCCCGCAACGCCGCGCGGGACTGAGCCCATTTGGCGCCTCACTCGGCGCGGGCTGCAGAGCCGGCCTGGCGGGTGCTTGGCAGACCCTGCTCGGCTGGTGCTCCGCGAACGACCTCAAGCTCGCCGGTGTCAATTGGGAGATCTATGGGGAGCTCAAGTCCGATCCCTCGAAGCAGGAGACCTCGCTGCACGCACTTCTCGCCTGAACCGCGACGCGAAGGTCCGATCCGGCGGTCGTGACGCTGTCCCGGCCTGCCCGCCTTGACAGGGCGATGAGGTCGGCGCAGGCGAACCGTCGCACCAAGCGAGGGACGACGCCGTGGACGATCGAACGACCGCCGTGAAGCGCATCCTGTTGATCGTCGGCGGCGGCATCGCGGCCTATAAGGCGCTCGAGCTCATCCGCCTCTTGAGCAAGCGCGGCCTTGCGGTGCGCTGCATCCTGACGCGGGCCGGCAAGGAATTCGTGACCCCGCTCTCGCTTGCGAGCCTCTCGGGCGACAAGGTCTATGAGGAGCTGTTCTCCCTCACCGACGAATCCGAGATGGGGCATATCGAATTGTCGCGCTTTGCCGACCTCCTGGTGGTGGTGCCGGCGACCGCCGATCTCCTCGCCAAGATGGCGAGCGGCGCCGCAAACGACCTCGCCTCGACGGCGCTGCTCGCGACCGACAAGCCGGTGCTGGTGGCGCCCGCCATGAATGTGCGCATGTGGCTGCATCCGGCGACCCAGCGCAATCTGGCGCGGCTGCAGGCCGACGGCGTCACGGTGGTTGGTCCCGGCGAAGGCGAGATGGCCTGCGGCGAGTTCGGTCCCGGCCGCATGGCGGAGCCGGTCGAGATCATGGCCGCGATCGAGCGGATGCTCGGCCCCTCGAAAACGCAGAGGCCGTTGCTGGGACGCCGGGTCGTGATCACCTCGGGCCCGACCGTCGAGCCCATCGATCCGGTGCGCTTCCTGTCAAACCGCTCCTCCGGCAAGCAAGGTCACGCGATCGCGGCCGCGGCTGCGGCTGCCGGCGCCGAGGTGGTGCTGGTCTCAGGGCCCGTGGCCATCCCCGATCCGCCGGGGCCGCGCACCGTGCATGTGGAGACTGCGGTCGATATGCTGTCGGCGGTCGAAGCTGCGTTGCCGGCCGATGTCGCGATCTTCTGCGCCGCCGTCGCCGATTGGCGCGTCGAGCCGGCCTGGCAGAAGCTCAAGAAGGGCCAAACCGGTGCACCGCAGCTCGCCCTGATCGAGAATCCCGATATCCTGGCGACTATCGCCCACAGCGTCGACCGGCCGCAGCTCGTCATCGGCTTCGCGGCCGAGACCGAGAAGCTCGTCGAGCATGCGCGCTTGAAGCTCGCCAAGAAGGGCTGCGATGTGATCGTCGCCAATGATGTCGGCGGCGGCGCCGGCGTCATGGGCGGCGAGCGCAACACGGTGCATCTCGTCACCAAGGACGGCGTCGAGGACTGGCCGACGCTCGATAAGGCGCAAGTGGCGCAGCGCCTGGTCGAGCGCATCGCCGCGATGCTGGCGCAGCCGCCGCGGCCATGAGCTCCAATTCATCGCCTGGCCTCGAGGCGCCGGCATGAGCATGACGTTGCCTCTCGACATCGTCAGGCTGCCGCATGCGCACGACCTGCCGCTGCCGCGCTATGAGACGGAGCGCGCCGCAGGTCTCGACCTCGTGGCGGCGGTCGAAGCGGATGCCCCTCTGCTCCTGGCGCCTGGCGCTCGCGCGCTGGTGCCCTGCGGCATCATCATCGAGCTTCCCGACGGCCATGAGGGGCAGGTGCGGCCGCGCTCGGGTCTTGCCCTGAAGCACGGGATCACGGTGCTCAACGCGCCCGGCACCATCGATGAGGATTATCGCGGCGAGGTCTCGGTCTTGCTCGTCAATCTCGGGTCTGAGCCTTTCGAGATCAGGCGGGGCCTGCGCATCGCCCAGCTCGTTATCGCCCCGGTCGCACGTGTCGCGCCGCGCGAGACGCGCAAGCTGACGCCGACGGCGCGCGGGGCGGGCGGCTACGGCTCGACGGGAATTTAAACTAGCGCCGGCGCCACCTCTCCCCTTGCGGGAGAGGTCGATCCGGGCCGCAAGGCGAGGATCGGGTGAGGGGGGCAGCTCCTGCCTTCGGAATCCGGCCCAGGTTAGTGCTTCCGGTCCCAAAGGCGAGGGGACACCTCAGCGCGCGAACGCTGCCCCCCTCACCCGGCTTCTCTTCGCTTCGCTCATCGAAGCCGACCTCTCCCACAAGGGGAGAGGTGGGCGTTAGCGCTCAAGTGAATGCGCCTCAGTTGCGCCCCAGGCGGCGGCCAGCGCGTCGGTCGTGCATATGACCGCATCGCCCATGAAGCGGATATTGTCGAGGCTGCGCGCCGCGGCTTCAGCATGGCCCGCGCCACAGGCATCCTCGACCACGACCGGGATGAAGCCGAGATCGGCGCCGTGGCGCACTGTCGGATCGATGCCGATCTCGGTCGCGATTCCGGCGATCACGAAGCTCTTCGCCGCGACATCGCGCAGCGCGATGGCAAGCGGCGTGCCTTCGAAGGCCGACATGGTGATCTTGTCGAGGATCGCCTCGTCCTCGCGCACACCAAGCTCGGGCGCCAGCGCGAAACCCGGGCTGTCGCGCAGGAACCAGGGATTTGCCTCATCGACCGAGGCGAGACGCTGCCAGGCCAGCATCTGGCGCAGCTGGAAGACGCCCGCGAGCCGCTTCGGCAGCGACATATGGCGCATGAAGATGATGCGCAGCCCGGCCGAACGGGCAAGATCGAGGAGCCGCAGCACGCGCTGCAGCACCTCCTGCCCCTGCGGCATCTGCCGCAAGATGCCCGTCTGCATGTCGTAGACGATGAGCGCGGTCGCGCTCGGCTGCACGATCTCGGCAAGGCTCTCCGGGATCGCGAGGCCATAAGCCTGCTTCATGGCCCCCCTCCCGGGATTTGCGGTGCGGCCGAATTACTCTGCGGCTTCGGCGGCGGTCGCTGCGGCGGTCTTGGCGTTCTTCTTCTTGGCGGCCTTCGCCTCGATGCGGGCGGTCTTGGCCTCGGCCGTCTCGGCGCGCTCGACGATACGAGCCGCCTTGCCGCGCCGGTCGCGCAGATAATAGAGCTTGGCGCGCCGCACCTTGCCGCGCCGCACCACCTTCACCGACTCGATCATCGGCGAATAGACCGGGAAGACGCGCTCGACGCCCTCGCCATAGGAAATCTTGCGGACTGTGAAGTTCTCGTTGATGCCGGCGCCCGAGCGGGCAATGCACACGCCCTCATAGGCCTGGACGCGGCTGCGCTCGCCCTCGACCACCTTGACGTTGACCTGAAGCGTGTCGCCCGGCTGGAAATCCGGAACCTGGCGCGTCGCGTTGAGCTTGGCGATCTGCTCGCGCTCGAGCGTCTCGATGATGTTCATGATACGGGTCCTTTACCGATGGATCTGCGGCCGCAGACCCGGCTTTTCGGCGTGCTGTTGTTAGTTTGAGGGCGCTCGATACACCAATGGCTCGATGCTGTCGATAGAGCCCGATAGTCGGTAGTGGGTCTGACCCACTACCCGATCGTCCGCATTTAACCGCGAAACCCGCCTCCTCTTGCGGGCGCGCCGTTTTCGTCCGACAAGCTTGAGCAGTGCCTCCCGTCTGGCGCGAGGGACGAGAAAGACCGGTGATGCGGCGTCTCTTGATGATTCTGGCCATGATCGGCCTCTGCGCCGCGCCGTCGCAGGCGAAGGATGCCTCGGCTTCCGCCGCGGTTCCGGCCCCCGCCGCGACGACGGCCGATCCCCCGCCCAAGGTGCGCGAGCTTCTCGACCTGATGGGCGATCCGCAGGTTCGCGCCTGGCTTGATCAGCGCAAAGGCAATGCTACCGCCAAGGCCGATACGGCCTCGCCTGATGCCGCGCAATCGCATGGCGACAGCGAAGGCTTGGGCCTGATCATGCGCCGCACCGCGCAGATCCGGGCGCATTTCTCGGCGCTCATCGCCGCCATTCCCAACATGGGCGATGATTTCGGCCTCGCCAGGGATATGGTCGCAAGTGCCTTCGCGAAGCAGGAATTGCTGCACATGCTGCGCCTGCTCGTCCTGTTTGTCGGCCTCGGCTATGGCCTGGAATGGCTGTTCTGGCGCCTCTCCGCGCGATTTCGGGCCCGTTTCGACGAGCTGAAGCTCGACACGATCGGCCAGAGGCTGAACGTCGTCGGCATGCGCTTCGCCTTCGCGGTCGGCCTTGTCGCGAGCTTCGCTGCCGGCAGCGTCGGTTCCTTCCTGGCGCTCGATTGGCCGCCCCTGCTCAAGGAGATCGTGCTCGGTTATCTCCTGGCCTTCCTCAGCGTGCGGCTGGCGCTCGCGGTCGGCCGTTTCCTGCTGGCGCCCGGCAAGGGGCGCTACAAGGATTTTTCACGCTTCCGCATCATCCCCATGACCACTTATGCGGCAAAGTTCTGGCATCGGCGCATCATGCTGATCGCCTCATGGATCGCGTTCGGCTGGGTCACGCTCGATGAGTTCTTCCTGTTCGGCATCTCGGAGGAGACGCGCGAGCTACTCGCCTATGCGCTCGGCCTGGTGCTGCTCGGCCTCGCGATCGAAGCGGTGTGGCGGCGCCCGCTCTCGCTCCCGCCGGATACGGTCGAGGATACCGAGCAGCGTCATCGTCGGCATGCACGCGCGACCCTGCTCAGCCTCTTCTTCGCCCTGCTCTGGGTGCTCTGGGTCGCGGGCGCCATGACGCTGTTCTGTATCGTCGCCCTGGCGGTCGGCGTGCCGGCCGCGATCCGGCTCACCCAGCGCGCCGTGAACCACATCCTGCGGCCGCCCGGCCATGAGGAGGCGATCGCGGGGCCGGCGAGCGTCGCCGTGGTGTGCCTCGAACGAGGGATGCGCAGCCTGATCGTTATCGGCGCCATCGCCTGGCTCGGCTATGTTTTCGAGGTCGATATCGGCGATCTCGCCAGCCGCAACACCTTGCTGCCCCGGATCCTGCGCGGCGCGCTGATCGCCGCCATCGTGGTGCTGATCGCCGATTTCTTGTGGAACATCGTCAAGGCCGTGATCGATACGCGGGTCCATGAGGCCGCGCTGCCGGGCGAGAACTCCATCGAGGAGGACCGAAAGCGGTCGCGGTTGCGCACCTTGCTGCCGATCCTGCGCAACATGCTGTTCGTGGTGATCGTCGTCATCGCCGGGATGATGGGTCTGTCCTCGCTCGGGGTCGAGATCGGCCCGCTGATCGCCAGCGCCGGCGTGGTCGGCGTCGCCATCGGCTTCGGCGCCCAGACCTTGGTCAAAGACGTCATCAGCGGCATTTTCTATCTGCTCGACGACGCTTTCAGGGTGGGCGAATACATACAGAGCGGCAATTATCGCGGCGTGGTCGAGAGCTTCAGCCTGCGCTCGGTGAAGCTCCGCCATCAAAACGGGCCGCTCTTCACCGTGCCGTTCGGCGTGCTCGGCGCCGTCCAGAACATGAGCCGCGACTGGGCGATCGAGAAGCTGACGATCGGCGTCACCTACGACACCGACATCGATAAGGCGCGCAAGATCGTCAAGAAGGTCGGACAGGAGCTCAAGGCCGATCCCGAGCTTGCGGCCGGCATCATCGAGCCCTTGAAGATGCAGGGCGTGCAGGCCTTCGGTGATTTCGCCATCCAGCTGCGCATGAAGATGATGACGCGGCCGGGCGATGTGCAATTCCTGGCGCGACGGCGGGCGCTCGCCCTGATCAAGAAGGCCTTCGACGCCAACGGCATCAGCTTCGCCTATCCGACCGTGCAGGTCGCCGGAGGCAATGCCGGCGGATTCGGCGACACCGCCAATGCGGCAGTGGCGCAGAAGGGGCTCGAGCTCCTCAAGCCCGCGGTCGGGGGGTAGGTTTTTGCCTCCGGGACCGCGGGCGTCCCGCCCGCTCTTGCTAATCTAGCGCCGGCTCAGCAGCATCGGCAGACCGCCTCGCGGCCGCAAGGTGACGCGCTGCACGGGCACCACCTGATGGCCGGGCGCAAGCTCGAGCCGGAAGCGGCGCATGATCGCCGCGATGACGATGATGGCCTCCTGCAGCGCGAAGGCCGCGCCGATGCAGAGGCGCGGGCCGGCGCCGAAGGGCAGATAGGCAAAGCGGTCGATCTCGGCGCGCGCCCGCGGCAGGAAGCGCGTCGGATCGAAGTCGTCCGGCGCCTGCCATAGCCGCCGGTGCCGGTGCAGGACCCAGGGCGAGATGACGACTCGCGTGCGGTGGTCGACCTCGTGGCCGCCGATGACATCCTTGCCGATCGGCTGGCGCGAGATGATGGCGGCCGGCGGATAGAGGCGCAGCGCCTCTTCCAGCACCGCTTTCGTGAGCACGAGGCGGTCGAGCCGGCAAGCGGCCAGGTCGCCCTCCCCCAGCACTTCGTCGACCTCGGCCTCGACCCGCTCGCGCCAGCGCGGCGCGAAGGAGAGGAGGAAGAGGGACCAGACGAGCGCATTCGCGGTCGTCTCATGGCCGGCCGCGATGAAGGTCGCGATATTCGCCCGGACTTCGTCATTGCCGAACCCGCCTGCGCGCGCCTCGGCTTCGAGCAGCAGGGCCAGGAGATCGCGCGGAGCTTGCAGCCCTTGCGCCAGGAGGGCGCGCCGGCGCGCGATAATCCTCTCGATGGCGCCGTTGAAGGTGCCGAGCGCGTCGAGACCGTCTTTGCGCCCGAAGCGAGGCAGGAAGGCGGGCAGGTCGAGCGCATCGAAAGGATGGACGCGGCCGAGCGTGTCGAGATAGCGCGTCACGGCCTCCGCGAGGGTCGCAGGCTCGCTGGCGAGCCCATCGGAGAAGATGGTGCGTTCCAGCACCTCGAGCGTCACATGCGGCATCTCGCGCGCCACATCGAGGCGGCTGCCCGGCTCGAGGCTCAGCCAGCGCCCGACGAGCGCTTCCGCGGCGCTTGCCATGGCGGGCTGGAAGCTTTCGATCAGGCGCGGCGTGAAGGCTGGTGCGAGGGCGCGCCGCTGCTGGCGCCAGCTCTCTCCCTCGGCCGTCAGGAGACCGTTGCCGAGCCCGGGCCGCAGCACCCGCGTCTGCAGCACGCCCTTGTGATAATTGCCGGCATTGTCGACCAGCACATGCCGGATCGCCGCGGGATCGCTGACCAGGCAGGTCACGCCGATGACGCTGCGCGTGACGACGACGCCATCCTCATAGTGCCGGCGCGTCCAGTTGGTGATCGGGTTGTCGCGCAGGCCCTTGAGCAAGCCGAAGGCGCCAAGCGGCTTTTCGCGTGGCCGTGGTGCCGGCGGTGCGCCGGGAGATGGTGCGTTTCCGGCAGAGCTTTTCAGCCTGCGATCGATGCGCGTGGACACGACGGCCTCCGATGCCCGAAACCCAAACCAAGATGCGTGCACACCGACACGCATCTGTGTTCCTGAACTTCGATAGCGGATCATTTATTCCAGAATGGGGCTCGAGCTCGCGATCCTTCTCCGGCGCGTCCTTCCCGCATCCGGCCCTGCTTCCTCGTGGTGTCAGCCGGCAATTGCCTGCGTGATCCGTCCATCGCTCAGCTCGATGCGCCGATCGAACAGATCCATCGAGCGGGTGTCGTGCGTCACGACCACGATCGCGACGCCTTCCGCATCGGCAAGCCGCCGCAGCGTCTCCATGACCTGCCGCCCGCGAGCGCTATCCAAATTGGCCGTCGGCTCATCGGCCAAGATGAGCTCGGGCCGATTGGCCAGCGCACGGGCAATCGCCACCCGCTGCTGCTCGCCGCCGGACAGCTGGTTGGGGAGATTGTCGGCGCGCGCCCCCATGCCGAACTGCTCGATGAGCGCCCGCGCCCGTAGCGCCGCCGTGCTCCTCGCCTCACCGCCGATCCGCAACGCAATCTCCACATTCTGCGCAGCCGTCAGGAACGGGATCAAATTCGGTTTCTGAAACACGAAGCCGACATGAAGCCGCCTGAACTCGCGAAGATGGTTGACCTTGGTGCCCGGCGTGGAGATCGTCTTGCCTCTGAAGAGCACCGCACCGAAGCTGGGCGGTTCGAGCAGTCCGGCGATCATCAGGAAAGTGGTCTTCCCGGAGCCGCTCGGCCCGATCACCCCGATCACCTCGCCGGAGGAAATGCTCACTGTGGCGTTGTCGAGCGCCCGCACTTCGGCCTGGCCGATCTGGTAGATCTTGCTGACCTGCAGGACGGAGATGAGGGGTTCGGCGCTCACGACAGCACGTCCTGCGCCCGCACTCCCAGCGCCTTGCGTATGCCGAACCAGCTCGCGGCCGAGCACATCAGAAGAGCCATGGCCGCCTGCACGGCGACATCGGAGCCCTGAATCAACACCGTGCGCGGGAAATGCGGGAAAATGAGGTGGGCATAGACGATCGCCCAGGCAAAGGAGTTTGCTCCGATGAGCAGCGCCTGCTGCAATATCATCCCGACGATCATGGAATCACGCGCGCCGATAAGCTTCAGGAGCGCAATCTGATGCGTCTTCTCGAGCGTCATCGTGTAGATCGACAGGCCTACCACTATGGTCGTCACCATGAGGGTCATGGCGACGAAGGCCAGGATCTGGATCCGCAAGCGCCACAAGCGACCATTGAGCAGGATGTCCTCCTCGTCGTCCCGTGTGAGGACCGCAACATCCCCCCAATTGCGAATGTAGTTCCTGACCTGCTCCGGATCGGCTCCTGGCCGCAGCGCCACCATGACGGCGCCGACGCGTCCCATGGAGAATCCTACGGGCGGCGAAGCTGCTTTGTCCGCGCGATCGAGAAGGATCGCCTCGCTGGGCGCAAAGGTGTTCAACATCTGCGCGTCCGGAATCGTCACGAACAATACGCCGTCACCCGCCATGTCGACCTGTCCGATCGCTATGCCGACGATCGTGTAGGCATCGCGGCCCAGGCGTATCTCGTCTCCCAGGACCAACCCCAATGACCGGTCGGCAATCGCCTCGTAATGGCCTGAATAGAGATGCCGCCCGGCCGCAAGCGGTATCCAGCTTCCGGCGTCCTTCGGAAAATCGAGCCCCGTGACGGCAATCCGGAGGCGACGACCGCCGATTTCGTATTGTTGATTGAATTGGATGAAGCGGCGAGCGCTGGCAACGCCCGGAACGCCTTCGAGCCGACGGTCGAGGTTGCCAGGGATCTCCGAGGTCTCGGCGAACGGCCCGGCGCGATCGCCCTGGGAAATCCAGATATCGGCATCCACGCCGTTGATCATCAACAGGGCTTCATAAACGACCCCCCTGTAGAGCCCGATCATGCCGATCGTCGCGGTGAACAAGGCGCTGATGCCGATGGTCATGATGACGAACCGCAGGAAGTGATGTCGGATATCGGCCCAGGCGAGATTCATTGCTCCCCCTCGACGCCGGCAATCGGCTCGAGCCAATACCTGCCTTCCGGCGCAAGCACGACGTCACCCTCGTGCAGACCCTTCAGCACTTCCACGAGACCGCCCGCCGGGTAGCCAAGGGTCAGCGGCACCCATTGCGCGCGGCCATTCTGCAACATCCAGGCCCCGACACGCCCGCTTTGGCGCACGACCAGCGACTGCGGTATCGCAATCATCTCCGGCGGGCTTGGCACCTCGACGATGACATTTGCACGTTGGCCGAGCGCCCAATGGGGCGGCAGTGTCTCCAGCGCGATGTCGACGGCAAATTCCCGGGTTTCCTGATCCACCTGCCGAATGAGCCTCAGAACGCTTCCTTTGAAGTCCGCCCCTGCGACCGATGCGAACCTCACTTTGGCCGTGAGCCCGGGGTCGATCGCTCCCATGGCCGATTCGTCGAATCTCGCGGATACGATGATCGTCTGCGGATCCACGAGCTGCATCAGCGATGTGCCCGGCGACAGGAGATCGCCCACATTGCGGTCCCGCATGACGACGACCCCGTTCAGCGGCGAACGGATCGTGGCATCGTTCAGGCGCGCCTGCAGGACTTTCACATTCGCGGCTGCGGCCGCGGCGCGGGCAATCGCTCCTTCGATGGCCGTGCCCGAGCGGGCAAGCTCCGCTTGGGCCTGCCGGAAGGCAGCCTCGGTGGCGACCCAGTCAGCCTCCGTGATGATGTGCTTCAGCGCCAGATCTCGCCTGCGCTCCAGGTCGGCTCTCGCCTTGTCGGCTACCGCCTTGGACCTGTCCTGTTCGCTGCGCGCCTCCGCCACGGCGCGTTCCGCACTCTCGGCGTCCGCCCTGGCGGCGGCCAGCTGGTTGAAGAGCTCTTCCGACTCCAGCTGTGCCAGAACCTGGTCAATACTGACGGTATCGTTCCGATCGACCGCTATGGATCTCAGATATCCTTGGACGCGCGCCGATACTGTGACTTTGTTTCTCGCGTCGAGAAGGCCCGGCCCGGCAATTTCAAGAGTCGCGGTCGAAGGCGACACATGATGGCCTGCGGCTCTCCGAGGAATTGCGTAGTAATAAGCTATGTAGACAAGCAAGCCGCCGAACACCAACACATAGGGTGTAAATCGGATCAATTTGACAATTCTTTGAACCATTCCACGCCGTGCCTGCAGCCAAGCGCGAGGTCCGGACCCGGGCGATCTGATCGACTGCGCGACCCACCACGGGCGCACAAAGATCGCGCCGGCCTCAGTGTCTGATCAGGGTAAGTGACATCAAGTGATGGCGCAATCCTCCGCTTGACCCGTTCGGGGTTGCGGAACATAGTGGGAATACTGGGGTGCAGGGGCTCGGCACAGGCTGAGGAGCGTCGAGTGAGAGCCTCGACCGATCTGGTGGCCGGCACCGCCGTTCTCGACGCGCCGCGGCGCGATGCCGCCGGCGGCGGCGATCAGGTCGCCGCATGTCTCGGCATCGATGCGCGCAGCCTCCACGCGGCGATCAGGGATCTCTACGCGTATCGCCTGCCGATTTATTGGATCGATTTCCTGGTGTCGATTGCGGTTGGATATGGGTGCCTGATCGCCTTCCCTATCCACCAACCCGTGTCGGTCACCGCGGCGGCGACTTTGCTGGGCTCCGTCATCGGCTGCTATCGGGCTGCTGTCTTCGTTCATGAGCTGGCGCATATGCGTCGCCGCAAATTCGCTGCCTTCCGCATCGCATGGGATGCGCTGTGCGGGGTGCCGCTATTGATCCCTTCGTTCCTCTACGAAATGCACAAGGCGCATCACTCGCCGCGGACTTTCGGGTCGCGCGATGACGGCGAATATCTGCCGCCCGCGGAGCGGCCCTGGACCGGCATGATGAAACTGCTCGGCGCCTCCCTGCTCGCGCCGCTAGGCCTCGTGTTGCGGTTCCTGGTTCTGGCGCCGCTCAGCTGGATGCTGCCGCAGCTGCGCCCCGCGGTGCTGTTGCGGGCTTCCGCGCTCATGATCATCGACAGCGATTATCGGCGACCCGCAAATTCGGGCAGGACGCCGCGCCGGTGGCTGATCCAGGAGGCCGCCTGCTTCCTGTGGTGCATGTTGCTCCTGGCAGCGACGATCCATGGGACCTTGCAGACCGGCCGCCTCGCCGCAGCTTACGTCGTGATGGCCGGCGTGAGCTTCATCAACACCATGCGGGTCATTGTGGCGCACAGATATTCGAGCACCGGCGAGCCGATGGGCTTTGCTCAACAGGCCCTCGATTCCAATACTTTCCTTTGCCTCTCGGCCGAGCTTTGGGCCCCCCTCGGGCTGCGTTACCACGCCGTGCATCACCTGCTGCCCAGCCTGCCCTACCATGCTCTTCCGGAGGCGCATCGGCGCATCATGCAGCTTGTCCCGCGGGACAGCCCTTACAGGGCGACGCTCAGAACCTCTTTCCTTTCGGCTTTTTTGGGGTTTCTTCGAACGTCCCAGGCAGCGCCGTCAACATAGTGTTCCATCAACATCGCGTTCCATCATTTCGTGCTCTTGGTCCGTCATTCCGCCATGAGCCCGCCGGACGTCTCCGGTGACCAACACTATCGGGAACCCGCCTAGGGTCATGGATCAGCGCCCGGCTCATCGCAGGCGCTATGCGCTCCATCATTTCCGAATATCGCACGGGATGGTCGCGTCCGCATGGTTCCGGCTGCTGGTTCGCAACCATTTTGCGGTTTCCCCGAGCCGAATCCCATTCGCCTTGCAGGTCTCGATATATTCCGTCCTCAACTCGGTCCTGCGGCTCGTCCAGACCCTGTTGCTCGGCAGGCGTATCGCCCGACTTGAATTGGCCGCGCGCCCCATCTTCATCATCGGCCATTGGCGTACAGGAACCACCCTTCTCCACGAGCTGCTTGCGCTCGATGAGCGCTTCCTCGCCCCCAGCACCCTCGAATGCTTCGCCCCGGCCCATTTCCTGGTGACGGGCCGGCTCTTGCGGATGCTCGCCTGGTTCCTTCCGGCCACACGGCCAATGGACGATATGGCGGTCGGGTGGGATCGACCGCAGGAGGACGAATTTGCGTTGCTCAATTTGGGCTTCGGATCGCCATACGAAACGCTGATCTTTCCCAACCATCGGCCGGTGGGTATAGAGTTTCTGAACATGAGCGAGATGACGCCGGAGCAAGTGGAGGCCTGGAAGGCCGGGCTGTCTTGCTTCCTGAAGCAGGTGCAGTTTCGCAGTGACCGGGAAAGCCGGTGCCCGCCCCAGGCGAGACGGCTCGTCTTGAAATCACCTCCACACACTGCGCGGCTCCACATCCTGCGCCCTCTCTTTCCCGGCGCGCAGTTCGTTCACATCGTGCGGCATCCCTTCGACGTATTCGCCTCCACGGTCCGGCTCTGGCGCGCCATGTCCGAGACCCAGGGCTGCCAGGCGCCGCGACAAGGACAGCTGCCGAATGGGGCTCCGTCGATCGAGGACTATGTGCTGCATGTCATGGAATTGCTCTACCGCGATTTCGTCGATCAGGTCGCGCAGCTTCCCCGCGAGAACATCTGCGAGGTGCGCTACGAAGATCTCGTTCGCGCGCCGATCGCGGAAGTCCGCCGAATTTACCAGCACCTCGGCCTGGACACATTCGAGCCGGTTCGACCACGACTTGAAGCCCATCTTGCGAGCCTTGGAGACTACACGCCGAATGATTGCTCGATATCGGAGGATCACAAGGCTGAGGTGAGCCGGCGCTGGCGATGGTACATGGAACGATACAATTACGGCTTCGACAGGCAGTAGACGATAACCGCCATCGAATAATGAGATGAGCACGGACGAGTAGACGGCCGAATTCGCGTAACCGCACAGGCTTATTCGATGGCGACCTCAATGTCGGGCAATTCTGATATCGCCGTCATCGGCCGCGCGTGCCGGCTGCCGGGCGCGCCGAATCTATCCAGCTTGTGGTCTTTGCTCCTCGGGGCGAAATGCGCCGTGTCGACCATACCCAAGGACAGGTGGTCGCATGGCCGGTTCTTCCATCCGCGTCGCTTCGAGCCGGGCAAAACCTACACCTGGGCGGCCGGCGTGCTCGACGACATATGGGGGTTCGATCCGGGAGTGTTCGGCATCTCGCCGCGTGAGGCCGAGCAAATCGACCCTCAACAACGTCTCGCGCTCGAGCTTGTCTGGGAGGCGCTCGAGGATGCCCGGCTGCCGCCGTCCAGCCTTGCGGGAAAGGAGATCGGCGTGTTCGTCGGAGCCTCGAGCCTCGACTATGGCAACAGGGGTCTCTTCGATGTCGCGGCGGCCGACGCCCATTTCGCGACCGGCAACACTCTGTCGCTGATCTCGAATCGAATTTCCTACGTCTTCGATCTGCGGGGGCCGAGCCTGACGATCGACACGGCGTGCTCCTCATCGCTTGTCGCCCTGCACCAGGCCATCACGGCGATCGAGGCTGGCCAAATCGACACGGCCATCGTCGCCGGCGTCAATATTTTGGCCAGCCCCTTTGGTTTCATCAGCTTCTCCCAGGCAGCGATGCTCTCGCCCACCGGCTTATGTCGCGCCTTCGACGCCAAGGCCGATGGCTATGTTCGAGCGGAAGGTGGCGCAGCCCTGGTCCTGAGCAGCCTTCCCGCCGCAGCCGCCAGGAGCGCCCCAATCTTCGGAATGGTTGTCGGTTCCGGAGTGAATTCCGATGGACGCACGGTTGGCGTGTCGATGCCGTCCATTGCGGCGCAGGCGGACCTTCTCGGTGACGTTTACGGACATGCGGGCATCGATCCGAACTCGGTCGCTTTCATCGAAGCCCATGGCACGGGGACGCGCGTCGGAGACCCCGCGGAAGCGATGTCCATCGGCAAGGTGCTCGGCCGAACGCGCAGCCAGCCGCTGCCGATCGGCTCCATCAAGACCAATATCGGTCATCTGGAGCCGGCGGCGGGACTGGCGGGAGTGCTCAAAGCGTTGCTCGCCTTCGAGCATGATTTTTTGCCGCCTTCGCTGCATTTCACCGAGCCGAATCCCGACATTGCCTTTCAGGAACACAATCTGCGCGTTTGCGCCGACGGCCTCGCCTTGGCTCGTCCCATCGGTCGTCGCTTCGCGGGAGTGAACTCGTTCGGGTTCGGCGGCACGAATGCCCATGTCATCTTGTCCGATCCGCCTGCGGTGTCACGCAACCGCATCGCCGACGGCCGACACTCGCCAAGTGAGCGATCCCTGCTCGAGCGATCCCTGCTGTTGTCTGCTCATTGCCCTGCGGCGCTCGCAGCGCTCGCTTCCGAATACGCTGCACGTCTCGAACGCGCATCGGACGAGGAGGCGGCCCCGGTCTTGAGTGCGGCCGCGCATCATCGCGAGCATCTCACGACCCGGATTGCGCTCCTGTCGCGATCGCGGGCGGAGGTCGCCGCCGCATTGAAGGGCTTCGCGGCCGGTGAAGCACAGCATGCGGATATTTCGCGCGGCACCGCCGTCGAGCGGAATGCTTCCCCGGTGTTCGTCTATTCCGGAAACGGTGGTCAGTGGCCGGGAATGGGCCGTTCTGCCTATGGCGAAAACGCGGTGTTCCGCGCGCATTTCGATGAGGTCGATGGGCGATTTGCCAAGCTCGCCGGCTGGTCGCTGAAATCGGCCATGTTCGATGACGGCCTATCGGAACGCCTGCGTCTCACCAGTGTCGCACAGCCCTTGCTGTTCGCGATCCAGTCGGCGGCAACCGAAGGGCTGCTGAGCCTGGGCCTGTATCCTGTCGGCGTGCTCGGCCACAGCGTCGGCGAAGTCGCCGCCGCTCGAGCGGCCGGCATTCTCGATCTCGACCAGGCCTTGAAAGTCATCCACTTCCGCAGCCGTCATCAAGAGCTCGCGCGTGGCCGCGGACATATGGCGGTCCTGATGTCGTCGTCGACCATCGCCGAGCGTCTGGTTCAAGACATTCGCGGCGTCGAGATCGCGGCGTTCAACAGCGCGTCGGCGGTCACCATATCCGGGACGGCCGAGGGCCTTGATAATCTCGAAGCTGCCGCCAAGCGAGAGGGCATGACGCTGCGGCGCCTCGATCTCGATTATCCTTTTCATAGCCGCCTGCTGGACATTGCCGAGGAACCGGTTCTGCGAGATCTGAGCGGCCTGTCGCCCCGCGCCGGAACCGTGAAGCTGGTATCGACGGTGACCGGTGCAGTCATCGATGGCGGTGAGCTTTGCGGCCGCTATTGGTGGCGAAATATTCGAGAGCCCGTGCGCTTTGCCGCGGCCATCCGCAACGCTGCGGAGCTCGGCGGTCGCGTCTTCATCGAGATAGGCCCACGGCCGACATTGCTTTCGCATGCGAGGAACACGCTCGAGGGGATGTCAATTCCGTTTGCGACGCTGAGCGTCCTCGACAGCAAGGGCGATAGCGGCGATCCGTTTCGCCGCGCCGCCGCGAATTGCTGGGTGAATGGCGCCCACATCGATGTCGCTGCTGTCGCCGGTGCGGACCCCGGAGCCGACATCCGGCTGCCCATCTATCCATGGCAGCGACGGAAGTTCAGGCTCGAAAGCACCATCGAGGCCTTGCCCATCGTGAGCCCGGAACAATGCCATCCCCTCATCGGGATGCGGCTCATGGGCGATGCCGGCGAATGGCGGGGGCATCTCGATCCTGCCCTCTTGCCGCAATTGAGTGATCACCGCATCGCCGGTCAGATCCTCCTTCCCGGCTCGGCGCTTGTGGAAATGGCGCTTGCCGTGGCTCGCGACTGGCTCGGCTCCGCCGCCTCGTCCGTGGTCGATCTCGAGTTCCACCAGCCCGTGATCCTCACCGAAACCACGTCCAGGGAAATGTCGATCCGAGTGTCTCCAGGCACCGGAACGCTGGAGCTTCTCAGTCGACAGCGTCTCTCCCGCGAGCCCTGGATTTTGCATGCGACCGGCAAGATCGTCAGGCATGTGGCTCCAGTCGAGCCGCCCGCCTCGGAGCAACAGCTGTCACCCTCCGAAGTCACACATGCCGACGCCGTCTACTCGCTGGCCAACGAGGTTGGATTGCAGTTCGGTCCATCCTTTCGCCAATTGCAGTCGGTCGCGAGATTTGGCCCGTCCAACCTGGTCGTTTCGCTCACCGAAGCCCCGCTCGTCGATGGATTTGGGCTCGATCCAGCTCGCCTCGATTCGTGTTTCCATGGGCTGATCGTCCTCTTCGCCGGCCTCGACACCCGGCGCAAGACCGCCTTTGTGCCGGTGCGATTCGGCGACGTGCGGCTGTTCAAGCCGGGGGCCCCGCTGAAGCGCGCTTTCATTGAGGTCGTGCGTTGCGACAAACGCCAGATATGCGCGCATTTCACGCTTCTCGATCCGGCCGGCCAGGTGATCGCAGCCTTGCGCGACGTTCGTTTTCAGCCGCTCAAGACCAAAGAGGATGAACTCACCCATTGCGTGTTCCGCCAGAGACGCATTCTCCTTGCGGATTCCGCGTTGGCGCCCGGCCCTATTCTTCCAGTGCCGCTCATCCAAATCGCCGAACGATTCCGCTCCGCCTGCGCTTCACCGAAGACGAATGCCGAAGGGTCCCTTCTGCTCGAGGGTTGGGCGACCACCTGCGCCATGTCGCTCGCCGCAGCGCTCGCCGACAGCGAGGGCAATCTCGACCTCGACGGCCTGGCCGAATGCGGTCGTTTGGCAAGCTCAGCGAAGCCATGGCTCGCTTGCCTCTTCGGCTGGCTCGAAGCGAGCAAGCTCGCTCATTCGGCCGGGACGACGTGGCGATTAGCTTCGGGCGTGAAGCTTCCCGAGCCGGCCTCGATCCTGCGCACACTCGCAACGGAGCACCCGGAGAGGTCGTGGGAGCTCCTGATTGCATCGCATGTCACGAGATTGATCGAGCGCGTAAGGGATGACGCGAATATACGGGTCGATTTCACGCTGCCGCGAGCCCTGCTGGACAATTGCAAGTTCCGTCGGGCGTGGAGCGCGGAAACAACCAGGGTCGTCTCGAATTTCCTCGCGGCGCTCGAGCCCCTTTGGTCTTCGGATCGCCCGGCTCGGATTCTCCAACTCGGCTTCGGCTCCCTATCCTACAAGCTCGCCGCGCTGACGCGAGCCTGCGGCGCACGCCTGACGATTCTCGAGCCCGACCCGCAGCGCCGCGAGCACGCGGCACTGGCCTTGGGGGAGGAGCGTGCGGAGCTTCGCGATCAAACATCCACCCTCCCGGCCGGGGCTTTCGACGTCATCGTGTCGGCAGGGTCGTTCAGCTTCTTCCACGACGCCGGAACATTGGTATCCGAACTCGCTGCGGCTCTCGTTCCAGCGGGGTTGCTGTTGGCCGTCGAGCCCGAGCCATCATTGTTCCACGACCTCGTATTCGGGACCGATGAATCCTGGTTCGCGTCGAATTCGCTGTCGACATTTCCTGTCGGGCGACTCCAGGCCGCGGAAGACTGGCGGCGCCTCTTCGGTTCGGCAGGCTTCGAGGACGTCGTCGCGCAACGGGTCGAGATCGGGGCTGAGGCCGCGACATTCGTGGTCGCCAGGGGAGCGACCAATGCCGTCCGGCGGAAAGCGATCGAAGACAAACTCTCCGTGTCGATCACGGCCGGCAGCGACCCAAAGGGCGCCGAAATCGCGGGCCGCATGAGGGCTTTGCTCGAGGCGGATGGCCATCGCGTCGCTGTCGAGCAGCGTTTGACGCGGCCATCCCACGCGCCGCCGGAGGCAGCACCTGGCGTGATCGTCCATATCGGCGATTGCTTCGGCAAGATCGGACTGGGCAAGCGCGGATCTCCGCTCGATGCGGTTCGGGACCGCTGCATGGAGCTCAAATCGCTCATCGAGAAACTGAAACCGCGCGACACCAGGCTTTGGACGATCACGTCGAACGCATTCGACCACGAAGCTGATGCCGTGGAGCCGGTCGAAGCCGCCTATTGGGCATTCACTCGAACGATTGCGAACGAGTATCCTGGCCTGGACATCCGGCGCGTCGAGCTCTCGCCCCGCTTATCGGCACAGCAGGCCGCTTCTCGCATCAAAGACCTCATCGTGAGCGCCGGCGATGAAACCGAGATCGTGCTCGATGCGAATTCGACAAGCGCCGTTCGCATCGAGCGGCTGAGCCGTTCGGACGAAGTCGATACCGGCTTTTCCTCGGCGGCGAGCCTGGAGCGAGGCCACCATGGCGGCCTGGACAGCCTTTCCTGGCGTACCGCCGAGCGGATGGAACCCGGCCCGGACGAAATCGAGATCGAGGTGGAGGCGACCGGCCTGAACTTTCGGGATGTCATGTGGGGGCTGTCGATGCTCCCCGATGAGGTGCTCGAGGATGGATTTGCCGGGCCCTGCCTCGGGCTCGAATGCGCCGGTCGTGTCGTTCGGGTCGGGCAAGGGGTCAGGGATTTCCAGGCCGGAAACCGCGTCGTCGCTCTGGCGCGCTCAGCGTTCGCGACACATGTCACCGTGCCTTCCTGGGCCGCCATGCAGGTGCCGCCGCACATGTCCGCCGAGGCCGCCGCCACGATCCCGGTCGCGTTCGCGACCGCCTATTATGCGCTGGTGACATTGGCCCGCATTCGGCGCGACGAGTGGCTGCTGATCCATGGAGGAGCCGGCGGGGTGGGACTTGCGGCGTTGCAAATCGCGCAGTGGCGGGGCGCGCGCGTCATCGCGACCGCCGGCTCCCAGGAGAAGCGTGATCTTCTGCGCCTGGCGGGTGCGGATCACGCGCTCGATTCGCGAAACACGGGATTTGTCGACAGAATTCGAGAGATCACCGGAGATGGTGTCGATGCGGTGCTGAACAGCTTGTCGGGCGAGGCGATGGAACGCTCGATCGGTGCTCTGCGGCCCTTCGGGCGTTTCCTGGAGCTGGGCAAGCGCGATTACGTCACCAATACGCATATCGGCCTACGGCCGTTTCGTCGCAACGTGACGTATTTCGGCATCGATCTCGACCAGATCCTCAAGGCGCGCCCGCATTCGGGCTCGAGAATACTTGCGAGATGTCGCGCATTGCTTGAAACTGGCGCCATCCATCCTTTGCCCTATTGCGGTTTCGCGGCCGATGAAGTCATCGAGGCGTTCCGCCTGATGCAGCAATCGGGGCACATCGGAAAGATCATCGTCGCGCCGCCAAAAATCGGCGCCGCAAAGGTGACGCCCAAAGTCGAGTTCGTCGTAAATCCCGACAAGACGCATTTGATCACCGGGGCGTTCAGCGGCTTCGGTCTGGAGACCGCAAGGTGGCTTGCGCATCGCGGCGCGCGGCACATCGTGATGCTCGGCCGGCGCGGACCAGCCGACCCCGCGGCGCAGGCGCTGCTGGCGGAGTTGCACGCGAGCGGAGTAGCCACTTTGGCGGAAGCCTGCGACGTGTCGGATTTGAACGCGCTTCGTCAGGTCTTCCGCAACGTCTCAGCGTCGCTTCCGCCTTTGGCTGGCACAATTCATGCGGCCATGGTCTTGGCGGACGCGACGGTCGGCAATCTGACCGAAGCGCAAATGGGAACCGTGCTGCGTCCGAAAATACTCGGTGCGGAGAACCTCGACACGCTCACCCGCGGCCTCGAGCTCGACTATTTCATCCTTTATTCGTCGGCTACAACTCTCATCGGAAATCCTGGTCAGGCGAGCTACGTGGCGGCAAACGCCTATTTGGAAGGTCTTGCCCGGCGCCGCAATCGGCAGGGCCTGCCGGCGCACGCGATCGCCTGGGGTGCGATCGGCGATACGGGCGTGCTGGCACGCAATCGCGGCGTGCATGAGCAGCTCGCGCAGCGCGTCGGCGTGAACGCCATGCAGGCACATCAAGCGCTCGATCTCATGGCGCAAGCGCTGTCCTGGCCCGTCGCTGCGCCGGACGATTCCGTCCTGGCGCTCGCCTCTCTCGACTGGTCGGCCGCCCGAGCCCATCTTCCGATATTGACTTCGCCGACCTATCAAACGCTCGGCCGAGATCGACATGCGCGCCAGGATCCGGAGACCGCGGTGGTCGACTTGCGGTCGCTCATCGAGACGGACGGCATCGACCATGCCCGGGAGGCCGTGCTCAAGCTCGTCGTCGAGGAGGTGTCGCGCGTGCTTCGGATGCCGAAGGAGCATGTCAGCCTCGTGAGGCCGCTATCGGAGGTGGGTCTCGATTCGCTCATGGCCGTGGAGCTCGCGACCAGCCTGCGGGAGCGGGTTGGCGGCGAAGCACAATTGTCTGCAACCGCAAGTGGCCTCACGGTCGCCGAGCTCGGGCAGCAATTGCTGGCTCTCGCCGGGGGGGCCCGAGGCGAACGGATGGCCGTATCGGCCGACGACCAAGCGCCGCAAAACCACGCGCCGCAAGATTTGGCGCCGCAAGATCTGGCGCCGCAAGATCAGGCGCGGAAAGTCGACATCGTCCCGTCCCGGCGTCTCGGCTAGGCGGCGCAGCGAAGCGATCGGGCCAAAGGGGTTCGTTCAGTGACTCGACCAGGGCTTTCCGAGGAAGAGCGGCGGGCGCTTTTCAGCATGCTGGCGAACCGGTCTCAGCCGACCAGAAAGGTCCCCGTGGCGGCCGAGGCGCCCGGGCCCTCTCTCCCGCCTCGTCGCTTCCGCTGGATGGATCATTTCTGGAAAATGGCCTTGATCGCCTCATTTTTGCTGGTCAGCAATCGAATCGTATTGGCCGCGATTGGTGCCCTCAACGGCAGGTTATCGTTCATCAAGACTGTGTTTCTCGTCTATCCGGGCTCTGAGGATGTCGTGAGCAAATATTGCTATGCGGCTTTGCAGGACTGGGCGTGCTGGCGACCGACCCTGATCGGCGCCTATCATCAGAACGGATCCTGGGGGCTGATGTTCGGCATCGCGGGAACCGAGGACGCTTTCGACCGGCACGAAAGCGCAGATCACCTGAAGGGCCTGCAGGCCCGGATGGAAGCGATCAGGACGACCCTCCGCGCTCGCGAGCTGCGTCTGGCGGGGGTGCTTCCGAGCAGGCTCTCGGCCGAGGGTGCCCCGATCAGCGAGTTGGAGGCCGGCGCGGCGGTAGCTGCGTTGGCGAAGGCGGAGCTGATGGTGCGGAGCGTCGAGCAGATCGACGAAAGGGCGCCCGTTATCGTATTGGGCGCCAATGGCTTCGTCGGGCAGAGGCTCGCCTCCCGCTTGGCGCATCGGAACATCCATCGGGTTGATATCGGCCCGTTGGGCGCAACATTTCCAAACCGGGATGCCTGGCCGGCGCAATTGACGGGTCGGCGAGCCCTTCTCATCAATGTTGCGCGGACGCAAACCCTGGCGGCTTATGTCGATCTGCTCTGGAGCTCTCTTGTTGTCCTGAACGAGGCCTACCCGGCACCTGACCGGCATGTCCTTCAGAAGCTGTCGGCGCTGAACTGCACCTGCTACCATCTCGCGGGCGCGGTCGGAGATGCCTATCCGGATTTTCCCTGGCCTTATGCCGGCGCCATCCCCTGTTGCGCCGCGCAGGTCGATGATGGCACGGCAGTCGTGGTCCGACGGCTGGTGTGAAACGCGATCGGCCGACCGGCGCCCGCCCCTTGGCGACCCGCCCTTGGCGAAAATGTGATCCCACACGATACCGATAGTTGCTGCGGTGCTCGCCTCCGACCCTGGCGGCGCAGCATGGCAGCCAGAAGGCGCTTCTGCCGGGTTTGAGCCTTGCCCAGCTTGAGCCTGGCGCCGGATCGTCCTATCCAGGGCCTCCGATCGAGGACCATCGCAGCCCATGCCCATCGCGCTTTTGACCGATCGCGCCGTGATCTCAATCGCGGGAGAGGATGCGACGAGCTTCCTCGCCGGCCTTGTCACTTGCGCGGTCGATGATGCGGGCGCGGCGCGTTTCGGCGCGCTGCTCACGCCGCAGGGCAAGATCATCGCCGATTTCTTCCTGGTCGGCCGCCGAGATATCGGCAGCCAGGGTATCGGCGGTCAACGCGGGCAGAAGGGCTTCTTCCTCGATGCGCCGAAGGCGGTCGCCGATACCCTGCTCAAGCGCCTGACGATCTACAAATTGCGCGCCAAGGTGACGCTCGCCGCGACCGAGCTCGGCGTCTTCGCAAGCCTTGGGGAGGGCGTCGCGCCGGTTCAAGACACTGTGAGCTTCGCGGATCCGCGCTATGCGGCGATGGGCCAGCGTCTCATCGGGTCCGCCGATGCTCTCGCCTCTCGCCTCGATGCCGCGCCTTCAGCCTATGAGGCGCATCGCATCGGTCTCGCCATGCCGCAGGGCGGGCGCGACTTCGCCTATGGCGATGCCTTCCCGCACGAGGCCTGCATGGACCAGCTCGGCGGCGTCGATTTCGACAAGGGCTGCTATGTCGGCCAGGAGGTCGTGTCGCGCACCGAGCATCGCGGCACGGCGCGCACGCGGGTCGTCGCTTTGCGCTTCTCGGGCCCGGTCGCCGAAGGCGCGCAGATCACCGCCGGCGACAGGCCGCTTGGTCAAGTCGGGTCCGTCGATGCGGCGCAGGGCCGCGCCATCGCGCTTCTGCGCCTCGATCGCCTTGCCGAGGCACTCGCCGCGAACTCTCCCTTGCTCGCCGGCGACACGCTGGTCAGGGCCGAGAAGCCGGGCTGGGCGCGCTACGCCTTCCCCGAAATCACGGCGCAGCAAAATCCAAAAGAACCGACGAGCATGAACCGATGAGCACGATCGCGCATGAAGACGGGCGCACGCGCTGCTCCTGGCCGGGTACCGATCCGCTTTATGTCACCTATCACGACACGGATTGGGGCGTGCCCGAGCGGGACAGCCGCGCATTGTTCGAGAAATTGCTGCTCGACGGCTTTCAGGCCGGCCTGTCCTGGATCACCATCCTGAGGAAGCGCGACAATTTCCGCCGCGCCTTCGACAATTTCGAGCCGCAGCGCATCGTGCGCTATGGCGATGCCAAGATCGCGTCGCTGATGGCGGATGCCGGCATCGTGCGTAACCGCGCCAAGATCGAAGCCTCGATCGTCTCGGCGCGCGCTTATCTCGAGATCTCCAAGACGCAGGATTTCTCTTCCTTCCTGTGGGATTTCGTCGACGGCAAGCCGGTTCAGAACGCCTGGCGCGAGCGCGGTGAGGTGCCGGTCGAGACCGAAGTGTCGCGCCGCATGTCCAAGGCGCTCGCCGAAAAAGGCTTTAAATTCTGCGGGCCGACCATCGTCTATGCCTTCATGCAGGCGGTCGGCATGGTCAACGACCATTTCGTCGGTTGCTGCCGCCATGCCGAATGCGCGGCGCTCGCATCGTCAGCCAAGATCGGGTCAGCCAAGGTCTCGCTGAACAAGGTCTCGCCCACCAAAGCGTCGCGCTCGAAAGCGAAAGCCTCGAGATGAAGGCCTCGAGATGAACTGCCCTTGGAACTTGCGGAGCTGAGCATGGGGCGCCGCGCCGCCCGTGCTGTGGCCGCGCCGCGTGCCTGGCAGCGCATGCTGTCGGGCCGGCGGCTCGATCTCCTCAATCCCTCCCCGCTCGACATCGAGATCGAGGATATCGCCCATGGGCTCGCCCGTACGGCGCGCTGGAACGGGCAGACCAGTGGCAGACATATTTTTTCGGTCGCCCAGCACACGCTGCTCGTCGAGGCCCTGCTCGTCCTGCAGGAACCTGGCGCCTCGGCGAAGCTGCGTCTTGCTGCGCTTCTGCATGACGGTGCCGAATATGTGATCGGCGACCTGATCTCGCCCTTCAAGGCCATGCTATCCTCGGATTACAAGGAAGCGGAGACCCGCATCCTGGCGGCGGTGCATCTGCGCTTCGGCCTGCCCGCGAGCTTGCCCACATCGATGCTGAAGGCGATCAAGCGCGCCGACGCCAAGGCGGCGTTCCTCGAGGCCGTCAACCTCGCCGGCTTCTCGCTCGACGAGGCAAAACGCTATTTCCCGCGTCCGGATATGGGGGAGCCGATCGATCGGGAGCTGCTCGTTCCCTGGTCGGCCGCCAAGGCGACCAAACGCTTCCTCATGCGTTTCGCGGCGGTTTCCGGGGCGATGACCGGTGTTCGGGAAGCGCCTCCCTGACTTGCCCTCACTTTGGCCATGCTTGGGGGCGCATGCCGCCGCCAAAACTGCCCTATCCCTGCCATCGTAACGTCGCGCGAATCGCCGAGAACCCGGACATCATCGATGAGGCCTTCCATGTCGACCTTGCATGTCTGTCCGCTCTCGCGCCTGCACACCACCGTCGAGGAGACCGGTGCGTCGCATATCGTGACCTTGATCAGCGCCAATACGGTCGTGGAACGCCCGGTCTGCGTCTCGGCCGACCGGCATCTGTTCATCGCCGTCTCCGACATCGCCGAGCCGGCCGAAGGCATGATCGTGCCGGCCGCCACCCATGTCGAGCAATTGCTCGCTTTCGTGCGCGGTTGGGATCGTGCCGCCCCGATGGTGATCCATTGCTATGCGGGCATCAGCCGCTCGACGGCGGCGGCCTTCATCGCGGCCTGCGCGCTGGCGCCCGAGCGCGACGAGGCGGCAATCGCCAAGACTTTGCGCGCCGCCTCGCCGAGCGCCACCCCGAATTCCCGCCTCGTCGCGGTCGCCGATCATCTCCTCTGCCGCGAGGGGCGCATGATCTCGGCCGTCGCCGGCATCGGGCGCGGCGAATTCGCCGCCGAGGGCAAGCCCTTCAGGCTGGAGATCGGTTAGGGCGCGCGGTTACTGAAGGGCGGCGGCCTTACCTCTCCCCTTGTGGGAGAGGTCGATCCGAGCCGCCAGGCGAGGATCGGGTGAGGGGGGCAGCGCAGGCTCTGGAAGTATCGTGCGACATGCAATCCGCCCCTGACCCAGCTTCCTAAGGCGGAGCTGCCCCCCTCACCCGGAGCCTTCGCTTCGCTCAGGCTCCGACCTCTCCCGCAAGGGGAGAGGTGGGCGTTGGCGCCCTGCCGCCTCACTCGACCCCGACGAGCGCACGGGCGAAATCGCGCGCCGAGAAGGCCTCGAGATCATCGACGCTCTCGCCGACCCCGATGAGATGGATCGGCAGGCCGAATTTGACCGCGAGCGCCACCAGGATGCCGCCACGCGCCGTGCCGTCGAGCTTGGTCATGACGAGGCCCGTCACTCCGGCGCTGCGCGCGAAGATCTCGACCTGGGACAGCGCATTCTGGCCGACCGTCGCGTCGAGGACGAGGAGCACGGCATGCGGCGCCTCGGCGTCGATCTTCTTGATGACGCGCACCACCTTTTCGAGCTCGCCCATCAGCTCGGCCCGGTTCTGCAGCCGCCCGGCCGTGTCGATCAAGAGCACGTCGACGCCCGCGCGGCGCGCCTCCGTCATCGCCTCGAAGACGAGGCCCGCCGCATCGGCTCCTTGCTCGCCGGCGATCACCGGGGCGCCCATGCGCTCGCCCCAGATCTTCAGCTGCCCGATCGCGGCCGCCCGGAACGTGTCGCCGGCCGCCAGCATCACGCTGCGGCCTTGCGCCATGAGCTTGGCGCCGAGCTTGCCGATGGTGGTGGTCTTGCCCGAGCCGTTCACCCCGACCATCAGCACCACGAAGGGCTTGCGGGCCGCATCGATGACGAGCGGATGCGCCACGGGAGTGAGCAGGCGCTCGATCTCGTCGACCAGGACGGTTTTGACGGCGTTGGGGTCGAGATCGCGCCCGTAACGCCCCGATCCGATGGCTTTGGTGATGCGCGAGGCGGTATCGACGCCGAGATCTGCCCGCAACAGCGCATCCTCGAACTCTTCGAGCGTCTGCGCATCGAGCTTGCGCTTGGTGAACAGCTCGGTGACGCTGGTCGAAAGGCCGGCCGAAGAGCGCGACAGCCCCTCCTTGAGGCGCCGCCACCAGGATATCCGTTCGCGCGGCGCCTCGGGCGGCTGTGCCTGAGGCGCGACAACCGGCGTAGCAGCGCCTTCGGCCTGCGCCGCCGGCTCGAGGTTCTTGCCCTGGCCGACCAGGCGTTGCCAGAGGGGGCGCTTATGCGGAGTATCCTTGCTCATCGGTTTCCGATACCCCGTCCGGCATGACATCGGAAGAGCTTGTCGGCCGCGTCCTCTATCGCGACGCCTTGACCATCATCCTCGACAAGCCGGCCGGCATGCCGGTGCATGCGGGGCCGCGCAACGCTCAAGAGCGCAACGCACAGGAGCGCAACCAGCCGGGCTCCGTGCCGCTGACCTCGCTCTTCGAGGCGCTGCGTTTCGGCTTGCCGCGCCGGCCCGAGCTCGCCCATCGCCTCGATCGCGACACTTCGGGCTGCCTGGTGCTCGGCCGCAATCGCGCGGCGCTCGAGCGGCTCGGGAAATTGTTCCAGTTGGGCACCGTGCGCAAGACCTATTGGGCGGTGGTGGCTGGCCGCCCGCAATCGGACGCAGGCGTGATCGATCTGCCCCTCGGGCGGCGCGACAAATCGCGCGGCTGGTGGATGAAGGTCGATCCGCAAGGCCAGGCCGCCGTGACCAATTGGCGCCTCCTCGGGCATGCGGTGGACCCGCATGGCGTCGAGATCTCGGCGTTGGCGCTGGAACCGGTCACCGGGCGCACCCATCAATTGCGGGTTCATTGCGCCGCCATGGGCTGGCCGATCCTCGGCGACGCCGTCTATGGCGACGCCGAGCGCCTGGCCGAGCCGGCGCTGCACTTGCATGCGCGTTCGATCGAGCTGCCGCTCTATCCGAAACGCGATCCCATCAAGGCGAAGGCCCCTATCCCTGAGCGCATGCGCGAGGCGCTTGCGGCCTGTGGTGTGACGTGACACGGTGACGACACGCTCCGGCGCAACCTCTCCCCTTGCGGGAGAGGTCGATCCGCGCCCATAGCCTGCAATAACACTGCAAGCGTCCGCACCCAGCTATGGTTGCTATGGGTGAGGATCGGGTGAGGGGGGCAGGGCCACCCTCGGCGGGCCTTCCATATCAATAGTGGCGAGCTTGGACCGGAGTGGGCAGCCCCGATCCGGCTTCCGAGTGCTGGAGCTGCCCCCCTCACCCGGAACCTTCGCTTCGCTCAGGCTCCGACCTCTCCCACAAGGGGAGAGGTGGGTGCTGCGTTCTTGGACGTCACGGCTTCCTGCCCGCGAAGATGCCCGCACCGAGATAATTGCTCGGCCCCGAGATGCGGAAATAGCCGCCCATCTCGCCATAGAGAGGCGTCGAATTGCTCGGACCGCCTTGGTAGATGCTGCCGACCACGGTCATGTTCCGTGCGCTCGGCCCCGTATTCAGCGTCCCTGCAAATGCGGCGCTGCCGTTCCCGAAATTCACCACGCCGCCATAGGACGAGGTGTCGAGCCCGGCGATCTGCATCTGGCCCATCCTGTTGCCGAAATCCACGGTGTTCGTGAAGGTGCCGGCCGCGAGATATTGCGAGCCGGCATTCGAGATATTGGCGACGGCGTGGCCCGAATAGGTGGCGCTGCCGGTCGTTGGGATATCGACTGCGTTGGCCGGAACGCCGGCCACCCACAGCATCAGATTCCCGCGGTCCGAATAGCCGATATTGGCGACCGTGTCGGTCCTGAAGGTGTCGGCCGACCAGAACCCCCATTGCGTGTATTCGCAGGCGCAGGGCGTAACTCCTGTGGATGAGGTCGAGATGCCCGACAGGAAGGAGGAGGTGTTGGCCCCGACGGTGTTGGCGGTCACCATCAACAAACCGCTGCGGGAGTTCTGGTCGAGCGAGGCGCCGTTGATGGTCGAGGTCTCGTTATTGGCGCCGTTGTTGTAGACCGCTTCGGCGCGCGCCCCGAAATTGCTCCGGTCGATATAGGCGGTGCGCGCCGAGTTGAGCCCTCGCGAATTGCCGGGATCGTTCAGATCTCCGGCGCCGAAATTGAATTGAGCGCTGCTGAAAGTGGTGGTCGGGTCGCCGCCGCCGACGAAGAAATTCGCCCCCATGCGCGATGTGTTGCCGAGCAGGCTGACGATCCCGGCGCCGTTGATGACGAAGGGGTTGCTCACTCCGCTACTGTTCGGTGCGTTGGGGGGGTTGAACTTCACAGTCTGCATCACCCCGCCGACAAAAGCGAGCAGCATCGCGGTCGGATGGTCCGAGCCGAGATTGGCCGGCGTATTGACGCGCGAGACCATCTGGTTGAAGGCGTAGTTGGTGCCATTCGTTCCCAGGCTGTTTGAAGCCGGTGTGTTCGTGTAGCGGGCCGGCGGTCCGCTATCGAATTGGTTCTGGCTGGTGGGATAGGAGCCGGTCGGCAGGCCGTTAGTATCCACCATGACGGTGCTCGCGAGAGACGATACAGCTCCTTCGGAGCGCCGCACCCCTTGGTTCGCACCAGGGCGGCTCGTGGCCCGGAAGCCGCCGGCCTGCGTCCAGCCGAAGGTCGGGTCATTGACCATGGTACCGGTCATGACGAAGATTGCCGAGGACTGACCTGTCCCGTTGCCGGTGACGCGCAGCCCCGCCTGCAGCACATGGGAGTTGGGGTTGGGATTTCCGTTCGCATCCAATCCGCCCGCGCGATAGCCGAGGATGGGCGAGACGACCGTGAACCCCCCTGTTCCGGCGAAGGAGGCCGTGAGATAGGGCACGCTCGACTGGCCGAGATTGGCGCTGTCGACCGTCGTCACCAGCGCATAGGCGGCCGGCGGCGGCCCGGTCACCACGGGCGGCGGTGGCGGGGGAGGCGGAGGCGGCGGGGGAGGCGGGGGTGGCGACAGGAGCACCGCGGTCTTTGCCGCAGTGACCGTCGCGCCTGTCGCCTGCACGCCCTGCTGGGCGAGTTGCTGCACCTGGCCTGTCGTGATCAAGCCCGAGGCCCTCGCCTGAGTGGGATTGACGATCACCAGGGGAATCGCCGGCGAGTTCGCAGTGCCGACATTATTGGCCGCCGCCTGCTGATCGGTCGGCACAACGCTCGATCCGCCCGACTGCCCGCCCTTGCTCGAGAGCTGGCCGTTCGACTGGTCGATCTGCGCCGTCGAGGCCTTCACGGGCTGCGAGGGCGGGGAGCCGGACGAGACGGTCTGCACCAGGAAGCCCGGGCGCGACACGGTCTGCGTCACGCCGCCCGAGGTCATGGTCAGCGTGCCGTAGCCGAGGATCGCCTGCGTGCCCTGGGCGACCGATTGCGACACCGTCACGATGCCGCCGCGGATGCCGATCGCGGCGACCGGCGTGGTGATCGTGCCGCCTCCCGTATGGGTCACCTGCCCGCCGACGACACGAAGCACGCCCTTGCTCAAGGACACGGCCAGCTCGCCTTGCGCCGTCGCCGGGTTGAACACGAATTTATCGATGACCAGGCTCGAATTCGGGCCGATATTCAAGGTTGTCTTGTCGATGAACAGCAATTGCACGCTGCCCGAGGGCGAGGTCTCGATCTTCTCGTTCGTCACCACCTGCGTGCCGATCTCGATGACCCGCAGATTGCCGCCCGGCGGCGTCCCGGTCGAGCGCGTATTGGCCGCACCCGCAGTGCCGACCGTGTCGGCATGCGTCATCCCCGCATGGGCAAACGCCAGCAGCGCCACCCCGGTCAGCAGCTGCAGGCGAAGGCTATTCGGCACTCTCCGGCGCATTGCATTCTCCGAGATCAGAAGCGGACCGTGGGGCCTCCCGAGACGATGAAATCATGCGTGCGATAGTTCGAGATCGTCGAGCCGGTGTGCAGATATTGGACCTGCAGCGCAAAGCCGAGATTCTCGAAGAAGGTCATGTCGAGCGTCGTGCCGACCCGCCATTGCCGGTCGAGGCGGGTGATGCCCGGGTTGACGATCGGATCCGGCGCCCGATAGGGCGTGTGCGAATAGCCGGCGAAGGGCGCCACGGTCCAGACGCGGCTCGATTGCGAGAAGGCGGGTGCCGGGAATGCATAGGGCAGCGACACGTCCAAGGACAGGTCGTTGTAGGAATAGGGCCGGTAGCTCGCCGTGTCGTGCGTATAGGCGAGCCGCGCCGCCCAGGACAGGCCGGCAAGCAGCGGCAGCGGCCCCGACCCCACCCCATAGCCGATCCATTGATGCCCGGTCTGGAAAGTGGCGGTCGGATAATCCTTGGAATTGCGGAACTGGCGGTCGCGATATTCGACGCCGGTATCGAGGACGATGGCGAAGGGCAGCAGCGTCCGCACCGAGGTGCCGGCGCCCCCCGTTCCCAAATAATCGCGATCGCCCAAGGTCACGATATTGCCGAGCGCGTAGGGGTGGATCGACACCCCGTTCAGGTTCCACACGGCGAGCCGAGGTCCCGTCGACACTTCGAGCAGCCCCAGATCGAGGCGCCTCACCTTGAACTGCCGCGCATAATAGGTCGTCAGATCCGATTCCCAGCCATCGCCTCGCTGATTGTCGAAATCATAGAAGTGATGCACCGTCACGATCGCGAAGGCGTTCCAGTCCGGCTTGCGCTTGAACTGGCTCGACAGCGTCGCATTCTGCCCGAGCGCCTGCACGAACTGGCTGTTCGGCCCCGCATTGGCATTGCTCTGATGCCGGATGCCGATCTGGGCGAAGATGGCGAATTGATTGCCCGAAACGCCCCGGTCGATCGCCGAGAGGAATTTCGCCACCTCGTCGCGCACGTCCTGGGGCGTGTCGGACGAAGCGATGGCGGCGTTGAAATAGCTCCGCGCCATCTCATAGGAATGCAGCCGGAAATACAGAAGGCCGAGCTCGAGCTTCACCCGCGGCAGGTTCGGGTTGTAGAACAGCATGCGCTCCAGCGCCCCGATCGCCGCTTCGTAATCGCCGAGCTTGGTCTCGATCTCCGAGAAGCGGAAGGCCGCATCGAGATCGTTGGGCTTCACCAGCATACGCTTGAACAGCACATCCGCCTCGGCGCGAAGCTCGTCGGGACTTCCTTGCGGTGGCGTCTGGGCCGACGCGTATCCCGTAGCGAAGAGCAGGCCCAAAATGAGCAGAAGACAGGCCGGCCCGGCGAAGCGGGCGGCTCGCGCTGCTGTCTTCAGTTGCAACGCCACCCCCCGAAGATGATCACCGAATGGTTGGCGCGTGGCTTCGATCCCGATGGAGCGGTCTCGCATATCGTCGAAACCGGCCCGGAATCTACGACCAAACGCGCCTCGATCAGCGATCGGGGCGCCGCGACCTGCTTGGTCGGCCGTTTTCGCGTCAGGCGCATCCGATTCTCCGACTATCGTCGTGTGGCTGCGTCCTCACTCCCCCGATGAGATGTCAGATGTTATGGATTTGGGCCACACTCGGTCAATATTGTGACCCGCCTTGCCGCGATATTTGGCTCAAAATTGCGATATTTGTGCCCGCAGTCACAATTGCGCAACAGTCCGCCAGGGCGAATCGGCAGGTTCCGCGACGCATGCCTTTCGCGAAACGGCGTTATTGGCTGTCTTTCGCCAAAACCTCGACATCGCCATCGCGGCCGGTATCGACCTTGAAGTCGCGCGCATAGGTCTTGCCGGCATGGCGGGCCACGACGCTGTAGAGGCCCTCGGCGAGCGTCATGGTGGCGAAAGCGCCGACCGATTCCTGAACGATGTCGCCGCCAGGCGAGAAGACGCTCCAATTCGTGTCGGCAAGCGCCTCTCCGCCCGCCGTCTCGACGAGCTTGAGGGTCATGGTGGCGGCCCGGTGGCGCAAGGTGGCGTCGGTCAGCTTGCCGCTCTCGACCTTGATGTCGGCGCGCACCGTGGCGTTGGTGTCCCCATAGGTCGAGACGATATGATAGACGCCTTCGGCGAGCCGTACCGCCTCGCCCGAGCGGATGCCGCTCGCCAGCTGATGGCCTTCCGGATCGCCGGCTGCCGGCACATAGATGGTATAATTCACCTTGGCGCGTGGAATCGGCTGGTCGCCGACGGTCGCGGCAAGCCGCAAGGCACCGGCCGCCAGGGTGAATTTCTCCGTGACCGGGGTTTCGCCGACCGTCAGGCGCTTGGAGGCGCTGGCGAAGCCATAGGCTACATGCACGATATAGTCGCCACGATCGAGCTTGAAGACCGGCGTGTTCTGCTTCGAGCGCTCCTGCAGGGCGCTGGCGCCGTCCGGCATCAGCCTGAAGATGCGCCATTCGAGCCCGGAGCGGATCGGGCCCTGATCGCTCGAAAATTGCGCCGCGACCGATACCGTGCCGGCGGGCGGCGCAGCGGCACCGGCCTCGACGGCGGCCGGAACAGGAGAAGTGGGTGCCGCGGCCGCAGGCGTCTGTGCACGGGACGGCCCGCCGCTCACGCAGAGCGACAGCATGGCGGCAAGGCCAAGCCGGATCGCACCCCGATATCGGCGCCTGCTCGCCGCCTGCTGGCCGGCGCAATCTCTGGGTTCTGACGCATCGGACAGGCGCGATGGCGCCCGGCCGTCTCGGCAATCGATCACGGTTCGCTGTCCTCGCCCCCGCCCGAGAGGATGCCCCGCGCAGCCTCGATCAGGTTGTGCGGTGACAAGGGATTGAACCGAAACGCAATGGTGTGGCGACCTCGTGGCAACTCCACGCCGCGGAAAAGGAGATTTGTCTTCAGCACCTTCACAGGCTGCTCGTCGACCGTCGCTTCCCAGCCCGGATAGAAGAGGTCATGCAGGACCAGGATACCGGGTTTCGTGGTATCGGCCTCGATGATCACGCAATTTCGCTTATAGGAGACAATGCGCACCATCGCCTCGCCGCGAGCCGGGTCGCCCTTTTCGTCGAGGCCGTATTCGCCGCGCAGGTCCTTGAGCGATTTCTCGTCGATGAGCGCCTCGTAGGAGCGGTCGAAATCCGGCATTTCGCCGCTCTCGATGACGGCGCTCTGGTCGACGCTGATCAGCTTGTTCGCCACATAGGCGCGCGGCGCCGCATTGCCCAGGCGATAGACATAGATGCCGGGCCCGCCATAGATCTGGGTGACCTCGTCGGGGCGCGGATAATCGTTCGGCAATTGCTCGATCGGTCGGCTGAGGACCAGGAATTCGAGGCCGAGCAGATTGGCGAGCCGGCTGCGCCAGCCGCGGAAAGTGCCCGGAAACTGGCGCAAATGCAGGTCGACCGCGTTCTCGCCGGCGCCGGTCAGCGCCTCATAATCGGAAATGCGCAGCGCATTATAGCCGACAGTGTCCTCGATCTTCTCGATCATCGAGACGTTCTGCCAGCCATGCTGCAAGCCCAGGATCTCGACGCGCGGGCGCGCACCTTCTTCCTTGCGCTCGGCGATCGCCTTCTTGAGCACCGCGAGGCCGGCCTTCTCGGAGGGGCTCATGGCGCCGTAGGCCGAATAATAGGAGGCGGGCTCGGCATCGATGGCGCTCGCCGCATGCCGCAGCACGAGCTCGCCCGAGGTGATCGCCGCGATGGCGGCCGCCGCGACGAGACGCGCGCGCGGCGACGAGGCGCGCAGCATGACGAGCACGCCCGCGGCGGCGATCGAGAAGCCGAGCAAGATCTCGCGCAACGCATAGCCGGTCCGTCCCGCTTTGATGCCGAGCTCGAGCGAGATGGCGAGCGTGGCGGCGACGCAGATGATGGCAAGGCCGGTGAGCAACGGCGAGCGGCTGCCCGGCACGCGCAGCTTGGGCAGGCCGTCGCTGCAGAAGCGGTCGAGCAGGAAGCCGGCCAACATGGCGAAGGCGAAGTTGATGATGAAGGTGGCATCGGCCGGACGACGATAGAGAGCGACGCCTGGCATGAGGTCGAAGATCGGCTCGAAGAGCGGCGTGAAGCGTCCAAGCGCATAAATGACGGCGATGGCCGCCACGATCACGAAGAATCGCGAGCCGCGAGCGGCGGCGCGCCGGCCGGCGAGGCCGTGCCAGAGCAGCAGGACCGCCGGCAGCGTGCCGGCGAAGACGTAGTTGACGGAGCGGTCGGTCCAGCTGCCGTCCGCAACCGTCATGGGTCCCGGACCCCAATAATCGACACTGTTGTCGAGGGTGCCGAAAACGTTGGCGAATAACAAGGTCGCGAAACTCTGCGGCGGCAGCGATCCCATCACGGCGAGCCCGTAGCCGATCTCGGGGCGGTTCGAGCTCTTGAGGAATTGCAAGGTCAGGATGACCGGCACGATGATGATGACGGCGCCGGTGGCCGCCATGATGGCGAGGCGCAGCCAATGCGTCTTCAGCCAGGCCAGGGGTCTCCTGTCCTCGAAGGCGCGCATCGCCACGGCGCCGATCAGGATGAGGCAGCCGAAATAGGCGATCTGGTCGCGTCCGAGCGCCATCAGGCCAGCCGCCACGCCGAAGCCGAAAGCGAGCCGATAGGAGCGCCGATCGAAAGTCTCCTCCAGTGCCAGCAGCGCGAGCGGCAGGAAGGAGTAGCTGAAGATCATGCCCGTATGCTGCAGTCGCGCTGCCGCCGAGCCGCCCATCATGAACATCACGGCCGCAAGCAGCGCCGCGGGCGCGGCCCAGCCGCGCCGCAGGCCGAGGAAGCCGACCGCGAGACCCCCGATCAGGAGATGCACATAGACCATCGCGTCGAAGGCGTACATGGAGGCGTTCGGCGCGAGATAGGCAAACAGCGCCATGGTTGGCGTGAACAGCAGCGATTGTGGATCGGCGGCGGTGGGATGGCCGGCGAAATGGAAGGGATTCCAGCTCGGAAAGGCGCCGATCTCGAAGGCCGAGCCTAAGAAGCGGAACATCGGGTAGAAATGGTTCTTGGAGTCCCAGGGAACCACTTGGCCGCTCAGAGGCCAGGCGAGCGCGGCGGCGAGCCAGACCGCGGCGATCGAAACCGCCGCGACGCTGCGTGTGCCGAGGCGCGGGCGCGCAGCGACGCGCGCCCCGTCGGCGGGGATGAATGTCGTTGTGTCGCTCATCGTATTGGCAGCAGCCGGATACTCTCGTTGACCCCTGATGACGCCGAGGCGCCGAATGCGCCTTTTCTTGCGCTTGTCGTCCCGTCTTCAACCATTTCGCGCGAGCCGGCTTTCCCCACCCGCACCACGCGAACATGTCATCATGCAGGAAGCATTCCGAACGCGAGATGAACGAAAACGGTTTGGCAGAGGGAGTTCCGTCCGAATATCGGACAGGCGGAGATTGAGAATAGGACAGGCGCGGAATCCGTGCGTGCCAAAACGGCGAGGGCCTGCCTTGGGACCGCGGGCGTCCCGCCCGCCCTTGGGAACGGCCAGGCGCACCCGCCGGGAAGGAAGGGCGACCGAGACGGTCGCGGTCCCGGGGCGGTGGGACCGCCGGCGTCCCGCCGGCTCTTGCGCAGGGCGAGCGCTCCACGCCGGGAAGAAGGGCGACCAGGATGGTCGCGGTCCCAGGGCGGTGGGACCGCGGGCGTCCCGCCCGCCCTTGGGAACGGCGAGGCGCACCGCCGGGAAGGAAGGGCGACCGAGACGGTCGCGGTCCCAGGGCGCGGCGCAATATCTACGCCTGCGCCAACTGCATGCGCAGCCGCGAACAGGCCGTCTCGACATAATGCGGGTCGATCTCGATGCCGATTCCGCGGCAGCCGCACTGCTCGGCGGCAACCAGGGTCGACCCGCTGCCGAGGAAAGGATCGAGGATGACGGCGTCCTTCACCCCGTGCAGCTTGATGCAGCGCTCCGGCAGCTCCACCGGAAAGCCTGCCGGGTGATTGAATTTCTGCGCCTTCGATTTCACCGTCCTGTAGGGGAGGAACCAGACATTGCCGGCGCAGCGACGGTCGCGCGCATGGCCGAAGCGGGCGATGTTCGACTTGTCCTTGAAGGGCACTCCGACCGCCAGCCGGTCGAGCCCGACGCGGCCCGACTTCGTGAAATGGAAAATCGCCTCATGATTGTGGTGGAGGAAGCGCCGCCCGGCGATCGGTTTGAAATGGCCGACCGTGTCGTCGCCGATGCTGAGCGACTTCACCCAGACGATATGGTTCTGCAGCACGAAGCGCGGCCGCATTGCGTTGGCCACGTCGAGCGAGATCCACGGATCCGCATTGGTGCTGCCGACATTGAGGAAGAAGGAGCCGCCGGGCTTGAGCAGGCGCTCGATCTCGGCCGCGATCCCGGCCAGGAAGGCGAGATAGGCGTCGCGCGGCTTGCGGTCGTCATAGCTGCGATAGTCGAGGCCGATATTATAGGGCGGTGAAGTCACCACGACATCGACGCTCTCTCGCTCGATGGCGGCGAGCTCTTCCCGGCAATCGCCGAGGATGATCTCATGGCGGCCACAGGACCAGGTCTTGGCACGAGCTGGTGGATTCGCAGCAATCTGCGCCTTCACGCCACTCTCCGATGTGATCGCCTGTCGGAGCGCCGTCACGATGCGACGGCGCGCCGGATACCTAGCGAGACTTACCCGAGAACAGCCGGTCGTACAAGCTGCCCTTGTGGACTGCCTGCACGGGCTGGGCTCAGATCAACGACCGCTATTCTGCGGGCGAAAGCGCTGGCCGGACCATCTTTGCGGCTGCTTGCCCTGGCCGGGCTTACCCTGACCCTGCCTGCCATGCGCCTGCTGACCGTGGGCCTGCTGCTGGCCAGGGCCCTGGCGGCCTTGCGTGTGATGACCATGAGCCTGTTTGCCAAGACCTGGCTTGCCGTTAGGCTGGTGGCCATGGGCCTGATGGCTCGAGCCCGGCTGCCCTTGCGCCTGTCGGCCCTGGCCTTGCTTGCCCTGTGCCGGCGAAGCGCCTTGAGCCTGTCCCTTGCCCTGCTGTTGGCCGGGCCTGCGCCCATGGCGGGCCTGGCCGCCTTGCTGGCCATGCGCGTGCCCATGCGGACGATCCTGCTGCGGACGCGCCGGCATGTGCCGCGCCGCCGGGCGGGCCGGTGCGGCGCCAGCCTCGATGGAGCCGCTCGTCGGCAATTGCTTGCGGATCAGCTTCTCGATGTCGCGTAGGAATGCCTTCTCCTCGGCGTCGCAGAAGGATATCGCGATCCCGGCCGCCCCTGCGCGGGCCGTGCGCCCGATGCGGTGCACATAGGACTCCGGCACGTTCGGCAGGTCGAAATTCACCACATGGGTGACGGCGTCGATATCGATGCCGCGCGCCGCGATATCGGTCGCGACCAGCACCCGGGTGCGTCCGGATTTGAAGGATTCGAGGGCGCGCTCGCGCTGGCTCTGGCTCTTATTGCCGTGGATGGCGGCCGAGCCGATGCCCTCATCTTCGAGATGGCGCACCACGCGATCCGCGCCATGCTTGGTGCGGGTGAACACCAGGGTGCGGGTCATCTCCTCGTCCTGCAGGATGTCGGCAAGCAGAGCGCGCTTACGCGACGTCTCGACGAAGATGACGCGCTGATCGACCTTGTCGGCGGTGGTCGCGACAGGCGCCACCGAAACCTTGACGGGGTCGCGCAGCAGCTCGCCGGCGAGCGTTGCGATGTCGCGCGGCATGGTGGCGGAGAAGAACAGGCTCTGGCGCTGCCGCGGCAGCTTCGGAGTGATGCGCCGGATCGCATGGATGAAGCCCATGTCGAGCATCTGGTCGGCTTCGTCGAGCACGAAGATCTCGACCTGGTCGAGACGTAGCGTGCGGCTGTCGAGATGGTCGAGCAGACGGCCCGGCGTCGCCACCAGGACATCGACGCCGCGCGACAGCTTCTCGGTCTGCGGGCGGATCGAGACACCGCCGAAGACGGCGGCCGTGGTCAGGTTCATGTGCCGCCCATAGGTGCGGAAGCTCTCGGCGATCTGGCTCGCGAGCTCCCGCGTCGGCGACAGGATCAAGGCGCGGCAGCTGCGCGCCTCGGGCCGCTTCTGGGCAGCCCCGAGACGCTGCAGGATCGGCAGCGCGAAGGCCGCGGTCTTCCCGGTGCCGGTCTGGGCGATGCCCTGCAGATCCTTCGCGGCAAGGACATGGGGAATGGCCTGCGACTGGATGGGGGTCGGCTTCAGGTAGTTTTCGGCGGCCAGCGCCTTCAATAGCGGCGCGGCCAAGCCGAGCTCGTTGAAGGAGCCGAGCTCGTTCAAATTGGTCAAGGGATAGTCTTTCAGCTCGACGCAAAGCTCACGTCCCGTGCGGGACGGCGTTGCATCACAAGGAATGGATGAAGATCGTGCGTGCCCGACTTCGGTTCGGTCTTTCGGGCATCGGGCAGGACGAATGCCGCCTCGGCGGTCGATCGTTCACGCGGCCGTAACGCCGTCGCCGCAATCCGCGGCTGGCGCTGATCTGGGCCTTAGGAGCCGATTTGTCAAGGACACAGGGCGAGCGAGTGGCGAGTGGCGAATAGCGAGTGGCGAGTAGCGAGTAGCGAGTAGCATCGGGTGCCGGTGTCCCTCGCCACTCGGCGATTTCCTATTCGCTATTCGCCATTCGCTACTCGCCGAACCTTCAACCCTTCCTGCACGTCGCCAGGAACTGGCGCAGCTTCTCGCCGATCATCCTCAGCGGCACGATCTTGGTGAAGCCTTTGCCTTCGATGCGCATGCCGCCGGGGCCAGCGAGCGCGGTGAACATCGGGTTGCGGGCCGGCACCGTCACCGAGACGAGCAGACCGCCGCTGACCGGATCGTCACTGACCGAGCCCGCAAAGCTCGATCTCACGCCGCCGAGCGTCAGGGATATCGATTGGCTCCGGTCGACGCTCCCCCTGGCGAGGTCCTGGGGCACCCGGATGCTGACATCGCCGCTTCTCGCCATGCAAACGAAGGTGATCACGGCGTCGGTGCCGTTCGGCAAGCCGTAGAACAGCGTAAGGCCATCCTTTTCCCGTCCCAGGGTCCAGCTGGGCTCCGGCTGGCCCGAAGCGGCCTGCGCCTTCCCTGATGCCTTAGCCGGAACCTTGGCGGGCGCCGCCTTGGCCGGCTCGGGGAGAGCAAGGCAAGCGATGAGGCAAGAAACTATGCAAGAAACGCGAGCTGTAGCCAGGCCGCCAGGCCGAACTTCCTTAGTCATATGCCCCTCCAACGCAGCCTGGCGAGCGAAAATCGCCGCCCGACGCCCGCTTCCGTTTGTTCTCACGGCTCGACGCGCACGCCCACCCCTAGTATGCGACCAGAATGAGCGAGAGCAAGCGCGCAGATATTCTGCTCGTCGAGCGCGGTTATTTCGAAAGCCGGGCGCGGGCCAGGGCCGCGATCGAGGCCGGATTGGTGAGCGCCGACGGAATGGTGGTGCAGAAGCCGTCCGCCAGGCTCGATGCCGAGGCGACACTCGAAGCGACCCCGCCCCATCCCTATGTGTCGCGAGGCGGCGTCAAGCTCGAGGCGGCCCTGCAGGCTTTCGGCTTCGATCCGGCCGGGCGCGCCTGCCTCGATATCGGCGCCTCGACGGGCGGCTTCTCGCATGCGCTGCTCAGGCGCGGGGCGCGGCGCGTGGTCGGTGTCGATGTCGGGCACGGCCAGCTGCATGCGAGCCTCACGCGCGAGCCGCGCCTCGTCTCGCTCGAAGGGCAGGATATCCGCAGCCTCGACGCGGACGCGATCGGCGAAGCGCCTTCGCTCGTCGTCATCGATGTGAGCTTCATCTCGCTCATCGCGGTCCTGCCGGCGGCCGATCGCCTGGCGGCGCCGCAAGCCCTGCTGGTGGCCCTCGTCAAGCCACAATTCGAGGTGGGGCGCCGGCATCTCAAGAAAGGCGTGGTGCGCGACGAAGAGGCGCAGCGCGAGGCTTGCCGGCGTGCTGAACAGAAGCTCGCCGAGCTCGGCTGGACCGTGATCGGCACGCTGCCCTCGCCCATTGCGGGCGGCGACGGCAACCGCGAATTCTTGATTGGGGCCGTACGTGGATAGAGATTTGGACAAGGCCCAGCTGCCCGCCGGACAATTCCTCATCGAGCGCATGGGGCCGCTGGGCGATGGCGCGTCTTCGGGTCCGCGCGGCCAGCTCTATGTGCCTTTCAGCCTGCCGGGTGAAGAGGTGACCGCCGAAATCGAGGACGGGCGCCTGAAACTCTCCGGCGTGCTGCGGCCAAGCCCGGACCGCGTCTCGCCGATCTGCCGATATTTCGGGGAATGCGGCGGCTGCAAGCTGCAGCATTGGCGGCTCGAGCCTTACCTCGCCTGGAAGCGCGGCCTCGTGGTCGAGGCGCTCGCCGCTCACGACGTCACGGCACCGGTGGCGCCGACGCGCGATGCCCATGGCGCGGGGCGCCGTCGCGTCACCTTCCATGCGCGCCGCGATGGCGCGGTGGTGCACACGGGCTTCATGCGGGCCGCCTCGCATAGGATCGTGCCCATCGATGCCTGCCCGATCCTCGTGCCTGGGCTCGAGGCGGCGGCGCGCATCGCCGGCAAGATCGCCGAGCTCATGACCCGGAGCGGCAAGACTTGGACTGGCAAGCCGCTCGACATCGCCATGACGGCGAGCGAGGCGGGGCTCGACGTCACTGTCAAAGGCCCTGGCCCGTTGCAGGACAAGATGCGTGACGCGGCGATCGCGCTCGCCGATCGTTGCGACCTCGCGCGGCTCTCCAACCACAATGAGGTGATGGTCGAGCGAAGGCCACCCTATATTGCGATCGGCCCCTGCCGCGTCTTGCCGCCGCCCGGCGCCTTCCTGCAGGCGACCACGCGCGGTGAGGAGATCCTGGCGCGGCTCGTGACCGAGGCGTTGGGCCGGGCCAAGCACGTCGCCGACCTGTTCTGCGGCATCGGCCCTTTCGCCTTGCGGCTCGCCTCGAGCACCAGCGTCGACGCCTTCGATTCCGATGCCGCTTCCGTCGCGGCCCTCGTCAAGGCGGCGCGCGAGATTCAAGGCCTCAAGCCGATCAAAGCCGAGGCGCGTGATTTGTTCCGCCGCCCCTTGCTGGCGGCAGAGCTGAAGGCGTGCGATGCGGTCGTCCTAGATCCGCCGCGTCAGGGCGCTGAGGCGCAGATCCGCGAGCTCGCGAGGTCCGCGCTCTCGCGCATCGTCTACGTGTCCTGCAACCCCGCGACCTTCGCGCGGGACGCCGCAGCCCTCATCCAGGGTGGGTTCAGGCTCGAGAGCGTCACGCCCGTCGACCAGTTCCGCTTCAGCGCCCATCTGGAGCTCGTCGGCACCTTCCGGCGAGTGAAATAGGCGTCCGCGCTCTTCCCTCTCCCGCCACTTGAGGCGGGAGAGGGTGGCGAGACGCAGTCGAGCCGGGTGAGGGACGCTGGTGAAGCGCCCAACCGTCCCTCATCCGCCCTCACTCCGTTCGGGCACCTTCTCCCGCAAGCGGGAGAAGGAAGCGAGCCACTCACCCCGGCAAGCCCCGTCCCTTCAATGCCGCCTCGATCTCGGTGAGCACCGCCGGATCCTCGATGGTCGAAGGCGCCGTCCAGTCCTCGCCATCGGCGATCTTGCGCATCGTGCCGCGCAGGATCTTGCCCGAGCGCGTCTTCGGCAACCTCGCGACCGTGATCGCCGTCCGGAAGGCGGCTACCGGGCCGATCCTGTCGCGCACCAGGGCCACGAGCTCGCGCTCGATCTCGGCAGGCGCCGCCGAGACGCCGCTCTTCAGCACCGCAAAGCCGCAAGGCGTCTCGCCTTTGATGGCGTCCTTGACGCCGATGACGGCGCATTCGGCGACGGCCGGATGCGAGGCGATCACCTCCTCCATGCCGCCGGTCGACAGGCGATGGCCCGCCACATTGATGATGTCGTCGGTGCGCCCCATCACGAAGACATAGCCGTCCTCGTCGAGATAGCCGGCATCCGCGGTCTTGTAGAAGCCCGGGAAGTCCGTGAGATAGCTCTCGCGCATGCGCTCATCGGCCTGCCAGAGCGTCGGGAAAGCCCCTGGAGGCAGAGGCAGCCTGACGACGATCGAGCCCATCACGCGCGGCGCCACGGGTCTTGCGGCTTCGTCGACGACCTGCAGGTCATAGCCCGGCATCGGCACGGTCGGCGAGCCGTGCTTGACGGGCAGAAGGCCCAAGCCCAGCGGATTGCCGGCGATGCACCAGCCGGTCTCCGTCTGCCACCAATGATCGATGACGGGCTTGCCCAATATGCGCTCCGCCCAGGCGACGGTGTCGGGGTCGGCGCGTTCGCCGGCGAGGAACAGCGCGCGCAGGCAGGAGACGTCGTAGCGGGCGAGGTGCTTCGCCTCGGGATCTTCCTTCTTGATGGCGCGGAAAGCGGTCGGCGCCGTGAAGAACGACCGCACCTTGTGCTCGGAGATCACCCGCCAATAAGCACCCGCGTCGGGCGTGCCGACCGGCTTTCCCTCATAGAGCACCGTGGTGCAGCCGGCGATCAGCGGCGCGTAGACGATGTAGGAATGGCCGACCACCCAGCCCACATCGGAGGCCGCCCAGAAAGTCTCGCCGGCCGAGACGCCGTAGAGATTGCCCATCGTCCAGGCGAGCGACACCATATGCCCGCCATTGTCGCGCATCACTCCCTTGGGCTTGCCGGTCGTGCCGGAGGTGTAGAGCACGTAAAGCGGGTCGGTGGCGAGCAACGGCACGCAGGACGCCTGCTTGCCCTCGGCCCTCGCCTTGGCGACCAGGCTCGCCCAATCATGGTCGCGTCCGGCGACGAGGCCTGCCTCGCATTGTGGCCGCTGCCAGATCAGGCAAGCATCCGGTTTTGCCGATGCGAACGAGATCGCCTCGTCGACCAGCGGCTTATAGGCGACGACGCGGCCGGGCTCGATGCCGCAGGAGGATGCGAGGATGAGCTTGGGCCGGCAATCCTCGATGCGGGTGGCGAGCTCGCGTGCCGCAAAGCCCCCGAACACCACCGAATGCACCGCGCCGATGCGGGCGCAGGCCAGCATGGCGATCACGGTCTGCGGGATCATGGGCATGTAGATCAGCACGCGATCGCCGGTCTCGACGCCGAAATCGCGCAGCACCGCCGCCAGGACCTGCGTCTCATGTTGCAGCTCGGCGAAGCTCAATTTGCGCACCGACCCGGTGACCGGGCTGTCATGGATCACGGCGATGCGTTCACCATGCCCTGCCGCGACATGCCGGTCGACGGCGTTGTGGCAGGTGTTGCAGATCCCGTCCGGATACCAGCGCCCATAGACGCCGGAATCGGGATCGAAGGTGACGCGCGGCCGCTCGACCCAGTCGATCGCGGCCGCCGCCTCGCGCCAGAAGCCGATCGGGTCGGCCTTCCAGCCGGCATAGATCTGCGGATAGCGGCTCGCGGCCGGCTCGTTCATCGATCGTCCTCCCGGCGCCTCGCGGCGCGGCCTCATCATGAGCGTTTCCCCTTATCAGCGTCTCTCGCCGCAGCCCGATTGGCAAGCCGGCCCCGGTCCCGGCCCCGGCACAAGGCGCCTCTGGCAGCTTTGTCAAAGCGCTATAGAATGCCGGCATCCGCTCATGGGGCCGCCAACATGACGCCTTACGATATCGGCCTTTCCAGGAACGAGGCGAATTTCCAGCCGCTGACGCCCTTGACCTTTCTCGAGCGCGCCGCCTCGGTCTTCCCGACCCGGGCCGCGATCGTGCATGGGACGCTACGGCGCGACTATGCGCAATTCTACTCCCGTTCGCGCCGCCTCGCCTCGGCGCTCGCCGCCCATGGGGTGAAGCGCAGCGACACCGTCTCGACCATGCTCGCCAACACGCCCCCCATGCTCGAATGCCATTACGGCGTGCCGATGCTCGGGGCCGTGCTGAACGCGCTGAACACGCGCCTCGACGCCAAGATCCTGGCCTTCACGCTCGATCATGCCGAGACCAAGGTGCTGATCGTCGACCGGGAGTTTGCGAGCGTCATGCGCGAGGCCTTGCGCGACGCCAAGGTGAAGCCGCTCGTCATCGACTATGACGATCCCGAATATCAGGGGCCGGGCGAGCCTCTCGGCAGCCTCGATTATGAGGCCTTCCTCGCCACTGGCGATCCGGCCTACGCCTGGTCGCCGCCGCGCGACGAATGGGACGCCATCTCGCTCAACTACACCTCGGGCACCACCGGCAACCCGAAAGGCGTCGTCTACCATCATCGGGGCGCGGCCCTGCTCGCCCAGGGCAACATCATTACCTCGAGCATGGGCAAGCACCCGGTCTATTTGTGGACCTTGCCGATGTTCCACTGCAATGGCTGGTGCTTCCCCTGGTCGATCTCGGTGGTCGCCGGCACGCATGTCTGCCTGCGGCAGGTGCGGGCGGCGACGATCTACGAGCTGATGGCGCGCGAGCGCGTGACGCATCTCTGCGGCGCGCCGATCGTCATGTCGACGCTCCTCAACGCTCCGCCGCAGGAGAAGCGGCCCTTGCCGCATGTGGTCGAGTTCTTCACGGCCGCCGCCCCGCCGCCCGAGGCGGTGCTGGCCGCCATGAAGGAGGCCGGCTTCAACGTCACCCATCTCTACGGCCTCACCGAGACCTACGGCCCGGCCGTGGTCAATGACTGGCAGAGCCACTGGGACGATCTGCCCGCCTCCGACCAAGCCGTGAAGAAGGCGCGCCAGGGCGTGCGCTACAGCGCGCTCGACGCCTTATGCGTCATGGATCCGCTGACCATGCGGCCTGTGCCCGCCGACGGCGAAACGATCGGCGAGGTGATGTTTCGCGGCAATGTGGTGATGAAGGGCTATCTCAAGAACGAGGCCGCGACCGCCGAGGCCTTCGCCGGCGGCTGGTTCCATTCGGGCGATCTCGGCGTGACCCATCCGGACGGCTATATCCAGTTGAAGGACCGTTCCAAGGACATCATCATCTCGGGAGGCGAGAACATCTCCTCGATCGAGGTCGAGGATGCGCTGTTCAAGCATGAAGCGGTGCAGCTCGTCGCCGTGGTGGCGAAGCCCGACCCGAAATGGGGGGAGACGCCTTGCGCCTTCGTCGAGCTGAAACCCGGCATGAGCGCCACGGCCGAGGAGCTGCTCGCCTGGTGCCGCCTCCATCTCGCCCATTACAAATGCCCGCGCCTTTTCGTTTTCGCCGAGATCCCCAAGACCTCGACCGGAAAGGTGCAGAAATACCTGCTGCGGGAACGCGCTAAGGGCTTCGATTGAGCTCACGGCCACGCCGGACGCATTCCGGTTGTGTTGCCGGCTGGAAGCCGGCGATCCAGAGGTGCAACGGCCGGACCGCCGGCTTCCAGCCGGCATCGTGAGGGGGTACCGCGATCCGAGCGAACCTGTCTCTCGCGCGCAAGAGGTGGAGAACTCCACAATCTCGTCCGCGACCCGTCGACATGTACTTGACATCGCGCCCCTTTCCCAGCAACGCAACGTCATGGCAAATCGTTTGCACATCGGGGATCTGCCGGCCGGCTATGTGCCGGGTGCGGCGCTGGCTATCGACACCGAGACGCTCGGCCTCAACCCGCATCGCGACCGGCTGTGCCTGGTGCAGATTTCGCGTGGCGACGGCGATGCCGACCTCGTGCAGATCGCGCCGGATACGACCGATTGCCCGAACCTGAAGCGGGTGCTCGCCGACCCGAAGGTGTTGAAGCTTTTCCATTTCGCGCGCTTCGACGTCGCGGTGCTCTATCACCGCTTCGGCGTCATGCCGGCTCCGGTCTGGTGCACCAAGATCGCCTCGAAGCTCACCCGTACCTATACGGATCGGCATGGCTTGCGGGATCTGGTGCGCGAGCTCCTCGGCATCGAGATCTCGAAGCAGCAGCAATCCTCCGATTGGGGAGCGCCGACGCTGACCGAGGCGCAGCTTGCTTATGCGGCCTCCGACGTCCTGCATCTGCATGCGCTGAAGGAGAAGCTCGAAGCCTCCCTCATCCGCGAGAACAGGCTCGATCTCGCCAGCGCCTGCTTCGATTTCCTGCCGGCCCGCGCCAAGCTCGATCTCGCCGGCTGGAACGGCGACATCTTCGCGCATGAGTGAGTGAAGGGCGGCGGCTGAGCTACACCGCCGCCCACCTCTCCCCTTGTGGGAGAGGTCGGCTTCGAAGAGCGCAGCGATGAGAAGCAGGGTGAGGGGGGCAGCTCCTGCCTTCGAAAGCCGGTCAGGGCACCGCTTCTGTTGCAAAAGCCGGAGCTGCCCCCCTCACCCGATCCTCGCCTGGCGGCTCGGATCGACCTCTCCCACAAGGGGAGAGGTGGGCGCCGGCGCGAGCCTAACCTTCAGACATCCGCATCGAGGCGCCGGGTCATATAGAGCTCGATGTCGTGGCCTTTCAGCACGTCCTCGATCCAGGCGCGGCGCTCGAAATCGATGATGCCGAGCTCCCAGACGCAGCCGGCCGCGGGATCGGCCACCGGGGACAGCGCGCGAGGATCGTCGAGCGGTCCCGTATGCACGCGCTGATGCAGCTCGTTCGCCGATTGCCACCAATAAACGAGGCCGATGCTGACGGTCGCCGCGTCATGGGCGATGACGAAGCCGATGCCGGGACGGTCATCGTCGATCGGCGGCAGCACCTTGCGCGCCTGCTCGAGGGTCGCCTCGACGAGCTCCGGCCTCGCGGCGCGTCCCGGCGTCGCGATGCCGTAGACCTTGAGGCGCCAGTCGCCGAGCTGCTCGTGCCGGATGAAGCGTAGAGGCCGCTTCCTATAGACGCCGAAGAGCCGCGGCGCAGGGCCGATACCAGACGAATGGCTTTCGGCATTTTGGGCAAGGGAATTCTTGGAAAGCGAATTCTTGGAAAGCGAATTCTCGGCAAGCGTCGCCATCGGCATTCCTTTCGCGGCGTTGGCCTTATGAAGCTCCGGCAGCCTGCCATGACGTCCATGCTTTGGCCAGGACCGCGTTTGGGAGGTGTGTGAGCCTGCGTTTCGGCTTGTCCCGGCCATCCACGCCTTCCTCAAACAACGCCTGGTGGAAACAGCGGCATCGGACGTGGCGTTCTGGCCGCGTCCTCATGGCAAGGACAGCAAGACGTGGAAGGCCGGACAAGCCCGGCCATGACGAAGGAAGGCCCCCATCCACGCTGCACTGCACCAATTTTAGGCACGGCGCGCGGATTCCGGGCAGACACCAGGCGTGAGCCCTTTCTTTCGGCCTGATTATCAACAGCTTGGCGTCCAAGCCCGATGGCACGGCGCTTGTATTGCGGCCTTTTGGGAGGGCGCGCGCCGCGAACGCCCGTCGCGGCGGAGCGCAGACCGTCAAGACATGCAGGGTCGCAGCAGGAGCGAACATGTATTCGAAGACACTCGACAATTTCGCCGATGTCGCTGCCGTCAAGGCGGCCTTTTCCCGCGACAAGCCCTTGGCGTTCTTCATCTCCTCGATGATGGCTGGCGCCTATGTGGGCATCGGCATCATCCTGATCTTCACGCTCGGCCAGCAGGTCGACCCGTCGCTGCGCAGCCTGGTCATGGGCGCCTGTTTCGGCATCGCGCTGACCTTGGTGATCTTCGCGGGCTCCGACCTGTTCACCGGCCACACGCTGTTCATGACGGTCGGTGTCGCGCGCGGCTCCTCGGATTGGGCGGGCCTCGTGCGCAACTGGGTGATGAGCTGGGTCGGCAATCTCGCGGGCTCCGTCCTGCTCGCCTGGGTGTTCTGGCTCGCCGGCGGCGGCCAGGTGCTGAAGGAAGGCGCAGACCTGATCTACACGGCCTCGGCCGCCAAGATGAACGCGCCGGCGCTTGCCCTCATCGCCCGCGCCGCCTTGTGCAACTGGCTCGTCTGCCTCGCCATCTGGACCAGCGCGCGCGCCAGCTCGGACGCCGCCAAATGCATCCTCATCTGGTGGTGCCTGTTCGCCTTCATCGCCTGCGGCTTCGAGCATTCGGTCGCCAACATGACGGTGTTCTCGCTGGCGCTGTTCGGCAACCACCCCCCGAGCGTCAGCTTCGGCGGCATGGCCTACAACCTGCTTTGGGTCACGCTCGGCAACATCATCGGCGGAGCGGGCTTCGTCGGCCTCGCCTATCTCGGCGCAAGCCCGAAGGAGGCAGGCGAAACCCTGGTGGCGACGCAGGTGCCCGCCACCGCCTCGGCGCGATGAGGGGCGCGTCCGAGGGATGAGCCGCTGGATGAGCCGCCATGACGGCTGACTTCTCCCCCGACCAGAAGCGCTATCTCGAAGGCTTCCTGGCGGGGGCGCAGGCGTTGCGCTCGGTGCAGGCCGGGGCTGCGCCGATTCCGGCCGCGGGCGCCTCGGGCCATGAAGGGCCGGACAAAGCGCATCTCGAAGCCCAGGACAAGCTGACCGGAGCCGGCGGAAAATTGTCGGACCCTGAGAAATGGAAGCGCGCCGAACACCCCTTCGACGCTTATTCCCGCTTCCAGGCGCAGGCCCGCGCTGGCGCCTATCCGAAGCCGGACGATAATTTCCGCTGGCGCTTCCACGGCCTGTTCTATGTGGCGCCGGCGCAGGACAGCTATATGTGCCGGCTGCGCATCCCGAACGGCATCCTGACGCATTGGCAATTCGCCGGGGTGGCCGATCTCGCCGAGCGATATGGAGGCGGCTATGCGCATGTCACCACCCGCGCCAATCTGCAGATCCGCGAGATCAAGGCGCAAGGCGCCCCCGATCTGGTCGAGGGGCTGACCTCGCTCGGCATCGTCACCAAGGGCTCGGGTGCCGACAATATCCGCAACGTCACCGGCCATGCGACGGCCGGCATCGATCCGCAGGAGCTGATCGATACGCGCCCACATACGCGGGCCTGGCATCACCATATCCTCAATGACCGCTCGCTCTATGGCCTGCCGCGCAAGTTCAATGTCGGTTATGACGGCGGCGGCTCGATCCCGACCCTCGAAGACACCAACGATATCGGCTTCCAGGCCGTGCGGCTGCGCGAAGGCATCGAGTTCGAGGGAGAGCCTGTTGCGCCCGGCATCTGGTATCGCCTGACGCTCGGCGGCATCACCGGCCATAAGGACCTCGCCCGCGACACCGGCGTCATCCTAAAGCCCGAGGAGGCGACCGCTGTCGCCGATGCGGTGGTGCGCGTTTTCATCGAGCATGGCGACCGCAGCAACCGCACCAAGGCGCGCCTCAAATATGTGCTCGACGCCTGGGGCTTCCCGAAATTCGTCGCGGCCATCGAGGAGAAGCTCGGGCGCAAGCTCGTCAAGATCGATGCCGCCGGTATCGAGCCGCGTCCGCCCCATGACCGTTTCGCCCATATCGGCGTGCGTGCGCAGAAACAGGCCGGCCTGAACTGGATCGGCGTCGCCATGCCGGTCGGCAAGCTGACGGTGGCGCAGATGCGGGTGCTGGCCGCGGTCGCCCAACACTGCGGCGACGGCGATATCCGCCTCACCGTCTGGCAGAACCTCCTCGTCTCGGGCGTGCCGGACGCAAAGCTCGCCGACGCGATCGCCCATATCGAGGCTTGCGGCCTCTCGGCGAAGGCCGACAGCGTGCGCTCAGGTCTCGTCGCCTGCACCGGCAATCAGGGCTGCAAATTCGCGCTCTCCGACACCAAAGGTCATGCGCTGGAGATCGCGGAACATCTCGACGGCCGGGTCGAGATCGACCAGCCGGTGAATATCCACCTCACAGGGTGCCCGAATTCCTGCGCCCAGCATTATGTGGGCGATATCGGGCTCGTCGGCGTCAAGGTCGAGGTCAGCGAGGAGGAGCAGGTCGAAGGCTATCATGTCGTGGTCGGCGGCGGCTTCGGTGCCCAGTCCCGCATCGGCCGCGAGCTCTTCGCCAATATCCCGGCGACCGAGGTGCCAATCCTCATCGAGCGCATGCTCAAGGCCTATCTCGGCTCGCGCGTCGGCGATGAGAGCTTCCATGCCTTCACCAATCGCCATGACATCGAGGCATTGAAGGCGCTCTTCGCGGGCGCTGCGTCGTGAGCGCGCATCTCATGCCGGTCGGTACATTGCTGATCCCGGAAGACGCGCCCTTCACGCCCGAGCAACGCGGCTGGCTGTCGGGGTTCCTGGCGGCGGTGCTGAGCGCCCCGCCGGCGGCGAGCCCCGCGGCAAGCGGCGATGCGGCTGCGGCGCCCGCTCCCGTCGGGCCTGTTCTCGCCAGCAATGACGAGGCCCCCTGGCACGATCCCGCGATGGCGATTGCCGAGCGCATGCAGCTCGCCGACGGCAAGCCGCTGGCGCCACGTCTGATGGCCGCCATGGCGCAGCAGGATTGCGGCCAATGCGGCTATAACTGTGCCGACTACGCCAACGCACTCTTCGGCCGCAAGGAGGAGCGGCTCAATCTCTGCGCGCCCGGCGGCAAGGAGACGCAGCGCATGTTGAAGGCGCTGGCCGTCGAGCTCAGCGCGCCAGAGGGGGGGAAAGTGCTTGCCGAGGCCAAAGCGCTGGCCCCTTCGGTCGGAGGCAATTTCGGCGTTGCGCTGGAGAGCCTGCCGGTAGCGGCCGATCTCGGGCGGCGCGGACGCAGCCGCGAGCTGCCGGTCGAGGCCGCATTCCTGGGCCGGCGCCTCCTCAACGCGCCGGGCTCCGAGAAAGAGACCTGGCATGTCGAGTTCGATCTTGCCGAAAGCGGCATCGATTATGAGGTCGGCGATTCCTTCGGCATCTTCCCAAGGAACGATCTCGGCCTCGTCGACCAGGTCATCGCCATGCTGGGTGCCTCCCCCGAGCTGGAGATACGGGGACGCAAGCTGCGCCGCATCCTCCACGAGGAGATCTCGCTCGGCCAGGCGCCGGACGCGCTGTTCGAACTGTTCTCCTATGTGTCGGGCGGCGCGGCGCGTCTGAAGGCCAAGGCGCTGGCGCGCGGCGAGGATCCGGACGGCGATGCGGCTTCGCTCGACGTGCTCGCGACCTTGCACAAATTCCCGCAAGTTCGGCCGCATGCCGAGGCCCTGGTCGAGACGCTCGAGCCCTTGCAGCCGCGCCTCTATTCCATCTCCTCCTCGCCCAAGCACGAGGCGGGGCGGCTCGCCCTTACGGTCGACGCCGTGCGCTACGTGATGGGCAAGCGCCGGCGCCTCGGCGTCGCCTCGACTTATTTGGCGGAGCGCATCGATGCGGGTGGGCGCGCCAAGGTCTTCGTGCAGAAGGCGCAGCATTTTGCTTTGCCGGCAGATCCTGCGAAGCCGATCATCATGATCGGGCCCGGCACCGGCATCGCCCCGTTCCGCGCCTTCCTGCAGGAGCGCGAGGCGATCGCCGCGAGCGGGCGCAACTGGCTGTTCTTCGGTCATCAGCGCCAGGATTACGACTTCTTCTACCGCGACGAGCTGCATGCGCTGCGCAAGAGGGGCGTGCTGACGCGGCTGTCGCTCGCCTGGTCGCGCGACGGCTCCGAGAAATATTATGTGCAGGACCGGATGCGCGAGGTCGGGGCGGAGCTGTGGCGCTGGCTCGCCGAGGGCGCGCATGTCTATGTCTGCGGCGACGCCAAGCGCATGGCGAGGGACGTCGAGGCAGCGCTCGTCGACATCGTGGCCGAGCATGGGGTGCGCAGCCTCGACGAGGCCGTCGCCTTCGTGCAGGGGCTCAAGCGCGCCGAGCGCTATCAGGCAGACGTTTACTGAGATTGAAGTCGCGACCCGGCTTGGCGCCAACGCCCACCTCTCCCCTTGCGGGAGAGGTCGGCTTCGAAGAGCGAAGCGATGAGAAGCCGGGTGAGGGGGGCAGCGCCGGCCTCAGAAGCTCACATCCACATGGCCCTTGAAGGCATTGTCCGAGGCGCGGCTGCCGACCTGGCCCGCATAAGAGAGGCCGACGGTAACGGCCGAGCTCACCGCATAGTCGAGATTGGTCTCGGTCACGAGGGCGTTGCGGTCGATCGGCACGCCGGCGACCGTGAAGCTGCCGAGCGAGCCCGCAAAGGCCTGCGTCACCTTGGGCTTCACATCGCCATAGGCGTAGCGCCAACCGATCAGGGTGCGCAAGGTGAAGCCCGGCAGGCTCGCCAGCGCATATTCCGAGCGCAGGCCGAGCGTCGTCGAGCCGAGATCGTAATCATGCGCCGCTCCGACGAGGCCTGCCGCACCGCCGAAGCCTGCCGCGAAGGCGGTCTCCGCATAGCGGTCCTGGCCGATATGCACGATGGCCGCCTGCAAGAACGGCTCATAGGTCACGCTCAGGCTCTCGAGGCCCGGCACATAGGACCAGATGCTCCAATGGAAGGGCAGGCGATAGCCGGCCTCGGCAAAACCCTGCACCGCATAGCCGCCATAGCTCGAGCTCGCGGTGCCGCTGAACATCGGGAAGACGATTGAGCGGCTCGTATGGGTGTCGGTCGAGGCCGCGATGGCGCCGAGCTTGAGGTCGAAGGCGCCATAGCTCGTGCCGCCATAGACGGCGCCGAAGATCGACTGGTAGTCGCCGCTCGAGGAGCGCGCCGAGACCTTGATGCTGTCATCCGTATAGCCGCCGGCGACGCCGAGCCGCCACACCCCGCTCCAGCCGGTCGAGAGCGTCGTGTCGGCGCCGATGATGAAGCCGCCCGTATCGCGGGTGAGCTTCGCCGCATTGTTGTCGCTGCCGGTCGTGCCCCAATTGCCGAAACCCTGGCCCCAGACGCCGAACACATGCGGCTGGTACATGCGCACCTCGACTGGCGCGAGGTTCGGATGCTTGCCCGAGGGCAGATCGGCCGCATAGGCGCCCGTCATGGTCGTGGCGGCGCCGAGCGTCGGAGCCTCGTGCTGGCTCAGCCGGTCGAGGATGGCGTCGCGCGGCAGGCGCGAATCCTCGAATGCCGCGGTCACGGCGCTCGCATGCACCTCGCCCGAGAGCGCATCGAAGGCCTGGCGGGCGCCGGCCACGCTTTGGTTGAGCACGACATTGTAGACCGGATTGCCGAGCCCCAGCGCCTGCACGGCCGCCGCGGTCGTCGCCTGGTTGCGGGTGATTGCGACTGACGGGAAGGTCTTGGTCGGGGTGAAGCCGAGGAAGACGTCGTTAGCGTCATAGCTCAAGGTCGGCGTCAGGAAGGCGAGATTGGTCGAGGTCGTGAGCGACGCGAAGGTCCCGGATACCCCGCCATTCGCGGTCAGCAAGGTGTAGCGCGTCGTCGGCATATACATGCCGGAAGCCGCCTGCACCTGCACGGTGCCGCCCTGCAAAGTCGCCGTGCCGGCCGCAAGGAGCTTGTCGCTCTGGCCGGCCGCGTTGACGCCGACCAGGAAGGTAGAGCCCGGTGCGAAGGTCACGTTGCCAGAGACGTTCAGCGTCGCGAAGGGCGATCCGCCAGGCACTATGAAGCCGCCGGCCCGGCTAGGCGTGACGGTCGCGCCGCCCTGCACCGTGAGGGCGCCAACCGTGCCGCCGCCGCCGAGCACCGCGCCGCCGGCGACCGTCACGGCCGAGCTCGCGATCGAGCCGTTCACGATGAGCGTTCCCGCCGAAACCGTGGTCGCACCCGTATAGGTGTCGATCCCGTTCAGAAAGAGGAAGCCCGAGCCGATCTTGGTGATCCCGCCGGTGCCGGAGATCACGCCCGCCAGAACCACCGCGTTGCCGCCGGTGTCGATCGTCGGGTCAACGCCCGGAAAATTGATCGCATTGCTCAGCATCGCGCTGCTCACGAATTGCAGCGTCGTCCCGTCCTGCATCGTCAGCGGGCCCGTGCCGAGGGCCGAGGAATTGCCCACGCCCAGCGTGCCGGCATTGAGCATCGTGCCGCCCGTATAGGTATTGGCTCCGGTGAGGACCTGCGTGCCCGCGCCTGCCTTGGCCAAGGTCAGGGCGTTGCCCGGACTGTCAGAGATGCCGCCCGAGAAGGTCGTCGTCCCGCTCGGGGGCGCGATCGTCAGCGTCGCGGGGCCGCCGAACACATTCGCCACGCTGCCGCTGCCCGACAGTGATTTGATCGTGCTGTTGAATCCACCCAGTGCGACATTGCCGTTGACAGTGAAATCCGAGTTCTTCGAGAACGCATTCGCCGAGCCCGCCACCAGCACCCCGCCCGGGGCGACGATGGTCGCGCCCGAATAGCTGTTGTTGCCGGAGAGGAGAACTTGCCTACCTCCGCCGGAGCTCATGATCGTCAGGCCGCCCGGCCCGCTGCCGTCGATGATATTGCTCGAGAGCGTGATTCCGCCGGTTGCGGCGTCCAGCGTGCCGCCGCCCGGATTGAGTGTCACGGAGCGCGCCGAGCTCAGCGTGCCGACGGCGCGCAGCGTGCCGCCGTCGAAGCTGAGGCCGCCGGACGCGGCGCCGAGATTGGCATCGGACGAGACCGCCAGGACGCCGCCGTTCAGGAAGGTACCGCCCGAATAGGTGTTCAAGCCTGAAAGGGTGAGCGTGCCGGTGCCGGTCTTGATAAGCGAACCGCCGGTGCCGCCTCCGAAGCCCCCATCGGAAATAACGCCGCTCACGCTGGTCGACTGATTGTTGCCGCCGACCGTGAGCACCTTGGAGCCGAGGAAATAATTTCCCGCGCCCGCGATCGAGCCGGCGGTCATCCCGGCCGATGTCAGCAACGACATGTCGAAGACGCCGCCGGCATTGGTGATGAAGCTCGCCCGGCCGCCGCTGCTGGTGCCGCTGAAAACGACATCGCCGACGCTATTGGTGGTGATGGTGGCGTTACCGGCCGTGCTCGAGCCGTTGAAGGTGATATTGCCGCCATTGGTGATCGTGGCGTTGCCGAGCGTCGCGGTGCCGAAGAGCTGCGTGGTTGCGTTCAGCGCGTTGGAGATCGTCGCATTGCCGGCGGTCGAGCTGTCGAAAAGCTGGATTGTCCCGGAGGCGTTGTTGGTGATGTTGGCGTTGCCGGCGGTGCTCGAAGCGTGAAAATCGAGGAAGGACGTGCCGTTATTCGTGATGTTGGCGCCGAGGGCACTGCTGGTGTTGAAGAAGTCGATCGTCGAGCCGGCGCCAAGGTTGTTGATGATGGCGTTGCCGGCCGTGCTCGAATCGTTGAAAACGAGGGAATTGCCATTTTGGATATTGGCGCTCGCGGCCGTGCTCGTATTGTTGAAGCTCACGGTCCCGGTGTTGGCAATCGACCCCGACCCGGCCGAGCTGCTGTTGGAGAACTGGGTCGTCGAGCCGGCAACATTGACGATGTGGGCGCTGCCGAGGCTACTGGTGTTGAGGAATTGGATTGCGCCGCTGTTGTTGAGGATGTTGGCGCCGCCGGCGGTGCTGGAGTCGGCAAACTGGACCAAGCCGTTCAAATTGTTGATGATGTTGGCGTTGCCGGCCGTGCTCGAATTATTGAACCCGAGGTTCAGGTTGTTGAAGATCGTCGAGTTCCCGGCCGTGCTGTTGTCGAAGAAGTCGACGAGAATACTGTTGTTGATCAGCGCGGTGCCGGCCGTGCTGGTGCCGTGGAACGCCATGGCGCCGGCGACGCTATAAGTCACGCCACCAAGCCCGGCGCTGGCCGAGCTGCTGTTGTTGAACACCATGCTCGAATTGACGTTGAACGTCTGGGTGGCGCCCGTATTGGCGTTGGCAATGCCGGTGCCGTTGAGCAGGAAAATGTCGTTGGTCGAGATGTTGTAGGTCGACGAGGCGGCCGTGAAGTTGACTGCGTTGACGCTGACCAGCCCGCTGCTGAGGACCGAATTCACCGCACTGACGTCGAAGGTCGCGGTTCCGGTCGGTGCGGTCCCCGGATTCCAATTGTTGTCCTGGGTCCACTCGTTGGTGACGGGGGCGCCGCCTCCGACCCAGGTCGCATCCTGGGCTTGCGCCGCACTGACGCCCGTGCCGGCGATCAGCGCCGCAAAGCTGACGCGGCTAAGAAGGGAGCGAGCAAATGTCGGCACGGATCCAGCCCCTGAGAATCAAGCCGAGATTTCTCGGTCACGGCAGCCTAGCAAGCAAGGGCCTGAATGGCTGTGATATTTCGACAACGCCAGTCGAATATCGCAGCATAAATGTTAATTTCTGCCTCATGAAGCGTGGCAACGCAGCCCAGGAGCGCGGCGCGCATGGGCTGGATCGTTAGCCGACCCTGCTCTTCGGCGCAATACCGTCAAGACTGGACAGGCAAACGTTGCCCGCCCGCCAATGGATCAGCACGATGGCGGCCGGTGTGCCACATTCCGCTACCTGGTCCACGCGATCAAAGGACCTCGTCGGGAGACGGCGGAAGGCCCTGCGGGGGCGGCTCGTCCGGTGCCGGCAGCGAGAGGATGAAGGTATGGCGATCCTTTTCCAGGACAATCTCCCGGGCGGCGACCGAGCGCAGCACCCAGCCGCTATCGGCCTCGCCCAATCGCAGCCGGACGACTGCCTTCGAGGCCGGATTGAAGAAGATTGCGATCTTGTCGCCTTCGCCGATGATCGTTCCGACGAGCGTCAGCGGCGGGCGTTCCGGCGCTGCCGGCCTAGGCTCGGCGGGCGGCACCGTTGCGACCGGAGCCGCAATGACGGCGGGCGTCGGCGGGCGCCGCGAGGGTGAGAAGAGCGGGCGCTCGCGCGTCGCCGACAAGGCCCTCAGGGGCACTGCCCAAAGCGGGTTGCCGCTCGCCGGGCGCTTTCGCTGGAGGCGATCCTGCGGAGCCGCGGGAAGCACCGGCGCAAGAACCGGTTCGGCTTCGGATGCTCCCGGCCCCGCGTTGCCGTCGGGCAAGCCAAGGCTGGTCGGCGCGTTTCCGGTCGCGGCTTGTGGGCTTTCGCCCCCGGCGAGGAGCAGGGCCGCGGCGGCGCACCCCGCCGCAAACGCGAGGACAACGCTCATGCGGATCGAGTTCCGCATCACTTCGTTCCCTGCCATCGACCCGACACGCCGATCAGCACGCGCAGCCGCCCGCCCTCCGCCCCGCCGACGGCCTGCGGCGATTGCACGACGAGCTGGTCGACGAACAGGAACGGCATTCCCGCCTCGAGATCATAGAGCAATTGCTGCAAGCCGAGCTGGTCGACCTCGCAGCTGGCGATGAGGTTCACGAAATCCTTCCTGGAATCCGTTCCCTGCAGGTCGATTTGCGACGACAGCACATTGCCGCCGACCGCCTTGACGGCGCTTCCGATACGCTGTTGCAGGGCGGCGCCCGCAACGGTCACGGTCTGGCCCTCGAGGAAAGGCGAACCGGACGGGGCCGCCCCGGACGTGGCGCCTGCGACATCCGCGGGCCGCTTGCGGCCTTCGATCTGGTCGAGCAGCTCGGTCGCGGCCGACAACGCCGCCGAGCGCGCCTGCAGGCCCGCAATGGCGAGCCAGGCGATGCAGGCAAGTGCGATCACGGCCGCCAGATAGGACAGGGCGGCGACGCCCCGATGGCGTGCCCGCAAGGCGGTCGAGGGGCGCCCGCCGATCATGGGTCCGATATTCATGGGCCAGGCGTGTAGACGGGCTCGATGCGAGCCTCGATGTTGAAGTGCTCGCCCGCTTCGGACAGCGAGCGCGTGGTCGGCGCGAAGAAGGTCGCTTGTGAAAAATGCGAGGACTGCTCGATGAGCCGGATCAGCGAGGGCGCGTCGCGCGTGATGCCGACGATCTGCAGCTTGTCGCCTTGGACGCGAAGCTCCGTCAGATAGGTATGGTCGGGCAGGATCTGCGACATTGCCTCGAGCACGATGACGCTGGACGGCACCTCGCGCTTGCGCTTCTCCACCACGGCGAGCCCCGATTCGTCGACGGCACTACGCCCGATCTCGAGCGCCGCGCGGCGTTCGGCGATGCGGCGCGCCACATCGTAGCGACGGTCCTGGAGCTCGCCGCCGTAGACCACCGCCGCCGCGACCGCCCCGCTTGCCAGCAAGCCCGTCAGGGCGAGGATCGACATGAGGACGCGCCTGAGCCTCTGGAATTCAAGCGAGCCGCGGGTCTTGCGCTCATAGACCCTGATCGGCGTGGAAGCGGTCTCGGCGCCTTGCGGTATCGCCGACACCACGACCCCATCGGCGCCCTGGCCCATGAGCGCCTGCACCAGGGGAGCGATCCTGGAATGTGCGGTCGCAGCGACAATGACGAGCACCCGGCCATCGGCGATCTCCGTCGGCAGGCTCCAGCCGAAGGCCGCATCCGCGGCGCTCCACGGCGTCAGGCGGTCGATCTGGGCGCGGACGACCCCGTCAAGGAAGTCGGCGGCGCGGCGAGGCAGCTCCAGCGCCCGGAAGACGAAGCGATTTGGTTGCAGGATGAGCTCGACCTGGCTGCCCTTGAGGGTGGCCGCCATCTGCGCCGGGATCGGCTCGACGATGCGCCCATCCCGGATCTGCATGGGCTCGCCTTGCGGCTCCTTGGCGCGCCTTGCGGCCTGGGCGGAGATCGTGCCGTCCGGTTGCTCGACAAGGCGCACCAGGCGCGACGAACCGAACCATCCATGCAACGCAATGATCACCGCAGCCACGCCGTCGATCCAGCGTGAGAAGCCATCGGCGATCCGGCGCAGAAACATCATCTCATGCCCGCCGGCGTTCGTGTGTCAGGCTGGCCCATCGAAATCATCGTGCCAGGATAGAATACGATAGGGTTCTTCGCCACCCTCGGGGATGAGGATCACGACCTCGGCGCGAACCTGCCTGCCATTGTCGAAATTGATGCGCAGCGTCACGCGGATCGTCTTGCGGCTCTCGGGAGCCGCGGCTTGTCCCACCGCCCCGACGGGTTTCGCGGCGGCCTGCCCATTGCGCGGGTCAGCCGCGCCCCGCTGGTCGAGCACCCCCTGAAGGCGCTCGGGCGTCATGCCGGGCAAGGCCGCGACCACGGTCGGGGCGGCATCCGCCACGTCGATCTCCTGCCGACCGTTGAAGACGGTCACGAACGGCAAGGCGTGCTCGACGAGCGAGGCCGGCAACCCCATGACGAGCCAAAGCTCGCGGGTGCTCTGAAACGGCCCTCGGCGCGGCTTATAGGCCAGTCCCGCGACCCGATAGGCCGACGCCTCTTCCTCCTGATCGGCCTCCTGGTTCGGGGTGCGCCAGGCGATGATCCTGTCGGCGTAGAAATCGGCGTCCGACGTCCGGGCGCCGAGCGTTGTGAACAGGCCGGCCAGCAGCTCCTTCGGCGCCGCATTGAGGTCGATCCTTGCGGCTTCCGAGCGAAACTCCACCGCGACATCGGATCGCCCGAGGCGCAGCGCGAAGGCTCCTTGCGGCGGACGGGAGGCGAGGTCGGGCGACGTCGCCTGATAGGCCGTCAGCTCGAGCGCCGCCGAAATCGAAGCCTCCGCCTGCAGGCGATCGTCGTTCACACGCGAGGCCAACGCCGTGTTGCTGGTGTAGAGCGCATAGATCGATGCAAGCGTCGCGAGCGCACCGACAATCCACAGCACCGCCACGATGACAAAGCCGCTTTCGGCGGTCTCGCGCGGCGGATCTTGGCGCGGCGGATCTTGCATGCCGTCGCTGCTTTGCAAACGGTTGCCTGCGGGGGCTGCTGCTCTCATCACAGCTCCTTCTCGGCAGCGGGCTTCTGATCGTCGGCGCTCTTCATCTTGTTGATGCAATCGCTCGCGGATTTCGCAATGACGCATTCGACCGACAGATCGACATGGATCAAGGTGGCCGTCGACGCCGATAATATCTGCTCGGTCTCTGCGGAGCGCACGCTGACGCGGACGGCGCTCGGCAATTGCGCGGAATTGCGCCAGGTGTCACGCCATGTCCGGTCCGATCCCGCGTAGGAAAATCGGATGCGATAAGGGGCGCGGACCAGGACCACCGGGTCGGAGAATGCAGGCAATTCGGCTCCGCCCGCGCCCGCCGCGAGCGGCACGAACGGGGCTCGCTCGCGCACCAGCGCAAAGCCCTGGTCGTCAGCGGTCTCGACGAAGCGGATGATCTCCAATCCGGGCGATGCGTTGGGCCCGAGCGCGGTCCGCACGAATATCGCCGAGAGCTCGGCGCCTGCGAAGAGCGGCCCTTTGGCTTCGGCATTCGGCGTGATGAACTCGGCGGCCGCGAGGTCGGCGACGATCCGCTCCAGGCCGAGGCGGAGCTGCTCGGTCCGTTGCACCCGGACGAAGCCGCGTTTCCAGTTGGGAAGCCATTGCGCCGTGACCGTTGCGAGCGCCGCGATGATCACGCCCATCAGCGCTACGGCCGCCAGCGCCTCGACCAGAGTGAAGCCCGACATGGTCGCGCGTCGCCGGCGTGTGGAGCCTCGCGCCGATCTCATCGGTCCCCCCGCTTGCGCAGCCGCACCGTGTCGATCTGCAGAAGGGCTCCCGAAGGCGACCGCATCATGAGGGTCACCCGCTGCGGCGTCCAAGGAGAGGGCGAATCCTTGTCGACGTAAGCGGCCACATAGGGCTGGACGGACAGGCGCCAGCGCTGGCCATCCATGTCGCCGGTGCGGCTGCCCGTCTTCAGCTCGTTGCGATCGGGAAGGGCGGACCAGACGGCGCGGGCCGTCTCGGTGAGGTCGAGATGGTCTTCGATCGCCCCTGCGGTGCGGATGCTCGCGGCCATCAGCATGCCGATCGCCGAAAGGCAGACCGCAAGAACCGCGAGGGACACCAGAACTTCGATCAGCGTGAAGCCGCGTTCACGCAGGTGGGCGCTGTCGCCTTGTCCACGCCGCCGAACATCAGAGCGCCTCAACGGGGACCACATCCACGCCACCGGTCAGCCAATTGACGCGAATCTGAAAGCCGGATCCGGCCCGTGTGAGCGCGATCGTGCCGCCGCAAGACATGCCGGACGCGAAGAAATCGATCGTCGTGCCGGCGGCGCGGCGGGCGCAGCGCGCTGCCAGCAAGGCGTCGAAATGCACATCCTCGGGCAGTTGCACCACCCAACCGCTCGCTCCGGAACGGATCGATCGCGAAACCGCGCTGAGCTCGGTCGCGACTTGCTTGCGGCGCCGTATGGCGGCGTTTCGATCCGCCTTGAGCAAGGCCGCAGTTTCCACCGCATAGGCCTCGAGCCGCGCGCGCGTCGTGCCGCGTGGTATGGACGGCAGGATGATGGCCGCGAGCATCGCCACGATTGCCAGCACGCAAACGACCTCGATGAGGGTGAAGCCGTCCTCACCGGATGCGCTGCTAGCGCGCCCAGCTCGTAATGGTGGCAGCCGTGACATCTTTGCCTTCCTGTCCACCCGCACCATAGGAAACGATGTCGTAGGATCCGTGTTCTCCCGGAAAGCGATAGACGTAAGCGTGCCCCCAAGGATCATTGGGGACCGAGCCGCTCTTCAGGTAGGGGCCGCTCCAGGACGGGGTCCCGGCCGGGCGCTGCACCAAAGCCGTGAGCCCCTCGGACGTCGAGGGATAGCGCCCGGCGTCGAGATAAAAGAGATCGAGCGAGCTCGCGAAGCTCTCGATCTGGATGCGCGCGGCCTTGACCTTCGACTCGCTCAGGTAATTGAGGACGCGCGGCCCGACGAGACCCATGATGAGGCCGATGATGGTGATGACCACCAGCATCTCGACGAGCGTGAAGCCATCCTCGCTCCCGGATGCTGCGCGGTTTCGTCCGAGCTTGCGGTTCAGCATGGCACGAACTCCTTTGGTGTTTCCTCCGGCATTACCCGACGACCTGGTTGACCGACAAAAGCGCGGTCATGACCGAAACGATCAGGCCGCCGACCACAATGCTGATGACGATGATCGCCAAGGGACCGACGATGCCGACAATCCGGTCGAGGCTGCGCTGGAGCTTCGCCTCATAGAACTCGGCGATACGTCCGGCAAGCATGGGCAGTTGGCCCGTCTCCTCGCCCAATCTCAAGGTCCTGACCGCCATCGTCGGCAGGGCGCGCTCATCGGCGAGCGCATCGGAGAGCTTGCCGCCATGCCGGACCCTTTCGACGGCTTTGCTCCAAATTTGCGAATTCCCCGAGGTCGACATCATGTCGGAAAGGATGCGAAGCGTGGTCGTGAGCGCAACCCCGCTCCCGAGCAGAAGGCCGAGATTGCGACAAAACAAAGCGGTGCGATGAAAGCTCAATACCGGGCGGATCAAAGGCAATCGCGACAAGCCCTGCATGAGCAAGCCGCGCACGGAGGGACGACGAAGCGCGATCCAACCGCCGAGGATGAGGATGATCAGCGCGATCGCAAGCGCGTCGAAATGTCCGCGCAGGAAGTCCGAGATCGCGAAGAAGATCAGGATCACCGGATCGAGCTTGGCGTTGAAATCCCGTAAAACCGAGGCAAATTGCGGCAATACGAACGTCAGGAAGAAAATCAGGACCGCGCTCGCCGCAAACAGCAGGAAGACCGGATAGCGCAAGGCGTCGACCAGGCGGCGACGCAGTGCCTCCGCTCGCCCACGTTCGGCGCCGAGCACTTCGAGGATGTGATCGAGAGCGCCCGAGGCCTCTCCGACGCGGACGAGCGCCACATACATCGGCGAGAACAAGGTGGGATGATGCGAAAGTGCATCGGCGAAGCTCTCGCCGGCGAGGATCGCGCCGGTGATCTTGGTCACGGTCGGCCGCAAGCGTCCAATGTCGGGGTCGGCGGCGAATAATTCGAGCGCGTCATTGATGCGGGCGCCCGTCTTCAGCAGAAGGGCGAGATCGACCGTGAAGACGGTGACGTCCTCGGGACGCGGGTGCGACAGGATGGCGAAGTCGCTGAGCCGGCCGGCCTTGGCGCTCTGCTCGGTGACCTGGCCGATCGGGATGAGGCCGAGATATTCGATGCGGTTTGCGACCTCGGACGCCGTCGGGGCAAAGATCGATCCGGTGACGACCTCGCCGGTCTGCGTCAGGGCCCTGTAGTGAAAGCTCGGCATGTCACCGCACCGGGGTGACGCGCAGGACTTCGGCCGCCGAGGTCACCCCGGCACGGCATTTCAGGACGGCGTCATCGACCATCGTCGTCATGCCGGCACGCTTGGCCGCCTTGTCGATCGCATGCGCATCGGCGCGAGAGCCAACGAGCGCACCCACATCCTCGTCCGGCCGGAGCACTTCGAACACGCCGATCCGCCCGCGATAGCCCGAGCCGCCGCAGCGCTCGCAACCGGAGGGCTCGTGCACATGTTCGCCGACGCGAAATCCCAGCGTCACATAGCGCGGATCGGCTGCGAGATCCGCTGCGGTGAGGGTGCGCTCCACCTTGCAGCGATCGCAGAGAATCCGGACCAGCCGCTGGGCGATCACGGCGCGCAACGTCGATCTCAGCAGGAACCCTTCAACGCCGAGATCCAAGAGGCGCGGAACCGCCGCGGCCGCGGTCTCGGTGTGCAATGTCGTCAGGACGAGGTGGCCGGTGAGCGCGGCATGCACCGCGATGCTCGCCGTTTCGGCATCGCGGATTTCGCCGACCATGATGACATCGGGGTCCTGGCGAACGAAGGCCCGCATGGCAGCAGCGAAAGTCAGCCCGATCGAAGGCTTGACCTGCGATTGGTTCACACCGTGGATTTCGTATTCGACCGGATCCTCGATGGTGAGAATCTTGCGGATCGGCGTGTTCAAGACGGAGAGCATGGTCGCGAGCGTCGTCGTCTTGCCGCTTCCGGTCGGCCCGGTGATCACGATCATCCCATGCGGGAGCTCGAGCAGCCGGGTAAGCGTCGCCTCGTCCGGGCCAGCCAGCCCGAGCTTGCCGATTTCGAGCAGGCCCCGGTCGCGCGGCAACAGGCGGATCACCGCGGACTCGCCGTTCTGGGTCGGCATGGTCGCGACGCGGATGTCGATATCGGCCCGCGCGACGCGCAGGCGCGCCGCCCCGTCCTGCGGCAAGCGGCGTTCGGCAATGTTGAGGCCGGCGAGGATCTTGATCCGCGAGATCAGGGCCTGCGGCGGCGCGCCGGCCGGTGTCGGCACGATGCGCAACAAGCCGTCGACCCGCATGCGAACCACAAGGCTCCGGCGGAAAGGCTCGATGTGGATGTCGCTGGCACGCAGCTCCATCGCCCTTTCGAGGAGATCATTGACCGCGCGCACGACCGGCGCCCCGCTCGCGAGGTCGCGCAGGCTTTCGATATCGTCGTCCTTGGCGTTCGCCGCCAGCTCCGCGTCTGCGGACACTGCTTCATCGGCGCCGAGCCGCGTCGAGAGAATGGTGGCGATGTCCTCGAACGAGGCGACCTCCATCTCGACATTGCCGCCAAGCACGATTTCGGCGGCGCGCAAGGATGCCAAATCGCTCGGGTCACCGACAGCGAGCTTGAACTGGCCTTGCGAGGCCTCGAACGGGAAGACCGCCGCTTCGCGCAGGAAACGCTGCGAAAAAGATGCGATTGCGGGAGTGGCGGCGACCAACTGGGGCAGGCTGAGACGCCGCATGCCGTAAAAGCGCGCGACCTCGTCGGCAAATTCATGCGCCGAAAGGTCCGAGAGCTCCCACAGCTTGCGCAGCGTAAGATCTACGCCCGCCGCCCTTGTCGAATTGGAACTGAGATGGGTCTCCGCAAGGACGCCCTTCTTAGTGGCAAGGTATCTCGCGAATTCTTCCCCAGCATTCGGAGACATTACTGCGTCCAGCTTCCATCGAAGGAATGGTGCTTTGTGTCTTTGCCCGAGTCCTGCATCCTAACCCGAGCTCTACGTCTTCGCTCGAGCTCTATGTCTTTTGCCCAAGTTCCCAGTTTTTGCACAAGTTTCTACGCTTTGCACAAGTGCAGCAACGCTAATGGTAAACATTTTCTCTTGACCACGTATGCAATTTTAGCGAGGCTGAATCGGGGTGTCAAACTCTGTCGGCGCCGCAATCTCCTGTGAACGGAGCAAATGCGCCAGAGTGGTCCGGTGTGGGGTTATTTTGAGTATCCGCGTTCGACGGTTGCCTCGCTTCGCGCTGGTGGGCGCAACGATCGTCGTTGTGAGTTCCCTGCTCGGCGCCTGCATGCTGACCGAGGGGAGTCAGCGCGGCGAGACACCGCCCGACGCCTTCGATCGCATCCGCCTGGCCGATCTGCTGCCGCATTTCCCCAAGCGCGTCGAGGCCGTGAGCACGGGGTCGGGCTCCGAGGTTCGGCCCATCGTCGCCTATGGGGATACCACTCAGCCGGATGCGCGGGCGCAAGCCACGGCCCGCGAAGGCGATGGGTTTGCGCTGAATTTTGAAAATACGCCGGTCACCGCCGTCGCCAAGGTGATACTCGGCGACATATTGGGTGTCGGATACACGATCGACCCACGGGCTCAGGGGACCGTCACCCTGTCCTCGGGACGGCCGATCCCCAAGAAGGAGATCCTGTTCGTCCTGGAAAACGCGTTGCGCACCAGCAACCTCGTCTTGATCCATGACGCTGCGGCCTATCGCATCATGCCGGCGAGCGAAGCGGCGGGCAGCGGCGGGCTCGACGTGGCCTCCGGCGGCAAGAGCCCCGAGCCTGGGTATGGGGTCACGGCAATTCCTCTGCAGCATGTCTCGGTGCAGACGATCAGCAAGCTGCTCGAGGGCTTCGCGACCAAAGCGGGGACGATCCGGGCCGATCCGACGGGCAATATGCTGCTTGTGACGGGCAATGGGGACGAGCGGCGCAGCGCGGTCGAGACCATTCTGAGCTTCGATGCGGACTGGATGCGGGGCCAATCCGTGGGAATTTATCCGGTTCACAATTCGACGCCCGAGCCCTTGCTCGCCGAGCTCGAGAAGATCATGGATTCGGCCGAAGGGGGATTTGGCCAGAACCTCGTCAAGTTCCAAGCCGTCAGCCGCCTCAACGCCATCATGGTGGTGGCGCGCAAGCCCGAGTTGCTGCGCACGGCGGCGTCATGGATCAGCCGTCTCGACACTTCGGCCACGGCGGCGACCGGCGTCAAGGTCTACAAGGTCCGCTACGGCGAGGCGCGCCAGATCGCCAGGCTCCTCACCAATATCTTCGTCGGCGGAAGCTCGGGCTCGCTCGACACGCCGGCCAATCAGCTTGCGCCCGCCGCCGGCACGACGACCTTGTCGGCTGCCGACCGGCTCAGCGGCGGCGGTCAATCGCAGGCGCAGGCTGGAACTGCGGGGCGTTCAGCGCAACCGGCCGCAGGCGGCGCCGATACGGGCGCGAACGATCTCGCCGCGGCGCAGTCGGGAACGCGCGGCGGGGCTGGCCAGGAAGGTCCCGCAATCCTGCCGGGCGTGCGCATAACGCCCGACATCGTCAACAACGCCATCCTGATCTATGCCAATCAGGAGAATTATCGGATCATCGAAAGAGCGCTCAATCAATTGGATCGCCCGCAGCTGCAGGTCGCGATCGAGCTCACCATCGCCGAGGTGACCCTCAACGACAACCTCAACTATGGGGTGCAGTTCTTTCTGCAGAGCAAGGATATCGGCCTGAATCGCGACAAGGGGTCGCTCATCAATGCGGGGGCGGCGAGCGCGATCTTGGGCCAGGCACTGCCGGGGTCAAATCTGCTCATCGGTTCGCAGCTGCAGCCGAACTTGGTCATCAACGCGCTGCACGGCTACACCGACGTCAAGGTTCTCTCCAACCCATCGCTCGTGGTCGTCGATAACCAGCCAGCGACCCTGCAGGTCGGAGATCAGGTGCCTGTGACCACGGGCTCCGCGACCGTGCTCAGCACCAGCAACACCGTGGTCAATACGGTCGATTACAAGAACACGGGCATTATCCTGCGGGTCCAGCCACGCATCAACTCGAACGGCAATGTCCTGCTCGATGTCGAGCAGGAGATCAGCAACGTCGCCAACAACAATGCCACCGGCACGCTGACGCCCACCCTGTCGCAACGCAAGGTCAAGAGCTCCATCCTGGTCGCCAGCGGCCAGACCGTGCTGCTCGCGGGCCTCATCAGCGAAAACCAGAATCGTGGCCGTTCCGGCATCCCGGTGCTCGACCGCTTGCCCTATGTCGGCGATGCGTTCACTCAGAACACCAACAGCAATGTCCGCACCGAGCTCATCATCTTCATCCGGCCTCAAATCATTCGCGACGGCGTCGATGCCGCCTTCGTTGCCGAAGAGCTGCGCTCGAAGATGAGGGGCGGCAAGGTCGGATCGATCGAACCGCCAGGCGCCGTCGTCCCGAGCGCGCCGCGCGTTGTGAGATGACAGGCCGCGGATGCGCCGACGAGGCCTCCATTCGTCGGCGCTCCTCTGTCTGAGAACGTGAAGCGTCCACGTCGCCTCGAGCGACTGGCGCTGCCGCCCGGGCGATACGATCTTCGTCGACATTGGGCCTTGGCGCTCCTGGCCTGCGCCGGGGTGCTCGCGAGCATCGCTGCGGCGCCGGGCCTGCCCGGATTGCTCGGGGGCGTGCTGGCGCTGCTCATGATCGCCATTGCGGCCGTCGATGCGCGCCATTTCATCATTCCCGACGCCTTGAGCGCCCCCGCATTCCTGCTGGCCCTCGCCGCTGCCTGGATCAGATGCAGGGACGGCACCGGATACGGCAGCAGCATTTGCAGCGGGAGCATATTGGCGGATTTGGCGACGACCGTCTTGCGAGGCGCCGTCCTGGCCCTCGCCTTCCTGGCGCTGCGCGAGCTCTATCGCTGGCTGCGCGGACGCGAGGGGCTCGGTCTCGGCGACGTCAAGCTCGCCGGTGTGGCCGGCGCCTGGCTCGGCTGGGCGACGATACCGATCAGCATCGAGATCGCCGCGCTTGTGGCGCTCGCGGTCCATATCATATGGCGTCGCTCGAGCGGCCTCCCTCTTCGCGCGACGACCAGGCTGCCTTTCGGCCTCTTCTTCGCACCCGCGATCTGGCTTTGCTGGTTCCTCGAAGCCGTGCTGACGAGAAGCCAGGGTCCCTGGTCCGATTTCATCGGATGAGGGCGCTTGTCGAAGTGACTTCAAGGTCCGATCGCGAACACTCCGCGCAAGGTCAGCGGCCGCGCGCAGCCTGCCAATCCACGGAGAGACGCTGCGCCAGCGTGCGTTCGGCCAGCGAGAGCTTGCTGCCGATGGCGTCCCGCACCCTCGTCCAATATTCGCGATCCCGACCTGCCGAACTGGCGACCGCGAGATTGACCCAGGTATAAGCTGCGACATAATCCTGCGGGACGCCTTGTCCTTTGTCCCACATCAGCCCGAGCATGTATTGCGCGAGCGGAATTCCTTGCTCCGCGGCGCTTTGGTACAAGCGTGCCGAGACCTCATAATTTTGCGGCACGCCCCGGCCATAGGCATACATGAAGCCCAGATATGTCTGAGCCCTGGCATTGCCCCTTTCGGCCAAAGGCAAGAAAATCCTCGCCGCCGTGACATATGCGTGACGATTGAAGGCAGCGATCCCGATGCTCAAGGCGTCGCCTCGAGCTTCGGCGACCGACGCACCGCCCAAAATCGGGCTGCCAAAGATCAACAGGAGGGCGATAGCGACGCCGGCGATTCGCTTCCGCAAGATCGGCCACGCATGCGGCACGCCCCGGCATGACGCAGAGATCGGCATGGCGTCTTCACCTGCGCGGATCAGATTCATGATGGCCTTCCTGTCGCCGGGGAAAGATCGCGACCACAGCGGCTTGCCCCGATGCGGCCGGCCATGAATCCTATCGCATGATCGGGCTTGGCGCCAAGCGACCGCGCCCCTATCAACGCAGGCTTGGTGCCTGTCCAGGAGCGATGGTCGAGTCATGAACAAGGTCGCGCACATCCCGAGCTCGCTTGCCCGCTACCGCCTCGTCGATGCGCGGCTGCCCGTTTGCCTCACCGAGGCCGAGGGGCTGGTGCCCGATCAGGATGGGCTCGCGCCCGCTACGCTGCTGATCGAGGCCGGCCGCGTCGCCGAGATCACCGCCGGCAATCATTCGCCTTCGGACACGACGCCCCTCGTGCATCTCGATGGCGGCATCGTGCTGCCGACCTTCACCGACATCCATACGCATCTCGACAAGGGCCATATCTGGCAGCGCCAGCGCAATCTCGACGGCAGCTTCGCCTCGGCGCTTCTGGCCTGCAAGGCGGACCGGGCGAGATGGAGCGCTGACGATGTGCGCGCCCGCATGCGGTTCGGGCTCGCCAGCGCCTATGCGCATGGCACGAGCGCCATCCGCACGCATATCGATTCGATGATCCCGCAAATCCGCATCTCCTGGCCGGTCTTCGCCGAGCTCAAGGAAGAATGGCACGGCCGCATCGAGCTGCAGGGCTCGACGCTGTTCGCCGTCGACCTCGCCCTCGACGATGCGCATTTCGCCGACATCTCTTGGGCAATGCGCGAGCATGGTGCCATGCTCGGCGCCGTCACCTATATGGGGCCGCAGCTCGAGGCTGGGCTCGAGCGCCTGTTCCGCCTTGCCGGCGAGAGGGGCTCGGATCTCGACTTCCATGTGGACGAGACGCATGACCCCGCGGCCCGCTCGCTCGAGGTGATCGCCGACATGGCGATCGCGCATCGCTTCGCCGGCAAGATCCTGTGCGGCCATTGCTGCTCGCTCGCGGTGCAGCCGGAGGATGATGCCAAGCGCATCATCGACAAGGTCGCGAAGGCCGGTATCGCCATCGTGTCCTTGCCGATGTGCAATCTCTATTTGCAGGACCGCGACATGGCGGCACGGCGCACGCCGCGCTGGCGAGGCGTCACGGCGCTGCATGAGCTGAAGGCTGCGGGCGTCGAGGTGATGATCGCCAGCGACAACACCCGCGATCCGTTCTACGCCTATGGCGATCTCGACATGCTCGAGGTGTTCCGCGAGGGGACGCGCATCCTGCATCTCGACCATCCGGTCGGCGACTGGCTGAAGGCGGTGAGCTCGACCCCCGCTTCGGTGATGGGCGCTGCCCTAGAAGGTGGCTTGCGCGAAGGCGCCGTCGCCGATCTGGTGCTGTTCCGGGCGCGCTCCTTCACCGAATTGTTGGCGCGACCGCAAGCCGATCGGACCGTGCTGCGTTCAGGCGCCGCCATCGCGGCCGCCCCGCCCGATCATCGCGAGCTCGACGCGCTCTCCCTTCTCCCGCCCGAAGAGGCGGGAGAAGGTGCCCGAACGCAGTGAGGGCGGATGAGGGACGCTGCTGACACGCATCACCGACATCTTTGATCCGGCTCAGCTGCCGTGCGCAGTCCCGAGATCGCTCCCTATCGACGCAAGTCGCGAGCCACCCTCACCCGCCTCGACTGCGTCTCGGCACCCTCTCCCGCGCGAAGGGCGCGGGAGAGGGAAGGCGCTCCTACCCCACCAGCAAAGCGCGGTGCGTCACTGCGGTCGTGGCGCCGGTGAGCCGGGCGTAATCGTTGATCGGCCGCGGCCGGCCGATCAGATAGCCCTGCACCTCATCGCAGGATTCATTGGTCAGGAAGGCAAGCTGATCTTGGGTCTCGACGCCCTCGGCGATGACCGGCAGGTCGAGGCCGCGCGCCAGGCCGATCACGGCGCGCACGATCGTCGCCGATTGCGGATTGTCGCCGAGATTCATGATGAAGGAGCGGTCGATCTTGATCTTGTCGAACGGGAAGGACTGCAGATAGGACAAGGATGAGTATCCCGTCCCGAAATCGTCCATGGCGATCTTGACGCCGAGCGCCTTCAGCCGGCGCAGGATGGAGACGGCACGCGCGAAATCGCCGATCAGGGCGCTCTCGGTGATCTCGAGCTCGAGCCGGCTCGGCGCGAGGCCGGTTTCGAGCAGCACCCGGTGCACCAGGCTCGGCAAGTCGCCATAGCGGAACTGCACCGGCGACAGGTTGAGCGCGATCTGCAGCGGCACCTCCCATGAGGCCGCCTCGCGGCAGGCCTCGCGCAGCGTCCATTCGCCGATCGCCACGATCAACCCGTTTTCCTCGGCGGCCGGAATGAAATTTCCCGGCGCGATCAGGCCACGCTTCGGGTGCATCCAGCGGATCAGGGCTTCGAAGCCGATGATCTCGCCCTTCATCCGGGCCTGCGGCTGATAATGCAGCACGAGCTCGTCGCGGTTGATGCCGGCCCGCAGATCGTGCTGCAGGGCATGGCGCTCGCGCGTGCGCCGGTCCATCTCGGCATCGAAGAAGCGGAAGGTGTCGCGACCCTCCTTCTTGGCACGGTAGAGGGCGGCATCGGCATTGCTCAGCAAGGTGCTGGCATCGGCGCCATCGGCCGGGAACACGGAGATGCCGACGCTGAGCGAGACGCGCATCTGGTGACCGCCGATCTCGACATCGCCGACGACGCTGTCGAACAACCGGCGCACCAGGGCCTCGGCGGTCGCCGGCTGCGGGCCGGCCGGCGTGATCATGGTGAACTCGTCGCCCCCGAGCCTCGCCAGGAAGGAGCCGTCGGCCGCCTCCGAGAGGCGCCGCGAAACGGTCCTGAGGAATTCGTCCCCGGCGGCGTGACCGAAGACGTCGTTGATCTCCTTGAAACGGTCGACATCGATGCACAAGACCGCGAAACTCTCTGCGGAGAAGCTCTCCCCGGAAAAGCTTTCGGCCGATTTGGAAACCTCGTCGAAGGCGAGCGTCAGCCGCTCGCTGAAGGCGGCGCGGTTCGGCAGCCCGGTCAGCGTGTCATGATGCGCCATGAAGGCGATGCGCTCGGCCGAACGCTTCTGCTCGGTGACGTCGTCGATCGCGATCACGAAGAACTGCGCCTTGCCCTCGGCATCGTTCAGCCGCAGCCGTTTGGCGATGACCCAACGCGTCTCGCCCGCCGGCGTGACCATGGAATGCTCGTGGATGGCCAGCTCCTTGCCGGATTCCAGCACCTCCCGGTCGCGCGCCTGGATGGCGTCGGCCTCTTCCTTGCGGAAGACGTCGTGACAGGCCTTGTTGAGCATCGTCTCGCGCGGCACGCCGAAGAATGTCTCGGCCGCGCGGTTGATGACGATATGGCAGCCATTGCGGACATCCTTCACCAGGATGGCGGTCGGGATGTTTTCGATGACGACGTCGAGGAAGTTGCGGGCACGGTCGAGCTCGGCCTGCGTCGCGAGACGCTCGGTATGGTCCTCGAGCACCTGGACCAGCGATTGCGGCTTGCCGGTCTCGTCACGCAACACCAGCCGTTTCGCCGTGACCTGGCGCACCCCGTTGCCGGGCGTGTCGAGCGAATTCTGGCTGACCGTCACCTCGTCGCCGGAGAGGAGCGCGACATCGTCGCGCACCATGATGGCCACGGCCTCCTCTTGCGAGAACACCTCGTGGCAATTCTTGCCCATCATCTCGGCGCGCGGCACGCCGAAGAAACTCTCGGCGGCCCGATTGATGAGGCTGTAGCGGCGCTCGCGGACATCCTTGACCAGCACGATCGCCGGGATGTTGTCGATCATCTTGTCGAGGAAGCTCTGAGTCCGGTCGAGCTCCTTCTCGGTCTTGAGCTGCTCGGTCACGTCCTCGACGACCAGCAGGATGTAACGCGGCCTGCCGTCGCGATCATTCATCAGGACGCGCCGCGAGGTGCAAGAGCGCGTCTCGCCGTTCTGGCCCTCGACCGCGTATTCCTGGAAGGTGCGGCCCTTCTCGGAACGCAGCACCGCTTCGTCACGCGCCGCGACCTTGTCGGCATCCTCCTTGCCGAACAGCTCGGCCGCCGTCCTGCCGATCATGGCGGCGCGGCTGCGTCCGAGATAGCGCTCGGCCGAGCGATTGGCGAAGACATAGCGCAAGTCGCGCGCATCCTTCACCATGACGACGGCCGGGATGTTGTCCACCACCGTGTCGAGGAAGTTCTTGGTGCGGTCGAGCTCGTTCGCCGTCTGCAGCCCTTCCGTCACGTCCTCGAAGATCGACACGAAGCCGCCATCGGAGAGCGGTTGATGATCGCGGCAGACGATGCTGCCATCGTTGAAATGGATCATCGTTTTCGAGGGCTTCGAGGAGCCGGCACCCTCCATCCAGAGGCGGATGCATTCCTCGCGATCCCGCGACGGGTTGTGGCCGACTTCGAAGCGGCGTTCGAGGACGAGACGCAGCGGCGTGCCGGGCCTCGTCAGCTCGGGCGGCAGCCCGTGCATCTGCGCATAGCGGCTATTGCATTGAACGAGCCGCAGCTCGCGGTCGAAGACGCAGAACCCCTGGTGGAGATGCTCGATCGCGGTCTCGAGGACGCCGAGCTTGGCATAGACGTCGCTCACCGTCCGGGCGCAACGGTCCTTCGTGGAGGGCCGGCTTTCCGCCGCCCCTCCGGGGTTTTGCCTCTTGACCATGCAATTGCTCTGGCGCGCCAAAAACGAACGCAATCGTGAACGTACATTCCTGCGCCCAGAGTTGTGCGCCAACTCTGAAGATTCGGTTTAACTTTGGGGCAATTCGAAGGGAGCGGCGTAATATTTGTGCTATTTCGGGGCAAGCAGCATCAGGAGCCGAGCAGAATTTGAGCGCCGTAAACTATTGATAAAGTATAGGCGCCGCCCTCACCTCTCCCCTTTGTGGGAGAGGTCGATCCGAGCCGCCAGGCGAGGATCGGGTGAGGGGGGCAGCGCCGCCCCCGGGCGGAACGGACCAGCCTCGGCTCGCGCTCAGGCGCCTGTTCCCGCTTCGCCATGAGCGATGCCGAGATAGGTCTCGACCACGCGCGGATCGGAGCGCAACGTCTCGGAGGGACCCTCGATGGCGACGGCGCCGTTCTCCATGACATAGCCGTAATCGGCCACTTGCAGGGCGGCGCGCGCATTCTGCTCGACCAGCAGGATGGCGACATCCGACCGCTTCAGCTCGGCGACGATGCGGAAGATGTCGCGCACGATGAGCGGCGCCAAGCCGAGGGATGGTTCGTCCAGCATCAACAGCTTGGGGCGGCCCATCAGGGCCCGGCCCATGGCGAGCATCTGGCGCTCGCCGCCCGAGAGCGTGCCGGCGAGCTGGCGGCGGCGCTCCTTGAGCCGCGGGAAGCGGGCGAACACCTCCTCCAGCGCAGCGGTCATCGCGGCGCGGCCTTCGCCCCGGCGCTTGAAGCCGCCGAGGCGCAGATTGTCCTCGACGCTCATGGTCGCGAATAATTCCCGCCTCTCCGGAACGAGGCCGAGTCCTGTGGCCACGCGCGCCTCGACCGGCAGGCCGTCGAGCGAGGCTCCCGTGAAGCCGATATGGCCGCTCGACGGCAGGATGCCCATGATGGCGTTGAGCAGCGTCGATTTGCCGGCGCCGTTCGCGCCGATCACGGTGGCGATGCGCCCGGCCTCGACGGCGAGCGACACATCGCGGACCGCCAGCACGCCGCCATAGGCGACGCTGAGATCGCGCACCTCCAGGACGGGATTCTGGAGCACGGGGTTCTGCAGCTCCGCGCTCACGCCACGGCTCCGAGATAGGCTTCGACCACGGCCGGATCGCGCCCGATCTCGGCCGGCGTTCCCTCGGCGAGTTTCGAGCCGAAATTCATGACGATGACGCGCTCGCACAAGCCCATCACAAAGTCCATGTCGTGCTCCACCAACAGGATGGCGACGCCCTCATCGCCGAGCTTACGCAAGAGGCCGGCCAGCGCGGTCTTCTCCTGGTGGCGCAAGCCGGCGGCCGGCTCGTCGAGCAGCAGGAAGGTCGGGTCGAGGCACAGCGCCCGGGCGATCTCGACGATACGCTGCTGGCCGAGCGCCAGGCTGGTGGCTGGCTTGTCGGCTTCGCTGAGGAGGCCCACCCGTTCGAGCTGGCGTCTTGCCTCCTGGAACAGGCGCGCCTCTTCGGTGCGGTCGAGCCGTGCGATGCCGCTCAAGGCGCCCGCATGCCCGCGCAGATGCGCGCCGATCGCCACATTGTCGATCACGCTCATGGCGGCGATCAGGCGCACATGCTGGAAGGTGCGTGCGAGGCCGAGCCGCGCCACGAGGCGGGGCGGCAAGTTGGTGATGGCGCGCGAGCCGAAGCGCACCTCGCCGGCGCTCGGCCGGTCGACGCCGGTGATCAGGTTGAAGGTCGTGGTCTTGCCGGCGCCGTTCGGGCCGATGAGCGAGACGATCTCGCCGGCCGCCACCGAGAAGTCGATGTCGTTGACGGCGACGAGGCCGCCATAGGTCTTGCGGAGCCCTTTGACCTCGAGGAGCGCGTTGCCGCGCTGCGGCGCCTCGCGGCGCGCCAATGCCTCGACGGCGGCGCGGGCCTGGCGCGACGCCGACTTGCCGAGGCGCCGGAACGGCCTGACGATCAGCGGCCACAAGCCGTCGGGCGCGGTCTGCAGGATGGCGACCAGAATGACGCCGAAGACGATGATCTCGTAATTGCCCTGCTGCCCGACGAGCTTCGGCAACAGGTCCTGCAGCTGGTCCTTGATGATGGTGACGATGCCGGCGCCGAGCAGCGCGCCCCAGACATGGCCGGCGCCGCCGACGACGGCCATCAACAGATATTCGATGCTCGCCTCGATATTGAAGGGCGAGGGGTTCACGGCCCTTTGCATATGGGCATAGAGCCAGCCCGAGACCGAAGCCAGCACCGCCGCGTAGACGAAGGCGAAGATCTTGGCGGACGAGGTGTCGACGCCGCAGGATTCGGCAGCGATCGCCCCGCCCCGCAGGGCGCGGATGGCCCGCCCTATGCGCGAATCGAGAAGATTTTGTGTTGCCAGGATCGCCAGCACGACCACGAGCAGAATGAGGTAATAGAGCTTCGCCGAGTCGATGAAGGAGATGCCCGCGATCGACAGCGGCGGAATTCCCGAGATGCCGTCATAGCGGCGGAAGAAGTCGAGATTGCCGGTGATGTAATAGAAGCTGATGTTCCAGGCGATGGTGCCGACCGGCAGGTAATGTCCCGAGAGGCGCAAGGTGATCGCCCCGATCAGGTAGGCGGCGCAAGCCGTGATCAGCACGGCGATCGGCAGGGTCGCCCAGGGCGAGACGCCGTAGCGCGTCGTCAGGATCGCCGTCGTGTAGGCGCCGAAGCCGACGAACATGGCCTGGCCGAAGGAGGTCATGCCGCCGACGCCGGTGAGCACCACGAGGCCGATCGCCACGATGGCGTAGAGGCCGATATAGTCGAGCAGCGTCACCCAGAAGGGCGGCAGGCCCGGCAGCAGCGGCACGAGGATCGCAACCGCAATTGCGATGAGAGGGGGAAGACGCGACATCACTCCTCCTCTTCGATGCCGGCGTGCCGGAGCGAGCGCCAGAGCAGCACCGGGATGATCACCATGAACACGATGACCTCCTTGAAGGCGCTGGCCGAGAAGGAAGCGAGCGATTCGACGACGCCGATCAGGATGGCGGCGAGCGCCGCGCCCGGATAGCTGACGAGCCCGGCGATGATCGCCGCCACGAAGCCCTTGAGGCCGATGAGGAAGCCCGAATCATAATAGACCGTGGTGAGCGGCCCGATCAGCAGGCCCGACAAGGCGCCGATGAAGGCTGCGATGCCGAAGGCGATGCGGCCGCACAAGGCCGGCTCGATGCCGACGAGGCGCGCGCCGAGGCGGTTCACCGCCGTTGCGCGGAGTGCCTTGCCGATCAAGGTCAGGTCGAAGACGAGATAGAGCGCCGCGACCAGGGCCGCCGAGGCGCCGATCACCCATAGCGATTGGCCGCTCATCAGCACCGGGCCGAGCGTCATCGACACATCCGAGAAGCTCGCGGTGCGGGAGCCTTCGGCACCGAAGAAGACGAGGCCGAGCCCGGTCATGGCGAGATGCACGCCGACCGCGGCGATCAGCAGCACCAGGGTCGAGGCTTCGGCGAGCGGCCTGAAGGCGATGCGATAAACATAAGGGCCCATCGGCGTGACGATGGCCAGCGCCAACAGCATCTCGACGAGGAGGCCGGGCTTTCTCGGCGCCAGCCACGAAGTCGCGATCAGGATGACGAGCGGCAACAGGATGGTCTCGGCGATGAGCAGCGCCAGGCGCCGCATCGTCATGAGGCGCCGCTCCGTCAGGAGGCCGGCGACCGCGGCCAAGATGCCGAGCGCCAGGAGCAGCCAGGCGGTGGTCGGGAATTCGCCCATCTCCAAGGTCGCCATGGTCAAGGCGCCATAGGCCACGAACTCCCCTTGCGGGATGAAGATCACCCGCGTGACCGTGAAGACGAGCACGAGCGAGAGCGCCAGCAGCGCATAGATGGCGCCGCTGGTGATGCCGTCCTGAACCAGGATGAGGAAGATCGAGAGGTCCATAGGAGCGGGCGAGTAGCGAGTAGCGAGTAGAATAAGGATCTACTCTCCTCTCTTTCTACTCGCTATTCGCCATTCACTACTCGCTACTGGCCGCTCATCAGCTTCCAGCGGCCGTCCTTCACCGTCACCATGACGCGCGAGCGCGCATCCTGGCCGACATGGTCGGTCGGCGACATGGTGGCGACGCCATGCGAATAGACGACCTCCTTCAGCCCTTCGAGCGCGTCGCGCAGGGCCTGGCGGAACTCCGGCGTGCCGGGCTTGCCGGCCTTCAGCGCCACCGGGATGGCGTTTTGCAGCAGGATATCGGCGTCGAAGATATGGGCCCCGAAGGTCGACACCGAATCCTTGCCGTTGGCTCCCTCATAGGCGGTCACATATTCCAGCGCCCTGGCCTTGGAGGCGTTGGCATCGGGCAATTGCGCCGCGACCAGCACCGGGCCGGCCGGCATGATCGTGTCCTCGACATCCTTGGCCCCGACCCGCAGGAAGTCGTTATTGCCGGCGCCATGCGTCTGGTAGACGGGGCCGGTGAAGCCGCGCTCGCGCAGGGTCTTGGCCGGTAATGCCGCCGGCGTGCCGGCGCCGGCGATCAACACCACATCGGGCTTCGCCGCCAGGATCTTCAGGACCTGTCCGGTGACGCTGGTATCGGCGCGCGCATATTTCTCGGTTGCCAGGAGCTTGATCCCCTTGGCGTCGAGGAGTGGCGTGATGACGTTGAGCCAGCCATCGCCATAGGCGTCGGCAAATCCGATGAAGCCCACCGATTTGACGCCGGCCTTGGCCATGTGCTCGGCGATCGCCGCCGCCATCAGGGCGTCGTTCTGCGGCGATTTGAAAGCCCATTTCTTCTTGTCGTCCATGGGGCTGATCACGGCCGAGGAGCCGGCGAGCGAGATGAACGGCGTCTTGGTCTCGGCAGCCACCTCGACCACCGCGACCGAGGCCGGAGTGGTCGAGCCGCCGACCAGCGCGTCGACCTTCTCGTCGGTCACGAGCTTGCGGGCGTTGGCGACCGCCTTTGTCGCGTCGCTGCCGTCGTCGAGCACGATATAATCGACGCTCTGGCCGGCGATCTGCTTGGGCAGGAGCGGCACGGTCTTGGCCTGCGGGATGCCGAGCGAAGCGCCAGGACCCGTCTGCGAGATGGTGATGCCGATCTTGATGCCGTCGGCGCTCGCCTGGCTGAAGCTCAATGCGGCGGCGGCAGCGCCGATCATCATAAGCCGTTTCATCTTTGCCTCCCTCGAGATTTGCCTGCGCCGCGCCCCCGTGCGGCGATATTCCTGCGCTCATCAACGCATTGCATCGCCACGGTCGGTTGTCCAGTAGCGGGAGGGCGCGCGCCCTAGCTCCGGCGCGCCAGAGCGAGGCCGGCGCCGGCGCCGATCAGCAAGCTCCCGGTCAGCCGGTTGCGCAGCTTGCCGTTGACGGCGAGCACTGCCCGGAAACGCCCGGCGAGCAAGGCCCATGAGCCGTCGAGCGTCACGGCGAGGAACAGGAAGGTCAAGGCGAGCAAGGTGAGCTGCGAGGTGAGATCGCCGCCCACGCTGACGAATTGCGGGAAGAACGCGCCATAGAACAGCAAGGTCTTGGGGTTTGCGAGCGATACCAGGAAGCCGCGCAGATAGATGGCACGGGCCGAGCGCGGCTCGGGACGCGCCTGCGTCAGGTCGACGGGTGGTGCCCGCCAGGCCCGGATGCCGAGATAGATGAGATAGGCGACTCCGATCCAGCGCAGCCATTCGAACCAGTTCGCCATCACGGTCAGGAAGGTGGTCATGCCGCCGACGGTGAGGAGGAGCTGGATGATCACGGCCGAGCTCGTGCCGGCGACCGTGATGAGCCCGTAGCGCGATCCATGTGCGACGCTGTTGGCGACGATCAGCGCCACATTCGGCCCCGGAATCAGGATCAGGATGACGGTCGCGGCGACGAAGGCCAGATAAAGCTGCACGGACAAGTGAGGCCTCCCGATTTCGGCCGGTGGCTTCGCGCCGTCATTGGGTGGGGCGCCGCCACCGATCTTCGGGTGCCATCATGCCGGAATCACGCAGGCTTGACCATTGTGCGCGGCGGATCACCCTGGATCGCGACACATAGCGCCCCACAGCACTTCAACCCGACCTGATGCTTGCCGGATGGCGGGCTTCACCATACCTATTCCCGAAAGGGCAATCCTCAAGGGGAGAAGGATTGGACGCGGGGCCAGCAAGGCGGTTGCTCGCCTCCACCGAAGAGGTCAGGCCATGGAGATCGAACGCACCACATTCGGGACCATCACGATTGACGGAAAGACCTATGAGCACGACGTGATCATTCGTCTCTCCGGCGAAGTGGCAAGGCGGAAGAAGAAGCTATCGAAGAAGCACTACGGCACCTCGCATTTGCTCTCGAAGGACGAAGCGAAGTTCGTCTTCGAGAAGGGATGCGAGGAGCTCATTCTCGGCTCGGGCCAGATGGGCAATGTGCATCTTTCGCCGGAAGCTGAGACGTATTTCGAAAGAAAGGGCTGCAAGGTCCTGTTGCAACCAACCCCCAAGGCGATTCATGCGTTCAACAGCTCGCATGCGAAGAAGATCGGGCTTTTTCACGTGACCTGCTGATCGGGTGGCGGCCGCGACTGCGCTGCGGCGGATGAGCGAGCCGCGATGACCACCAGCTCGAAGTGGCGTGCGCTTGCGCTCGGCATCGCCTTGTTCGGGGCGGGATTGGCGACGCTCGTGACATCCCCGAGCCTCGCCGAGGGGAGTACAGCGCTCGACCGTTACGTCGCCTCGCCCGATCCAAGCTACCGCTATGGTTTGATCAACACGATCCCTGGTGACGGATACACGGGCTACGTGCTGGAGATGACCTCGCAGCAATGGCGCGGGGCAGCGGAGGTAGACCGGCCGATTTGGAAGCACTGGCTCACCATCGTCGTGCCGCTGCTGGTCAAGACGCGGATAGGCATCCTCGTGATCAGCGGGGGGCTCGAACAACAGCAAACCCCCGGCGCGCATCAATCCGCTCGCTAGTTTGCTCGCCGTGACCACCGGCTCGGTGGTGAGCGAGCTGCGCATGGTGCCAAACCAGCCCCTGACATTTGCAGGAGAGACGCGGCAGCGCTCCGAGGACGCGATCACCGCCTATAGCTGGGACAAATATCTGAGGACCGGCGACGACACCTGGCCGCTGCGTCTCCCCATGACGAAGAGCGCGGTTCGGGCCATGGACACGATCACGGCCTTCTGCAGCACCGGACAAGGCCGCAGCATTGCCGTCGATCGTTTCGTGGTCGGCGGCGCCTCCAAGCGAGGCTGGACAGCGTGGACCACTGCAGCGGTCGACAGTCGCGTGGTCGGGGTTGTGCCGGTGGTCATCGACCTTCTGAATATCGAGCCGTCCTTCGACCATCACTACCAGGCCTATGGCAATTGGGCGCCGGCGGTGCGGGAGTACGAGGATATGGGGATCATGGACTGGGCAGGCACGCCGCAGTTCCAAGCGCTCATGCGAATCGAGGACCCGTACTCCTATCGCGATCGCCTGACGATGCCGAAATTCATCGTCAATTCGACCGGAGACCAATTCTTCCTGCCGGACTCCTCCCGATTTTACTTCGACGGGCTTATGGGGGAGAAGTACCTCCGTTACCTGCCGAACACCGACCATTCGCTCAAGGACAAGGGCGCCGACGCCGCTGAGAGCGCGCTTGCCTTCTACGAATCGATCGTCGGTGGAGCGTCGCGACCCGAGTTCACTTGGCACTTCGAAGACGACGGCTCGATAAGGGTGAAGACGTCGACAAAGCCGACAGAGGTTCGGCTGTGGCAAGCGGCAAACGGGACGACGCGCGATTTTCGTCTGCAGACCATCGGGCCGACATATACGAGCTCAGTCCTGAAGGACGCGGGCGACGGCCTTTATGTCGGCCGGGTGGCGGCGCCATCGCAGGGCTGGGTCGCCTATTTTGTGGAGATGACCTTTCCGGGCCCAAGCGGCGACCCGTTCAAATTCACGACAGGCGTGCGCGTCATGCCCGAGCTGTTGCCGTTCGGGCCACCACCCAAAGCAGAAAGCCCGCGAGCGTTCGTCGATCAGGATGGGCGCAGGCCCGGGGAGGGCGTCTCCACAAAGATCGGGCCGGCCCATTAGGCGCCTCGACCCCATCCCCGAAACCCAAACCGCGCCCGCTACCCGGCCTTCGCGTCCTCGATCATCATGGAGGCGCCCTTCTCGGCGATCATGATGGTCGGCGAATTGGTGTTGCCCGAGGTGATTCTCGGCATCGCCGAGGCATCGATGACGCGTAAGCGCCCGATGCCGCGCACGCGCAGCCTCTCGTCGAGCACGGCGTCGCGGTCGTGATCGGGGCCCATGCGGGCGGTGCCGACCGGGTGGAAGATGGTCGTCCCGAGATCGCCGGCGGCCCGCACCAGATCCGCGTCGCTGATGAGCGAGGGCCCCGGAATATGCTCTTGCGGCCGGAAGCGCTCGAGCGGCTTTTGCGCGATGATGCGGCGCGTCAGGCGCAAGGCATCGACGGCGACCCGGCGATCCTCCTCGGTCGTGAGGTAATTCGGCCTGATGCTCGGCTGCGCCGAGGGGTCGGGGCTTGCCGCATGCACGCTGCCCCGGCTCGAGGGCCGCAGATTGGCGACGCTCGCCGTGAAGGCCTCGAAGGGGTGCAGGCCTTCGCCCCATTTGTCGAGCGAGAGCGGCTGGAAATGGAATTGCAGATTGGGCGTCGCATAGTCCGGCGAGGAGCGCGCGAAAGCGCCCATCTGCGAGGGCGCCATGGTCAGGGGCCCGCTGCGCGCAAACGCATATTCGAGCCCCATGGCGGCCCGCCGCCAGAGCTTAGCGTAATCGCCGTTGAGCGTGCGCACGCCAGAGACCTTGTAGACCGGGCGCAGCTGCAGATGATCCTGCAGGTTCCCGCCCACCCCGGGCAGGTCCCGGGCGACCGCAATGCCGAATTCACGCAGCCGCACGGCGTCCCCGATGCCGGAGAGCTCGAGCAGCTTGGGCGAGACCACGGCGCCGGCCGACAGCACGACCTCGCCGGTCGCGGTTGCGCTATGCTTGCGGCCGTCGCGCGAGAACACGACACCCGTCGCCCGCCCGGCCTCGATCGTGACACGCTCGACCTGCACTCGCATCTCGAGCCGCAGATTGGGGCGGTTCAAGACCGGTTTCAGAAAGCCGCGCGCCGCGCTCCAGCGCACCCCGCGCTTCTGGTTGACCTGGAAATAGGAGGTTCCTTCGTTGTCGCCGCCGTTGAAGTCGTCGATCTTGGCAATGCCGGCCGCCTCGCAGGCATCGCGGATCACGTCGAGGATCTCCCAGCGTACTCGCGGATTTTCGACGCGCCATTCCCCGCCGCTGCCATGCGCGGCATTCGGCGGGTCGATATGGTCCTCATGCTTGCGGAAGACGGGCAGGACGTCGCTCCAGCTCCAGCCCGGCAGGCCGAGCTGACGCCAGCCGTCATAATCGGCCGCCTGGCCGCGCATATAGATCATGGCGTTGATGGAGGAGGAGCCGCCGATCACCTTGCCGCGGGGATAGGCGAGCTTGCGCCCGTTGAGGCCGGCCTCCTCTTCGGTGCTGAACAGCCAATCGGCGCGTGGATTGCCGATGGCGAACAGGTAGCCGACCGGAATATGGAACCAGATCCAGTTGTCGCGGCCGCCGGCTTCGAGGAGCAGCACGCGCCGGCTCGGATCGGCCGAGAGGCGGTTCGCCAGGACACAGCCGGCCGAGCCCGCCCCGACGACGATGTAGTCGTAGGAGCCGAAATCGATGGGGTCAGCGGTCATGGCGTTGGTGGTCATGGCACCTACGTGGTTGGAGCCCCTCTATGTAGCGAGACACGAGACGCGATGGCCAGCCCCGGCACTCATGACGCGTTGGAGCCTCGCGCTCAACCGCGCCAAAAGCTGTGGAATGTCGGCTGCTCCGCTTCCGCCCGGCGCTATAATCATGGGCGTCCGCGATTCGGTTGGTTTTGGATTGCGCGGACCTGGAGATTTCAAGCGCAAAGTGAGGTAACGAAGATGGCCGTGTCACAAAGTCAGCGTTTGCGCCGCGCGGCGGAGAAAGCGTCGCGGCGAAAAGCCATTGTCGCCGAAAAGCGCAAAGCCGAGTTGGCAATGGCAGGCACGCGCCAAATCGTCGATGCCGCACGGGCGCCCGTCGAGACCTGCGCCGTCACGGAAGGGCTCTTCGAAACCGGCATGGGTACGGTCGTGCTTGCCAGAAAGCTACCCTCTGGGTTGGTCGGCGCGAGCTTTTTCCTCGTCGATGTCTGGTGCCTCGGGATCAAGAACGCATTTTTCTCGGTCATGACATCGCAGGAATTTGAGGACCAGATGGACATGGCGGACCAGGGCGAATACCCGATGGTCGATGCCGATCCATCCTATGTTCGCAAATTGCTCCATGACGCCGCAGCCTATGCGGATCAGTTCGGCCTCACGCCCCACGAGGATTTCGCAGCGGTCGAGAGGATTTTCGGCGACATCCCCTTAGGGGCGGAAACATTCACCTTCGGCAAAGACGGCAAACCCTTCTTCGTAGCTGGCCCGAATGACTCCCTGACGCGTATGCGGCGTATCCTCGACATACTCGGCAAGCGCGCCGGTGCAGACGGGTTTGATTACATGCTCGGTATCGACGGCTGATGGGCGCCGGCCCTACCCCCGCCAGCGCATGAGGGACGCCGAGGCGACGCCGGGTCCCAGCGCCTCGAAGAGCTGCCGCAGGCGCCGCAGATTCGTGCCGAAATCATAGATGCCGAGCTGGCTGCGCGAATAGAGGGCGACCGACGCATGGCCGGCGTCGGCCGGAAAGATCTGGACATCGACCGTATCGGGAAAGCGCAGCAGCGGGGTGCGCGCCACGAAGCGATCATGCAGCTCCGCATCGTCGGCCGCGATCAGCTCGGCGCCTTGCCCGGCGAAATGCCGCCGCACGCGCTGGCGCAGCTCGTTCGCGGCCGCCGCATAGGTCGGTGGCCTGATATCCACCTTGGCGCTGCCGCATTCGCCCGGCGGGCAGGCGAGCGCGTCATTGCCCGATGCGCGGCGGATGAGCCTCTCAAACGCCACGGGGCCGAGATCCGGGGGGCCGAAGAGCCTGGCATAGGCGGTGTCGAGGAGGTGGAGCTGGCCCGCCGCGAGCACCGCGACAGCGAGCGCCAGGAGAATCGCGATCATTGCCAACACTCGATAAGTGCCTTTCCCGGCGGTGCCGGCCCTTGCCTCAGCCATGCGGACTCCCCCGGCCAGCGCGCCCCATCGTCGATGCTTTCCAGAGGATTGCGCCGCTCACGGTCAGGTCTTCTGCAGCTTCGCGACGGCCCGCAAGATCAGGTTGCGCGGCAAGAGGCGGGACGCCCATGGAACGAGCTTGTTGCCGGCGCCGGTGATCACCAGCGTCCTGCCGGCATGATGGCCATCGATCGCAAGCCGCGCCACCTCGTGCGACGTCATCGCGGCCCTGTGCATCAGGCGTGAACCGGCGAGGCCGGCGACTTCGGCGAATTCGCTCTCGGTCGGTCCGGGGCAGACCGCCGTCACCGTGACGCCCGAGCCGCGCGTCTCATAGGCGATGGCTTCGCTCAGATGCAGCACATAGGCCTTGCTGGCGTAATAGACCGCCATATAGGGCCCGGGCTGGAAGGCCGCCGTCGAGGCGAGGTTGATGATGCCGCCCTCGCGGCGCGCCAGCATGCCCGGCAGGAATAGGCCGGTCAGGCGGGTCAGCGCCACGATATTGAGGTTCAGCATGGCGATCAGCCGGTCGAGCGGCAGTTCCGCAAAAGCGCCGCGCAGGCCAAAGCCCGCATTGTTGATCAGGGTGCGCACCTCGCAGCCGAGCGTTTGCACCGCATCGGCGAGAATCTTCGGGGCGCCTTGATCGGCCAGATCCGCCGCCACGGTCTCGACCCGCACCCCATGTGCCTGGCGCAACTCGGTTGCGAGCGCCTCCAGAAGCTCGCCTCGGCGCGCCGTCAAGATCAGTGCTTCGCCGCGCGCTGCGCAAATCCTCGCCAATTCGGTCCCGATGCCCGCCGAGGCGCCGGTGATCAGGGTGACGGGCAGGGGTTTCGTCATGGAACGCCTCGACAGCGCGCCTCTCGCGTCAGGTAGAGCTTGCCTGCCTATCGCGCCGCTAGGGCGTGGCGCAAGGGCGCGTCGGTCAGGTCAAGTGGGCGGAGAGCCATCATTGCGGGCTCGGATCGCATCGAGCGCAACCTTTTCGCCAGCCTCGGGCAAACACCAGGTCCAGCCCGGCATCTGATGGCGGAACCATGTGAATTGGCGCTTCGCATAGCGCCGCGTATCGGCTTTCGCCCCGGCACCGGCCTCTTCCAGGCCGATCTCGCCGGAGAGATGCGCCAGCAGCCAGGGCACCCCATGGGCCCGCATGGCGGGCAGCGCCGGATCGAGTTGGCGCGCGCCGAGCGCCCGCACCTCCTCGAGCGCGCCTTCCGCCAGCATGGCATCGAAACGGGTGTCGATGCGGGCCCGCAGCGCATCGCGCTCCGGCGCCAGGAACAACGCGACGCAATCTGCCCGATCGAGCAGCGGCGTCTCGCGCCGTCCCTCCTGCCATTCGGCGAGAGGACGGCCGGTCGCCTCCACGATCTCGAGGCCGCGAATGATGCGCTGCCGGTCGCTGGAGCGGAGCTTCGCGGCGGTCAAGGGGTCGCGCTCGGCGAGACGCCGGTGCAGCTCGGGCGCCTCGAGCCCCAGCGCTATGTCCCGCACGCCGGCCCGGATCGCCGCCGGCACTTGCGGCATGGCCGACAGGCCCTGGGTCAGCGCCTTGAAATAGAGGCCTGTGCCGCCGGCGAGGATCGGCAGCCGGCCCAAGGCCTTGGTCTCGGCGATCGCTTGGCGGGCCGCTTGCAGCCATAAGCCCACCGACCAATTGCAGGCGGCATCCACCTCGCCGAACAGGCGATGCTGCACGCTCGCTTCCTCTTCGACTGTCGGCCTTGCCGTGATGATGCGCAGATCGCGATAGACCTGCATGGAATCGCAATTGATCACCGTGCCGTGCAGATGCTGCGCCAGCCGCACTGCCAACGCCGACTTGCCCGAAGCGGTCGGACCTGCGATCAGGATCGCCTCGGGGCGGCCGCCCCGCTTGGCTTCACTATCCGCTTCCAAAGATCTGCTCCAAAGATCCGCTACCGAGAGGCGGTCGTCCCTTGCAGGAAATCCAAGTGCCGCACGTCCTGGTTCTCGTTTCCGCCGCGCAAGACCGGGCCCTGACGGCTGCGCATCTTCGCGCCTGCCTAGAGGTTGTCGGCCAAGATGTCTCCCCCGTCTGGCTCGGCGAGGAGATCAGCGCCGAGATCGGCTTGCCGGACGCGGTCGCCGGGGACGTCACTCTGCCGGCGCGGCTGAAGGCGGCGCTCGGCGGCGCGCCGATCGACCTCGCGACCGTCCCGGCGCTGGATCGGCGCAAGCGTCTCTTTCTCGCCGACATGGATTCGACCCTGATCGAGCAGGAATGCATCGACGAGCTCGCCGCCCATATCGGCTTGCGGGCCGAGGTCTCGGCCATCACCGAACGCGCCATGCGCGGCGAGATCGCTTTCGAGCCGGCGCTGCGCGAGCGGGTCGGGCTGCTCGAGGGCCTGCCGGTCGGCGTCGCCGACGAGCTGCTGGCGAGCCGCATCACCCTCTCGGCCGGCGCGCGCCAACTGGTGCAGACCATGCGGCAGAACGGCGCCTATTGCTGCCTGGTCTCGGGCGGCTTCACTCTGTTCACCGGCAAGATCGCTGAGCGGCTCGGCTTCCATGAGCATCGCGCCAACCGCCTCAGGGTGCGCGACGGCCGCCTGACCGGCGAGGTCGAGGAGCCGATCCTCGGGCGTGACGCCAAGCTCGCGGCCCTGATCGAGCTCCGGCAGAGCTTCGGCCTGCCTCGTGAGGCGGTGCTGGCGGTCGGCGACGGGGCGAACGACCTCGCCATGCTCGGAGAGGCAGGGCTCGGCGTCGCCTATCGGGCGAAGCCCGCGGTCGCGGCTGCGGCGCAGGCGCGCATCGATCATGGCGATCTCTCGGCGCTCCTTTATCTGCAGGGCTATCGCCGCAACGAGTTCGTCGAATAGGAACCCTCCTTCTCCCGCCACTTGAGGCGGGAGAAGGTGCCGAGGCGAAGCCGAGGCGGATGAGGGCGGTCGAGCGCTTCACCGGCGTCCCTCATCCGCCCTCACTACGTTCGGGCACCTTCTCCCGCGAAGGGCGGGAGAAGGAAGGCGCGCGACCGTTGTACCGTCAGCGTTCCCGCCCGACGCTCCCTGCCCGCGCGGTGCGCGCCTTGCCCACCCGGTAGAGCTGGAAGCGCCCGCCATCATAGACCTGGGTCAGAAGGTCGGGCGCCGGATTGTCGGCGCCATCCTCGGTGAACAGCAGATAGACATAATCGAAGCGCTGCGGCCATGCGCGCCAATAGGCGGTGGAAGCGGGATCCGGGCGCAGCGCTGTGACGATCAGCTGCTCGATCGAAGGTGGGCTGCCATCCTCGGTGTCGACCTGATCGACATAGGGCCGGCGCACATGCATGACCTGCTTGCCCTCGACCGTGAAGGCGGTGGTCACGAGCGCCGATCGCTCGATGATGGCGAGACAGGCCGCATGCACCAGGCCGAGATCGCCGACCTCATCGCCGCCCGTCTGGTCCGCATAGGCGACGAGCACGGTCGAGCCGCGCTCGATGCGCTTGACCGAATCGCGGAACTCGAGCGTCTTGGCCGAAAGCGGCGCCCAGGCGACATCGACCTCGATGACCCGCACCAGGAGCAGGATGAGCGAGAGGGCGATGAAGCTGCGGCGCGCCATCCTCAGGCGCAGATCGAGATTGAGGCAGGCGACCGACATGAAGGCGAGCGCGAGCGGCAAGCGCTGATCGGCCATATAGGTATCGAACAGGAGGCGCGGCAAAGCGAGATAGATGAGCGTGCCGACGCCGAGCAGGAACAGGCCGACCGGATGCAGGCGCAACAGCGAATGGCGGGCCGCCCAGATGGCAGCCGCCACGACGACGCCGGTGAGCGCGAAGGCGACGATGTCCGAATACACCTCGATCGTGAAGGTGATGCCGTCGATCTTGCCGACCGATTGCCATTCGAAGCCGGCCAGATGATTGAGGATCGGGCTGCGCAGCATCAGCGGCACGAGCAGCAGGAAGGGCAGGCCCGTCGCCAGGAAATCCAAGAGCGGGTGGCGGAGCAAGCCCGGATCCCCGCCCGGCCAGGCACGGCCCCTGAGCGCCCATAGGCGCCACAGCTCATAGGCCAGCAAGCCGAGCCCGTAGACCCCGACCGCGAAGAGGTGGCAGAAGAACAAGACGAGCACGAAGATCGCCGCGACGAGGAACCGCAGCGGCCAGGCCTTCTCGCGCAGCCCGATCCAGGCCGCCATGCCCCAGAGCGCGAGGCCGATGCCGAACTGGTAATTGGCGACGCCGATCAGGAAGACGCGGTTGTAGAGGAGCGGAAAGGCGATCAGCGGCAGCACCGACCAGCGCCCATGCAAGCTGCGGTGCAACGCCAAGGTCCCCGACATGATCAGCACGAAGATCGAGATCAGGAAGATCTGGCCCGCGGTGTAGATGTTCATGAACCGCACCAGATAGGGCACGGTCAGGTCCATCATCAGATTGGGCACGATCTCCCAATCGATTTCGTAGAAGCGCGACAGATTGGCGTCGCGGTCGACATTGGCGATCACGCTCATCCGCGCCAGGTGGTTGGCGTAGTCCTCGAGCGGCGGCAGCGGGTTGGTGATGATCGGAATGGAGGCGATCAGCACCAGCACCGCGAACAGGACGAAGATCTGCGCTGCCGAGAAATCGGCGCTCCGGCGCAGCATCGCGGCGGGAAGCGGGGTGAAGAACTTCCCAACGAAGCGCATAGGGTTTGCAAGACTCATCTGGCGGTGCTCGGACGCTTACGCCTGTCGGACCCGATACCCTACAAGCCGGATGCTGAACATGGGTTCAACGCCAAGAGCAATCAACAAGGGCAATCAACGTACGGGCGGGCCCCTCTGGGACCGCGACCCTCCCGGTCGCCCTTTCTTCCCAGCGGCGCTCCTCACCGTTGCAAGAGCGGGCGAGACGCCCGCGATCCCACTGGGACCGCGACCGTCTCGGTCGCCCTTCTTCCCAACAGCGCTTCCACCCGCATCCTTACCCGATCTCGCGTTCCCAATAGGGCGGCGTGCCGAAGGCTGCGCGGAGGTGTTGCGCAAGGGCTCGGAGCTTGCCGATGGGTTTCGCCCTTCGGGGTGAGCACGCTTTGACAGTTGGCGTGAGGCCGGAGGGGCCGATCGCTGCGGGTTCGTGGTTGACGATCCGGTCCTGTCCCGCCTAAGCCCCTGCCATCAGCGAAAGGATCTGCGCCATGCCTCGCCGCTTCTACACGCTCGACGTCTTCGCAGGCGAGGTGCTGGCCGGCAATCCGCTCGCTGTCGTCCTCGACGCGCAAGGCCTCGACGACCGGCGCATGCTGGCGATCGCGGGTGAATTCAACCTCTCGGAGACGGTTTTCGTCGGCGCGCCGGCGCAGGCCTCGCATCGGGCAAGCCTGCGTATCTTCACGCCGGGGCGCGAATTGCCTTTCGCCGGCCACCCCACGGTCGGCACTGCCGTGCTGCTCGCTCTCCTCGACCGGCGCGGGGAGCCGGGCAAGCTCGGCTTCGATCTCGAGGAGAAGATCGGCCTCGTGCCCTGCACGGTCGAGGTCACGGGTGCGGAGCGCGGGCGCGCTGTCTTCACGGTGCCGCGTCTGCCGGAGCGCCTCGGTGCTTTGCCTGACAAGGCCGCGCTGGCGCGCGGGCTCGGCCTAGAGGAAAGCGATATCGGCTTCGGCGCGCATGAGCCGGGCATCTTTTCGGCCGGCGTCGGCTTCGCCTGCGTGCCCTTGCGCAGCCGGGACGCGGTGACACGGGCTCGTCCGCAAGGTGAAGCCTTCGCCAAGGCTTTCGCGGCGGTTGGCGATCCGAACGCCTATGTGTACTGCGCCGAACCGCTCGATCAGGCGCATGCCTATCATGTGCGCATGTTCGCGCCGGGCTTCGGCATCGCCGAGGATCCGGCGACCGGCTCGGCGGCTGCAGCCTTCGCCGGCGTGATCATGCAGTTCGATAAGCCGAAGGACGGCGATCACGCCTTCGTCATCGAGCAGGGGGACGCGATGGGGCGTCCTTCGCGCATCACTTTGTGGCTCGACGTTGCGGAGGGGCGATTGCGCCAGGCGAGGATCGACGGCGAGGCGGTGATCATGAGCGAAGGGCAGATCAGGGCATGAGGCTCTAAGATGAGCGAAGCCCAAATCGTCGCGCTCGACCGGATCGACGCGCTGTTCGCGCAGCGCGAATGGGGCTTTGCCAATCTTCGCGCCGACGAGATCGGCTCGCATTGGGAAAGCCTCGTCGCCGCCAATCCCGCGCTCTTCAATGGGCGCGTGTTGCTGCAATATGAGCGGCGCATCGAAGACGGCGTGCTGCATGCGCGCTATCTCGAGACCGATTATTCGGCATTCCTCGCCTGGCGCGATTTCGGCTGGCCTGACAAGGAAATTCGCAACGGCTTCGCCATGGCGGCGCTGCGCACTGCCGATGGTGCCTATCTGCTGGGCGAGATGGCGGCCCATACGGCCAATCCCGGCAAGATCTATTTCGCGGCCGGCACGCCCGATCCCGCCGACATCACGCAAGACGGCCGCGTCGACCTGTTCGGCAGCCTGTTGCGCGAGCTCGAGGAGGAGATGGTATTGTCACCCGCCGAGGTCGAGGTCGGCGAAGGCTGGACCGCGATCCTCGAAGGCCAGCGCATCGCCCTCATGCGGCCGGTCGGCATCGCCATGGAGGCAGAGGCCGCCCGTTCCCTGATCCTGTCGCGGTTGGCGAAGCAGGCGAGGCCAGAGCTCGCCGATATCCGCATCGTGCGCTCGACTGCCGATATCGACACGACGACGATGCCGCTCTTCACCAGCGCCTTCCTGGAGCACGCTTTCGGGCAGTGAGGTGCGGGGCTCAGACCACCGTGATTGCGGCTTGCGCCTTCAACGGGCATGGCAGCGACGGGTCGAAGGTGATCTCGATGGCGCTCGCGACGAAGAAGCCGCCGATATGCTGCGCCGCAATCTGCGGCGGCGTCCCAGGCTTTGTCAGGTTCACGTCCTGCGCGAACACGAAGACGCGCCAGACGCCATACACGTCCTCGCCTTCGGATAGCAGCAGCTTGCGGGCAGTCTCCAGATTGAGCCCGCCGGCATATACGCCGTCATTGGCGGTATCGTCGAAGCCAAGCCCGTCATCGGTGAGGTTCACGACGAAGAACAGGCCCTGCGGCGCCTGGAACAGCGCGAATGCGTAGAGATCGGTCCCGGTGAAGAATGCGCCGCCGCTCTTGCTGAATTTGGCTTTCACCCAGAGCGGGTTGAAGGCATGAACCACATTCGGTGTGTCGACCTCGACATTCCCGGCGACATGCACGTTGGTCTGGGTCTCGGCCACGGAATGCGTATAGCTGTTGCCGGTGGTGAACCGCTCATAGGTCCATTTGACGTCGGCGGGGTAAGGCTTCCCGGCGTTGGGCGCCTCAGGCAGGGTCCATGCCGCCACCACCCTTTCGCCGACGGTCTTCTCGCCAGGCAGCGGAGGGGTCGCGGCCTGCCCCCGGAAGAGCGGATCGGCGACATCCGACAGAGCAACCGCAATGGCCAGGGACGCTATGGCGGAGGCGACGCCGGCCACGGTGAATTCCGGTTTTCCGGATACGGCGCCCTTCGGCGTGCAGCAATGGACGTTGGGTTCGGTCTCGTCAAATGTCCCGCCGACGCTGAAGACAGCCTTGCCGGCGCCGAGGGCCGCCGCCACGATGGCGACGAGTGCCGCCACGATGGCGACGATGATCGCGAGGATCTTCCACCAAGGATCGCTGAACGGCAGGTCGCCATGCACACCGGCATAGGCGGGGTTCGGGGCCCACGCCATCGTGAGGCCCGTGGGCACCCAAGGCCCGAATCCCGGCGGGCATTTGCAGTCGCCTCCCTTGCCTTGCCCCCATTCCAGGCCGGGAGCGATAGCGCTCATCTTGGAAACGGTGAGCGTGCCTTCCTCTACGGCGCAGGTGTAGGTGTTGGTGGCGGCATCGAAGCGGGTCTGCGACACGAAGATCTGCTGGATCGAGCGGCGGGACGTGAAGCCGTCCGCGAGCGCGATGAAGCTCACCAGCCGCTTGCCTGGCGCAGCGTTCTGGAAGTTCGCGTTCCAGCCGACCAGCACCGAGGCGCCGGCGGGAATCGCTGCAAAGAAGAATGTCCAGGCCACCGGCACGATCCCGGGGTCTCCGATGCTCTCCAGATATAGGCGGACATTCGTCAGCGGAGCGCTGGATATGTTGGTGAAATGCGCCGAGATGCGCAGGTTGTAGATGGCGTTGTCGAAGATGCCGTCGGGCAGCATGATGTTGGTGACGGGCTCCACCGCGAAGGGGCGGGTGAGCACCTGGATCGGGGTCGCGCTCATGCTGCGGCTCCCTTCCGAGAGTGGATGATCACGAAGGAAAGCCCACCGAGGACACGATCCTCGCTCCGCTCGACGAGATGAACGAGGTGGTACTCATCCTCCGCCAGGCCCGTGGCGTGAATCGAGGCGAAAACCCCGGCCGATGTCCCCTTTGGGACGTGAAGCTCGATCTCCGGCGTACCGACCGGCATGTCGCGCTGCCCGCAGACCGCCTCGCGGCCGAGGCCCACTTGCACCACCTCCTTGGGGGCCGGCCGGAACCCCTCGAGCCCCAGTTGCGCCAGCAGCGTTTCGCTGAGCCGGCCGCCGGTCTCAGCCGTGATCCTCACGGTCTTGTCGGCTCGAGTCGGCGCGGTGATCGTCAAGGCTCGAGGCACGGCGCGTGCGCTCGCCGCCAGCACGCTGAGATTGCGCTGCGCGATTTCATCATATTGAGGTGGGTTGAAATCGAAGCCGGCCGGGAGGGGGTCAGGCAACGGGCTGGCTTCGGCCTGGCTGTGCGCCACCGCGAGCACGCATTCATGCCCTCCATTGACGATGGAAGGCACCCAAGGCACGAGGCAAAGCGCCTGCTGCTGCGCCCCTGGAGCCAGATCGACGAAGGCGGAGCCGATCAAGGTCGCGACCCCGACGACGATCTGCATGGCCGGATTGGCCCAGTAGAAATCGACACGTGCGCCGTTGGCGGCGGTGTCGCCGGTATTCGCGACCAAGGCCCATAGATAGGCGGGCTTGCCCGCGATCGGGCTTCCGGGCGGCCCGTTCGGATCGCTCCCGGGGACGACCCAGATGTCCTGGCTCATCCACCATTGAGGGCTTCCATCCTGGATCAGCAGATGCGCAGCCATGACGATCTCCTCCGTCCGCGGCCGCAGCCCTTCCTCGATCGGCCCTTAGGTAAGCCTCCAGGTATTCACGTTGAGGAAGTTGCGATTGCGAATGGCCGTGACAGCCTCATCACCGGCGAGGCTTTGAATGGCGGTTTCGCTGACGTCGGTGCCCTGGCGCTCACCGAAGCTCGCCGTGCGCGTCACGGCACCATTTCCGGCAAGCTCATAGGCGATGAGCTCGATGTCGTTGCTTCCCCGGCGCATCGATGCGACATAGCTCGACGGCCCCCCCGCCTTGGTGATCGCGATACGGCTCGCGGTGCCCGCCTCGCTGGTGCCGAACCGCTGGATGCCGTCGTTGAGCACTCTCCAGGCGATCACTTCGAGATTCCCCGATCCGTTCTTGACGGCAGTAAGGACACCTGGACTGAAGAATTCAGGGACGCTCGTCGCGGCCATCGCGACTTCGCTGATCACGCCGGCCTGATCCCCGCTGTCACCGAGACGTGTGAATGTCGCGCCGTTCGGCGCCATTCGCCAGGCGATGAGCTTGAGCCTGCCATGAAGCGCCAGGATCGAATGGCTGGTCTGGACCGCGCTGACGATGAGGTCGGTTCCGGGAAAGGACGTGATGGCGATCGAATCCACCTTGCCCGCATTGCTGCCGCTATCGCCGAGCCGCGTGAACGAGCCGTCGCCTTGCAGCTGCCAGGAGATCAATTTGAGCTTGCCGCTGCCGGTGCGAAGCGCGGTCACCAGAACCTCGGTGCCGAAGCCCGTGAGGACGGTTGTGGCGCAGATCAGGCTCGCGGCTCCCGCGAGGGTTCCGCTGTCGGCCAGCCGCGTTATGCTTCCGAGCTGCGGCGGGCACTCCCATGAGATCAGCAGGAGATGGCCGCTACCCGAGCGAACCGCGGTGACGGCCCGGCGCCCGAGAAGCGACAGGGCGACCTCGTCGACATGCCCGGCGTGATGGCCGCTGTCGGCGGCCCGGGTGACCGTCATGCCGCTGCTCAGCCACCCGATGAGCTCGAGATTGTTCGATCCGTTCTTGCACGCCGTCAGGATTTCGGAGCTGCTGAATGCTTGGACCGCGATCTTGCTCGCCTCGCCGGCGCTGTTTCCGCCTATGGGCTTGATGGTCGTCACCATGGCACCCTCCTGCGTTCGGTTATTGAGCCGTTTTCCTCCAGACAGACCTTTGTGCAGCTTTCATCGTGCTCTGATTAGGCACAGTTTGGTCGACTAAAGTTTACATTCGTTAGGTTTTGTGGATCCTTAATAAATTCGGGAAGTATTTATGGATCTCCCGTTTCGGGCGCGCCTGCGCAGGACAGCCGCGGCGACCCGCTAGCGCCGGCTCTACGAGCGCGTCGAGCCGGATCAACCCCCACGCAAGAAGGGATTGCTGCGCCGCTCTTCGCCGATCGTGCTGCCGGGGCCATGGCCGCAGAGGAAGGCCACCTGGTCGCCCAGGGGCAGGAGCTTCTCGGTGATCGAGCGGATCAGCGTCGCAGGATCGCCGCCCGGAATGTCGCTGCGCCCGACCGAGCCTTTGAACAGGACGTCGCCCACGATTGCGAAATTCAAAGCCGGCGCCACGAGGACGACGCTGCCGGGCGAGTGGCCCGGGCAATGCAGCACATCGAAGCTCACCCCGCCCATGTTGACCGTGTCGCCTTCGGCGAGCCAGCGATTCGGCAGGATGTTGCGGGCGCCCGCAATGCCGTATTGCGCGCCGACCTCGGCCAGCCGCTCGAGCAGGAAGGCATCCGCCTGATGCGGGCCCTCGACCTCGACGCCGAGCTCGGCCGCAAGCTCGGCGGCGCCCCCCGCATGGTCGATATGGCCATGGGTCAGGACGATCTTCTCGACCGTCACGCCGGCCTTGGCGATGGCGTCGCGGATGCGCGGCAGGTCGCCGCCCGGATCGACGACCGCGCCGCTCTTGCTGTCCTCGTCATAGACCAGGCTGGAATTCTGCTGGAAGGGCGTGACCGGAATGACGACGATCTTGAGATTGGGCATGGGACAAGCTTCTGGAGGTTGAGGGCGAGTAGCGAGTAGCGAGTAGCGAGGTCGAGGACAACACCGAGGTCCAGGGAGCCGCTTCCCATTCGCTATTCGCTATTCGCGGGAGCGTTCCCTTCTTGTTCTTGCGCATTTCGCAAGGCTTGGCTAAGCTCGCGGCCTCGTCTCGGGGGGCACCGGCATGGTCACACGCGTCGCGACTATGGCGTTCGAAGGGATCGAGACGCGTGCCGTCGATGTCCAGGTGCTCGTCTCCAACGGCAATGTGGTGTTCAACATCGTCGGCCTCCCCGACAAGACGGTGGGAGAGAGCCGGGAACGGGTGCGCGCCGCGCTCATCGCGTCCGGCCTGTCGCTGCCGGCAAAGCGCATCACGGTCAATCTCGCCCCCGCCGACCTGCCCAAGGAAGGCTCACATTACGATCTGCCGATCGCGCTCGGCGTCATGGCGGCGATCGGGGCGATCCCGTCCGACGCGCTCGAAGGCTATGCGGTGGTGGGCGAGCTCGGGCTCGACGGCTCGATCATGCCGGTCGCCGGCGTGTTGCCGGCCGCCATGCACGCCAATGCCGGCAATCTCGGCCTGATCTGTCCGCAAGCCTGCGGCGCCGAAGCCGCCTGGGCCAGCCGCGACCTCGATATCGTGGCGCCGCGCTCGCTGATCCAGCTTGCGAACCACGTCACCGGCGCCCAGGCGCTGACGCGGCCTGAGCCGGTGGTCCGCCGTTCGAGCGTGCCGCTCCCCGATCTCAAGGACGTCAAGGGCCAGGAGAACGCCAAGCGTGCCTTGGAGATCGCGGCGGCCGGCGGCCATAACCTGTTGATGAGCGGGCCGCCGGGCGCCGGCAAGTCGATGCTGGCGGCGCGCCTGCCCTCGATCCTGCCGCCGCTCGCTCCCAAGGAGCTCCTCGAGGTGTCGATGATCCAGTCGGTCGCCGGCCTCATCGCCGACGGGGCGCTGACCGATCGCCGGCCCTTTCGGGCGCCGCATCACTCGGCCTCGATGGCGGCGCTGGTCGGCGGCGGCCTGCATGCCCGGCCGGGCGAGGTCTCGCTCGCCCATCAGGGTGTGCTCTTCCTCGACGAGTTCGCCGAATTCCCGCCGCAAGTGCTCGACAGCCTGCGCCAGCCGCTCGAGACGGGCGAAGTGGCGATCAGCCGCGCTAATCACCGCACCGTCTATCCGGCGCGTTTCCAGCTCGTCGCCGCCATGAATCCTTGCCGCTGCGGCCATGCCAATGACCCTGGCTATGCCTGCAAGCGCCAGCCGAACGAGCGCTGCATGGCCCAATACCAGTCGCGCATCTCGGGGCCGCTGCTCGACCGCATTGACATCCATATCGAGCTCGCGGCGGTCAGCCCGGCCGATCTCGTCCTGCCGCCACCCGCCGAGGGCTCGGCCGAGATCGCCAAACGGGTCGCCGCGGCCCGCGAGCTCCAGACGAAGCGCTATCAGGCCTGCGGCGTCACGGGTGATCTCACCAACGCCGCCTGCCCGCCGGCCCTGCTCGAGGAGGTCGCGAAGCTCGACGCTGCAGGCCTTGCCCTGATACGCAGCGCCGCCGAGGCGCTACGCCTCACCGCGCGCGGCTATCACCGAGTCATCAAGCTCGCCCGGACCCTCGCGGATCTCGAAGGCGAACCGAATATCGGCCGCATCCACCTCGCCGAGGCGCTCTCCTATCGCACCATGGCGGACCGGATCGGCAGGCGGCGTGAAATGGACGCGCACTCCTTCTCCCGCCCTTTCGCGGGAGAAGGTGCAAGTCTTGAACAGACAGATTCTGCGTAGTGAGGGCGGATGAGGGACGCCGGTGATGCGCTCAACCGCCCCTCATCCGCCTCGGCTGCGCCTCGGCACCTTCTCCCGCGAAAGGGCGGGAGAAGGAATGCGCGACGGCTGTGTCTTTCACTTGTCACACATGATCCGCCTCCTGTTTTTCACCTGTATTATCAGGTGAAATGCCGCCGGGATGTGGCGGTCCCCCCTGCTCATCGCGGAGCCACCCGTCTGCCTCGCATGCGCCAATAGCTTTGCGCGGCGCGGCCAGGAGCCCTATAGGTGGCGGCGGATTTCGATCGGGCGTCGCACGCTCGGCCTCAAAGCTCAGGTGGAGGAACCATGTATCAGGACGTTTCGCTATTCATCGATGGCGGCTGGACCAAAGCTTCAGGTGGCCGGACCTCGCCCGTGCTCAACCCTGCGACCGGCGAAGAGATCGGCACTTTCGCCCATGCCGACAAGAGCGATCTCGAGCGCGCCGCGCAAGCCGCGCAGAAGGGCTTCCTCGCCTGGCGCAAGGTCTCGGCCTTCGAGCGCTACAAGATCATGCGCAAGGCCGGCGAGCTGCTGCGCGCCCGGGTCGAGGACATCGCCAAGATCATGACGCTCGACCAGGGCAAGCCGGTCGGCGAGGCCAAGATCGAGATCCTCAACGGGGCGGACGTCATCGACTGGTTCGCCGAGGAGGGACGGCGCGCCTATGGCTGGATCATCCCGGCGCGTTTCGAGGGCTATTACCAGCTCGCCACCAAGGAGCCGGTCGGACCGGTGGCGGCCTTCACGCCCTGGAACTTCCCGATCAACCAGGCGGTGCGCAAGATCTCGGCGGCGCTCGCTGCCGGCTGCTCCATCGTGCTCAAGGGCGCCGAGGATACGCCAGGCTCGATCGCCGAGCTGATCCGCGCCTTCGCGGATGCGGGCGTCCCGGCCGGCGTCGTCAACCTCGTCTATGGCGATCCGGCCGAGGTGTCGGAATATCTGATCCCGCACCCGCTGATCCGCAAGGTGACCTTCACCGGCTCGACCGCGGTCGGCAAGCATCTCGCGGCGCTCGCCGGCAAGCATATGAAGCGCACCACCATGGAGCTCGGCGGCCACGCCCCCGGCATCGTCTTCGAGGATGCCGATATCGACGCGGCCGTGAAGGTGCTGGCCGGAAGCAAGTTCCGCAACGCCGGCCAGGTCTGCATCGCCCCGACCCGGCTGCTGGTGCAGGAGAAGGTCTATGAGCAGTTCGTCGACAAGTTCACGGCTGCCGCCAAGGCCCTGAAGGTCGGCGACGGGCTGCAGCCCGATACCCGCATGGGACCCTTGGTGCATAGCCGCCGCGTCGATGCGCTCGAAGGCTTCGTGGCCGACGCCAAGAAGCATGGCGCGACGGTGAAGACGGGCGGCAACCGCATCGGCAACAAAGGCTTCTTCTTCGAGCCGACGGTCGTGACCGATGTGCCGCAGGATGCGCGCATCATGAACGAGGAGCCCTTCGGGCCGCTCGCCATGATCGCCCCCTTCACGAGCTTCGATGGCGTTGTCACCGAGGCGAACCGTCTTCCCTACGGGCTCGCGGCCTATGCCTTCACCAAATCGGCCAAGACCGCGACCGCGATCGGTGCCGCCATCGAGAGCGGCATGGTGGCGATCAACAGCGCCACCCTGGCGCTGCCCGAAGTGCCCTTCGGCGGCGTGAAGGATTCAGGTTACGGCACGGAAGGCGGCCGCGAGGCGATCGAGGCCTATCTCAACACCAAGTTCATCACGCAGGTCGGAATCTGACTGGGACCGCGGGCGCCTCGCCCGCTCTTGCGCTACTCCCGCCGGACGAGGTTCGTCCGGCGCCGAGCGCCCGGTCCGATCCTATCGGGCCGGGCGCTTTCGTTCAGGCGTTCTCGATTCCGTGCGTTCGACCGGGCTTCACGGATCGCCTTTGACGGTGCCATGATCGCGCCTGTCCTGTGATTTGCATGAGGGGCTGGGCGATGACGTCAAGGCGCAGATGGGTCAACCGGCCCGAGGGCTCGACCTGGGGCGATTTCGGCGAAGACGATCAGCTCGGGCGCCTCAACCTGATCACGCAAGCGAAGGTCAAGCAGGGCGTCGCCGAGGTGCGCGAGGGCAAGAGCTTCTGCCTCAGCCTGCCGCTCGACTATCCGGGCGGCAACGTCCTCAATCCGCGCCGTCTGCCGCCGGTGCTGCGCCCGACCTTGCGGGGCGGCAAGCCGAACATGAATTACGTGCTGGCCGATGACGATCCGAACATGACCGATGTGATCTGCGATGATCTCGTGATCATGCATCTGCAATATTCGACGCAGTGGGACAGCCTCGCCCATGTCGGCTCGCTCTTCGATGCCGATGGCGACGGCGTGCCCGAGCCGGTGTTCTACAACGGCTTTCGGGCGGGCCAGCATATCGTCGGGCCGAGCGACCCCAAAGAGGCTGGCGCCGAGGGGCCGCTCGGCAAGGTCTCGACCTCGCATGCCGATGCGCTCAGCGTCGCCCGCATGGCCGAGAGCTGCATCCAGGGGCGCGGCGTGATGATCGACCTCAACGCCCATGTGAAGCGGCTGCGCATCGCCTTCGATTATGAGCGGCTGATGCGGGTCATCGAGGCCGACAAGGTCGAGATCGAGCCGGGCGACATGGTGCTGCTGCATACAGGCTTTGCCGAGATGCTGCTCGAGATGCGCGGCGATCCGGATCCCGGCAAGGCGCATCATCTCTGCGCCGTGCTGAACGGGCGCGACAAGCGTTTGCTCAACTGGATCACCGATACCGGCCTCGCCTGCCTGATCGCCGATAATTACGGGGTCGAGGCGGTGCCGGCCGTCAGCCATGAGGGCTGCTGCGCGGCGCTACCGCTGCACGAGCATTGCCTGTTCAAGCTCGGCGTCAATCTCGGCGAGCTCTGGCATCTGACGCCGCTCGCCGCCTGGCTGCGCGCCCATGGGCGCTACCGCTTCCTGCTGACGGCGCCGCCGCTGCGTCTGCCGGGCGCGGTCGGCTCGCCCGCCACGCCGGTGGCGACGGTTTGAAAGGGGTGAGTAGTGAGGGGTGAATAGTGAGTAGTGAGGGGTGAGTAGTGAATAGTGAGTGGTGAGTAAGGAATGGTCACCGGCGTGCTCGACGGCGTTCGCTATTCCCTACTCACCCCTCACTACTCACTACTCACCCCTCACTATTCACTATTCACTATTCACTATTCACTATTCCCTCACCGCACTCACGCCGCCTCCCCGAGCTTGCCCTCCGCATGGGCGTGCAGGATGCGCTGGGTGAAATCGGCGACCACCCGCAGCGTGGTCTCGGGCGCCTCGCGCTGCGGTGAATGGCCGATGCCTTCGATCAAGGTGATGTCGAGCGGGCAATAGCATTCCTGCTCGGCGATCTCGATCTGGCGGGTCGTGCCATATTGGTCGTTCTCGCCCTGCACGATCTGGATCGGCACGCGGATATAGCCGAGCGATTCGGAGATGTCCCAGGATTTGAAGCCGGGATCGAGCCAGGCCCCGTTCCAGCCCCGGAAGGCATTGTCGACATCACGGTGCCAGCGCGCCAGCCGCGGCTTGAGGTCGCCCTCCTCATAGTTGAGCCTCGCCGTCTCGATCGCCGCAAGTCCCATCTCCTCGACCACGAAATGCGGTGCGATCAGTGTGAGGCCGCGAATGCGGTGATCCTGGATGCCGCCCGCATAAAGAGCGGCGATCGAGGCGCCGTCCGAATGGCCGAGCAGCAAGCCGCGCCGAAAGCCGATTGCGTCGAGCAGCTTCGGTAGCACGTGCAGCGCCTCGTCATGCATGTAGTCGAGCGGCCGCGGCAGCGGCACGGAACTCGACGCGCCGTAACCTGCCCGCGAATAGGCGAAGACGCCGGCCCCGGTCGCTGCCGCGAGCTTGTCGGGGAAATCTCCCCAGAGCCCCACCGAGCCGAGGCCCTCATGCAGCATCACGATGGTCGCAGCTTCCTTCGGCGGGCGACCGACCAGCCGGTATTCGAGATCATGCCCCCCGACATGCAGCATTCCGCTTGGCTTCAAGGCTACCATGAGAGGGACCGCCACGCTTATGACCGCGACCTTCAAAATAGCATTGCGAAGCGCGCGACGCGATACCCGACGAGGAACTCATGAACAGGACAATCAGACGCTCAGGCGATCCCCTGATAGAGCTCAATGGTCCGCTCGACGCAATGCGTCCAGGAAAAGCGAGCAGCGAAGCCGGGAGCGGCGGTGCTTGCGACGGTCGCGAGCGCGTCATCTTCGAGAAGCCTCAGCAGACCGTCGCGCAGCGCCGCAACGTCCTGCGGCTCGACCAGCAATCCAGTCTCGCCCAGCACTTCCGCCATGGCAGTGCCGCGCGAACTCAGTACCGGCACGCCGCTTGCGGCCGCCTCCAGCACCGGCAAACCGAAACCCTCATAGAGCGAGGGAAAGACGAAGCCGCGCGCGCCGGCATAGAGCGCCGGCAAATGCTCGGCCGGCACATAGCCGAGGCTGCGCACGATGCCACGTGCCGCAAGTGCCGCCAAACGGTCGACCAGCGCCTCGTTCCGCCAGCCTTGTCCACCGACCACGACCAGCGGAAACCGGCGCCTGAGTGCCGGCGGCTGGGCTTCATAGGCATCGAGCAGGAGGCCTAGATTCTTGCGCGGCTCGATCGTGCCGACGAAGAGCAGATAGCGCGCAGCCTCCAGATCATAAGGCGCGAGCGTCGGGCCGAGCTCGGCCGGGGTCATGGGATGGTATTGCGGGCCGACACCGTTGTGAATGGCGACGACGCGGTCGGGCGCCACGTCGAGCGTGGCGATCATCTCGGCGCGAACCGACTCGCTGACCGTGATCAGCCGCGTGGCGCGCTCGATCGTCTCGGCAAAGTTCCGCGTCATATATTCGACCCGGTCGGCCGGATGAAATTCGGGATGTCGCAGAATCGACAAGTCGTGAATCGTCGCAACGCTCGGACCGTCGAAGGGCCGCAGGATGAAGTTCGGCTCGTGATAAACGCTCGCCCCTGCTTTGCTCAGCATGGTCACGAAATCGCGCTTCCGCTTGCGCGGCAGCAGAGCCGCCGCACCCGGGATCCTCGGCGCCAAGCGGAGTGTCGCAGCGAGCGCCAGCCGCCGCAGCCGCGAGAACGGCATGGCCCGGGGTTGGGCGCCCTGGGTCAGCGGGTCTGCGAGCCAGACACGGTCCGCGAAGCAGCGAACCGTTCCGATACGCTGGTCGGCGCGCAGGCCGCGCAAGAGTGCGGCTGCGTAATTGCCGATCCCGGTGAGCGGGCCCAGCAAAGCTTCCGCGCCGAAGAGAATGTCCATGGGCCGGGAGGGTGGCAACGCGATTCGCGTCAGTGCTGGTCGGCAGAGCGTGGCCGCGCCGCCGAACGAAGCCGGACTGCTATCCGGATCGGATAGTTGAGCAGCGGAAGGCGCAGCGCATCGCGCAGCCAGAGCCGGGGAGCGAGCCCCCGCACCGTCGCGCCGGCGGCGCGGCCCTCCGGGCTCGATTGCAGGGCGCGCAGGATCTCGATCCGATCGAGGGTGCCATCGTGCAGATGTCCGAGAAAACTCGCTTCGCCCTCGGCGTCCGCCTCGCGGCCGAGCAATTGCCGATAGGCTTCGCCGATGAACTCCGCGCCGTCATGGCGCAGCAGTTCGTCGAGGCGCGAGACGCGCTTCGGTGGCGCCCGCCGCCTCCGCCAACGTCGCGACACCCGGCGCACCGTCGCGACGCGGAAGCCCGTCGACTCGGATTCGGCTTGCGCGGCGCGGCGCAGCGCCGCCATAGCGGCTTCAACATCGACGGCTTCGGCGGGATCGAAGAGCCGGTCTTCCGCATAATCATCGGCGGCGGGCGGCGGAATCGCCGCGGCCAGCCGTGCTTCGAAATAACGGTAGGCCCAATCCCGCGGAAGCGGCGGCTCTTGCGCAAGCGGCTTTTGCGGAAGCGGCTTTTGGGAATTGTCGCGCGCGACTCTACCGACCCCATGCATCATGGTCTCGTCCCCATTGAAGTTTTCAGGGCTCGCTCGCAAGAATAAGCTCGCTCTTCGGCATGAAGCTGTCAAGAACGCATTTGATCTTGACCCTTGCGATGGCTCGATGAGCGCGGCCGAGCTCCGCATCCCATAGTCCGGCGCCAATTGCTGCGCGCCGATCAAAGCAATTTCGCCGGAGCATCTCATCCCGGTCGAGATCGCGATCGAGGCTGAGCGGTCTTACAGCAGCAGCGGATCGGCATCGATAACGATTGCGCGAGTTCACCATGCCGGGCGTGCGCCGCAAATCTCCGCAGGTTCTTATCCTCGTTCACGACTTTCGCGCCACGATGACCTGACTCTTCGGCATGAACGCATCCAATACGCGCTTCACCTCCGGGCCGTCGGGAGTGTCGAGCAGTGCCCACCAGGTGCGGGCCCAATTGTCGAGCACCGGATGCTGCGGTGCTGTGAAATCGACCTCGCAAGCCCAGAAGAAAGCAAACCACAGAGCCCAATAGAAGCTCGAATAGCCATGCCGCTCGACGACCAGACCAGCCGATGTCACGAGATCCTCGAAGCCCTTTCGCTCGATCGTCCGCAAATGCCCGCTCGACAGGCCACGGATGCGGTGGCTCGCCGAGTCCGGCTTCTCGAAGAAGGTGGCCGGTGCCAGCTGGCGTTGCAGGCCCTCCTGCACCGGATCCGGGACGGCCAGCAGATATTGCGCGCCGGGCCGGCCGACGCGTGCCAGCTCGCGCAGGAACCGACCGGGATCGTCGACATGCTCGAGCACTTCCATCGAGATCACTTTCGTGGCGATCGAATCGGGCAGTGGCAGCGGATCGGAATTGCTCACGATCGGGGTGAGCGCGCGCGCCGGGCTTCCGGCGAGCAACCGCGCCGTCGCGCCGACGCTCTCCATGTCGAGATCGGCGAAGATCACATGGGCGCCCTGGCGCGCACAAAAATGCGCCGTCATGCCTTGTCCGCAACCGACATCCAGCACGACGTCCTCGGGGCCGACGGCGAAGCCCTCATAGACCTCACGGCTTTCCGCCCGGTACCAACCACCCATCACGGCGTCGCGCAGGCCGAGCAGCCGCGCTCGGTTCTGTGCGTCGGCGCTGGTCGGCGCGGGGTCGGCAGCAGGGCTCGCGGAGTCCGGCTCCGGGGCGGCGGCGGGCGGCGCGGCCGCCTTGCCACCTAGCAGCTTACGAAGCAGATCCCAGAAGGCGGTGCGTGCTGACTGCATCAGGGTCCCTCAGGATATGCACTCGGCGAAGATGCGCGGATCATGGCACGCATCGTTGCCCGTGGTAACGGCCGCCGAACACGAGCGGCGAATCTCGGGTCGCGTTCGGCGGACGGATGCGTCATGCAGGCGCGGCCAAGCGGAAACCTTCGGCGAGGCGTGCGCCATGCGCTCGCAGCGGGGCCTCGACGAGGCGGTAATTCAGCTCGCTCGCCGCAACCAGGATCAGCCCGGCGGTGAGGCAGATCGGCCAGATATCCTCAGGCCCTGGGAGCGCCCCCGCAGCGTGGAGGCGCAACCAGATTTCGCGAGTGAAGAAGAACGCCGGGATGTGGATGAGATAGAGCCCATAGGAGCGGCTGCCGATCCAGAGCATCACCCGCTTGCCGGTCCCGTCCCGCCACAGATAGTCCCTGTTGTAGGAGGCGATCAGCACGAGCGCTGCGGACAAAAGCGCGATCAGGCCGACCCGGGCCGACACGACATGCAGGTCGTCGCAGGCGAGGGCCGCGATGCTGCCGAGCAGCAGGATCAGGGTCGCCGCCCGGGCGACCCGGCTGCGCGCCAGGCCTCCCGGCTCGGCCAACCGATAGCTGGCATGGCGGCTCCAGATTGCGATCAGCACGCCGAGCAAGATCGCATCCGTGCGCAGGACCATCAGCAGGGGTGTGCGGTCCGAGATAATCTGGAGCAGCACCATGAGACCCAACGGAATTGGCAGTGGCAGAAAACCGCGAAACAGGAAGGCCGCGACCGGCAAAAGCAGGTAGAATTGCTCCTCGAGCGACAGGCTCCAATAGACGAAGCTCGCTCCATATTCGGAGCGCATGAACGTATCGGCGAAGCGGAAATTGGCGACATCCAGCACGCCCGCGATGGTGGCCGCGAAATTGGCGTGGAACGAGCCGAAGACGCCGGACCGGTTGAAGGCGGCGGATGCGACCAGCATGATTGCCAGCCACAGCCAGGCGGATGGCAACAGGCGCCATGCCCGGCGGATCCAGAAGGCGAGACACTCGCGGAAGAACGCCATGTCGCTGGCGCAGGATGAGAGCTTCGGCAGCAGGCTGCGCGCGATGACGAAGCCGGAAATCGCGAAGAACAGATCGACGCCCGGCCAGAAATCCAGATAGTGGAAAAGCTTGTCGAAAGGGGCGATCGGCCAAGTGATCAAATTGCCATGGGCGTGATGGACGATCACGAACAGCACGGCGATGCCGCGCAAGACTTCGATATCGCCGATGCGTCTCAAGCCGCTCGATCCCGGCAATCCGGGCGAGGCGGCGCTGCGATCGCGGTTCAGCGCGTCCAAGCTGTGCATTCCGGGTCGCCGGCCGGCTTCACTCCGGCGCCTCGACGATCCAGGGCGCGTCGGCTCGCGGCATAAGGCGGCCGAACCGCCGCTCCGGCCCGGCCGGCCGCGCCGGCGTTGCCAGAAAGGCGCGCAACCGCTCCGTCGCGACGGCGCGTGAGCAATGGCCCCGCAAGGCTGCATGTGCCTCATCGGCCATGCGCGCGTAACGGTCCGGGTCGTCCTTGGCGACCCGGTAGCTCTCGCGATAGGCCTCGACGAGGGATTCGAGATTGATGCGATGCCGCAAAGTGCGATAGGCCTGCCGCGGATCATGCGGCCAGGCAGTCGGCTCGGCGCTCGATCGGACCACGAAGGCGTTGTCGCTCTCGATGTAGTCCGCCATGCCGGTGTGACAGGGAGCGATCGCCGGCTTGCCGCAGGCCATGTATTCCATCAGCGGCAGGCATTGGCCCTCGCCATGCGAGGCATTGACCGCATAGCTCGCGACCGTCACCAGCCCCTCATACTGCCGCGAGTCGAGAAAGCTGTGCAGCAGAATGACGCGGCATTTGAACGGCGTCAGCCTGTAGAGATGCTGCAGCAGCCAGGCCATGGCCTCGCCGCATTCATGATGGGTGAGCTTGAGGATCAGCGTCGCGTCCGCGGTATCGCGGAAAGCCCAGCAGAAGCCGCCCATCAGGTCGAACCAGTTCTTGCGCCCGTCGTAGGGGTTGAAGATCGAGACATAGACGACGCCGTCGAGCTCGATATGGGCACTGGCTTTCGGGTCTTCCGCCATCGGCGCCTGAGGCAAATCGTCGGGGCTGCGCCAGTTCGAGCGGGCGTAGATCGACAGGTCGAATGCGCGGCTGTCGATGACCGTGCCGACGAGATCGCACCGCGTTCCGGGGGCGACAAGGCTCGCCGGCCTGACATGACGCAAGGCGGCGAAGCGGTCGAAGACCGGGGCCGCGATGCTGGCCACGGGGAAGTCTTGGCCCATCGTGGCTTGCACGGTGCGCACCGTCGTGGCCGAGTGGGTGATGGCTCGGCCGAGCCGATCGAACACATAGCGCCAGTCCTGCGCGCGCTCGCTGAACCAGGTCTCGTCCGGGATGGTTTCGAATTCCCAGGCGAAAACCGGAATGGTGGGGCATTCAAGGCCGAGCGCCGTCTGATGCGGCGGCGTGAAGGAGAGGAAGACGCAATCTTCGCCATCGCGGCGGGCGCTGTGAAAGATCGGATCGACCTCGCGCATCGGGTCGGCCACGGTGACGACGCGGCCGAGAGCCTCGAGAACCGGGCGGAATTCCTTCAGCACGAAATAGTAGCTGTACTCGGGCTTGCCGAGCCGGGTCTCGAGCATGCTCTCCGTCGTTTCCGAATAGACGATGATGATCATGCCGACTCGACCGCGACCAGAGGCGGCAGACTCGCGCGATCGCTGGGTTCGGCGGCGATCGGCTCCGGCTGGAAAAAGCTGCGCAGTTGCTCCGTCACGACGGATATCGAGGCGAGGTCATGGATGCGTTTCGCCGCATGCTGCCCCATGGCGGCGTAACGTTCCGGCGCGGTCTTGGCGATCCGGTAGCTCTCCCGATAGGCGGCGACCAGCGATTCCCAATCGAGACGGTAACGCTCGGAACGAAACATCCACCGCGGATCATGCGGCCACACACTGTACTGGAGAGAGGAATCGACGATGAAGGCCCCGCCCTCATCGACATAATCTTCCATTGCGGTGTGGCGGGGCGCGATCGCAGGCCGGCCGCTGGCCATGAATTCCATCAGCGGCAGGCACAGCCCCTCGCCGAGCGATGTATTCACATAATAGGTCGTCCCTCGGATCAAGCGCGCATAGGCCTTGTCCTCGAGATAAGCGTGAACGGCGATCACCCGGCAACGGAAGGGTGCGAGCTGCGATAGCAGCAAGATGAGCGTGTCGCGATAGTCGCCGACCTCGTGATGTATCATCTTAAGCACCAGCGTGGCGTCCGGCGTGTCGCGGAAAGCGAAGCAGAAGCCGGTTACCATGTCGAACCAATTCTTGCGGCCATCGGTTGGGCCGAGCACGGAGGTATAGACGACGCCGTCGAGCTTGAGCCTGGCCACCTGCGCAGGATCGAGGCGCTTCAGCACGGCGCGCATCGAGGCCTCGCCGACGCGACCGCTCCATGACACGGCCTGAGAGAGCGGCCGCGGAAGATGATCGCGCAGCGTTTCGCGATACCATTCGATCAGATGCCGCTTGCCGATACCCAAGCGGTAGCGGAGGCTCCGCGGCGGCTGTGCGGCGGGTTCCGGCGGCACTGTCGCGGGGCCGGACCCCTCGCCCGCCGGCCCATCGGCGTCTGCGACCGGGAGGGCCCGGTCAGTGACGGGCGTCGCGTCAGCATGCCGTTCGCTGCTTATCCCTTCGCTGCTCGCCTCTGTCTCCTTGGTTCGCTCCTTCGGGCGCAGGGGCGGCACCAGGAGATCAACGGAGAGGTTGAGCATCGAACTGTCGAAGACGATCCCGCGGATACGCAGCACGGCACCAGCGATGATGGGTGTCGGCACGCCGGCCGCCCGCAGCTTGGCGAAGCGGTCCCAGACCGGCGCCGCGATCGCCCTGACCGGGAAATCCTCGCCCATCGCGGCCTTGACGGTGCGAGCCGTGTGACCGGACAGGGTGATCGCCCGGCCGAGCTTTCCCAACGGAACTCGCCAATCATTGCGCGGATCCTCGTCCCAGCTCTCGTAGGGGATGTTCGAATACTCCCAAGCGAACAGCACGATAGACGGGCATCTCAGGCCGAGGGGCGTCTTGTTGGGCGGTGAGAAGGAGAGATGGACGCAAGTCTCGCCACGATCCCTGCAGCGGTCGAAGATCGGGTCGATCTCGCTGAGCGGATCGCGGACGAGCTCGACGGTGCCGAGCCTTTCGAGCGCCGGCAGAAAGGCGCGCAGGACGAAGTAGTAACTGTATTCCGGCCGGCCTAAATTCGCTCTGATCGAGCCTTGGTCGATATCGGAGTGCAGAATGAAATGCATCAACGCCCAGATGGTTCCCGGTTCCGGCAGCAAGTGTTAAAGACCGGATGATAGAGGTCGCTCCATACCCGATCAATAGCGGAGCCTCAAGCTGCCGATAGCGCAAACCGGGATCGCCGATTCGTGATCACGGGAGCGGTCGCGGGTTTGCTATTGCTATAATTCTTTGAAATCGGCAAGCTCAGCCTCGCCAAATCCGCCTGCGCGAGGTTCCAGCTTGATGGAAGACAAGTCGGTTGCTGTCGATGTGGGATTGCGCGATGCCGTATTGAGCGGCTGGTATCAGGCGCAAACCGGGGAGCTGTTCCAAGGCCTCGCGATTTCCGCCGCCGACACCGTGCTGGATGTCGGCTGCGGCGACGGTGGCAGCGCCCATTTTTGTGCGAGCCGCGGCGCCTCGATGATCGTCACCGATGTCGACGCCACCAAGGTGGAAGCCACAAAGCGGCTCCTCGCCAGCATACCGGCGCGGGAGATCCGGGCGATGGTCAGCGACAGCAATCCGCTGCCGCTCGAGGACGGCGCGGCCTCCGTCGTCATTTCGACCGAAGTCTTGGAGCATGTCGACGATCCGGCCCAGTTCTTGAGCGAATTGGTGCGTGTCGGCCGATCCGGCGCGCGTTACTTGCTCACCGTGCCCGATCCGGTCTGCGAGGCGCTGCAAAAGCATTTGGCGCATCCGAGCTATTTTGCGAAGCCCAATCATGTTCGGGTCATCCAGCGCGAAGAATTCGCAGAGCTCGTCCGCGCCGCCGGTCTGGTGATCGAGCGGCGCGCCTCCTACGGTTTCTACTGGTCGCTGTGGTGGCTGATGTTCTGGACCACCAGGGTCGATTTCATTGGCGCGCGGCACCCGGTGCTGGACAATTGGGCGCGCACCTGGTCGGCGCTCCTGGACACGCCGCAAGGTGCGACGGTCAAGCGCGTCTTGGACAGTTTCATGCCGAAGAGCCAGGTGATCCTGGCGCGCAAGCCGTGATGGCCCTAGGCGACAGGCCCGGACGCTGGGTGAGAAGCTCGCAGGCCGAAGCTTTGGCATTGTAAAAGCCGGCCGAAATCGGCAACCTCAGCCTCGCTGGGCCGTCTTGGGGCCGCGGCGGTTCCGATGCCAGTGGGAGGTCGCGTGAGCACTTCAATGCGGATCGCGATCGCGCACGAGAACATCGTGTCGCGTGACGCGATCGGCAATGATATTCTAGGCATGCATGACGTGTTGGCCGATTGCGGCTTCGAGGTTCAGCTGATCGGGCAGCGTGTCGATGCGCCGACGGCGCGGCGCGCCAGGACCGCCACTCTCGACGAAGCGCGGCAGCGGCGCGACTTCGACATGCTGATCTATCACCACAGCATCTTATGGGAGAGCGGCGAATCCTTGCTCCGCAGCATCGAGGTGCCGCGCCTCCTCAAATACCATAATGTGACGCCGCCGGAGTTCTTCGCCGATTATTCCGATCATGGCGTTTCCTTGTGCCGGGCCGGGCGGGCGCAAACCGCGAGGCTGGTGGCGCTATGCGATGGCGGCTGCCTCGCGGACTCCACCTATAATGCTCGAGAGCTCACGGATACGGGCGCCGAGACGGTCGATATCGTGCCGCCCTTTAGCAGCGCGGGCAGCATGCTGCGCCTCGCCCGACCACAGCCGGTGCCGCCCTTTCGCATCCTCTTCGTCGGCCGGTTAGCACCCAATAAGGGGCATTTCGATCTCATCACCGTGATCGCGGCCTATGTGGCGACGTTCGGGCCGGCGATCCGGTTGACGATCGTCGGAGGGATCAGCGCGCATCTGTCGGCCTATAAGGCGGCGCTCGACCAACTGATCGACAAGATGGAGCTGCGCGACCATGTCGAGCTGCGCGACCAAGTCGACGACCGCACCTTGCACCGCCTGTTCATGGAGGCGAGCGCCTTTCTTTGCATGAGCGAGCATGAGGGCTTCTGCGTGCCGATCATCGAGGCACAGGCGGCCGGCGTTCCGGTCATCGCCGTTGGCTCGACCGCTGTGGCAGAGACGATCGGGCCGGATCAGATGGTCGTCGAGCGGCCGCAGAACCGCGACGATTACCTCTACGTTGCGAGGCTGCTCCACGCTGTCTGCACCGACGACAAGTTGCGCCGGCAAGTCATTGCGGCGGGGCATCGCAACGTGTTGAACCGGTTTACGCCGCAGGCGATCGCCGGCCGCTTCATGGCGGCGTTGGCGCCGCTCTTCGAGCAGATGCCGATCCCTGAGCAACCGCCGATCCCTGAGCAACCGCAATGAGGATCGCCATCGCCACGACCCAGGTGCCGTTCCTGCGCGGCGGCGCCGAGATCCACGCCGCCTCGCTGCGACATGAGCTCGAGCTGCGCGGCATCGAGGCCGACATCGTCTCGATCCCCTTCAAATGGTATCCCCCGGCCCGCCTGCTCGATGCGATGCTGATGGCGCGCCTGGTCGATCTGAGCGCGGTCAACGGCCAACCCATCGACCGGGTCATCACGCTCAAATTCCCCGCCTATTATATCGAGCATGCCTGCAAGATCGGCTGGGTGCTGCATCAGCACCGCCAGGCCTATGATTTGTTCGAGACGCCGTTCGGCGACCTGCATCACGACGCCGAAGGCCGCGCGGTCGCCGCGGAAATCCGCAAATGGGACGAGCGCTACCTGCCCGAGCACCGCGCCCTGTTCGCCAATTCGCGTGTCGTCCGGGATCGGCTCGAGCGCCATAACGGCATCCGGTCCGAGGTGCTCTATCACCCGCCGGCCAGTGCCGAACGCTATCGCTGCGCCGGCTTCGAGCCTTTCATCCTGGCACCCGGCCGGCTCGATCCGATGAAGCGCCAGCTGCTGGCGCTCGACGCCTTCAGGAGCCTGCCGCCGGAGGTCCGGCTCGTCCTGATCGGTCCGAGCACCGGCCCTTATGGTGATGCCGTGTCGGCAGCAGCCCAGGCACTCGGCCCCCACCGGATCATCATGCGCGGCATCGTCTCGGAGGCGGAGAAGCTCGATCTCTACGCACGCTGCCTCGGCGTCTATAACGGCGTTTATGATGAGGATTACGGCTATGTGACGCTCGAAGCCTTCCTCGCCGGTAAGCCCGTCATCACCCACACGGATTCGGGCGGGCCGCTCGAATTCGTCCGCGACGGCGAGAACGGCTTCGTCGTGCCGCCGGCCGGGGCGGAGATCGCGGCCGCCATCGCGAGGCTTGCGGCCCGCCCGGCACTGGCGCAAGAACTCGGCGATGCCGGCCGGCGCCTGCTCGCGGCGCTCGGCATCGATTGGGACAAGATCATCGCAAGGCTGGTGGCGTGAGGATCGCATATTTCTCCCCGCTGCCGCCGAAGCATACCGGCATTGCCACCTATTCGCGCCACCTCGCACAGGCGCTGTCGGCGCATGCGCAAATCGAATTCTTCGACCCTCAGCCTGGCGAAACCGGGGCGCTCGATTATGCGGCCCGCCCGGAATTACTGCTTTCACTGCATTGGTACGATGCGTTGCTCTACCATTTCGGGAATAACCCACGCCATCATCTCGATATGTACCGGGCATTCCTGCTCCGTCCGGGCGTCGTCGTGCTGCACGACATCATCCTTTATTATCTGATGGCCGGGCTCGGGCGCGGCGGCCTGCTACAGGAATTCCTGTTCAACTACGGCCCGCTGCGGCTCGGCGAGTTCTTCGAGCTGGAGCGGGACTGCCAGAATGGCGATGTGCTGCGCTACCGGCAGCCGCAGCGCTATCCGCTGGTGAAGCGGATCTTGACGGTGGCAAGCGGCATCATCGTCCATAGCGAGACCAGCGCCAGGCTGGTCAGGTCGCAAGGGGCGCGCTGCCCGGTCCAAGTCGTGCCGCTCCTGGCCTATCCGCCGATGCTCGAGCCCGGCGCTCCGACGACGCGGGCGCAGTGCCGGAGCGAATTGGGCATCGAGCCCGACGAGCTGATCATCGGCTGTTTCGGCTATAACGGGCCGACCAAGCGCCTGCCGATCGTCTTCGAGGCGGTGGCGCGGCTGCGCGAGCGCCTGCCATGTCGGGTCCTGGTGGTGGGTGAGGCCGACGCGCTGAATCGCGACATCGCCGCGAGCGGCATCGCTGACCGCGTCATCCGTGCAGGCTTCGTCGATGACGAACGTTTCGGCGCATTGCTGCGCTCGATCGATATCCTCGCCAATCTGCGCTTTCCGAGCATGGGCGAGACCTCGGCCACCCTGATCCAGGCGCTGGCCTGCGGCATTCCCTCGCTCGTCTCCAATGACGCATGGTTTGCCGAGCTGCCCGACGAGGCTGTGCGGAAGATCGGCGTCGGGCCGAACGAAGCGGCGGAGGTCGCGGCCGCGCTGCTCGAGCTCGGGCTTGATCCGGCGCGTCGGGCCGTGATCGCCGAGGCCGGCCGGGCTTATGTCGCGGAACATTGCGCCCCGGCTGCGGTGGCCCGGCGCTATGCCGAGATCCTGGCCGAGACCGCCCGCCTGGAGCAGATACGCCGCCGCCGCCTCGGTCTCGAAGGCCTTGCGCAGGCTCTTCCACCCGCCGTGCCGCTCGGGCAAGCCTCGCCGACGGGCGCTCTTACGCAAGCCGCCAAGAGCCAGGCTGATGGACCTCGTTCAGGACTCGCGGATGAGCGCGGAGCGCCGCTCGCTGACGACCGGTAGCTTCCGAGGCCCTACCACTTGGTTCCGACCGTCAGTTGGGCGATGTGCTGCATCTGGTTCTTGGTGCCGAACGAGCCGCGATAGGAGGCGCCGAACGTCCAGCCATTGTACGCCCCTTCCAGGCCGGCTCCCACTTGCAGGCCGGCGCCGACCGGAGCCGGGGCGGCGATCGAGAAGGGCAGTGCGGTGTTGTTGATGAGACGACCCTGCAAGTGGCCCGCCGAATGCGTGAGGAAGTTCTCGTAGCCGACCAAGGCGCTGACCGCTGCGGTATCGGTGAACTGGAACCTTGCCCGCAGCTCCCCGCCTCCGGCGAGGGCGCCCAGATTCTGGTGCCCGAAGGCAACCATGGCGGCGAGGCCGCTCTCGTTGAAGGACTGGACGTTCGATCGGATGTAGGACAGTCGCGCCAGCGGCGTGAACACCATCTGGCCGATGCGATAGTCGTATCCGGCCTCCAAGGCGCTGTTCAGGGAGTAGCCATAGGCGCTGCCCTTTTCGGTAAGCGCCGCGATGAGCGTCTTGCGCTCATAGGAATCGTAACGGTCATAGGCGGCGCCGAAAGTGGCGTTCGCGAACCATGGCCCACCACGCCAGCCCCCGATCAGATCGACGCCGAGTGCCGTCGGCGAGGCGGAAATCAGTCCGGCCTTGGCATCGCCGGTGAGCGCCGAAAGAGCCAGCCCGCCGCTGAAACCATTGCCGAAGCCGTGCAAGGCGCCGAAGCGCAGCCCGCCGAGCGAATAGTCGTAGAATTGCTGGCTCTGAGCCGAGAGGGGACCGCCGATGAACTGCTGCGTCACGATATTGGCGTCGCGCTCGCCATGATCGCCGACGGCCGCGACGAAAAAGTCCGTCTTGTCGGGCGTGGGGGCGTAGGCGCGGATGCGGTCGAGCCCATCGACCATGCCGGCCCGCCGCGACCAGAAACCGACCTCCGAGAGCATCGGGACGGTCGACGTCATCTGCGGAGCATAGAGATATGTCCGCGTCAGCGCGGCCACCAATTGCTGACCGGTCGAGGTCGGGTGAACTTCGTCCCAGAACAGGAACAAATTCTGATTGGCGAAGGAGGAATTGACGCAGCTCGGGGTCAGGACGCATTGCCCCGTCACATTGCCCAAGCGGAACGCGGCCGGGTTGGCGAGGACCGCGGTGAAAGCCGCGCCGATATCCACCTGAATGATGTTGGTGCCCGGATTCGCCGCCGCGGCGCTGCGGACTGCGGTGTTCCAGGCCAGATTGAAGGTGGTCGACGAGAATTGCGCGAGCTGAACCGCGGCCGGTCCGAGCGCGGTATATTGCGGCAGGACACCGAAATTCGGCAGGCTGTAGACGAGGATCGTCCTGGCGCCAGCGGCCGCGATCTGCTGCAACTCCTTGCCGATGTCGGACGCGGCGGAGATCGCGACGCCCGCCATGACGGCCTGCGCGGCAGCAGGATCGGAGGGCGGGTTCGCCAGGAAAATGTTGTTGGCGCCGCCCCAGAGGCTGACCACATCCCTCGGCCCGAACACGCCGCCCGACCCCAGGAAGGTGTTGACCTGATCCTGGATTCCGGGAATGCCCAGATTGGGCGTGACGCTGAGGCTGTCGGTGCGAGCTCCGCCGAAAGCATAATTGACGCTTCCGGGCCCCAAGGCGCCGAAGGGCGCCATCTGGCCGGACAGATATTCCGCGAATGTCAGGCCGTTGGTGAAGCGCATATTGTAGGGCGGGCTCATGGGCACGCCGAACTTGGCAAAGAGGTTGCCGTTATCCGTGAGGCTGTCGCCGAAGCTGACCAGGCGAGTGAAGCTCTGCGCCTTCGCGGCCATCGGCACGAAGGACAATGCCATGGCTATGGCAATCGCCGATCTCGCGCAGCTTCCTCCAAACGCTCGAGCGTTTCTTGTCATCGAGTGATCCCCCGGACAATGCCGATTCCCGCTCGAAGGATAGGCAGGTCGTATCCCCATTGCCAGCCGAAACCTTCGGCAAAGCATTTGCGGCGACGGAAGCTTTGCCATAGTCACATATTCGCAACAGACAAATCTTCGTGACGGGCGAATATTGCCGGTCGGGCGAGGTTGGGGTCCGAAGATATTTCGATGAGGTTCGATATGGACGATATTCTGGCCCCCAAACCCGACGAAACGGACTTCCTCCCGCACACCTCGCATTGGGGCGTCTTCTCCGCCGCCTGGCGCGACGGCAAGCTCGACGTGCTGCCCCACCCTGGCGATCCCGACCCGAACCGCATTATCGACAATTTTCCCGATGCCTTGCGCCATCCGGCCCGCATCGCCCGGTCGATGGTCAGGCGGGGCTGGCTGGAGCGTGGCCCCGGACCCGATAGTCGCCGCGGCCGCGACGAGTTCGTCGAGATGGAATGGGACGCGGTGTTGGACCTCCTCGCCGGGGAGCTCAGGCGCGTGCGCGACACGCATGGTCCAGGCGCCGTGTTCGGCGGTTCCTATGGCTGGGCGAGTGCCGGGCGTTTCCACCATGCGCAGAGCCAGATTCATCGCTTCCTCAACACCTCCTTAGGTGGCTATGTCCGCTCGGTGAACAGCTATAGCTCCGGCGCCTCGTCGGTGCTCGTCCCGCATGTCCTCGGCGACTATGATAAGCTGACGAAGCACAACGTCAGCTGGGACCAGATCGCCAAGCATAGCGACGTCGTCCTGGCCTTCGGCGGCATGGCGCTGAAGAATTCGAGGGTGGCGGGCGGCAGCATCAGCCAGCATGTGGAGCGCGGCGCCATGCGCTCGGCGCGCGAACGCGGCTGCGAGTTCTTCGTGGTCGGCCCGTTGCGCGACGACCTGCCGGCGGAGGCGGGGGCGGAATGGCTCAGCATCGTCCCGGGAACCGACACGGCGCTGATGCTGGCCCTGACCCACACCTTGGTGACGGAAGGGCTGCACGACCGCGCCTTCCTCGACCGCTATTGCGAGGGCTGGCCCGTCTTCGAGCGCTATCTCCTGGGTGAGGCCGATGGCCAGCCCAAGGACGCCGCCTGGGCCGCGCCGATCACCGGCATCCCGGCCGATTCGATCATCGGCTTAGCGCGCCGCCTGCCCGGGCGCCGGGTCCTGGTCGTGGTGTCCCATTCGCTCCAGAGGGCCGAGCATGGCGAGCAACCGGTCTGGATGGGTGCGGTCCTTGCCTCCGTGCTGGGACAGATCGGCCTGCCCGGAGGCGGCTATGGCTATGCGCTGGGTGCGATCGGCTATTATGGGCGCCGCAACAATGCGGTGCCCGGACCGACCCTCATGCAGGGCTATAACGGGGTCACCGACTTCATCCCGGTGGCGCGCATTTCGGACATGCTGCTGAACCCGGGAGCCGAGTACCGCTACAACGGCCGGACGCGGCACTACCCCGATATCCGCCTCGTCTATTGGGCCGGAGGCAACCCCTTCCACCACCACCAGGACCTGAACCGCTTGCGCAAGGCCTTCGCACAGCTGGACACCCTGGTGGTGCACGAGCTCGCCTGGACCGCGACGGCACGCCATGCCGACATCGTCCTGCCCTGCACCATGACCTTGGAGCGCGAGGATATCGGCGCGAGTTCCAATGATCCGCTGATGGTGGCGATGCACAAGGTCGCGGAGCCGTTCGGGGAGGCACGCGACGATTACAGCATCTTCTCGGAGCTGGCGGATCGACTTGGCACCGCCGAGGCCTTCACCGAGGGGCGCACGGCGCGGCAATGGCTGCAGCACCTCTACGGCCGCACGCGCGACGCGCTCATCGCGCAGAACCTGCCCGCACCGAGCTTCGAGGAATTCTGGCAGCGCGGCAGCCTGACCGTGCCGCAGCTTCCCGATGATGGCGGCTATCTGCGCGCCTTCCGGGACGATCCCGCGGGCCACCCTCTGCGCACGCCGAGCGGCAAGATCGAGATCCACTCCTCGACCATTGCGGGCTTCAACGAGCCCGATTGCCCCGGCCATCCCGCCTGGCTTCATCCCACGGAGGCGCCGCGCGCCGGCGTACCCCTCTTCCTCGTCGCCAACCAGCCCGCGACCCGCCTGCACAGCCAGCTCGATTTCGGCGGCCACAGCGCCGCGGCCAAGCAGCGCGGACGCGAGGTGGCGCGCATGCATCCCGAAGACGCGTCCGCGCGCGGCATCGCCGATGGCGACATCATCCGCTTGTTCAACAGCCGCGGCGCCTGCCTCGCGGCGGTGCACCTCACCACGGATATCCGTCCCGGCGTGGTGCAGCTTCCGACCGGCGCCTGGTACGATCCCGAGGACCCGCAGGAGGACAAGCCGCTTTGCGTTCACGGGAACCCGAATGTCCTGACGCGCGACGCCGGCACCTCGGCCCTGGCGCAGGGCTGCACCGGCCAGCTTTGTGCCATCGAGGTCGAGCGCTTCAATGGGAATCTGCCGCCGATCCAGGCCTTCGACCCGCCAAGCCTTCGGGTCTCTGGCCGCCGCGGCGGATAGTCCCCCAGCGCTGCCGAGCGGGGTCCGCGAACGCCACGGATACAGAACGCTCCGGGATCAGATGGTCTCGACCTTGCAGGACACGGGGCTGATCCTTCCTGCGGCCGTCATGCTGTGCCGCAGTGGCACGCCTAGCGGTCAGGAGCGGCACCCTATGAACAGGCAAGCATCGCCCATCCAGCTCAAGCGTTTCGCGGCCGAGCAAACCCGCCGCAAGCTGTCTCGTATCGAAATGTTGATCCGGGAGTTATCGGTTGGCGCAGCGAAGCTCGACGAAGTGATCGCGGCCGAGGAAGAGATCGCCGGCATCAGCAACCCGAAGCATTTCGCCTATCCGTGCTATGCCAAGGCGGTTGCACTGCGGCGCGACAACCTGCGCCGTTCGGCCGAGAACCTGAAACTGCAGCTCGATAAAGCGCGCGCCGATCTCCGGGACGCACTCGCCGACCTCACCAAGGTCGATGCGCTCGGCGAATGTGACCGCCGGGTCGAGGCGCCGAGCGACCCGTCCGGCAGTCGCTACGCGAGCGCCTCGCCGCAGTAATTGAACTGCTGCGCGCGTCGAGAAATTCGTGCTCGGCAGCCTGCAACTTTCATTTCTTGCTGGGGTCGTCCGCAGGATCGACGTAGGTGATGGCAAATGGCCCTTGGCCATGAACCTGCACGATCGTTTGGCCCGTGGTCCAACCAAAATGGTTCATCTTGGCAGGGGCCTCTGCGAACCCGCCGGGGCCTAACATCAGGCCCTTCTTCGGGTCGAGCTTGTCTCCCATGCCAAGGCTGAATTTGCCCGACAGAACCGTGATATATTCCGAAGTCGGATGATTATGAGCTGGGATCTTGTAACCTGACGGCATCTTCAACCTGACGACATACAGGCCGTCCTTGAAGGGATCGCCCGAGACCACGGCAATCTGCGCGCCCGGGGGGAAAACATTCGGCGCTGGTCCCCATTTCATGTCGCCCGCATTCGTCGGCATCGCCATCTGCGCACTCGCCGCCGCTCCGGTGAGGAGCAAAAATGCGAAACCAAGCATAAGCTTATGCATGACAGGCTCCCTTCTTTGTCCGCAGCCTCCCCTGTCAGTGGTCTATCACACCGGGTGTGTAGTGTCTTCGAAGGTGCCGCCTGGCGAATTGGCGAAGGAGCGCATCGAGCCAAGCCGTCCGGCTAATCTCACGGCCTCATTGACGCAACTACGGTGGAGGCTCAGTCTCGCCTTACCCCAAACAGGGAGGGCGAACATGCACATCGCGATGAGAAAATACCGCCAGCTCAAGGGAACCCATGAAGACGCGACCAACTGGGTGAAGCAGACCCTGATGCCGACCCTGAAGAAGGCGCGCGGCTTCAAGGCCTATTACGCAGTCGTCTTCGACGATGGGACGATCGGCTCGATCAATGTCTTCGACAGTGAGGCAGCGGCGAACGAAGCCAACACACATGTGCGCGAACGCGTCGGCAACAGCGCGTCGGACATGTTAAAGCATGTCGAGACGAAGGTCTGGCAGGTGCTCCACGAAGAGCACGCCTGACCGCGATCGGCGAGGTGGGGTCTTCGCTGCCGGCCCGCTGCAATTTCTCGACTTGGTCGACCGCGCAGGACAGCGGGACAGCCGAATGGCTGCGTCACGCGAGCTGGGAAGCCGCTATAGGACGCCCGTCCTTTGGCCGCTGACGACATCGGCGAAGACGGCGATCACGACCCCTATTGCCACGAAGCTCAGGCCAAAGAGGAAGATCTTGACCTGCAGATTATAGGCCTTCAGGGCAAGCGAGCCGACCATCAGCAAACTTGCAAGCGCCTTGATCTGCAGCGCGATGCCGATCGTGATGGCAATGGCGGAGACGAGGTCGACCCTCGTCCAGTCTCCCGGGCTCGAAGCCCAGCGGGTCATGAAGTTCAGCGAGAAACCGATGATGATCCCGATGGCCGTCAGCGATCCGCTGCGGAAAGTGACATCGATGATGGCAGCCTCGGACGGCTTGGGAGACGGCGCTTGGGGCCTCTCATCTGCGGTCATCTTTACGGCCTCCGATCCGGCTTGCCAGTCCGAATCTCCAAATCAGGCTGGCGACCGCAGTTGCAGATAGCGCGCACAGCATGTCAACGCGGCTGAAGACTTCATTCCCGCTTTCGCGTCTGCCGCGGCAGCGAGTGCCGCAGCCCCGGCCGTCCATGGCCGTCGCGTCCGATCACCGTGTCGGCCGCCGCCAGCGCGTCCAGCACGGCTTCCTGCGTCGCCTCGGCCATGGCCTCGAAGAGGAGATCGATGCGCTGCTCGGCCAGGACGCGATGGGCGATCAGATCGGTTTTCGCCTCATGCGGCACACGGTTTGCCGTGGTGAAGCCGAAGAAGACGTCGCCGCTGCCATTCGCGAAGAACGAGCCGCACCAGGCAAGCCCCGCGCCGGCCCGCCGGATGACTCTTCGCAACTGGCGATGCTCCATCGGCACATCGGTCGCCATGATGACGATCACCGAGCCGCGCTCGCTTTCGGCCGCAGCCGCTGCGTCGAGGCCTGGCCGTCGTCCGTCGGGCAGTCGCAGGTCGCCGGCGCGGCCGAAATTGGCGAGCACCAGGACGCCGAGATGATGGTCGGCCCCGTCGAGCACCAGCCTGCGGGACGAAGATCCGATTCCGCCCTTGAAGCCGAAGCAGCTCATGCCGGCGCCGGCTCCGACGGCACCGAGCTCGAACTCTTCCTGCGCCGCCGCGATTGCGGCGATCGCGTCGGCCTCGGTCACGGCCATCGCCTGGATGTCGCTCAGATAGCCGTCATTGCATTCGCAGACGACCGGGTTGACCGTCGAAGTCCGGCGCCCGATCTGCGGATTGGCTGCGACGGCGCGACGGATGAGGGCGTTGCCGCAGAGGCCGACGGAGAAGGTGTTGGTCAGGAGCACGGGGGTTTCGAGCTGACCCAGCTCCTCGACCTGCATCAGCCCGATGCTCTTGCCGAAGCCGTTCAGCACATGCGCGGCCGCCACGGGCTTGTCGCGAAAGACGTCGCCGCCGTGCGGCAGGATGGCGGTCACGCCGGTGCGCAACTCGCCGGAGATGAGGGTGCGATGACCGACCGCGACGCCGGGCACGTCGGCGATGGTGTTCCTTGCGCCCGGCGCCAGGTGGCCGCAGCCAAGGCCGAGATCGCGCGCCCGCATATTGGTCTCCCGGAAGCTTTTTCCATTGATGCCCGCCAGGCGCAGTGCAAGCAAGGGCTCGCGGCAGGCTGTATCGATCACCGGGTTGGGGAAATCCCCTGCCGATCGCTGTTGGCTTCCGGCATGGCCTGCAAGAGCGGCCGGGGGCCGGCAGGGATCTCTTGATGGGGATCTTTGCAACCGGACGACACGCGCTCATGGTCCGGCGGCGGCTCCCAGCCGAACACGCTGCGGCCGCCATAATGGTGTGAGCGCAGCCTCTCCTCGGCAATGAAATCCGGCAGCGCCGGTCCCGCCGCGACGCCTTCATATCGCCGCGTCTGTTCGTCGAGCCGCCTTATGGCTTCGAGGCGTTCCTCATTGCCGAGCTTCGCCTTGACGATCGCGGACTTCATCACGTCGATCGTCTTGTCGAAAACCTTGGTCGGCACCGGATATGGGTGCCGGTCCTTGCCGCCATGGGCGAGCGAAAAGCGCGCCGGATCGGCAAAGCGGCACGGCGCACCATGCACGACCTCGGCCACAAGCGCGAGCGAACGGATCGTGCGGGCTCCGACGCCCGGCACGAGAAGCAGGTCCGAGAAGTCGCGGGCACCGCTTTCGGCCGCCGACGCAATCGCCCCGTGCAGCCGGCGCATGATCACGTTCTCGGGCCTGACGTCGTGATGGGACGGCATGATGAGATTGGGCAGGAGGGGCTCGTCCGGCCGGAGCCGCTTCTGGGGCAAAGGCGACCTGGCTGTCCGTCCCTCGAGCGCGGCCACTTCCCGGATGATGCGGTCCGGGCCGAGATCGCCGAGCATCTTGACCTGGTTCTCCCGTGACGCCGCCGCTCGCCCGTCGGTGAGATTGACGATCTCGCCCTGGTTCTTGCCGTCGATCGCCGCATGCGGCGCCTCGACGAAGCTCTTCAGCCCTTCCGAGAGCCAGTGGTAACGCCGGGCTATGCGAGCGTCGCCGTTCATGCCTTGCTGCACGACCACCCATTTGCCGTCATCGGCGACGATGAAGCCGTGCAGATAGAGGTCGAACCCGTCCTGCACGGCCGCGCTGTCGACCTTGGCGACAAGCCGGCTCGCCTTGGCCAGCGTCGTCCCGTCGAAGCCGATCCGCTCGCCGATCGCGACGAGCTCCTGCGGCGTCTGTCGCGAATGGCTGCCTCTGCCGCCGCAGACATGGATGCCGAGCTCGCCCGACAGAGGTCCGAGGCCGTGCTTCAGCGCGCCGATGACGCTCGTCGTGATGCCCGAGGAGTGCCAGTCCATGCCCATCACGGCGCCGAACGACTGGAACCAGAACGGGTGGGCCAGCCGCCGAAGATATTCGTCGCGGCCGTAGTGATGCACGATCGCTTCCGTGATCAGCGCGCCAAGGCGCGACATGCGCCGGCCAAGCCATGCAGGCACGCGGCCATTGTGCAAGGGCAAATCGGCGCTGCCAGCCCGTCGAGCCACGGTCTCTCCTGGAACGAAAGAGGAACTTTACTATAGCATGGAGGGCTCCCTGCCAAGCCGGCGAGTCACCCGGCCGTCGGACGAGGCTTGGTGGGCCTGGCAGGACTCGAACCTGCAACCAGACCGTTATGAGCGGCCGGCTCTAACCATTGAGCTACAGGCCCGGAGCGGCGGCCCTCTCGGCAAGATCGCCCCGCTGGATTGCTCCCGCAAGACGCCCCTCTCGGCATCGCGCCGTCTCGTTAGACAGTTGCAGGCGCGAACGCAACGGCGAGGAGCTGTGCTCACACAACCGCCGCGGCGCCCCAACTTAAGTTGAAAGCCCGGCCACTTTACGCGAAGGCCGGGCAATGCGACCTTAGCCCGGAAACGGTGCAAGGTCTTGATCGGGCTTGCGTCCGAACGAATTGCTTCAAAGCAAGATGACTACAAGGGAGGTCACGTCATGCGGCGCACGAAGCCTATGAATGCCAAGACGATGGGGGCCCTGGCTGCAGCCATCCTGCTGGGCGCCGGCACGCTCGGTGCCGCGTCTGCGGCCTTTGCCGAGGATTCGATCTACGTGCCGTTGTTCACCTACCGCACGGGCCCCTTCTCGGGCTCCGGCATTCCGGTCGCGGATGGCATGCACGACTATCTCGAAATGCTCAATCAGCGCGATGGCGGCATCGGCGGCGTCAAGCTCGTCATCGAGGAATGCGAGACGGGCTACGACACCAAGAAGGGCATAGAGTGCTACGAAGCGATCAAGGGCAAGAAGCCGGTCATGGTCAATCCCTGGTCGACGGGCATCACCTTGCCGCTGATCCCCAAGGCCGCGGTCGACAAGATCCCGATCCTGTCGATGGCCTATGGGCTGTCGGCCTCGGCGGTCGGCGAAACCTTCCCATGGGCCTTCAACCCGCCCAACACCTATTGGGACGGGTTGTCGATGATCCTGCGCTATATCGCCGACAAGGATGGCGGGCTCGACAAGCTCAAAGGCAAGACCATCGGCTATCTCTATCTCGATGCCGGCTTCGGCAAAGAGCCGATTCCGATGTTCGAGGCCTTCGCCAAGGATGTCGGCTTCACCTTGAAGATGTATCCGGTGGCCTTCGGCGACCTGCAGAACCAGTCCTCGCAATGGCTCAATGTGCGCCGCGACAAGCCCGACTACATGGTCATGTATGGCTGGGGCGCGATGAACGGCACGGCCGTCAAGGAGGCGGCGCGCATCAGCTATCCGATGGACAAGTTCATCTCCATCTGGTGGCCGAGCGAGGATGATGCGCGTGGTGCAGGCGATGCCGCCAAGGGCTTCAAGATCCTGAACTGGCACGCGACCGGCGCCAATTTCCCGGCCATCCAGGACATCCTCAGCAAGGTCGTCGACAAGGGCAAGAGCCAGGTCGCCTCCAAGGACAAGGTCGGCGAGGTGCTCTATGACCGCGGCGTCTACAACTCGATGCTGATCGCCGAGGCGATCGCCAATGCCCAGAAGCTCACCGGCAAGAAGGTGGTGACGGGCGAGGATGTGCGGCGCGGGCTCGAGACGATCGATCTCACGCCGGATCGCTTGAAGCAGCTCGGCTTCGAGGGTTTCACCGGGCCGTTGCAGATCACCTGCAGGGATCATAATGGCCACCGCCCGACCTTCATGCAGGCATGGGACGGCCAGAAATGGGTGAAGGTCTCGGGCGACCTTCCCTCCATGAGCGACAAGGTGATGCCGCTCGCCGAAGCCGCGGCGAAGGACTATGCGGAGAAGAACGCCGGCTGGCCGAAGCGCAGCGAGGCTTGCGACAAGCCATCCTGAGCATCATTGGCGACATGGCCGGGCGCACTCTTTGCTGAAGATCCGGCCCGGCCATGACCGCACAAGGGAAGCTCAATGCCGATGACTGAGAGCGCTGAAGCGAGGTCCCGGACCGCGGAAGCCGCCCCGATCCTCTCGGTGAACAATATCGAGGTGATCTATAACCACGTCGTCCTGGTGCTGAAGGGCGTGTCGTTGAGCGTGCCGCGCGGCGGAATCGTGGCCATCCTCGGCGCCAACGGGGCCGGCAAGACCACCACGCTCAAGGCCATCTCCAATCTTCTCCATGCCGAGCGCGGCGAGGTGACCAAGGGCTCGATCGAGTTCGATGGCGCGCGCATTGAGAAGCTCACGCCCAATGAGCTGGTGCGGCGCGGCTGCATCCAGGTGATGGAAGGCCGCCATTGCTTCGGCCATCTCACCATCGAGGAGAATCTGTTGACCGGCGCCTTCACGCGGCGCGACGGGCGCGCTGCCGTCAAGGCCGATATGGAAGCGATCTACGCCTTTTTCCCGCGCCTGAAGGAGCGCCGCACGGCGCTTGCCGGCTATACCTCGGGCGGCGAGCAGCAGATGTGCGCCATCGGCCGGGCCATGATGGCGAAGCCCCGCATGATCCTGCTCGACGAGCCTTCGATGGGGCTTGCGCCGCGCATCGTCGAGGAAATCTTCGAGATCGTGCGCATCTTGAATGCTCGGGAGGGGGTATCCTTCCTGGTCGCCGAGCAGAACACCAATATGGCGCTGAAACATGCGACCTATGGCTATATCCTCGAGACCGGGCGCGTCGTGATGGACGGCGAGGCGCAGGCCTTGCGGGAGAACGAGGACGTCAAGGAATATTATCTCGGCATCGGCGGTGAGGGACGCAAAAGCTTCCGCAACGTCAAGAGCTATAAGAGGCGCAAGCGCTGGCTGACCTGAGCCCGAGCGCCAGCGCCCACCTCTCCCCTTGCTGGAGGGGTGAAGTTGGCCCGAATACATACCGAATCGCCCCGGTATGGCGGGCGGAGCGCTCGAAATTGCGAGAATTCGCGCCTTTTGACCGGATTCGCCGAGCACGCCGCTCAGGCGAGGCCGCTCGCCCGGCCACGCGCATCTTCATGATCCATTAACCTCGAGGTCCCCAGCTGCCTTCAGCACGCCATGTCTTCGCCCTTTCTTTCTGACAGAAGAGGCGGGAACATTGCGGCGCTTTGGGCGTTGAGCGAATTCGGGTGTTGAGCAATTTGGGGCGTTGGACGAATTGCCCTATTGAGGCGCTCGGTGCGAGGAGGGGCGATGACGACGGCAGCGATGCGCCCTGCGGATGGGCGCTTCGACGTGAATGACGGGGTGCCCGAGGAAAGCTCGGGCGCGCGCGATTTCGCGCGGGCGACACGCCATTCGGCGCGCGTTCGCTTGTTGCGCCGCGCCATCCCGGTCGGCGTCGTGATCGCGGTGGCGGGGCTCCTGGCGGTGTGGCTCTTCGATCCGTTCAGGCAGATCCTGCCTGCCAATTTCAGCGTCCAGGGCTTCAACCTGTCGACCTCCCAGGTCACGATGCAGATGCCGAAGCTCGCGGGCTTCAAGAAGGATAACCGCCCTTATGAGGTCGTGGCCAAGCAGGCGATCCAGGATGTGAGCAAGCCGTCGGTGATCAATCTCGTGGAAATGGACGCGCATCTGGTCCTGGAAAGCGGCCAGAGCGCCAATCTCACCGCCAAGCAAGGCATCTACGACACGCAGAACGAGACCTTGGAGGTGAAGACCGATGTGCGGGTCAAGACCACCAGCGGCTATGACATCCGGCTCGAACAGGCGACCATGAAATTCAAGACCGGCGATATCAACTCGAGCAAGCCCGTCAACGTCAAGATGTCCGACGGCGAGATCAGCGCCGATGGGCTGGAGATGGTCGATAACGGCAAGAGGGTGACCTTCATCGGCAATGTCCGATCCCGCCTCGAACCGACGGCGGATGGTGCGCCGAGCAAACAGCAGGCGGCCGTGAAGCAGGAGCTGCGGCCATGAGGTCTCGTTCATTCGTGAAAGCGGCGGTGCAGGGTGCCCTGGCGGTGTTCCTCGGGGTGGGCCTATGCACAGGCGCCTATGCGGAGGCTGCCAAGAACACTGCCGGCTCGGGCACTGCCGGTTCGAGCACTGCCGGCTCGGGGACTCCCGCCGCCAAGGCGCCGGCCGCCAAGCCCGACGCCAAATCCGATACCAAGCAATCGGGCGCCGCCAGCCCATTTCCGACCAAGTCCAAGGACCCGATCTACATCACGGCCGATCGGCTCGACATCTTCGACAAGGAGGGTCGCGCGGTCTATTCCGGTGCGAGCGGCGTCACCGTGACCCAGGGCGCCAGCAAGGTCGTCGGCAGCGAGCTCACCGCCTATTACGAGCGCCAGAAGGATAGCACCGCCGACAAGGCGGCTGCCGGCAGCGACACGCAACCAGCCCCGCAATCCTCCGGGATGGCCGGCAGCGCCGTCAAGCGCATCCTGGTCAAGGGGCCAGTCAGCGTGGTCCAGAACGATCAGGTCGCGACCGGCGATGCCGCCGAGTTCGATCGCGTCCAGAATATCGTCACTTTGACCGGGCATGTTTCGTTGACTCAAGGTCCCAATGTCACGACCGGGGACAAGATGACCTATGACCTGAATTCGGGGGTGGCGAATGTGTTCTCGGCGCCCGGAACGCCGGTGAAATCGCTCTTCGTGCAAGGCAGCCAGTCGGGCGACGCCAAAGCGGTTGCGCCGCAAAAGGCGAGTTCCGGCAAGCCGGCAGCCAAGCCGGCCGTCGGCAAGGCGGCGAAGACGGAATGACCGCGATTTAAGTATTCCGCTCCCTTGCCTTATGCTCAATAGCGCTGTGTCGGGAGATCCGCGCCGCCTGCGGCGCCAGATGTCGGGAATTGGCTTTGCTTGATCGTCTTTCTAACCTGATCCCGCGACGCCCCGCCGCGCCCGGCGAGGCGCCGCTTGGGAACGAGCCAATCGGCAGCGAGCCAACCGGCAATGAGCCCGACGAGGTCGCGGGCCGTTGGGACGAGGCCCCGGCCCAGGATCTTGCCTACGATTTCGCGCCTCCGGTGCAGCCCGGCCAGCCCGGAATGGCGCGCCGCCTGATCGCTGGCGCCGGCGAGAAGGCCGCCGCCCTGTTGCGGCGAAAAGGCGTGGCCTCCGCGGTGCCGGCCGCCGCTGCCGAACCGCTGCCGATGCATCCCGCGCCCCATTTCAAACTGACGGCGCGCGAAGGGTTCCTCACCGTCGAAGGGCTGGAGAAAAGCTTCGGGGCCCGCAAGGTGGTCGAGCATGTCAGCATCGAATTGATGCGCGGCGAGGCGGTCGGGCTGCTCGGTCCGAACGGCGCCGGCAAGACGACGGTGTTCTACATGATCACCGGCCTCCTCGCCCCGGATGCCGGCCATATCTATCTCGACGGCCATGACGTGACGCAATTGCCAATGTATCGGCGGGCGCGTCTCGGTGTCGGCTATCTGCCGCAGGAGGCCTCGATTTTCCGCGGCCTCAATGTCGAGGACAATGTCCGGGCCGTGCTCGAGGTGATCGAGCCCAACAAGCAACGCCGGCAGCGCGAGCTCGACGCGCTGCTCGAGGAATTCAACATTGCGCGGCTGCGCAAGACGCCCTCGATCGCGCTGTCGGGTGGCGAAAGGCGCCGCTGCGAGATCGCACGCTCGCTCGCCGGCCGGCCGAACTAC